>NZ_BANH01000001.1 GCF_000964465.1 Gluconobacter thailandicus F149-1 = NBRC 100600 | reverse complement strand
CTTGTGCTTGTGCTTGTGCTTGTGCTTGTGCTTGTGCTTGTGCTGGTCGGGGCCGGATGATAGGTTTGGCCTATGAAGGACAGTGCTGATACAACAGCGCAAAAAGCCTGTCGGTAAGCCGTTTAAGGAACTGCGATACGGTAGAAGTCCAGGCAGCTCTCGTCGGTCTGGCTGGCAATATCGCTTCCCTCGTCACGGTGCTGGAGGGAAAAACCGAAACGGTTGCGACTGCTTGAGCCAGCACGTTTACATCGGCGGGGGCGTCATTGCTCTCACCTTTGTTGGCCTGGCTGATCTGGTTCTCGTACCGGCCCGGAAAAAAACGCGTCCGTAACCATGGCAGAGGCCGCGACTGATAGCGCAAAGGTAATCACTGAGAAGGTCAAAGCGATGGCGCAGGCTCAGGCAAACAAGTCTGCGCCTGAGGATGGCGTGCTGGCGCGGCTTGATGGAACGGATGCAGAAGTGGGTGATTTCTCACCGGCTGCCTTCCCCCTCTCCGCATCCGGCTTTGGGTCAACAGGCATACATCTCTCGCAAGATGCTTGGCCTACTACCTTAATGTTTTAAGGCTTAGGAAGGCACCCCACAGTCGCATCTCCATCCACGCTGTTGCAGCCCAAGAATCCTACGGCACGCATCAAATCCCGTGCAAGCGAGAAACAATTCGGGCAGAACTCAATTTCTGCACGGATTTTACCGGTGAGTCGCGACACTATTCGGTCGAAAACGACACTTAGCGGCAGCCTGCTCACAGCGATGACCGATGATACGCAAGGTCGAAGTCGCTTGATTGACTAAGATTTCTTAGGGAAATTCTGACCGGATCGGGTGGTGGGCGCAACAGGGATTGAACCTGTGACCCCTACCATGTCAAGGTAGTGCTCTACCGCTGAGCTATGCGCCCCCGATCCGGTGAGGCGGTGTTTAGCTGTATCAGCTCGGGGTGACAACCCCCCAAAATGAAAAAAATGCATTGAGGTTATGACGACCCTTTCCCCCTATCCTGCTGTTATCATTAAAAAACCTCAGAAAACCGCCGTCCCGATCGTGGTTTCTTCTCCTCATTCCGGAGAAAAATATTTTCCTGATTTTCTGGAGACGACCCGGCTGTCTTTAAGGGAGCTTCAACAGACGGAAGACAGGTTTGTTGATCGACTGTTTGAGCGCGCTCCCGAAATGGGAGGGACGTTGCTTACAACAGAATTTCCGCGCGTCTGGTGCGATGTGAACAGGGATTGCCGGGAACTGGACTCAGGTATGTTTCGCCCCGCCCTTTTGAATGAAGGGTTATTGCGAAGTGCGAAAGTCAGAGCAGGATTTGGTGTCATTCCGCGATGTGCTTCCCAAAGCCGCCCGATCTATACTCACTGTCTTCCTGCGGAAGAGGTTCATCGGCGGTTGCAGTTGGGATGGCTTCCCTATCATGAAGCCCTCAATCAGTTGTTGGAAGGGTTGAGGCAGCAGTTTGGTGTGGTGATTTTGCTGGAAGCACACTCCATGCCTCGCCTTCCCCAGGCGCGTGCATGCGATATGGTGATTGGAGATGTGCATGGAAAATCCTGCTCTCCGGATCTTACAGAGGCTGTGGAGCATTATCTGCTTCAACTTGGATATGAGGTTCGCCGGAATGTCCCTTATGCAGGTGGTTACATCACAAGTCATTATGGCCATCCAGCAGAAGGGATACATGCCTTTCAACTGGAGATCTGTCGCTCACGCTATCTGAACGCAGCGACCTTACAGCCATCGCGGGGTTTCCAGCAGGTTCAGAACGATATGTCCGGCTTGCTGGAGACACTGGCGTGTTTTGCTGAAGAACGCCTGTATTCCGCGATTTCATCACAGGTCTCATCACTGTCCTGATGGCTTTTTTATGGCCTTTTGTCCGCTGGAATAGTCACTTAAATTTGCGGTGAGTGCTTTTGGGAAATGTGCCCTAAGGTGATGGTTTTGAATCTGAGTTTGGACAAGTGCATGTTTCTGGGAATTGACGTTGGGACATCCGGAATCAAGGCTCTGCTGGTGGATGAAAACCAGCGGGAAGTCGCGTCCCACACGGAAAGCCTTACGGTTAGCCGACCTCATGCGGGATGGAGCGAGCAGGATCCGGAGGACTGGTGGAAAGCAACCTGTCGCGCCATTGACGTGCTGCAAAGTCAGCACCCTGAAGCTGTCGCAGCGATCCGGGGCATTGGTCTCTCTGGCCAGCAGCACGGCGCGGTTCTGGTAGACACGTCGGGGCATGTTCTGCGGCCCTGCATTCTCTGGAATGACACCCGTGCAGAAGCGGAATGCGCGCTTTTTGAAGAGCGGTTTCCGCTCAGTCGCGAAGTGACAGGCAATATTGCCATGCCGGGCTTTACCGCTCCAAAGCTCCTTTGGATTGCCCGGCACGAGCCTGAAATTTTCGCACGGATCAGGCATGTTCTGCTTCCGAAAGCATGGCTACGCTATCGGATGACTGGCGAGATGATCGAGGACATGTCGGACGCATCCGGCACGCTCTGGCTCGATGTCGGAAAACGCGCATGGTCGGCTGAAGCATTGAAGGCGACCGGTCTGACGCTGGCGAACATGCCTGCGCTCTGTGAAGGTACGGCTCCCGCCGGGTATCTGAGTAAAAACCTTACAAACCGTTGGGGCATGGCGTCCCCGCCTGTTTTTGCTGGAAGTGCTGGAGACAACGCGGCCGGAGCAGTGGGGCTGGGGGCAATCCGCAACGGCGATGCCTTTATTTCTCTGGGAACGTCTGGCGTTGTTTGGGTGACGACGAATGAGTTCAGGGCTGAACATCAGTCCGCCATTCATGCTTTTTGCCATGCTGTACCGAAAACCTGGCATCAGATGGGGGTTACGCTTTCTGCAGCAGCATCCCTCGCGTGGTGGGCAAAGGTATGTGGCGTGACAGAGCGTGAACTTTTGGCCGAACTGCCAGAGCGCCCTGCCCGTCCTTCGTCAGTGCTTTTTGCTCCCTATCTGTCGGGTGAAAGAACGCCTCACAATGACGGAACCATTCGGGGCGGATTTATCGGGTTGTCTCACGATACGAGCCGCGCGGAACTGACGCAGGCTGTTCTTGAAGGTGTGGCGTTTTCTTTCCGTGATGCTCTGGAAGGACTGATTGCTTCTGGCTCCTTGATCACGGAGGCGGATGTGATTGGCGGCGGATCGCGTAGTCCGTTCTGGATCTCCGTTCTTGCTTCAGTTCTCGGATTGCGGCTGCATAGTCTTGCGCATGGGGAACATGGAGGTGCGTTTGGTGCCGCACGTTTGGCCCGAATTGCGGCAACGGGTGAAAGCGTGGAGAGCGTGTGCACGGCGCCTGAGCGGATTTCCGCCACTGATCCTGACCCGGAACTGCAGGTTGCCTACAAAAAGGCTTATAGCCGTTATCGTCGTATCTATCCGGCACTCCGTGATATTCAGGATGCTTGAGCGCGAAACTCAGGTTTGAAAGAAGATGTTTTGCCTGCGACGCTGGCATGGTAAGGGCCGGTCTTATGCAGGCAAAACTTCCTTCCGTTTATCTGGCTGGTGATCTGGTCTTTCGCCCGAACGCCTTGGCTCTCTTTGATCGCCTGAAGGTCATTTGTGCTGAGGTCGGGCTTGAGGGGGTTGCTCCATTTGATGGGCAGGCAGAGGCGAAGCTCATGCCGCCAGGGCGTGACACTATTCTGGCGTTCGTTCGTGCAGATCGGGAACTGATGGATCAGTGTGAGGCAGGATTGTTCTGCGTCGACCCTTTCCGCCGTTCGGCTGACATGGACCCCGGCACTGCGGTTGAAATTGGCTACATGCACGGCCTGGGTAAGCCTATGGAGGGCTACACCGTGGATGGACGCCTCTATCCTGAAAAAGTCGAAGCGTATTGGCGCGATGCCTGGCGGGAACCTCTACGGGCCCGGAGTGAAGATGGAGCCCCGGCCTCGGGTAGCATGGAAGACCCGGATGGGATGCTGGCTCACTCCGAAGGTCTGTATCAGAATGGCATGATTGACGGGTTCATTGGATTTTCCGGTGGCGAAATTTCAGTCGATGCCGACTTTTATGAAGCGTTTCGAAAGGCGGCAAAACGTCTCTCCGAGCGTCTGGGCCGTTAAGGCGCCTCATCCATTCTGTTAAAAACAGGTCCTTGCTTTTGCATGGAGGATTTTGGGGTGCGTTCTTACGGTTTGATGCTGGTTGCGATACTGGGTCTGTCTGCCTGTGCGGATCACAAGAGGCCAGACACTCGGGCAGATCTTTTGAGGCCAGTCAAAGGCGATCATTCGGGAGCAAACGATTTCTCGACCCTTTCAAAGAGCGGAAAAGTGCACGGCTCCATGTCGATGAGCTCCGGCTTTGGCGCAGGTTCGGGGGTGAGAAACGGGCTGCGAAATTCGTCTCCAGGCAGCCCGGCCGGAGGATGGTGACAGCCCTCTGTTGTCAGTTTGATCGAAAGCTCGACAGTGGCGGAGCCACTTCTTCAAGGGATTTGTTCTCGGCATCGATGCCAAAGATCCAGGCGACAATACTTGCGCCGAGCATGAGAACCGCTGCAAACGCATAACCTGCCACGACGGAATCAATGTTGCCCGTCTCGATCAGGTATCCAAAGAGGACTGGTGCCGCCGCTCCTCCGAAGAGTGTACCCAAGGCATAGAAAACGGCGATAGCGAAAGCGCGCATTTCCAGCGGGAAAAGCTCGCTGGCAGTCAGGTAGGCAGAAGACGCTGCGGCTGAGGCGAAAAAGAACACTGCACTCCAGCCCAGTGTTTGGGTTAGCGCAGTCAGCATATGGGCGTGCATGGCCAAGGCGACGACAATCATGAGCACCCCCGAGATTGCGTAGCTGGTTCCAATCATGCGACGGCGCCCGATCGTGTCGAACCAGCGTGCCAGGAGGAAGGGCCCCAGAAGGTTTCCAAGCGCCAGAGGCAGGATATACCAGCCGACATGCCCCGTAGGTACGGAGAGGTAGTTGGTCAGAACCATGCCATAGGTGAAGAAGACCGCATTATAGAGAAACGCCTGCGCGATCATCAGGACGAGAACATAAAACGTTCTGCCCCGATAATCCTGTAGCATGATCCGGATCATATCCAACGGCATGAAAACACCTGCCGGATAGATGAGGACTTTCGGAAGTACGCTGTTGCTCTCCAGCCCTGGGGAATGGGCCTCCATTCTCGAAACGATAGCGTTTGCCTCCTGTATGCGACCATGTGTCATCAGCCAGCGGGGACTTTCAGGAACAAATGCCCGCAGGAAAAGAATGACAATACCCAGCATGGCTCCGATGGCGAAGGATACCCGCCACGCTATGGAAACAGGAAGAAGGCTGTTGTTCAGAAGAGCAATAGACCCTAAAGCCCCGAGGGCGGCTCCTGCCCAGAATGTTCCATTGACCATGAGATCCACGCGGCCACGTAGACGCGCGGGTACAAGCTCATCAATGGCAGAGTTGATCGCAGCATATTCTCCCCCGATGCCAAGGCCAGTCACCATACGGGACAGAGCAAAACTGACTGTACCCCACGCACAGGCAGACGCACCCACACCGAGCACATACAATCCAAGGGTAAGGAAGAAGATCTGTTTGCGTCCCAGGCGATCAGTCATCCACCCGAAGACAAGAGCACCGAGTACGGCGCCTGTCACATAGGCAGAAGATGCAAGACCTACTCCTTCTGCGCTGAGGTGAAGAGTATCTGCTCTTTGGAGTGAGGGTCCGAGTGAGCCAACAACGGTTACTTCAAGCCCGTCAAGGACCCAGGTGATGCCCAGAGCAATGACGATGAGCATATGGAACCGGGACCAGGGTAGTCGGTCCAGTCGTGCAGAAATATCCGTTTCCAGTGGTTTCCCATCCTGGAATGCCCGGATGGAAGAATGGAAGTCCTGGACATGTTTCTGCAAGGCCGTCTCCTTTTTGCCCGTTTTGAGCTTTAGAGGTGCTGTAGGAAACGCAGGGAGTTTGACGTTGCCGTGGCAAAAACAGGTTTACGACGCTCACATTTTCTTGATTACATTTGGAGTGATATGTATCCGTTCAGTCAGCTCCTGATTAGGTGGAGCAAAAGAAAACGGAATATGTCTTTGCATCTGGCTATACAGGCCTTATGAAATTATGCACTGTTTGTTACGATTTACTTCTTAGGTCTTTGTTTCGTCTTGAATTACCATAAAGCACGAGAGAATCCTTATTCAGGATTTGTTAATATTTTAAGGTTTTAGAGCAAGTTACTGAGGCAGATTTTACTGGGTCTGTTACTCGCCATCCCAGGAATAATCCGGAATCATATGTTTTCCCGTATCGCAAAAAATTACTTTCCTGCACTTGTCGTTGCGGGGGTTGTGTTTTTTGCAGCAGTAACAGGCATTTATTCCAGACACTTTGGTCAGCTTGCGCAGATATGGCCTGCTAATGCCCTGCTTCTCTGGCTCATGATTACCTATTCCCGATTTGCCAGAGCGTCTGGCTGGCTTGGGGCCTGTACCGGCTATTTTCTGGCAGGCTGGGTGATGAATGACACCCTTATAATCAATGTCTGGCTTGGAGCTGCCAATCTGGCGGGTGTGGGTGTCGGCTATATACTCTTCAAGGCTTTGAAGCGGGACAATGAAGGGCTTATCGGTCCTAAGTCTGTTCTTTACCTTCTGCTTATCTGTAGTGGTGCGGCGGGAGCATCTGCCTTGGTCGGAACGGGTCTTTCCAAGCCCATTCCCGGGAGTACGGCGTGGAGCCGCTTCATCCTGTGGTTCAGCAGTGAACTCAATCGACATCTTGTTCTTCTGCCTGTGTGTTTTGCCGGCTGGGAATGGTTTTCCAAACAGCGTCTCTCTCACTGGCGCAGTATTTTTAATATCTGGAAGGTGAATATTGCCCCTGCAGGCAGCCTGGCCGCCTCAGTGGGCCTTGCCGCCATTACGGGTGGTCCTGGCGCCATAGCGTTTCCGGTTCCTGCACTTTTGTGGTGTGCCTTGAGCTATACGGTTCTGCCGCTTTGTCTCATTGTGCTTGTTTTCAATGCAACAGTCATGGGTATGGTCGAAACGGGAATTCTGCATTTTGACCAGATGAACCAGCGGACAGGCGTGATTGTCTCTTTTCGCCTGGGGTTATCTTTTCTGGTTCTGGGACCATTGACCGTAACCGCCATTATGACAACGCAGCGAGCTCTTGTAGAGCGTCTTAACCAGTCAGTTACATGGGATAGTCTGACGAAAGTTCTGAGCCGGCAGGCGTATCTGGAGCAGAGCCTGTCTTTTATTGAGAATGGAAAACAGGGTCATACGCCAAGTATTGCCATTCTCATGCTGGATATTGATCACTTCAAAAGGATCAATGACACGTACGGGCATTTTATTGGTGACAGTGCTCTGGTGGCGGTTGCAGAGGCGATGTCTAGCCTCCTCTCGGAGGGGCAGATCTGTGGGCGTCTTGGAGGAGAAGAGTTTGCTCTCACCCTATCGGGTCTGACCTTGGAAGAGGCGGTTTGTTTTGCTGAAAAGATCAGGCTCGCTGTCGAGAAAATATCCATTCCGCTGAATGAAGACATTTTCATTCAGATGACGGTTAGCATCGGTTTGGCATACCATCCGTTTGCGGATGATGTGAGACTTCGTGTTCTTTTGGCGCAGGCGGACGCGGCTCTCTATCAGGCAAAGGCTAACGGACGAAATCGGGTTGAACTTTCGCCATTCTTGTCCGGGCAAGGCAAAATGAATCCGTCCGCAGTCCTTTAAGGACGATTGTTTCCGGCCTAGTGCCCAATATAACGGCCCGGCCTGTGAAACACCATCAGAACGCTGCTCATGGCCAAAGCGCTAAGGGCGGAGAGCAATGCTTTTTCCCAGGGAAGGAAGAAAGCAGATGTTGCCACAATGGCAGCATCAATCATGATCTGGACCCGTCCTGCATTGATCCCCCGACTTTTCTGGAGCCAGAGGGTCATGACGCCCGTTCCACCTACGCCTGCCTGATGACGTGCCAGAGACAGAATGCCCATGCCGATGACTGTCCCTCCGAACAGGGCCGCAAAGAGCGGCTCAACGTATGACAGGTTCATAACGCTTGGAAGCACGCTGGCGAATGCCGTGATGCCGAAGCTCGCAATGGTTGTCTTGAGCGCGAACTGCGGTCCCATCGCTCTGATGGCAAACAGAAGAAATGGAATGTTGATGAGTGTGAAAAGATTTCCGGGCGTCAGGGGCACCAGGTAAGACAGCAGCAGGGCAATGCCCGCCACGCCCCCTGTGACCAGGCCTGCTTTGTGAAGACACATCAGGCCCATGACAATCAGGGAACAGCCGATCAGAAAGGCGTAGACATCTTCTGCGTGAGAATGGCGCAGGCCAGGCCCGTATGGCGAAGTCATATTCGGAAAATCCAGCCGTTCATCAGAAAATTCCCGTCTGTCGCAGTGGAGCAGATTTATGGGAATTCGAGCCAGATAGTTCAGCTAGGTCTCACTGCCCAGCCTCTTTCATCAGAGGAAAATATTGTTTCAAGAATGCCATCTCAGCCTTGCTTGAAGCTGCTTTTGACATGCCGCGATCGGGTGTTTGAGAAGGCGTGACTACGCAAGCTACGATTCTCGGAACCGCTTACTGGCAAGGCAAAAGAAAACCCGGCCTGAGCCGGGTTCCCAAATCACATTCTCCCTCCAGGGCCGCCGTTGCCCATGCCGCCCATATTGCCGCCTGGGCCGCCGCCTCTGCCACCACCTTGGCTATAACCGCCTGGGCCACCCTGGCCACCACCATGATGACCGTGATGTCCACCGCGCCCCATACCATCGGGACCAGGCCCCCAGCATGCGGACAGAGCGAGGGCCAGACTGATGCCTGTGCCAATTTTAATGATTTTGTTCATATATCCCTCCTGCTGTTCGTAACGCAGGATTGAAACAGTAAGATCATGGCAATATTGAAACAAAAAGAAACGAGCTCGTAGAGACGCAGAAAAATACCTAAAAAGAGCCCTCTGTGCGGGCGTCTGCAAATATATGTAATAATGCAGCCCACAGACATTTCTGTATCTATAGCAACTTAAGGCCTGAAGTTTTCTATTGATACAGCTCGGAAATTGGGATTTCTGGAAGAGTGCTGTAGATTTTCAGGAAGATCGAATGGTGGGCACGACAGGGATTGAACCTGTGACCCCTCCCGTGTGAAGGGAGTGCTCTACCGCTGAGCTACGCGCCCATTCGATGGACGGGCTTTTATCAGTGGGCCAACTCCCTGACAAGACGCTTTTTTCGCCATCCCCTCGCCTTTCTTTGAACTCATTGCGTCTTCAGAAACACTTTGTCTGACAGGGGATGGCAATGAAACGGAATGCGGCTCTGGATTGTATGCGCGGTGCTGCAATCCTTCTCGTGCTTGGCAACCATCTCGGGATCCGTATTCCCCTTGCTCATACGGTACTAGGGAATGTTCTGCCGCACTGGCTTTTGGTCGGCATGAATTATAATGGTGGTGAGGCTGTCAGCATCTTTTTTGTGCTGTCGGGCTTCCTTATTGCATCGCGCGTCATTCAGAGATTTGGGTCGCTGGATCAGATCCAGCCCCTGCCCTTTATTGCTCATCGAGCCGCACGTATTCTGCCATGCCTTGTGGCGCTGGTCACAGTGTTGGGGCTGCTTGATTATATCGGTTTCGAGGACTATCGCTTCGTTAAGCCGGGTCAGACCTTTTCCGGTGCGGCAATGGCTGCGTTCGGTCTGTACTTTAATGTCTGGCAGGCACGGCATGGCTGGAGCGTGGCAGGCTGGACCGTGCTTTGGTCGCTCTCGATTGAAGAGTTGTTCTATCTGTTCTTCCCGTTCTTCTGTCGCCTGAACAGTCGCATTCGGGTGGGGCTCCTTGTTGCTCTCGCCATTACCGCGCCGATCTACCGTGCAACATTGCATGGTAACGAAATCTGGCGAGAACAGGCGACGTTGACTGGCGTCGGAACCATTGCAATGGGTGTGCTCATGGCAATCGTCGCTGCCAACTATCGGCCTCGAGGGCACTGGCCGGTTGTCATGGGGGCTGTCGGCTTACTGATGATGTTGGCGGAGATGGGGGGCCCGATGTCCTTGTGGCACCTGCTGCCGAATGGTCTGATCGCCATCTTCTACGCCGGCATCGCCATGCTGGTTCTGGCCTGCGGCTGGCGGTCTTTTGAAGGAGGCTCAGGAAGCTGGTGGGTCCGCCGGATAGGGCAGTTGTCCTATGAAATCTATCTGACCCACATGTTCGTTGTCATGGCCGCTGTGCGGATCTGGAAACACAACCATTGGCCACAAAGCATGGGCTGGATCGTCTATCCGATCTGTCTGGTGCTGATCTGGGGGCTGGGAGAAGTCGTGTCCCGTTTCTTCTCCCGCCCGGTTGCCTTCCTGCTGGACCGGGAAGTGGCCTCCCGGTTCCGGCGGACGGTGCTGGTTCAGAACCCGAACATGTGATCGAGGGAGAAGCCGCCCTCGTCGTTTTCGAGACCGTGATAGCCGAACAATCTGCACGTCAGATCGCGGATCAGAACATATCCGCCAACACCGGCCTGCTCCAGATGCGCGCCTTCGAAAAGTTCGTGTGGACGCACCATGAAGGAGCCTGATGGCTGGATGTGAATGGTGGTCTCAGCGATGAGATGCCCATCTGCGGCATAGAGCAGCAATACCGTCTCGGATGGGCTTGTGCCTTCGATGGAGGCTGGATGAATCAGGCAGCAGAAACTCCGCAGTGCATCATGGCCGAGCTTGAGGAACAGTCGGGTCGTCAGGCCCGGCGGTGGCCCGGAATAGGACTGTGGCTCGGAACGCCACGTCATTAGTGTGTTGAAGATGTGGGCGCCAAAGCTGGTTTCGGCGGCATGATCCGTATTGCGGTTGCGATAGCGCATCAGGGCGTGAAGCCAGCCGTCAGCCTCCCCGCCATCACGGAAATCATAGACAAGATCTGCGTGGCCTGGACGATCGGTCAGGTCATGAAGGGCAATCGCCGTAGAATGATCGCGGGGTAGATTGCCGAGGAAATGCGAGCCGACGGGCTGACCGGTTTCGTCGAAAATATCCAGCCGGACAGGCAGTGTTTCCAGAGCTTCGGACATTGGGTTGGGTTGAACGAAGCTCTCGAACTTTGCCGGGTCCAGAATGGGGAATGGTAGAAGGAATCCCCGGCCCAGCGATGGGGCGAAGTTCCGGATAGCCGGGTCTGGGCGAATATTGTCCCGCTCAACGTTCAGATGAGCAATACGCGTCCGGCCACGCTGCTCAATTTCATAGCGAGGCCGTACCAGATGACGGCCTGAACGCATTTCAAGCTGGGATGGCCAAGCCAGATCCGGGAAAAGGGCTCCGACATTGACGGCCACTGTCTCAAATGGCCCGATCGCATGATCTACGCTCCGATGATCGTCCACGCCCATTGGATTGAACGTAATGGCACCCGCCGGAATGGTCGTGGCGTGGCTGTTCTGAACCCAGACCGTCAGGGTTTCATCGGCTTCGGGAGCAGGAAGTGTCGCATACCGCACGGATGGCCAGGCGTTGGCATCATGTGTGACGGAGAGGCTCGGATCGCCGTTCTTGCCCCACATGTCGAGCGCATATTTCACGACGTCATGTCCGCGGGCACCGATGACGTGAATGAATAGCTGCCCCATGAAAGCAGGCAAACCGAAGCGCTTGCGGACATCCGCACTGTCGATGGTGATGCCAGCGCCTGCATGTTCAACCGGCTGTTCCCACTGGGCGATGATCTGACCTGTTCCGTCATAGAGACGCAGCCAGTATCGCAGGTTCTGTGTCCCATAATTGGACCAGTAGTTTGCTGTCACGATCCGCGTGGAAAAGCGGTCGTCATCGCGGAAAAATGCGAAATTTGTCGCGAAATTGAGCTTGTCGAGATATGGCCGGCCACGAACGATCATGTCGTCCGGCAGGCGTGCGGGAGCGAGGGTATAAAGGTCACGACCGTTTAGAAGCGACGCTAGGCGGCCCCGCATTTTTGCGTCGTCGAAAGACAGCGCAAGGATAATGTCCGCATCCACATGTGGCAGGTCCACGAGGGCTTTCCGCTCACCGCCAAACCCGTCCGGCTGGCCGACCTGTTCCGTATCGTGAACCAGAACGACGGAGGGGCGCAGGCCGGGATAAAGGGCCACCAGCGTCCGGACCGTATCTTCCGGATCATAAAGAGCGATACTCTGCCCGGCGAAGTCCTGCTCCATACGCGTCAGCGCTTCGGCGGCAAGCGGGTGGGCCAGCGCCTTGTAGAGCACATTGCCACCCTGTGGACCGAACGTGCGGATATCGAGCATAGAGGGCCCTTTCAGAGCTTCAGTCGTTGGCGCATTTCTCTCGCCGCAGTAGGGGTGTCGTCAAGCGGGTGGACGGACCAGGGTTCAAGGTCGAGGCTGAAGGGCCGGATACGCCCGGCGTCCTGAAGGGTTTCGACAAACCTGCCAATCCGGGTGGACTTTCCGGGAAGCGGCAGGATCATGACCGGTGCGGTCGTGGCCGCAGCTTCCGAAATCATCGAAACACTATCTGTCGTGACCGCAATGACGTCCGCACAGGCCAGCATCCCGAGATAAGGGTTATCGCTGCCCTGCCCTTCAAGAATCCGTATTCCGGCCGGGATCAGCTTTTCCTTCAGGACAGCAAGCGCGGCGGCATCCGTCCTGCGGGATGGCGTCAGCACCGCCTGCATACCATTGCGGCTGGCAAAAGCGATCAGTCCATCAGCCATTTCTGCTGCTTCGGCGGCTCCAAGAGAAAAACGTCCATTCGTTCCGCCGATCAGGATGGACAGCAAGGGTCTGTCATCCTGTTTCAGGCGGCCTTCCCACGTGGCGCGTGCGACATCCAGTTTCTGCGGCGTTACGGGATGCAGCGCATTGCGAGAAATCAAAACATTCTCGCCGGTGATGCCATCATGGGTATTTGCGATCACGAGATCGAACTTTGACAGTGCTGTTCTGGGGTTCTGGATCTGGACGACCGGTAGCCCTTCCCGTCTGGCAACTGCCGCGCCGGCAACCCCGCCCGTTCCGCCAATGCTGATGATGAGCCGGCTGTCGGGCGAAATGCTGATTGGCGCGATGCGCTTTAGAGGAGACGGCCAGTAGCGGGCAGGAAAATGGTTCCAGGGTTTGCGGATCAGGACGGGGCGGAACTCCCACTCAAGACCAGCCTTTTCGGCAAGGCCTGCCCCCTGTGCTCGCATGCCGGCGAAGTCTTCTGCGATGATTGTCGCCTTCATGGCGGGCCTCCTTAAAAAAGAGCTATTTCCCGAAACGGAAGAAATTTGGCAAGAAGCGCATATGACGATGCCTGAAACACCCTCGACTGACACACCTTCGACCGACGCTCCTAACGGCTTTGCCGCATTTGGTCTGATCTCTCCTCTTCTGGCTACGCTGGAACAGGTGGGACACAAGCGGCCCAGCACGATTCAGGTTCAGGCAATTCCGCCTTTGCTGAAGGGTCGGGATGTTCTTGTCGCATCCCAGACGGGAAGCGGCAAAACGGCTGCTTTTGTTCTCCCCATGCTTCAGATCCTGTCCAAGGGTGAGAGTGTCCATGGCCCGCGTGCCCTGATTCTGGAGCCGACCCGTGAACTGGCTGCCCAGACAGCTGCGGTCTGCCGCCAGCTCGGCCGTCGCCTCTCCCTGAAGACACGTGTGATCTGTGGCGGAACATCACGTGAGCAGCAGGTCCGTTCCATTGTCGATGGCGTTGATATCGTTGTCGCAACGCATGGTCGTTTGCTGGACCTCGTCACGCAGGGCGAACTGGTTCTTGAATATCTGACATATCTTGTTCTGGATGAGGCTGACCGTCTTCTGGATGAAGATTTTTCGGAGAGCATGACTGCTCTGACGCCTTACTTCCCGGACGTTCCGCCCCAGACGGTTTTCTGCTCCGCTACGCTCCCTGAGCCAGTTATGGATCTGGCCAAGCGTGTGACGCGTGATCCTGTTCGCGTCGAAGTGGCTGCGGAGACTTTTACGCCCAAGAAGATCCGCCAGCGTGCGATGTTCGTGGAAAAGGAAGACAAGCCTGAGACTGTTGCACGTATCCTGCAACGCTTTCCCGGCCGCAGTATGGTGTTCACCCGTACGAAGGCAAATGTCGATTTGCTGGCGAGGATCCTGCGCAAGCACAATATCAGGTCTGAGACTCTGCATGGTGACCGTACTCAGGGCGCGCGGAACAAGGCGCTTGATCTGTTCCGTCAGGGACGCGTGCCGGTTCTGGTTACGACGGACATTGCGTCCCGCGGGCTGGATATTTCCGATGTGGATCTCGTGATCAACATGGATATGCCTGAGACACCCGAAGCTTACGTGCACCGCATTGGACGGACGGCTCGTGCGGGTAAGAAAGGGGCTGCTTTCTCGCTCATCAATATCGATGAGCGTCTGTCCCTTCGCGATATTGAGAAGCATATTGGTTACCGGATCCGCATTGCGACGGAAGACGCTCTCGATACCTAATTGCTTGCTGCATTCAGGATTTTCTGCCCCAGTTCCTGCCATGCCCCGGCGCTGTCAGGAGCCGGAGCAATGGGTGGCGGGGAGTTCAGAAGCTGGATGATGGCTATCGCGATTGAGCGTGCGTCTGGCTCGCAGAGCACAGCCTGAGGATTGGCGGAAAACTGCTCAGACAGTCCGCCGACAGTGGTTGCCACCACATATCGCCCCCCTGCGGCTGCCATTGCGCCTACACCGCTCTGGGATGCTTCCCGGTAAGGCAGGAGCAGCACATCTGCCCAGGCGATCAGCCGCGACAGTTCGTCTTCCGGCACCCATCTGTTTTCGACGGTTACATCCCGTATTTCGGAAAGGCGAAGCAGTTCCGGGCTTTGCGGCCCTTTGCCGATGATCCTGCAATCGATCGCAAATTCCAGCTGAGGAAGGGCATCTGCCAGTAGATCGAGCCCCTTGTAGGGGAGCAGTCGCCCGAACATCAGCAGTCTTGGTTTCCCTCCATGGCTGAAAGGTGGCGGCGCTTCCGTCCCTACAAAAGGCGGATGCGAAAGAGAAAGAACCGATTTCCCCCGACAGATGGCGTCTCCTGACAACACATTGGCGACGTGCTGGCTGAACGTCACCAGAAGGGATGACTGACTGATGAGTGCTTTCTGCAGGAGCATCTGAAACGGATAGCCGTCTCCCGGATGTGCTCGGGCATCATGAACAATTGTCACGACCTTTACGCCTGCCCGCCGCAGGGCATGGGCCATCAGAACATCAAGCGGGGCCGGCATTGCACAGATTGCGACGTCTGGCCTGTTACGGAGCATCGACAGGAACAGCTGCGTGATGATCAGCGGAGCCTGTAGAAACCTGCCAAACAGCCCCAGGGCAGACTTGTAGGTTTTGAACACCAGAGCATCTTGCGGTGCGTGGTGGCTGTGAAGAATTTCAGCCTCTTCCGAAAGCGAAAGCCGTACACAGACATCCGGTAAGGATGCCAGCCCATTCGCGAGATCAACCGCTATGCGCGGCCCTGCCCCTCTTTTTCCCCATTGCCAGACGAGGACAGTCTTTACCGCCACGTTTCAACTCCTGCGGCGTTAATGGCGTTCAGAAGGCTCGCCCCGTGAAGATGTTCTGCAATGCGGTCCTGACCGGCTTTGCCCAACCGTTTCCGAAGATCAGGATTGTCTGCTGCCAGACGAAGGACCTGCACGGCTGCGTGCCTGTCCGGAAGCGCCCAGCATGTCTGGGGCATTTCCAGAACGCCTCTCGGGTCATGAGCAGGCACGAGGCTATAAGCAACAGGGAGCCCGCAGGTGCTGTCCATGAATTCGGCTGTGGCAGACCAGTTGGTCGCGATCACACATCGCCCCAGAGCCATCGCCTCGGCCACAACAAGGCCAAATCCCTCGCTGCGATGCAGGGACAGCACGATGTCGCAGCAGCCCATCAGGGCCAGTCGATCGGCACCGCTGTAATGGTGCATATCTATGCGGATATTGGTGGCATTTCCAACGGTGTCCCGGATGGCAACCATGTCTTCGGGATAAT
This sequence comes from Gluconobacter thailandicus F149-1 = NBRC 100600, assembly GCF_000964465.1. Taxonomy (GTDB): domain Bacteria; phylum Pseudomonadota; class Alphaproteobacteria; order Acetobacterales; family Acetobacteraceae; genus Gluconobacter; species Gluconobacter thailandicus. Next base: position 29,794 of record NZ_BANH01000001.1, on the reverse strand, counting down.
TTTCCGTATGGCCGATCTTCAGAAGCAAAAGGCGGTCCTCGCTGTCACCAAACGCTTCGCGGAATGCCAGAATCGTATCGATCGGGTTTTTGCGCACCATGCTCGATGCCAGATTGAAAGAGACCAGAACAATGACAGCCTTTTCTGGGAGTCCGAAAGACGTACGATCGCGCGCGGATGGGGTCTGGTCTGCCAGTCCGACGGGGTGTTCCACGACGCGTACGGGACGTCCCAAGGGGATCAGAGCATCAGCAGTAAAGCGGGACGGCGCCCAGATTTCATGAACATGCCGTCGTGCATGTCTCCATGTGTCTGGCACAACCGGGAGTTCCCAGGCCCAGTAGCCGATGACTTTCCGTTCGATTTTGAGCGTACGCGGCATTCTGAGCAATGCAGCGGGAAGCATGGGCGCGTTGACATGCATGATCAGTGGTGCGCCCGGACCGACAGCCTCTCCGTCCAGGCGGCATGTATCAATGTCCCATGTGGCACACAGGATGCCGAGCTTGCGAAGGGCCGCCACCATAAGGCGTGCACCTTCCCCCATGCCGGAGCCTCGGCTGAACTCGCCCGCAACAATAACGCCGGACGCATGTCGGGGGTAACTTGATCGGACGCCGGGCGTTATGCCTGCTGTAGCCCAGGCAAAGAAGCAGCGTCTCTGTTGCTGGGGAAATTTTCGCCACACCTTGTGAAAAAACGATAGGCCCGTACTGCGCTTCACAGAAATTCCTTCAAGGCGTCTTTTGGAACAGACGAACACTGTCAGAAATTAAAACCACAATTTTCGTGTCTTATTTTTTACAACATGTTGCAGGCGGACACATTGCTACGCTGCTATCCTTCAAAGTCTCTATGATCAGGGGCGCGGAACGTGCTTACAGTGCAATCTATGACGGATCAGCGCCCTATTCCCCTCAGTGCAGAAACGATTCTTTCGGTATTGATATCGTTTGATACAACGAGCAGCCGATCCAACCTGCCGATCATCGAATGGATTGAATCCTACCTCGCGTCCCAAGAGGTCTTTTTCGTTCGCTATCCGGGGGGAGATAACGGGAAATGGAACTTGCATGCCATTATCGGCCCTCAGACTGCCGGTGGCATAGCATTCGCCGGGCATGTGGATTGTGTTCCGGTCGATGGGCAGGACTGGTCATCTGATCCCTTCGTTCTGCGTGAAGAAAATGGTCTTCTTTACGGGCGTGGCGCAGCGGACATGAAAGGTTATGTAGCCTGTATGTTGGCAGCCATCCCTGACTTCAAGGCCATGGAACTTCCCAAGCCAGTTCATCTTCTTTTCACCTGTGACGAGGAAATCACCTGCGATGGCGCGCGGTCTCTGATTGCAGATATTCGTCGTGCGGATCTGTTGCCGGAGCTGTGCATTGTCGGTGAGCCGACCATGATGAGCCCGGTGATTGCTCACAAGGGGCGTTTTGCCGTGCGGGTTCGGCTGACCGGGAAACCCGGCCACTCCTCCCTTCCTGAAGGTGGCCGAAACGCGCTGCATGCCATGGGGCGTGCCATTGCATTATGCGCTGATGAAGCAGACCGGTTTGCTCGTGAGGGCCGCCGGATCGAAGGTTTCACGCCTCCCTACACCACCATGCAGGTCGGGCTGGCGTCAGGGGGAAGTATTCTCAATATCATTCCCGAGCATGCGCAGTTTGATGTGGAATGGCGGAACGTGCCGGGAGATGAAGGCGCTGAAGAGTTTGAGAAACTCAAGGAAACTCTTGCGCCTTTGGACAAGGATCTCAAAAAGGATAATCCCGAGGGCGGGATCAGTTATCTCCAACTTGTAGATCTTCCGCCGCTCGCTTTGCCTATGGATCATCCGCTGACAGATCTGACCTGTCAGATCACTGGCCGAAACACGACAGGCATGGTTTCATACGGCACTGAAGCTGGCATCTATCAACGGGGCGGTATGAACAGCATCGTCTGCGGACCGGGCGACATCGCGCAGGCGCATCGTCCCGATGAGTTTGTTGCCAGGGAGCAACTGGAGCGTTGTGAAAAGGCGCTTCGGGACTTTGCACGGAGGGTGAGCGGGACGGCATGAGTTGCAAGGCTGGTCAGAGACATCATCCGATCAGGATTCGCCAGCCTCGCCTGACGGAAGACCTGCCCGGATGTGGTCGTCCGGCTTATCCTTTGAATGTTTGCCTGGACCCTCCCGACCTTTCCGCCTGGCGTAATCCTCCGTCAGGCATTCCCGGCGTCCAGATTTTTGACTCTGGTCAGAGCGGGCCGGATCTCGTGATTACGGGTATGGTGCATGGCAACGAGTATGCTGGTGGCCATGCTCTGGAAATTCTGCGCCAAAGTCATCCCGTCCCCCTTACCGGGCGGCTCACACTGATCCTTGCCAATCTGGAGGCTTTCGATCGCTTTGATCGGACGGCTCCGATGACGTCCCGCTACCTGACCGAGGATCTGAATCGCCTGTGGCATTCGTCACGACTGAAAAGTGATGAACACTCCAGTGAACTGGATCGGGCCCGTGAAATTCTTCCTTTTCTTGAGCGAGCGGACCTGCTGCTGGATCTTCACTCCACGCTCTGGCCGTCCGATTCTGTTTTTATCGTTCCGCCACGTCGACGTTCCAGCGACTTTGCCTGTATCCTGGCCTCGGAAGAGGATCCGGCCGCGCTGGTTCTGACAGATCTCGGACATCATGGCGGTTCACGGCTGATTGAGCATTCCCGGTTCATGGCGATTGGTGGAACCGGCCGAGCCTGTCTTCTGGAAGCCGGTCTGCACTGGCAGCCAGAGACCGTGGACATGATGGTCAGGATTTCCGAGCGTTTTCTGAAAGACGCGATGCGAATTCATTTTCAGGGGCGTGGAACGGACACAAAGCAGCCAGCGGAAATGGCTGTCGTGACGGATAACGTCATGGCGCGGAGTGCAGATTTCAGATTTGTGGAGCCATGGATTGGCAATACCTGCATTCCAAATGCGGGAACCGTTATTGCCCGGGACGGGCATGATCTGATCTGTACACCTTATGACAAGTGTTTGCTGATCGTCCCGAATTTGTGCCCCAGACAGGGGCAGCTTGCGGTGCGTCTGGCCAGACGCACCGCAGTCCACCTCAACTCTTAGGCCGAAGCGCGATCATAGATCGGGAAGCGACGGCAGAGCGCCTTCACTTCTTCATGGACACGTGTGGTCGTGTCATTGACGTCGCCCTCTTCCAGAGCCGCCGTCAGAACTTCGTCCATCATGCGGGCAATGGTGCGGAATTCTTCTTCGCCGAACCCACGTGCCGTTGCAGCAGGGCTGCCCAGACGAATGCCAGACGTGACGAACGGCTTTTCCGGATCAAACGGGATGGCGTTCTTGTTAGCCGTGATGCCGGCGCGCTCCAGAATTTCTTCCGCAAGCTTACCCGTCACTTTCTTGGGGCGCAGATCCACGAGAACGAGATGGCTGTCCGTGCCACCTGTCACAATGTCGAAGCCACGCAGTTGAAGTTCGTCGGCCAGCGCCTTCGCATTGGCCACAACGCGCTTCTGGTAGTCGCGGAAGTCTTCCTTCAGCGCCTCACCAAAAGCAACGGCCTTGCCTGCAATGACGTGCATCAGCGGGCCGCCCTGAAGGCCTGGGAACACGGCAGAGTTGACCTTCTTTGCCAGCTCGGCGCTGTTCGTCAGGATGATGCCACCGCGCGGGCCGCGAAGGGTCTTGTGCGTCGTGGACGTCACGATATCAGCGTATGGCAGCGGGCTCGGATACAGGCCAGCCGCGACCAGACCGGCAAAATGTGCCATGTCCACCATCAGATAAGCGCCAACTTCGTCAGCAATCTTCCGGAAGCGTGGGAAGTCGATTACGCGTGGATAGGCGGAGCTGCCTGCGACAATGATCTTTGGCTTGTGCTCACGGGCCAGCTCTTCCATCTGATCGTAATCGATCAGGCCGTCCTGCGCGCGTACGCCATACTGAACGGCGTTGAACCACTTGCCGGAATAGTTCGGAGCGGCACCGTGGGTCAGATGTCCGCCAGCCGCGAGGCTCAGACCCAGAATGGTGTCACCTGGCTTTGCCATCGCCATGAAGGCGGCCTGATTGGCATTGGCGCCGGAATGCGGCTGCACGTTTGCAAATTCGGCGCCAAACAGCTTTTTAAGGCGCTCGATGGCGAGGGTTTCAACGCGATCCACGTCCACGCAGCCACCATAGTAGCGCTTGCCCGGAAGACCTTCAGCGTACTTGTTGGTCAGAACAGAGCCCTGCGCTTCCATCACGGCAAAAGATGCCATGTTTTCGGACGCGATCAGCTCGATACCATCCTGCTGACGGGTCAGTTCGTCGTTCAGGATGGAGGCAACTTCGGCATCAGCCTCTTTCAGAGGCGCGTGGAAAAAAGGATTCAGCGTGGACTGGCTGGCGTGTTCCGACATCGTGGTCCATTCTCCAGGGTGAGTTCGCCCCGTCACTACCGCAGAATGCGCGCGGCGGCAAAAACAATCCGTGTTTCCAACGAGGATCTTTCATGACCAATCCGCTCTGGCGGACCAAGCCTGTGTCTTCCGCTGCGTCTGACAATACAGGCCTGAAACGTGTTCTTGGCCCCTGGCACCTGATCGCACTCGGGGTCGGCGTCACCATCGGTGCCGGCCTGTTCTCGCTGACAGGCGTTGCGGCTGGCCAGAATGCAGGCCCTGCCGTCACGCTGTCCTATCTTATTGCCGCCCTCGCCTGCGGATTTGCTGGCCTCTGTTACGGCGAACTGGCTGGCATGATCCCGTCTGGCGGGTCTGCCTATTCCTACGCTTATGCGTCTATGGGCGAGCTGATCGCATGGATTATTGGCTGGGATCTTGTGCTGGAATATACGGTGGGGGCGGCCGCTGTAGCTTCAAGCTGGTCGGGCTATGTATCATCCCTGCTGTCAGGGTGGGGCATTACGATTGATCCGCGGCTCCTAGCGACACCCATGACACCCGTGACCCTTGCTGACGGGTCAGTCGTCACTGCCTGGTTTAATTTCCCGGCTGTTCTGGCCATCTGGATCGTGACGGCGCTGCTGATGCGGGGTGTCAGTCAGTCCGCCGCAGTGAATAATGCCATCGTGGTGGTAAAGCTGGCAGTCATCGCGTTGGTGCTGGTGTTCTGCATCCCGCATATCAAGCTGGCCAATTATCATCCCTATATTCCGCCGAATGACGGCACCTTCGGGCATTTCGGCTTTTCTGGCGTGATGCGTGCCGCGGGGATGGCATTCTTTGCCTATCTGGGATTCGATATCGTCTCCACAACCGCGCAGGACAGCAAAAATCCGGCCCGGGATATTCCCGTGGGCATTATCGGAAGTCTGCTGATCTGTGGTGTCGTCTATGCTGTGTTCTCGGCGGTTTTGACGGGGGTTGTGAACTATAAAGGCATGGCGAATGATCCAAGCCCGGTTGCAACGGCGATTGATGCTGCTGGTGCGCCCTGGCTCGCCAGCCTTGTGAAGCTGGGGATTACGGTAGGGTATGTCTCTGTCCTGTTCGGGCTTCTTTTGGGTCAGGCGCGCGTATTTCTGGCCATGTCGCATGACGGGCTGCTCCCGAAAGTCTTCGCGAAGCTGAACACGCGCACGCATACACCCTGGACGTCCCATCTCTGCTTTGCTGCCCTGACAAGCGTTCTGACCGCAGTGCTGCCCATCGGTGAGCTGGGCAACATGACATCCATCGGAACCCTGCTTGCGTTCATCATTGTCTGCGTTGGCGTTCCGCTCTTACGGATGCGGGAGCCTCAGGCGCCACGTCTCTTCCGTGTGCCCGGTGGGCCGATCATTCCGGTTCTGGGCGTGCTGTCCTGCGGTGCGGTCATGGTGTCTCTGGACCTGCTGACCTGGGTTCGGCTGGTAGTATGGCTCGTGATCGGGCTGGGGATCTATTTCTGTTACGGAGTACGTCACAGCCTGCTTTCCAGACAGAAAATATAGGCGCATGATTGGGGGCATGACGAACGCATCATTCCCCCTCTTCCGCCCGCGGCGTAATCGCCACGATGCCTTTACACGTCGGCTGGTTCAGGAAAATCGCCTGCACGTCGATGACCTGATCTGGCCGATTTTCGTTTGTGAAGGCGAAAACCAGCGGCAGAAAGTCTCCTCCATGCCCGGTGTTGAGCGCGTCAGCCTCGACAACCTCGTGGAACATGTCCGCCCGGCTGTTGAACTTGGCATCCTGGCTGTTGCCATTTTCCCGATCACGCCAGTCGAACTGCGTGATGCCACAGGGACTGAAGCCCTGAATCCGGACAATCTGATGTGCCGCGCGTCCCGCGTCATCAAGGAGGCCTTTCCTGAGCTTGGTGTCATTGGTGACGTGGCGCTCGATCCTTACACGGATCATGGCCATGACGGCGTTATCAAGGATGGTCGTATCCTTAATGACGAGTCCGTCGAAATCCTGCGTCAGCAGGCGCTCAATCAGGCACGTGCCGGAAACGACATTATTGCGCCGTCCGACATGATGGACGGGCGTGTGCAGGCAATTCGCGAGACGCTTGATGCCAACGGCTTCGAGACTGTTCGCATTATGGCTTACACCGCAAAGTATGCTTCTGCCTTCTACGGCCCATTTCGTGATGCGCTGGGATCAGGTGGCCTTCTGACCGGGGACAAGAAAACCTACCAGATGGATCCGGCCAATTCGGACGAAGCTCTGCGTGAGGTTGAGCAGGATATTCGTGAGGGTGCGGACATGATCATGGTCAAGCCCGGCATGCCGTATCTGGATATCATCCGCCGTATTCGTGACCGTTTCTCTGTCCCGACCTTCGCTTATCAGGTGTCTGGTGAGTATGCGATGCTGGCCGGTGCCATCCAGAATGGCTGGCTGGATCGGGATCGCACCATCATGGAAAGCCTGATTGCTTTCAAGCGCGCAGGCTGTAACGGCATCCTGACGTATTTTGCGATTGATGCTGCCCGTCTTCTGAAAGAAGAGCGCTGATTAACCGTCGGGCGAAAGGCGTCCAGGCTTATTACGGAGGCCTGAACGCCGAAGAGATCGCTAAGCGCCATATGGTGGAGGCAGGGCTGGACATTCTGGCTCAGAGGCTCAGGACACCCTATGGCGAAATTGATCTGCTTGTCGCGGATGAAAACTGGATTATTGGGGTAGAAGTCAAAAGCCGCGCTACGCTTCGGGACGGCGCAGACGCTCTTGCTCCTCGTCAGGCAGAACGCCTGATGGCGTCATTCGGTTATGTTCTGGAAACCAAACCCGAATGGTGCCGTCCTAACACGAGGTTCGACGTTATTGTCGTCGATCGCGAAGGACAGGCGCGACGCATCATGGATGCGCTACGCCTAACATAGAAATCAGGTGCGGCGGCTGCGTGTGTGACGATGAGCCGTCGTCGCAACAGAGGCGTGCGGACGGTAAGCCACGTTGCGGATCACGGCGCGATGTCCGCTCCATGCCATGGAATGGCTTGCAGGATGGCGTGCAAAGTGAACGACAGGGCGATGGTAGACTGGTGTTGCAGTCAGCGCGTCGAATGTCAGCTTGCTGGCTTCAAAATCAGTAATTGCTGCACGGGCATGAGCTTTTCCGGCCCCCATGCAAAGACCAATTCCCATAATGCCGAGAGCAATTCGGCCAGCCCACTGTCGCGCCATTGACGTGATCCCATCCCTGTTCTGATGGGTTTACCGTATGACGTAAACGCAGAGTTCGACAACCCCGTTTGGGTAAGTTTTAGAAAAAATCAAGGTCTTGCCATTTTTGGGCACAACATGGCTGAATTGTGGCAGTCGCAGACCTTGTAAAAAGTTGAATTCCGGCCATTTTACAGGCCGGAATTAACAAATCAGGCGTTCGCCGTAGCGATTCCCTTTTCGGTCAGCAGCGTCTCAAGTTCACCGCTCTGGTACATGTCCGTGACGATATCGCAGCCGCCAACGAACTCACCCTTGACGTAGAGCTGAGGAACGGTCGGCCACTGGGAGAAATCCTTGATGCCCTGACGGAGTTCAGCGCTTTCAAGAATGTTGCAGGTCTCGAACGGAACACCAAGATGCGTCAGGATCTGCACGACACGCGCAGAAAAGCCGCATTGTGGGAAGAGCTTGTCACCCTTCATGAACAGCATGACCGGGTTTGCGTCGATCAGGTTCTGGATGTGCTGGAACACGGTCTCGGACATTGGGTTTTTCCTCTTATGGGCAGAAGAGAGAGGTCACACCTCTCTCCCACTGTCGGCGGTCACTTCAGAAGGGAATGATTTCCCCGGAGTTCAAGGGGTCAGGGTTTTGAGAGCCATTGCGTGCAGCTCTGTTCCCATTCGATTTCCGAATGCATCATAAACCAGTTTGTGCTGGCGTACACGGGAAAGCCCCTGAAAGGCTTCACTGATAACCGTGCAGGCGTAATGATCGCCATCTCCGGCAAGATCCTGGATTGTAATTTCAGCATCCGGGATCGCAGCAAGAATCGTACGTTCGATTTCAGCGGCACTCATTGGCATAACTCAGGCCTCCTCACCCATGAATTTCGGGAAAAAGGCAGCGTTGATCTTGCGCAGCCTGCTGGCCTCCAAGGAAATCCTGTCAGCAAGGTTCAATGCTGTACCGCCCGAACGGCCCAGCTTGCGTGCTGGAACATGAGCTTTTTCAGCCGCAGCGAGAAGCTTCTGGGAATCTGGCGTTGCGACAACGTAGCAGGCCTGATCTTCACCAAACCAGAACGCATGCAGCGGAAGATTGGATGGAGGCGGATTCAGCGTGCAGCCGACATTCCCTGCCATCACCATCTCGGCAATCGTGACCAGAAGTCCACCGTCCGCGATGTCATGACAGGCCGTTACGGCTCCTGCTTCGATCTGACCACGGACGAAATCGCCATTCCGGCGTTCGGCCACGAGATCAACATGCGGTGGTGCGCCCTCTTCCCGATGGCAGATTTCACGCAGCCACAGGGACTGCCCCAGTTCGCCACGGATTTCACCAATCAGGACAAGGCCGTGTGCATCAGGCATCGCAAGCCCGATCGAACGTGAGGCATCTGCCAATACGCCAAGGGCACCAATGGCCGGCGTCGGAAGAATAGCTTGTGCCAGACCCGTCGGGGAGCGCGTCTCGTTATAAAGCGATACGTTGCCACTCACGACCGGGAAGTCGAGCGCGCGGCAGGCATCACCCATACCTTTGATGGCTTCTGCGAACTGCGCCATGATTTCCGGGCGTTCCGGGTTGCCGAAGTTCAGGTTATCCGTCACGGCAAGCGGCTTGGCGCCTGTTGCCGTGATGTTGCGCCATGCTTCAGCAACAGCCTGTGCGCCACCTACTTTCGGGTCAGCCTGACAATATCGTGGTGTGCAGTCCGTCGTCAGAGCCAGACCCAGACGGGACCCTTCCACGCGAACAACCGCAGCATCGGCTGCACCAGGGCGACGCGCTGTGTTGCCACCCACGGAACCGTCATACTGGTTCCACACCCATGCACGAGAGGCCAGGTCAGGGCAGCCGATCAGCGTCAGAAGGGCATGCTCTACCCCTACAGGATCAGCCGGAGGCTGAATGTAGCGTGGCTTTTCGAGAGGCACGGTCGGACGATTGTAGATCGGAGCCTCATCGGCCAGCGGTGCCAGCTCGATGTCAGCTTCGATCACGCCCTTGTGCTTGACCGTGATGCGTCCGGTATCGGTCAGATGCCCGACAACAGCGAAATCCAGCTCCCACTTCTCGAAGATGGCGCGGGCCTGTTCGGTGCTTTCCGGCTTGAGGACCATGAGCATCCGCTCCTGGCTCTCGGACAGCATCATCTCATAGGCGGACATGTTGGGTTCGCGTTGCGGGACCGCATCAAGATCCATCTCGATGCCAACGCCACCCTTGCCTGCCATTTCCACGGCGGAAGACGTCAGGCCAGCAGCGCCCATGTCCTGAATGGCGACGATTGCATCGGTTGCCATCAGTTCGAGGCAGGCTTCAATCAGAAGTTTCTCGATGAACGGGTCCCCAACCTGCACGGTCGGACGCTTGGACGCGGCCTCTTCGTCAAACTCCGCGGACGACATGGTGGCGCCATGAATGCCATCACGGCCCGTCTTGGACCCGACATACACGACCGGATTGCCCACACCCGCAGCAGCAGACAGGAAGATCTTGTCCTGCTTGGCCACGCCAACCGTCATGGCATTGACGAGCGGATTGCCGTCATAGGCCTTGTGGAAGTTGACTTCGCCACCCACAGTCGGAACGCCAACGCAGTTGCCGTAGCCACCCACGCCGCGAACCACACCGTCAACAATCCGGCGCGTTCCCGGTGTTTTCGGATCACCGAAACGCAGGGCATTCAGGTTGGCAACCGGACGGGCGCCCATGGTGAACACGTCACGCAGAATACCGCCTACGCCTGTTGCAGCGCCCTGATAAGGCTCGATGAAAGACGGATGGTTGTGGCTTTCCATCTTGAAGACGGCTGCCAGACCTTCGCCGATATCCACCACGCCCGCGTTCTCACCAGGCCCATGGATGACCCATGGTGCCTTGGTTGGCAGCGTCTTGAGGTGGATGCGGGACGATTTATAGGAGCAGTGCTCCGACCACATCACCGAGAAAATTCCCAGCTCCGTAAAGCTTGGCGTCCGGCCCATAATGGTCAGGACCTTCTCATATTCCTCGACCGTCAGACCAAAGGACTGAGCCAGTTTGGCGTCGATTGTCACACTCATCCGACGAGAGCCTCCACAAGGCCTTTGAAGAGCGGCACACCATCAGTGTCACCGATTTCCGGGTCAGTCAGGTTTTCCGGATGCGGCATCAGGCCACAGACACGGCCGTTTTCGCTTAAAATACCAGCGATAGAGCGAGCGCTGCCATTGGGGTTCACATGACGGTCATCATGCGAAACCTCACCTTTGGCGCCACAGTAGCGAAAGGCTACCCGGCCCTCGCCTTCAAGGCGCGCAAGCGTCTCGTCAGAGGCTGTATAATTGCCGTCACCATGCGCCAGGGGTGCACGGAAGACATCACCGGAAGACCAGCCCTGAGTGAAAGGGGAAGACGCGTTTTCGACCTTCAGATGGCAGTCCTGCGACAGGAAGCGAAGACCGGCATTCCGAAGCAGTGCACCCGGCAGAAGATGGGATTCCGCCAGGATCTGGAAACCGTTGCAGACACCCAGAACGTGACCGCCCTTCTCTGCGAAGGCTTTGACTTCGCGCATGATGGGTGAATGAGCGGCCATGGCGCCACTGCGCAGGTAGTCCCCGAAGCTGAAGCCACCCGGTAGAACCACGAGATCCAGATCACCGAGAGAGGTCTCACGATGCCAGATCATTTTCGGGGCCTGACCGGAAACCAGCTTCAGGGCATGCACCATGTCGCGCTCCCGGTTCGTGCCGGGAAATACGACGATACCTGCCTTCATTTCTGGCCCTCCGAAGCAGCGTGGCACGGATAAGCCTCGTGCAGCGCGCGATAAACGGCCTTGCCACCCGGCTGCGTCAGAGCATCAGTGTGAGCGTGCAGCCATGAAATCAGTTTGCCGCGAACCTGCGTAGTGGTCTCACCCGTCGGAACGCAGAACGCGACTGGAGCACCAGCATCATCCGCGTAGCTGTCGTATTTCTTGGCCCAGACTTCGCTGTCCATCACCCCAGCGAGGTAAGCATCGCACAGAGCGGTGGACTTGCTGGCCGAGCACATATTGCCGAGGGCCTTGCCGGAGACCTTGGAGACGCGTTGCGCGTGAGCAGGAACGGCAGTCGCGGCCAGAAGACCGGTTGCCAGAAGGGCTGCGGAGAAGAGCTTCATGCTGCCACCTCGACGCTGAAATCCTCGATCACTTCGTTGGCCAGCAGTGCGCGGGCCATGTCTTCGCCCTGCTTGACAGCTGCGGCCTTGTCCGTTGCAGGAACGTCCAGCTCGACAACGCGGTTCACGCGGACTTCACCAACACCTTTGAAGCCAAGAGACTCAAGCGCATGGCCAACAGCCTTGCCCTGTGGATCAAGAACGCCGTCCTTCAGGGAAACAAAAACGCGGATCTTCACTGTACTGCCTCCGGACCCTTGAGGTCTCCATTGCTGGCTTCGGGAAGAATCCCGAGACGCCGTGCGACTTCCTGATAAGCTTCCTCGACGCGGCCCATGTCCCTGCGGAACCGGTCCTTGTCCATCTTCTCGCTGGTTTTGGCGTCCCACAGGCGGCAGTTGTCCGGAGAGATCTCGTCAGCGACGATGATCCGCATCTCCTCGCCTTCCCACAGACGGCCGAATTCCAGTTTGAAATCAACGAGCGTAATGCCGACACCCATGAAAACTCCCATCAGGAAATCATTGGTCCTGAGAGCAAGGGTGTTCATGTCATCCAGATCCTGCGGAGAGGCCCAGTCGAATGCGGCGATATGCTCCTCCGAGACCATCGGGTCTCCAAGGGAATCATTCTTGTAATAATATTCGATGATGGTGCGTGGCAGGCGCGTTCCCTCGGGAATGCCCAGGCGCTTGGCGATGGAGCCAGCTGCCACGTTGCGGACGACAACTTCCAGCGGGATAATCTCGACTTCCCGGATCAGCTGCTCGCGCATGTTAAGACGGCGAATGAAGTGCGTGGGGATGTTGATGTCATGCAGCTTCATCATCAGATGTTCGCTGATACGGTTATTCAGCACACCCTTCCCGGTGATGATACCACTTTTCGCGCCGTTTCCGGCGGTGGCGTCATCCTTGAAATACTGCACGAGCGTTCCGGGCTCTGGTCCTTCAAAAAGAACCTTGGCTTTGCCTTCGTAAAGCTGGCGGCGGCGGGCCATGAGCAATCCTTACTGCGTTGCGCCGTCCCGGTTCGTAGGGATGCGGAAACGGCTGGTCCAGCGACGGTTTTCCGGTTCCATAGCATTACGGAACCGGAACCGCGAGAGTGCGGGAAAACTATTCCCGCCCAGATTTGTCCAGATTAGCCGAAAACGCGGCTGTAGATACGATCAATCTGCTTGAGATGCTGTGCCGGATCGAATGCGCGGTCCAGAACCTCTGCGCTCACACGACCTGACACTTCCGGGTCGGCCTCCAGATTTTCGCGGAACGTGCGGAAGCCCGGCTTACCCAGCTTCGTCCATGTCTCCATGGCGTTGCGCTGCACAATCCGGTAGGCGTCTTCACGGGAAATGCCGGCACGGGCCAGAACCAGCAGAACTTCGCCGGAATGCACCACGCCACCGAGGCTTTCCATGTTGGCAATCATCTGATCCGGATAGATCACCAGCTTTTCCATCATGCCAGCCAGACGGATCAGGGCGAAATCAAGCCCGATTGTTCCGTCCGGGCAGATGTTCCGCTCTACGGAAGAGTGGCTGATGTCCCGCTCGTGCCACAGCGCCACGTTCTCAAGCGCCGGAACGACATGCGAGCGGATCAGACGGGCAAGGCCGGTCAGGTTTTCGGAAAGAACCGGATTCCGCTTGTGCGGCATCGCGGAACTGCCCTTCTGGCCCTTGTGGAAGAACTCTTCCGCTTCCCGGACTTCCGAGCGCTGGAGGTGACGCACTTCGACGGCCAGACGCTCAATGCCGCTTGCAATGACGCCGAGCGTGCAGAAGAAAGCAGCGTGGCGGTCACGCGGGATGACCTGCGTGGAAACGCTCTCGGCAACAAGCCCGAGCTTGTCAGCAACATACTCTTCAACAGCCGGGTCGATATGCGCGTAGGTACCCACGGCGCCGGAAATGGCACAGACGGCGATTTCCTTGCGTGCCTGCAGCAGACGCTCCTTGTTACGGGCAAACTCAGCGTAGTGGCCAGCCAGTTTCAGGCCAAAGCTCGTCGGTTCAGCATGAATGGCGTGGCTGCGGCCGATCGTGACAGTCAGCTTGTGCTCATAGGCGCGTGTCTTGAGGGCGTCCAGAACGCGATCCAGATCTTCAAGCAGAAGGTCGGCGGCCTGTGTCATCTGAACGGACAGGCAGGTGTCAAGCACGTCGGAAGACGTCATGCCCAGATGCACGAAGCGGCTGTCCGGACCGACCTTTTCTGCAAGCCAGGTCAGGAACGCAATCACGTCATGGCGCGTTTCGGCCTCGATCTCGTCAATCCGGGCCAGATCAGCATCGGAGAACGCAGCCATTGCGGCGTCTCCCTTTTCGCGGATCGTTTTGGCTGATTCGGCAGGCATGGCGCCCTGCTGAGCCATGGCTTCACAGGCCAGGGCTTCGATTTCGAACCAGATCCGGTAGCGGTTGGCGGGCGACCAGATTGCGGTCATCTGGGGGCGGCTGTAACGCGGAACCATGAGAACTCCGGGAGCGAGTGGGGCTTTACGGAGGCTGCTTAGACCAAATACGAAGAGATTGCACGGACCCCTTTTGGAAGAATGACAACCTTGTTCCCAGATAACTTCACGCATGCCCTGATCGCTCTGGCGCAGGTTACGCTCATTGATATCACTCTCGCCGGAGACAACGCGGTTGTCATCGGGATGGCCGTTCGGCGCCTTCAGGGGCAGCAGAGGCGTCTGGCCATTCTTATTGGGACCGCATTCGCAGCACTGCTGCGTATCGCTCTGGCCCTTGTCGCAGCCCGCCTTCTTGCAATTGTGGGACTGACACTCGCCGGTGGCTGTCTTCTTTTGTGGGTGTGCTGGAAGATGTACCGGGAATTGCGGTATAGCCAAGGGGAAGCCGAGGTTGATGCCCCTGCCCGGCTTGGTCCTGCCATTCTCAAGATTATCATTGCCGATCTCTCCATGAGCCTTGACAATGTTCTGGCCGTCGCGGGAGCGGCTGTGGGTCATCCGTGGATTCTTATGGGCGGTCTGTCATTCTCGGTGCTGCTGATGGGTGTTGCAGCGTCTTTCATTGCGGGGCTTCTCGCCCGTTACCGCTGGATCGCGTGGTGTGGTCTGCTTGTTGTACTGGCCGTGGCGATAGAACTCATCATCCGCGGTGGAGGAGAAATCTGGCATCATGTTGTGCTGCCGAGCTAAACGCCCCGTTCTTCTTGCTGTTGCCCTGTGTCTGGGCGCAGCAGCTCCGCCTCCGAACCTCGCACCACCTGTTCGGGAGAGGCTCGTTCAATGGTTGCAACTGGTGGCTCCCGGTGCGAGTAATCTTCCTGCTGAGAGCTACGAATCCTTTCTGATCCAGACGCCTGTATGGCCGCAGCGGACGAAAATCATGTGGCGGTATCAGGCCGCCCTTTCCCACACGTCTGATTCGGGCACGCTGGACCAGCTCTGTCCGACATTGCCGCTGACAATGGTTTCAGCGTTCCTTGCTTGTGCGGATCACCTGCCTGATGCTGCGGCAATGGCTCGTAACCTTTGGATTTCAGGGGTTGGTAATGCGCAGGAAGAAGCCACGCTACTGGGCCTCTACGGCACGGCCTTCACGCCGGATGACCAGTGGCGTCGATATGAGCGTCTTGAAAGCTCGGGTCAGATCTCGGCAGCGAGCCGGCAGATTGATCGCCTTCCCGCTGATCGTCAGCCTTTGGCGGAAGCCCGACTTGCCGAGCGCGCTGCATCTCCGGACGCTGATATGGCTTTTAATGCCTTGTCCGCTACGGAGCGGTCGGACCCCACGCTGATACGCTATCGTTTGAAAGCGCTGCGTCGTGGCGATCGTCTGGATGAGGCGTTGGCCCTATGGACGTCCGCGGGTTATGCCCTTCAATCAAATGCACCGTCTCACGACTGGTCGAGTGAGCGTGCCAGTCTTGCCCGAGCCTTTCTTCTGGCGGGCCGCGTGCAAGACGCCTACGCACTTGCTCAGGATATGACGCTCCCCCTCACCGAGATTGATCGTCAGGAAGCACAGAACCTGTCTGGCTTCATTGCTTTGCGGCTGCTTGATAATCCCCAGAAAGCCGAACAGTTTTTTGTCCCGTTACAGCAGGCGACGTCCCTCTCCATGCAGGCGCGTGGCTGCTACTGGGTCGGGCGTTCCCGTCAGGCTGCGGGCGATGCAAGTGGTGCACAGGCTGCCTTCCAGCAGGCAATACGCTTTCCCACGACTTTTCATGGTCAACTTGCTCAGGCAGCGCTGACCGGAGAACAGTCTTTTCTTGTCTCTGGCGCGTCTTCACCAGATTTCGATCATGCTCTTCAAAAGGACCTGCAGGGTCTTCCGTCTCTTTCAACCGGCACCTTGCAACGTCAGGATCTTGTCGAAGCCGCCACAGACCTTGCTCAGTCCGGTGATCTGGAGCACGCAAAGGACTTTCTTCTTTTGCTTCAAATCGCCAATCCTTCTGCGGAAGGTCAGAAAGCTGTGGCTGATCTGGGGGGATACCTGAATGTTCCTGCGGCTGAAGTCTTCGCAGCACATGCTTTGTCCCGAAAAGGTGTAGCACTTTATCCTCAGGGGTTCCCAGATCCCTGGCCTGAGGCATCTACCGTGCCGGACGGCCTTCTTCCTGCTGTTATTCGGCAGGAAAGTGGATTTGATCCAGCTGCGATCAGCAGTGCGCATGCGGTTGGATTGCTACAAATTTTGCCCGCTGCGGCAAAGGATGTTGTCCGTCGTGCACATATGGGTAGCATGAACGTCTCGGCTGCCGCTTTGCTTGATCCGCATATCAATCTGACTGTTGGGAATGCCTATGTGTCTCAGCTTCTGGAGCGGTTCGAAAATACCATTCCATACGCCTTGGCCGCCTATAATGCCGGTCCGCATAGAGTTGACCTCTGGCTTAAAGCCAACCCTCCCGCGAATCCGATGACGAAAGACGGACTACTGGACTGGATTGAACGCCTGCCTTATCGGGAAACGCGAATGTATATCGAAAATATTGAAGCCAATATGATGGTCTATCGCGTGAGTGCAGCCAATGTCAGGAACTGATTTCCGAACACTGTCGGAAAAAGTGCTGAAGCATCTTTCTGACCGGGGCATGCGTCTCATCACGGTTGAGAGTTGCACAGGCGGGATGATCTGCGCCGCGCTGACAGACATTCCGGGCTCATCGAATGTCATTGAAGGCGGCCTAATCACCTATTCCAATGCCCTGAAGATGAGCGCTGCTGGCGTCTCTGAAGAGATCCTGGCCGGTTGTGGGGCTGTCAGTGAAGAGACCGCGCAAGCCATGGCTGAGGGAGCATTATGGCACGCAGCGGATGCGACAATCGCCATAGCAGTTACCGGAATAGCGGGCCCTGATGGGGGGACGGCTGGCAAACCAGTCGGGACGGTCTGTTTTGGAATATCAGTTTTTCAGGGTGCAAGCCGTACAGAGCGGCATGTCTTTCCAGGGGGCAGGTCTGACGTGCGAAATGCAACAGTCAGGCACGCTCTGGAGATGATCCTGAAAGTTTGAAACGAAAAAAGCCCCTGCTGATTGGCAGGGGCTTTTTTATTTGGCCAAGAGACTGAGAGCTTATTGGCCGTCGTTTGGTGCCGTCGCTGGCATTGTGGATGCCGGAGGGGCTGGCGGAACAGGTGCCGTCGGAACAGCAGCGGATGTCGGAGCTGTTGCAACTGGCATCGGGGCTGCTGGAGCCTGTGCCTGAACCGGGGTCTGGGCCTGCTGAAGAGAACGGGCGTTCAGCGCATCCGTGGCAGAAGCTTCATCAGACTTCTGGGCGTGTTCACCAGACTTCTTGTGATGATGATGCCCATGATGGTCTGCCGCCAGGGCGGGAGATGCAGCAGCGATCAGAGCCGAGAGGGCAAATGCGCCGAAGGAAAGCTTCTTCATTGCGTAATCCTTTCATAACACCATTCGGTGGTTGGGCCTGAAACGGTCCGTACGCCGAATGGTTCATAACATATTACGAAATTTATCTTTCGATCAGGATAATCCGGGTTGGGGTGTACGGCTTCTGAGCAGTCTGCACGCCATAAATGTCCCGGGCCCGCTTGATGAAAGCGGAGACCATCAGGCGAACACCCTCATTGAACACCACACCCATTGCATTTTGCAGCAGACGGGATCGAAACTCGAAGTCCACGAAGAAATCTACAAGGCAACCCCGCGGATCCGGCGTGAACGTCCAGACATTGTTCAGATACCGAAAAGGCCCCTTCTCGTAGCGCACTCTAATGCGTGATGGACGCTCAAGTGTGACACGGCTGGTGAAGGTTTCCCGAAAAGGACCGAACCCAATGGTCAATTCTGCCACAAGTTCCTGCTCTGTCTGGGACTTGATGGTCGCCTTGACACACCATGGCAGGAACTGCGGATATTTCTCCACATCTGCTACCAGATCAAAAAGCTGTTCCGGCGTATAAGCGATCAACCGTTGCTCGGCATGTGTCGGCATCAGAGACTTTCTTTCAGACGGCTGGTCCGCGCAGCCTGGAGCTTCGCGAAATCGCTGTCCGCGTGATAGGAGGATCGTGTCAGAGGGCTTGCGCTGACCTGAAGAAATCCTTTTGAACGGGCAGCACCAGCATAGCCGTCAAACTCTTCAGGGGTAACAAACTTTTCGACCGCCGCATGCTTCACGCTCGGCTGAAGGTACTGTCCCAACGTCAGAAAATCGACGTCGGCGACCCTGAAATCATCCATGACCTGCCATACTTCCAACTTCTCTTCACCCAGGCCAAGCATTAGGCCAGACTTGGTGAAAATGGATGGATCGAGCCTCTTCACACCGTCCAGTAGACGCAATGACTGATAGTATCGCGCACCGGGACGGATTGTGGGATAGAGACGGGGCACGGTCTCGATATTGTGATTGAAAACGTCTGGCCGTGCTTCAACCACGATCTCAAGTGCACCCGGTTTCCGAAGAAAATCAGGCGTCAGGATCTCGATGGTCGTTTCCGGAGACGCTGATCGTATGGCCTGAATGACCTGTGCGAAATGGCGTGCTCCGCCATCCGCAAGGTCATCACGGTCAACAGATGTGATGACAACATGTTTGAGGCCGAGCTTTGCTACGGCTTCTCCCACGCGTCGTGGTTCATCTGCATCCAGGGCTTTTGGCAGGCCAGTGGTCACGTTGCAGAAAGAACAGGCCCGTGTGCAGATTTCGCCCATGATCATCATTGTCGCGTGACGCTGGGACCAGCACTCCCCGATATTCGGGCAGGCTGCTTCCTCGCAGACCGTGACCAGATTGGCCTCCCGCATCAGCGCCCGTGTCTCATGATACACGGGATGATTGGGCGCCTTTACCCGAATCCAGGATGGTTTGCGCTGGATCGGGTTGTCGGGACGATGTGCCTTCTCCGGGTGGCGGAGAGCGGACATCTCACGATGATCTATGGTGATGCGCTGGGACATGGTGCTCAGATATGGAGCGGACCGTCGAAGGCCGCCAGAGTCGCTTCATGCATCGTCTCGGAAATTGTCGGATGCGGGAAAACCGTCTCGATCAGTTCTGCTTCCGTCAGTTCACCTGTCCGGGCAATGACATAGCCCTGAATCATTTCCGTAACTTCCGCGCCGATCATGTGAGCACCCAGCAACTCCCCGGTTGTGGCATCAAACACGGTCTTGACCATGCCTTCCGTCTCACCCATCGCCACGGCTTTGCCGTTGGCAATGAATGGGAAGCGTCCAACACGAACCTTGTGCCCCGCAGCGATAGCCTTTTCCTCGCTCAGACCAACCGAAGCGATCTGCGGACGGGAGTAGGTGCAGCCCGGAATGTTCAGTGCATGAAGAGGCTGCGGCGAACGACCAGCAATCTTTTCAACGCAGAGAATGCCCTCGTGACTTGCCTTATGGGCCAGCCATGGAGCGCCCGCAACGTCACCGATAGCGTAGATACCTGGTTCTGCCGTGCGGCAGAAGCCATCCGTAACTATATGGGTGCGATCAACCTGAACCTTGGTCCCTTCCAGACCGAGATCTTCAACGTTTCCGACAATGCCGACAGCGCAGATCACGCGGTCCACAGTCAGATCGATCGTACCGGACGCACTTTCAATGGTGGTGGAAACCTCGTTTTCACCCTTCTGAAGCGGGCCAACCTTCGCACCGGTGATGATCTTCATCCCCTGCTTTTCGAAGGCCTTGCGGGCCGCTGCACTGATTTCCGGATCTTCAGCGATCAGGATGCGGTCCGCCACTTCGGCAATCGTTACTTCGCTGCCCATGTTGCGATAGAAGGACGCAAATTCGATACCGATGGCACCAGAACCGATGACCAGCAGGCGCTTCGGCAGTTCGGTTGGGGTCATCGCTTCGCGTGCCCCCCAGATCAGCTTGCCATCTGTCTCCAGACCCGGAAGCTGACGGCCGCGTGCACCGGTAGCAAGAATGACGTTAGGCGACTTGATGACCGCCACTTCGGCACCATCCTTGGTGATGGAAACCTTGTGGGCTTCCCCTGCCCGGCCAGCCAGTTTCGCCCGACCGTCAAAGGTCGTGACCTTGGCCTTCTTGAGCAGATGGGCAATGCCGCCGCCCATGCGGCGGGCAATGCCACGGGATCTGGCCACAATCTTGGTCAGATCGAAGGACACGTTCTCGGCCGAGAAGCCGAATGTATTCAGATCATGCAAAAGATGATGAATTTCGGAGGAGCGCAGCAGCGCTTTGGTCGGGATACAGCCCCAGTTGAGGCAGACGCCACCAAAATGCGTGCTCTCCACGATGGCAACGCTCATGCCAAGCTGGCTGGCCCGAAGCGCTGCAACGTAGCCGCCAGGACCGCCACCAACAACGATCAGATCGAAAGTATCGGACATGGATCAGACCACCAGAGTGTAAGGGTTCTGTACGATATCGCGCAGGGCATTCAGCCACTGTGCCCCAAGTGCGCCATCAACGGCACGATGATCAACAGAAAGTGTCGCGGTCATGACAGTTGCAATTGCAAGCTGGTCTCCCCGAACCACGGCACGTTTCTCTCCGGACGCAATGGCCAGAATTCCGGCCTGCGGCGGATTGATGATCGCGGCAAAATCCCGGACGCCAAACATTCCCATATTCGAAATGGAGAACGTACCGCCCTGGAATTCTTCCGGCTTCAGCTTGCCCGCACGCGCACGCTTGGCCAGATCCTTGGCTTCACGGCTGATTTCGCGCAGGGACTTCTGGTCCGCATTCCGGATGATCGGCGTGATCAGGCCATCCGGGATGGATACAGCCATTGAGATGTCCACATTCTCGAAATGCAGCGTCTCGGAATCCGTGAACTGAACGTTCAGACCCGGTACCTTTTTCAGTGCCAGCCCGACAGCCTTGATCATCATGTCATTGACCGAGAGCTTGAAGCTGTTCTCCTCGGCGGTCGCATTCAGCTTTGAGCGAAGTGCGAGCAGAGCATCAAGTTCGATGTCCACTGAGACATAGAAATGCGGAACCTGCGTCTTCGATTCCGTCAAACGCCGCGCAATGACCTTGCGCATCGTGGAATTCGGAACGCGCTTTACGTCACCTTCAACGGCAACCGGCGTTACAGGTGCAGCTTTCGGTGCGGCTGGAGCAGCGTTACCGCCCTTCTCAACGTCCCGTTTCAGAATACGGCCATTCGGGCCTGTTCCGTTCAGAGAGCCAAGAGCGATGCCCCGCTCTTTGGCCATACGCTTTGCCAGCGGCGAGACAAAAATACGCTCACTGCTCTCCTCTTTCGAGGCGGCTTTGGCGCTTGGCGCAGGTGCACTTGCAGCAGCAACAGGCTCAGCGGCCGAAGCCGCGATAGCAGACGTCTGCCCGGAAGACGCTACTGGCACCTCTTCGCCTTCCTCTACAAGGATGGCGATTGGCGTGTTAACCGCAACGCCTTCCGCGCCTTCCTGAACAAGAATGCGGCCGAGTATGCCCTCGTCCACCGCTTCGACTTCCATCGTGGCCTTGTCGGTCTCGATTTCGGCGATCACATCACCGGCTGAAACTGTATCGCCTTCATTTTTGAGCCAGCGGGCCAGTTTGCCCTCGGTCATTGTCGGCGACAGAGCCGGCATCAGGATATCGGTTGCCATTGTCGGTCAGTCCCCGAACTGCTTGCGGACTGCTTCCACAACCCATTCGGGTTTCGGAAGTGCCAGTTTTTCAAGATTGGATGCGTAAGGCAGCGGCAGGTCAAGACCGCATACACGTGCCGGGGGGGCATCCAGCCAGTCGAACGCCTGCTCAACGGCAACCGTGCAGATTTCTGCACCGATACCTGCAACAGGCCAGCCTTCCTCAACGGACACAATCCGGTTCGTCTTCTTGACGCTCTTGATGATGGTCTCGGTATCCAGCGGGCGCAGGGTGCGCAGGTTGATGACTTCGGCGTCAATACCTTCCTCGGCCAGCTTGGCCGCAGCATCCAGAGCCACGCCTACCATGATGGAGAACGCCACCAGGGTTACGTCTTTGCCTTCACGCTCGATTTTGGCTTTCCCGATCGGCAGGATGAAGTCTTCATCCGTAGGGCATGGGAATTTCTGGCCGTACAGGATCTCGTTTTCCAGCACCACAACCGGGTTCGGATCACGAATAGCCGCGCGCAACAGACCCTTCGCATCAGCAGCAGACCACGGAGCGACTACCTTCAGGCCTGGGATATGGGCATACCAGCTTGCAAAGCACTGAGAGTGTTGAGCACCAACACGGGCTGCTGCGCCATTAGGGCCGCGGAACACGATCGGACAGCCCATCTGGCCGCCAGACATGTAAAGTGTCTTGGCTGCGGAATTAATAATATGGTCAATGGCTTGCAGGGAGAAGTTCATGGTCATGAACTCAACGATCGGCTTCAGTCCCGTCAGGGCTGCGCCGACTGCCATGCCGGTAAAACCATGCTCGGTGATGGGCATGTCGATGACGCGCTTTTCACCAAATTCGTCCAGCAGGCCCTGGCTGATCTTGTAAGCACCCTGATACTGGGCGACTTCTTCGCCCATCAGGAACACGTCTTCATCACGCCGGAGTTCTGCAGCCATTGCATCGCGCAGTGCTTCACGAACGGTGATGTTTTTTGTCTCGCCCCAGTCTTTTTCTTCTTCTGCCTGCTTGATGGCGGGAGCCTCAACGATCGCAGGAGCGGATGGGGTTTCAATTGCGACTGGTGCGTCAGCAGCCGGGTCAGCGGAACGTGTTACGCTCTCTGCGGCATCCGCATCCTCACCCTCTTCAAGCAGAACGGCGATAGGTGTGTTGACGGCAACGCTTTCGCTGCCTTCGGGAACCAGAACCTTGCCTAATACGCCGTCTTCAACAGCCTCGACTTCCATCGTGGCTTTGTCGGTCTCGATTTCGGCGATCACGTCGCCGGACTTTACGGTCTCGCCCGGCTGACGGAGCCAGCGCGCAATCGTACCTTCGGTCATGGTCGGCGACAGGGCCGGCATCAGAATCAGAGATGCCATGGAACTCAGGCCTCCACCAGAATGTCAGTCCAGAGTTCGGATGCATCCGGCTCCGGGCAAGTCTGTGCAAATTCAGCAGCGTCCGCCACGACAGCTTTCACTTCAGATTCAATAGCTTTGAAAGCTTCTTCTTCAATGCCGTTGCGCAGCATTTCCGCCTTCAGGCTTTCGATAGGGTCACGCGTCCGGCGCATTTCTTCGACTTCGGTCCGCTGACGGTACTTGGCGGGATCGGACATGGAGTGTCCACGGTAGCGGTAGGTTTCCATTTCCAGAAGGAATGGTCCCTTGCCCGCGCGGCAATGCTCCATGGCCTCCTGTGCAGCCTGGTGCACAGCAAATACATCCATGCCATCAACCTTGCGGCTCGGGATACCCCAAGGCTCTGCATTGCGGGACAGATCCTTGGACGCAGATGCGCGCTCGATGGATGTGCCCATGCCGTAACGGTTGTTCTCGATCACATAAATGCAGGGAAGTTTGTGCAGGGCGGCGAGATTGAAGCTCTCGTAGACCTGTCCCTGTGCAGAAGCACCTTCGCCAAAATAGACGATCGAGACTTCATCCGTACCGCGATAATGGTTGGCAAAGGCCAGCCCTGTACCGAGCGCAACCTGCGCGCCCACGATACCATGGCCACCGTAGAACTCTTTCTCACGAGAGAACATGTGCATTGAGCCGCCCTTACCGCGGGAATAGCCACCGGAGCGTCCCGTCAGTTCAGCCATTACGCCGCGGGCCGTCATGCCAGCAACCAGCATCTGACCATGATCACGGTATGAGGTGATAGATTTGTCGCCCTGCTTCATGTTCAGGCCGATGCCGACCACAACGGCTTCCTGCCCGATATACAGATGGCAGAAGCCTCCGATGAGCCCCATTCCGTAGAGCTGCCCGGCCTTTTCCTCAAAACGTCGGACCAGCAGCATGTCCTTGTAGGCACGCTTCATTGTCTCCGGCGAAAGGGCCGGACCGTTGCTCCGGTTGGAAGCGGACGTTGTCTCGTCCATGGCGGTCTCCTGGAAATGCACAAATCTGGGGAAGCTCTTACCGATACTCGGCCTGGAAGACCAGAGTGACCCCAGTTACATTTCCGAAAGGAAAAGCAGGGTCCGGAAGCTTGATAGAAAACGGCCTGTTGAAGAGATGCACGCAGGCGACCTCTTCAACAGGAGCCAATGTCAGTTGAAGCCCAGGAGACGGCGAGCCGCCGCTCCTGGATCATCTTCACGAAGCAAACTCTCACCGACGAGGACGGCGCTTGCACCAACTTCACCGACCTTCAACATGTCGTCCTGCGTCTTGATGCCACTTTCGGAGACAACAAGGCGGTCTGGTGGAACCATCGGCGCCAGATTCAAAGTGGTCTGGATGTCCGTCTTCAAAGTGCGAAGATTGCGGTTGTTGATGCCGATCAGCGACGTATCAAGAGCCAGCGCGCGATTCAGCTCGTCGGCGTCGTGAACTTCTACAAGGACATCCATGTCCAGACCACGGGCGATACCGATGAGTTCGGACGCTTGGGTTTCCGTGAGAGCGGCCATGATGAGCAGAATGCAATCCGCACCGATCAGGCGGCTTTCATGAACCTGCCATGGCTCCAGAATGAAGTCCTTGCGTAGGATTGGCAGGCTGCAGGCTTCGCGAACAGCACGAATATCATCCGTGCTGCCATGGAAACACGACCCTTCCGTCAGAACGGACAGGCAGGTCGCACCTGCTGCCTGATAGGCCTGGGCAATACCAACAGGATCATATGTCGGGCGGAGGACGCCTGCTGACGGAGAGGCTTTTTTGATCTCGGCAATCAGCCCGACCTGCCGGTCCGCGGTCAGATGCTGAAGAGCCTGCCCGAAGCCGCGTGTTGGCGTCGTGACTTCACGGGCCCGGAGCGTAATGTCCTTGAGCGACATGATCTGGGATCGCTGCTCCACGTCCACGCGGGTGCGGGCGCAGATACGGGCCAGAACGTCGCTCCGGTCCGTTGTTTCGACGGAAGGGTCCTTGATGGGCGGCGTGGTCGTTTCCGGAACTTCCGGGTCAGGAAACTGCTCTACCCCTTCAGGTGCATAGGTCATCGCTGGTCGCTGATGCATGAAGGTCATGATAGTCCTGCGTTTGTCTTGGTAAGGGAGGCCATGGCGTTACGCGCCCGTGTCAGAGCCATGCGTGCGTGCCCATCGTCAATGGAACGGGCTGCCAGTGCCATATTGTTACGGAACGCCTCAGCGTCAATCGTGCCATTATGCACGACATTCCCGCGTCCAGCCACATGAAGCGCGGCTGCGGAATTCAAAAGAACGGTATCACGGTAAGGTCCGCGTGCTCCATCAAGAAGCGCGGTCAAAGCCTGTGCGTTCGCATCGGAATCTCCGCCACGGATGGCAGAAATGGGAGCTGACGTAACGCCTGCCATATCAGGGTCGAAGGACAACCGGCTGATCGTTCCATTTTCAAGGCTTACGATTTCAGCAGGGCCAGCTAGTGTAAGTTCATCGCTACCGCCCTCGTCCGTCGTACCATGAATGGCCCAGACATGCGTGCTGCCAAGGCTGCCAAGGGTCCGGGCGACCGGCTCACACCACCGAACGTCAAAAACACCAATAAGCTGACGTTGAACCTGAGCTGGATTGCAAAGAGGTCCAAGCAGATTGAAAAGCGTTCGGAATCCCAAGGCTTTACGGACGGGAGCTGCGTGACGCATGGCTGGGTGATGGAACGGTGCTGCAAGGAACGCCAGGTGATTGTCCCGCAACTGCTCGCTCTGGAAGGCAGGATCGTCGATCGGCGGAACACCAAGCTTTTCCAGAACATCGGTCGCGCCAGACCGAGAAGAAAGTGCGCGGTTGCCATGTTTGGCGACTGAAACGCCCAGTCCCGCCAGAACGAAAGCAACGGCGGTCGAAACATTGAGTGTGCCAAGGCCGTCCCCGCCCGTTCCACAGACGTCCAGCGTATCTGCCGGAACATCTGGCAGAACCGTCATGTAGCGGCGGACGGCCTGCACCGCCCCTGTCAATTCATCAGCAGCTTCACCGCGCATCTTGAGCGCCGTGAGAAAGGCCGCGAGTTGGGCAGGCTCCACATCTCCTGCCATGATAGCCGAAAATGCTTTCTCGGCATCGTCGGCAGTCAGAACGGCACCATCAGCAACGCGGCGCAGAAGGGCCGAAAAGTCAGCTTCTGCCGTCATGCCGTCTCTACGGCTTTATGCGGAATGCCAGCGATCGTCAGGAAATTCGCGAGCAGTTCGCGGCCCGCTGTCGAGGCGATGCTTTCCGGGTGGAACTGAACGCCATGCACATCGTGGTCCCGGTGGCGGACGCCCATGATAATACCGTCCTTCGTGGACGCATTGACGATCAGTTCTGGCGGAATGCTCGCCGGCTCCAGCGTCAGGCTATGATAGCGCACAACGTTCACAGGGTTGGGGAGACCTGCGAAAACGCCCGTGCCGTCATGGTCAACCGCGCTGATCTTGCCGTGCATCGGAACAGGGGCACGGACGACTTTCGCGCCAAAAACTTGTCCGATCGCCTGATGGCCGAGGCAGACACCGAAGACTGGTACTTTCCCCGCGGCTTCCCGGATCAAATCACAGCAGATCCCTGCACCATCGGGTGCGCAGGGGCCAGGGGAAATCACAATGGCGGAGGGCTTGAGAGCAAGAGCCTCCTCGACACTCAGGGCATCATTGCGCCGTACGTCACACTCAACACCCAGTGCACCCAGATGATGCACGATGTTGAATGTGAAGCTGTCGTAGTTGTCGATGAGCAGGATCATGGCAACAGGATGGCCTTCACGTTTCGTTACGTCAAATGCAACATTGTTTCAGGATTTTGCAGCGTTGGAGACAGCGACTTCCGCAGCCCGGAAAAGTGCTCTCGCCTTCGCCTGCGTTTCGCGGAATTCCGAGTTCGGATCACTGTCCGCGACAACGCCACAGCCTGCCTGAACATACATCTGACCATTCTTCAGAACGGCCATTCGAAGCCCGATGCAGGTATCCATTTCTCCATCCGCACCGAAATATCCGACGCAGCCGGAGTACGGTCCGCGGCGGGTCGGCTCCAGCTCATCAATAATTTCCATGGCACGGATTTTTGGCGCGCCTGTTAGGGTTCCGGCCGGGAATGCAGCAACGAGCGCGTCCATGGCGGTTTTTCCAGCCTTGATCTGTCCTGTAACCGTCGAGGAAATGTGCATGACGTGGCTGTAGCGCTCGATTACGAACTGATCAGGAACCTGCACCGTCCCCAGTTCCGAGACACGGCCTACATCATTCCGTCCCAGATCAATGAGCATGAGATGCTCGGCGAGTTCCTTCTGATCCGCGAGCAATTCTTTCTCAAGCTCCAGATCATGCGCCCGGTCGTTGCCGCGAGGACGGGTGCCAGCGAGGGGGCGAACCGTGACTTCCCCTGCCCGGAGACGGACCAGAATTTCCGGTGAAGACCCAACCAGTGCGTAATCTTCCAGCTCCATCAGGAACAGGAACGGCGCCGGGTTGATGCGACGCAGGCTCCGGTACAGCGCAAGCGGAGACAGCGGGAATGGTGTTGTGAATCGCTGACTTGGGACGATCTGGAACGCATCTCCGGCCGCGATGTAATCCTGTGCGGTTCTGACATTCGCCTCGAACTGTTCCTGCGTCATGTTGGAGGATGGGGGAGCGAGCTCGGTGTCGGCAGGCAGAGTTTCCGTCGCATCTTCCAGAGGCGCAGCCAGCGCAGCCCGTGCCCGATCCAGCAGGGCATGAGCTTCTGCCGTCGTCATGGCGCCGCGGACCGGCACAGCCAGCGTCAACTCATCACGGACCGAATCAAATACGGCAAAGAGTTGAGGACGGATCATGATGCCTTCCGGCAGATCCACGTCATTGACCGGGGCGTTCGGTAGGAACTCCATCTGGCGGACCATATCGTAGCCCAGCACGCCGAACACACCGCCGATCATTGGCGGCATATCAACCGGAAGGTTCATCTGGCTTTGGTCGATGATGTCCTTCAGCGTGTCCAGTGGTTTGCCCTGAAGTGGCGTTCCATCAAGGGTCACTTCCCCGTTCCGGCACTTCCAGACCAGATCAGGCAGAAGGGCGATGACGGAATACCGCCCCCTCGCCGCTCCGCCTTCCACGCTTTCCAGCAGCATCCTGTAAGGATCATCGGAAAGACGGGACAGGCGCAGATAGGCTGAGACCGGGGTCAGGAGGTCAGCGGCTTCAATACTGTGAACAATTGGCATCACTGCGCTCCGTTAGCGGCCGCCGGAGATGTCGAGGCGACAACCTGATTGAACAGGTTCATGTTCATGTGTGAGACGGGAACGGTCTTTTCCAGCGCTGCGTCCAGAGCCATCGGAATGTCAGCCTGGAGGGACTGAACATACTGAGCGTCCAGATCGTGGCGCAGGGATTGACTATCCCCGGCATCGCCTGGCTTCTGCGCGGTCACGTTGACCAGCCAGAAAGCATCCGGACCTTCATACATGCCTGTGGTGCCGACCTTCAGGCCAAAGGCAGCCCGCAGGACGTTCTGCGGCAGGGACTGGTCGGGATGGATGCGGGAAACGGCAACATCCTTGCGCAGATTGGCGGATTCCGGCTGGTTTTCCAGAGCCTTGGCCAGAGTGCTCTTTTTCGCTTCCGTGAACAGGGCTGTGACGCGTGCGTCGGCGGCATGGCGTTGCTGGTCTGCGGTCCAGGCCTGAACGACCTGATCGCGCACTTCCGTGAAGGGGCGCAGGGTGCCAGGGTGAATTTCGTCAACGGCAACCGCAAAGGCAGATCCGTCCGGACCATTCACAACGACCGGTTGTGCATCCTTTTTCTGGGAAAAGATATGCTGAATGATAGACTGGCGCAGGCCTGCATCGCCCGGGATCGGAGCAGGTATGCCGTCCTGAGTCATGCCATGGGCATCAAGGGAGCCTGCTGCCGGCACCGCACCAAGATTGGACGGAATTTTTTCAAGTGTTGTCGAGCCCGCAATCGCGTCCTGAAACTGCGTGAGTCGAGCCTGCAGGGCCTGTGAGGCTTCCTGCTTCTGAACCTGATCGCGCAGATCGTTCTTGGCCTGCTCGAAGCTTGTCTGATGCGGTGCGACAACATCCATGATGTTGAACACCACCCAGCCAGCTGCCGTCTTCGTCGGGCCGCTGATCTGATTGGCGGGTGCAGCAAAAGCCAGCTTGGCGAGTTCCGGGTTCGGGATGTCGCTCTGGCGTACATGCGGAAGAGCAACGGCTGCGGCGTCCGGAGAGGCCTTCTGGATAGTGTCCCACGCGTTCGTGTTGCGCCATGCTGTTGCGGCTGCGTTGGCTTTTGCCTCGTCCTGGAAGGTCAGAACCTGAAGTGTCCGTGTTTCAGGAACGTTGTAGGTGCGGGCCTGGAAATCATACAGCTTGTGCAAAACGTCGTCCGGAACTTCGATTGTCTTGGCGACGCTGTCTGCCGTCATGACGACCATCTTGGCATGACGGTATTCCGTGGTGCGGAAATCCTGCGGATGGTTGTCATAATAGTGGTGAAGCTGTTCGTCTGTCGGTGCGGCGGCAACTGTACCCGCCGTGAACGGCAGGGG
>NZ_BANH01000002.1 GCF_000964465.1 Gluconobacter thailandicus F149-1 = NBRC 100600 | reverse complement strand
GAAGCCGAAGCCGAAGCCGAAGCCGAAGCCGAAGCCGAAGCCGAGCTGTTTTCAATTCGTGATACGGAAGAGGTGCTGGCGCTTCAGGATGCGAATCAGCATCTCTGTGCGTCTGTAAAACATCTTGATGCAGAGAATGAATTTCTGCGCGCTGAACTAAAGGAAATTCTCGAAGAACTTCAGCTTCTGAGAAATCTTCTCCCAGTCTGAATCAGATGCCCTTGCGGTGATGGCGTTACGCTGCTAAACCACCGCAACCGCAGGACAAACGGGCAGTAGCGCAGCCTGGTAGCGCACCAGTCTGGGGGACTGGGGGTCGTGGGTTCGAATCCCGCCTGCCCGACCAGTCCTGCGGTAATTTCCAAAAAATTTGGTTTGGTAAAAGGCCTAAGAGGCCTTTTTTCCGTCTGTGCGCTCTTCGGTCCAGAGCGTCCACAGCAGATGTAGTGCGGCCATGATCGCCGGTCCAAGGAATAGGCCCAGAAGGCCCCAGGTTTCTGCTCCTCCAAGAATGCCGAGCAGAACCCATAGGAAAGGCATCTTGGTGCTACCTCCAATCAGAACAGGGCGAACGAAGTGATCCGCCACAAAGATCACGACGGATCCCAGAGCCATGACGACGATTGCGCCAATCATGCTGCTCTTGGCGAGGAGTAACAGGGCCACCAGACCCACAGTAGGCCAAGCCAGAAACGGGATCATCGCTGCCACTGCCGTCAGCATGGCAAACAGAAGCGGCTGTGGTGCACCTGTCAGCATGTAGGCCATACCCATAATGGCGCCTTCTCCCAGTCCCACCAGGACCAGTCCTGCAAGCGTTCCATGGACGGAAGAGATCATCTGTTTGGCCAGACTTTCTCCTTGCGCCCCGAATAGACGGTGGGAGCCCACAAGACCCTTGCGAATAACGTAGTCGCCATCCTTGAGCAGGAAGAACAGCGTCAGCAGAGAGAACGCGAAGAGCGTCCCGCGGCGGGCAACCTGTGAGCCGACCTGCTTCGTCATCTGCATACCATGCCCAACATCGACGGAATGAAGCAGGTGTGACAGGCGCTGCGGGCTTGTCATGTGGTTCTGCCACCAGGTCGTGGCCTGAGACGCAATGAACGGAAGATGCGGAACCCATTCAGGCATCGGGATGCCATTATTGCGGACGTCATCAATCCATTCGAGGGCACTTCTGATTTCGTCAGCAAGCTTCACCCCCACGAGCGAGACGGGCACGAGGAAAATCAGCGCTACGACGAGGGTGAAGATCATTGGAAGCCAGTCGCTTCGGCCAAAACGTCGCTCGGCCCGTTGATATAGAGGCCAAAGCGAAATGGCGAAAACGCAACCCCATAGCAGAGCCGGCAGAAAGCTCTTGAGCGTGTAGAGACCGATAGCGACAAAAAAGAGCGCCAGAAATCCGCGAGCCCGCCGCTGGATGGTTCCGGTGGAGTCAGACGCTTCTACCGGGATGGCTTCAGGGGAGCGAGGAGGGAGCTGGTCGATCATGGGGATCCTGAAAATGGAAGCCTGCAGAAAAGATAGCGATGGCTACCTGCGTCAGACAGGTCTGACCTGCAGGCTCCGGAAAACACTATGACTGTCAGTTGAACAGAGAGCATCCGGATTGAATGGTGAGCCCAACGGCCTGTTGAGAGAATTGTTGCCGGTAAGCAGCCTGAATTGCACGAAGATTATGTTGCAGGTTCTTATCAGCCGGGACAACGACCCAGAGAATACGGGACGGCTCTCGGGCAACAATATGCGTGACAGTGTTCATCCACTGACCGTCAGCATTGAAAACGGTCAGACCGCTCGGAAAACGTGGCGTGATCTCTTTCGCCACGAAATCCTGCCATTCGCTATCTGTGATCGGTAGGCCACCTGGACGGGTCTGCCCGAACATCATCCGGATCTGCAAAGTATCCTGAGCACGCATTTCTCGGCAGAGATCAGGCGTAACGCTCACGGGCACAACGCATCCTCCCAGAAGAGGAAGGGTGAGCAAAAGGGTGGCAAGGCCAAGGTTTCTCATGATGTTTTTCGTGTCAGAGCATTTTGAAGAATGAGGCTCTCACCGGGCGTGAAAAGTCCACGTCTGATGAAAAGGTCAATCAGAACAAGATTGACGTTGAACTTGAAATCATCCGTGTCCCGAACGCGTGCAAAAACTTCCGTTAGCGGAAGCAGATGGAAGCTCTCGACTTCGCCGTCTTCCGCAATAGGGGTAAAATCCTGAGGCAGCAGCAGGTCGTAGCAATGCAGAATATCTCGCCTAAGCCCCTCAGGACGCTCCATGGCGTATTGAAGGCGGCTGACCGCCTTGGCATGGCGTGCGAGGGTTTCAGGAATTCCAGCCTCTTCCTTGGCTTCCTTAATGACTGTTGTGCGGGGATCCAGACCTGCACTCATGCCGCCGGCCACAAGATGATCCAGCTTCCCTGGGTCCAGTCGCTTGGTCATGCTCCTCCGGGCAATCCACAGCATGGGACCTGAAGGATCTTCGACCAGACCATTCAGATGCACACCTTCGGCAGCAATGCCCAGAACCGGAATAGCGCCCCGATCCACCTGACCAACGACAATGCCAAGGTCGTTTCTCACGTCAAACGGCTCGTCGTGGGAAGCATAAATGCCCTGTTCGGCCAATCTCTGGGAAAGGGGAAAAAGCTCCTGTCCCGAGGCAACTCCAAAGCCAGTCTGACCTTTCAGACCGGATGCCTCCAGACAATCTGCAATTTCAGGGGAGATCCACCCGATCTGCTCCTGTGCGCAGAAAAACGGAAACCTGTTTCCTGGCAGACGGGCGCTATTGCAGGCCTCGATATGGCGAAGAAAATGAGAAAGGGACGAGGATATGGATTTATCAAACACAATGGAAAGTTTCGCATGCGCAGGAGAGATTGCAAAGCGAAGCCTGTCTTTCTCATAGTCCGGCATGTCAAAGAAATACGATTCGACGCCGGAAATGTTGCCACTGGGGCAGCTCTGGCAGAAAATCCGCCCAGAAAATCCTGCTCGCACCTTCTTCTGGGTCGGTGTGGCGCTGGTTCTCCTCCTTGTTGAAAGTGGAACGACTGTCGCAACCCCCTGGGTCTTCAGTCGCATGGTGGCTGCCCTTTCGGAGCATCAGGCACTTCTTGCGATTCCTGTCTGGCTGATCGCGCAATACACGGTCATTCGTGTCGTTGCCGGCATTTCCACTCCATTGCGCGAAATGCTGATTGCCCCCCTTGAGGCCGACCTTCAGCGTCGGGTGGCGCTGGTCGGGCTTGAGCATCTCCATGCCCTGAGCGTGCGATTTCATCTGGATCGCCAGACCGGAGCGCTCACGAGAACTCTTGATCGTGGCTCCGACGCTGTCGGAACATTGCTCAGTCTCGTTCTCTTCAACGTGCTGCCCAATACCATTGAGCTGGCAATGACGCTTTTCGTCATTCTGCGTGTGTTTGACTGGCGATATGTCGCGATTGTTGTCGCCGGCATCGGTGTTTATGCGGCTGTGTCCTATGTCTTCACGCGGATGCGTATGACAGCGCGGCGGGCACGGAATAAAGCCAACAGTCAGGCGCAGTATCAGCTTGTCGACAGTATGCTGAATTTCGAGACTGTCCGCAGTTTTGCCAACAGTCACCAGGAGATCCTGCGGTATGACCGCTCCAGACAGGCTCTGAAAAACGCGGAAATCAGGCTGAAAAGACTAGTCGGTTTTTCCCAGATGGCACGAAGTCTTCTGATTGCCTGCGCAACGACGGCTCTTCTTGGCCTTGCAGCGCATGATATTGTGCTGCATCGGATCGGTGTTGCGCAGTTCGTGCTGATCGGCAGCTATCTTCGTGGTTTGTATAGTTCTGTCGGGGCGCTGAATTATGTGAGTGCCGGTTGGCGCAATGCCCGGGTCGATCTCGAAAACTACCTTGAGCTTCTTGGAACACATTCGGAAATCATTGAAGCGCCTGAGCCTGCTCACCTTCCAGTCAGATTGGCTGATGGCGGCGCTGCAAGGATCACATTTGATCATGTCTCGTTCAGCTACGATCCGGCGCGCCAAATTCTCCATGATATTTCACTGGAAATTCCGGCAGGCACGTCTCTGGCAATCGTGGGGCACACAGGGTCTGGCAAATCTACCATGGGGCGCCTGCTGACACGGGCCTATGATCCGACGTCAGGCGCAATTCGGATTGATGGTCACGATTTGCGGGATGTCGCTCTGGAAGATCTTCAGCGCGTCATCGGTACGGTCCCGCAGGACACTGTTCTGTTCAATACAGGGATTGGGGAAAATATCGCTTATGGAGATCCTGCCGCGCCGGAAGAGGCAGTTCATCTGGCGGCGCAAAAGGCTCAGATTCATGACTTCATCAGCGGACTGCCAGAAAAATATGAAACAGTTGTCGGTGAGCGGGGACTAAAGCTGTCAGGAGGTGAAAAACAGCGTGTGGCCATTGCGCGCGTTCTGCTTAAAGACCCGAGAATTCTGTTGCTGGATGAAGCGACGAGTGCTCTCGATACCTGGACGGAAGCCGCGATACAGCAGGAATTGCAGGAGTTGGCGCAGTCCCGGACGACCGTGATTGTGGCCCATCGTCTTTCAACGGTTCAGGAGGCAGACCAGATCGTTGTTCTGGATGCCGGGCGTATCGTGGAGCGTGGAACTCATCTGGAATTGCTCCGCAAAAATGGTTATTATGCACGAATGTGGTCGGTGCAGGCTGGCGAAACGGTCATGAGGGCTTGACGAAAGTCCTATCGTTCGCCATAAGCCGCGCCTGATTTACGGAACGCGCCGGGCCTCGCTGTCCTGCGTCATCCAGCATCGAGGAAAGTGCTACCATGTCTCGCCGTTGCCAGGTCACGGGCAAGGGCGTGCTGACGGGCAATAACGTCAGCCACGCCAATAACAAGTCCCGCCGTCGTTTTCTCCCGAATCTGCAGGAGACCACGATGATCTCCGATATTCTTGGTTCGTCAGTGCGCATGCGCCTGTCCACCAACGGTATCCGCACGATCGAGCACAATGGTGGGCTGGATTCGTTCCTGCTGGGAACGCCAAACCGCAAGCTTCCTGAAGAAGCTCAGGTCATCAAGCGCCGTATCCTGCGAGTTCAGGAACGCAAGGCTGCACAGACCGCCTGAGGAATCTTTCCGGCCTCGGCCGGTTCATAAAGATTACTCTTGAAAACCATGGCGGTCTGGGTCATTCAGCCGCCACTGGGACAAATCAGGTTCGGCTTTAACGAGCCGCAGCGGAGGTGTTTCAGTTCAGGCTGAAACACCTTTTATTGTTTTTTGGAGGTTCTCCGTGTCCGAAAGCGTTCAGGAAGCCAAATCGGCTCTCTCGAAGATCCGCAACATCGGTATTACCGCGCATATTGACGCCGGTAAGACCACCACGACCGAGCGCATCCTGTACTACACGGGTGTCTCCCATAAGATCGGTGAAGTTCACGACGGTAACACCACCACCGATTACATGGCGCAGGAGCGTGAGCGCGGCATCACCATCACGTCCGCTGCCGTGACGTGTGAGTGGAACGACCACCGCATCAACATCATCGACACCCCGGGCCACATCGACTTCAACATCGAAGTGAACCGTTCGCTCCGCGTGCTCGATGGTGCCATCTTCGTGATTGAAGGTGTGGCAGGCGTGCAGCCGCAGTCCGAGACCAACTGGCGTCTTGCTGACCGCTACAACGTTCCGCGCATCATCTTCATCAACAAGCTCGACCGTACGGGTGCAGACTTCTACTACGCCTTCAGCACGCTGAAGGAGAAGCTGGACATCGTTGCTGTTCCGCTGCAGCTGCCGATCGGTGCCGAAGAAAACTTCGTTGGCGTTGTCGACCTGGTCGAAATGCGCGCCATCGTGTGGGAAGGCGGCGAACTCGGCGCCAAGTTCCACTACGAAGAGATCCCGGCTGACCTGAAGGAAAAGGCTGAGGAAGCTCGCCAGACGCTTCTGGACACGGCACTCGCCATGGATAACGACGCCATGGAAGAGTACTTCGAGAAGGGCGACGTTGACGTTTCAACCCTGAAGAAGTGCATCAAGAAGGGTGCGATTTCCGGCGAATTCCGTCCTGTCATGTGCGGTACGGCGTTCAAGAACAAGGGCGTTCAGCCTCTGCTCGATGCCGTCATCGACTACCTGCCGGCTCCGGATGAAGTCGAAGGCATCCGCATTGCTCCGCCGGAAGGCGAAGAGGTCGACGAGAACTTCCTGCCAATCGTTCCGGTTGATCCGGACGGCAAGTTCGCTGGCCTTGCGTTCAAGATCATCTCTGACAAGTACGGCACGCTGACCTTCGTCCGCGTTTACCGTGGCGTTCTGAACGCTGGCGATACGATCCTGAACACGACGAAGGGTCACAAGGAACGCGTTGGCCGCATGTTCCAGATGCATGCTGACAAGCGTCAGGAAGTGAAGTCCGTTGGTGCGGGTGACATTGCTGCGTTCGTTGGTCTGAAGGACACGGTCACGGGTGACACGCTGGCAGATGCCGCTGATCCGGTGGTCCTGGAGCGTATGCAGTTCCCGGTTCCGGTCATCGACATCTCCGTCGAGCCGAAGACCAAGGATGCCGTCGAAAAGATGACGCTGGCACTGCAGAAGCTGACGGCTGAAGATCCGTCCCTGCACCTGAAGACAGATCAGGAAACGGGTCAGACTATTCTGTCCGGAATGGGTGAGCTTCACCTGGACATCATCGTTGACCGTCTGCGTCGTGAATACGGCGTTGATGCCAACATCGGTGCACCTCAGGTTGCTTATCGTGAGACGATCACGAAGCCGCATGTCGAGACCTATACCCACAAGAAACAGTCGGGTGGTTCGGGCCAGTACGCTGAAGTCAAGATCGAGTTCGCTCCTTCCGACAAGCCGGACGAGATCATCTTCACGAACAAAATCGTCGGCGGTACGGTTCCGAAGGAATACATTCCGGCAGTCGAAAAGGGCATCCGGATGCAGAGCACCACGGGTGTTCTGGCTGGCTTCCCGACGGTGGACTTCCAGTTCACGCTCCTCGACGGTAAGTACCATGACGTTGACTCGTCGGCTCTGGCCTTCGAAATCGCCGCCAAGGCCTGCTTCCGTGAAGGCATGAAGAACGCCGGTCCGGTGATCCTTGAGCCGATCATGGACGTGGAAATCACGACTCCGAACGATCATGTCGGTGACGTCGTGGGCGATCTTAACCGTCGTCGTGGCATCATCCAGAGCCAGGAAACTTCCGGTTCGACCGTGATGATCCGCGCTCAGGTGCCGCTGAAGGAAATGTTCGGCTATATTTCCCATCTGCGTTCTGCAACGAAGGGTCGTGCATCCTTTACCATGCAGTTCCATCACTACGATCCGGTGCCACGTAACGTGGCAGAAGAGATCATGGCGAAGTCTGCCTGATCTTTTTCACTCCGGTGAAAGAAAAAACCCGCCAGAGCAATCTGGCGGGTTTTTTTATTGAATGTCGTTGGGTTTCGTTCTCTGCCTTGCGAGTGCCAGACCATTTCTCGGTCAGTCATTGCCGTTCTTCCAGTAAATCACATGGAAGAAGCAGAGAATTTTTTTTGGATTTTCAACGATTAGGAGATAAGGCGTCGGATTATAGAATCCTGATTGCGGTCGATGGGGTGTGAACTGCATTTGACGCAGGCCGTGCCTGGATGGCTTGATGGTATGCACAATCCATTTTGTCTGTATCTCAGTCGACCGGACGTAGATCGTCTGGCTCCCGTTTTCAGCGGTCGAATTATTGGAGACAATGCGCCATCATTGAAGCCGTGGGGAAGGTATGAGTTTGCAGTTAACGGCCCGGATAATGTGTTAATCTGGACCGGATGGCTAGAATCATCCTTGGGGTAAATGGCTGTGTCTGTGGCGGGAGAGTGTTGCATCACCCGCCACAGAACCCTCAATCAGTGCAGATTATCGGTGCGGCGGATAAAGGCCGCAACATTGTCATGCAACTGCTGAAGCGCTGTCGGGTCCACGTAAACCATGTGGCCAGAAGAATACTGCGCATACTCGATGTTCTTCTGAAGGTTCAGAGGCATCGGCAGGTGCTTCATCTCATAAATGCCTTCGTAATAAGGCGTCGCGAGATCGTAGTAGCCACCGTTCAGCATCACATGCAGGTTGGGGTTCGTCTTGATAGCCATGGCGAGATCGCTCATGACATTTGGGACGCCCTTCGGCTGGTAGCCATGACCCGGCTGGGTATGCTTGTTGTCCCAGTGATCTTCAGGGTTGAACAGGCGATAGGTTTCGTCCGTCCCATACTTCAGTGTGTTGCGCACATAGTCATTGAAGACCGTCACATAGGCAGAACTGATCGCACTGGATTGTGGATCGTAATCCACTTCTTTTGACATTGGATCAAGTGTCGGGCTGGAATAGCGCGTGTCCAGACGACCGGTCGCCATGCCCGTCTTGGCCTGAAGCTGCTGCTCGAACTGGCCACCATTTACGCGGAGGTCTGATCGCAGAATGTAATCGACTGGCAGGCCTGTGTAGTCATGAAGCTTTTCGGCGATAGCCTGTCGTTCGTTTTCAGGCAGGTCGGCCCCTTGGCGAAGTGCCATCGTGTAGTCCGTGACCGCAAAATGCTCGACGTCCTTCAGGAAGGCTTTCAGATCAGCGTGTTGTTGCGGCAGACAATGGTGATACCAAGCGGTGGCGGCATAAGTCGGGAGTGCCAGAACGTACGGGTCATCAACGCCTGGGTTGAACTGCGGACCATCGGCGCTGTTGTCATAGTTCAGGATTTGAGAAAGAAGAATAACGCCGTTGAAATCGATGTTCTCTTCCTGCTCAAGGTCGTTGATGACGACTGCAGAACGCATTGTGCCGTAGCTTTCACCGAACAGATATTTCGGTGAGTTATAACGTTGATACTTCGCCAGGAACTTGGAAATGAAGTGCGTGAACGCTTCACCGTCGCCATCGACGCCCAGGAATTCCTTTGCGGCGTCCTTGCCTGCAATCCGGGAGAAGCCTGTTCCCGGTGCATCAACAAACACGACATCCGAGACATCCAGCAGGGACTGCGGATTGTTGATCAGAGCGTATGGGGCTGCTGGCAGATGCTGGTCGCCTGGCGTGTTAACGCGGCGTGGCCCGAACGTACCCATATGGACCCAGACAGACGCTGAGCCAGGCCCCCCATTATACAGGAAGGTGATCGGGCGTTTGGCGGACGGAACGCCGTCCTTGAAATAGGCGGTGTAGAACATGGACGCGACAGGAGGATTTTTTTCCTCGTCGTCCTTGCCTGCTTCAACCTTGATTCCGCGCTTGGTCAGGACTTCGTTCGAGTCATTATAGCCTGCACCATGCACCAGAATGGTTCCGGCAACAGCCTGATAAGGGATGGTCATGCCATCAACAACGACGGTGCCGCGGGTTACGCTATCGGCGTTCGGGGCGGGAGTGTTCTTGGCTGTCTCAGCGGCAAGAACAGGCGTTGCCATCATGGCAACGCCTAGAAAAAGAGCCTTGCGAAGCATTCAGAAAGGGCTTTCTGCTAATTGTTCTGCCCTTCTCTAAACGCATAGCTGCCTTGCAGACAAGACGTTGTTATAATGTTTCGTTTTTAGCCGAAAGCACGGTTGGCATGCATGACCGCAATGCCAATTTCCCTTAGCAGGTTGAAGTAGCGTTCCAGAGGCTGGAAGATCTCACGATGCTCACGTGCGAAGCCGCTTTCTTCTCCGGCGCCTCCCGGTTCACCAAAATCCAGATTGGCCACGCTGAGTGCGGAAACAGGGAACAGATCATCGAGCAGATCCAGCGAGCGGGGAATATCGAGACAGAGGACCAGATTGGTAATGGAGTCCCGCGTCAGGTTGTTGCGTGGTCCAAAATAAGGGATGCGAGTAGACAACACCCACAGTCTGTCGATCAGGGCGAAGCGGATGGCATGAAGCAGCTTTTCGCGCGGCTCCATCTGCGGTGCTTCTGGCCAGGCAGCTCGCAGGGCAATGTGATCCGTCTGGATTCGGCGGAACATCGCTGGGGCGCTTGTCCAGAATTGCAGGACTTCGAGACCATGTGAGATGGTGAGGAAATTTTGACGTTCTTCCTCATCATGAGCCTTTGAAGCGCGATCCAGCCAAGTGCCAGGATCAAGCTGCCGCACGGTCGCGCGAAGAACTTCCAGATCCGAATGGGCAAGAGCCTGCCGCGCAAAATCCATAGCCTCGCGGAAACGGGGCGAACTGTTCACGAAATGCTCGAATGTCTCCGGATGGCGCTGCGCAGCATTGCCCAGGCCGTGCAGGACATTTGCCCACC
This sequence comes from Gluconobacter thailandicus F149-1 = NBRC 100600, assembly GCF_000964465.1. Lineage (GTDB taxonomy): Bacteria > Pseudomonadota > Alphaproteobacteria > Acetobacterales > Acetobacteraceae > Gluconobacter > Gluconobacter thailandicus. The sequence continues at coordinate 106,310 of NZ_BANH01000002.1, read as the reverse complement.
AGCCGAGCTGCTGAAGGATTGCGTTATTCGGAATGGCCCGGAGCTGGCTTGGATGCGTGATCCGCGTCACAGTAGCTGCGTCCGATTGGCGCGCTGAAGGGCGGGATCCTGTCTTGTCGATAAGGGACGGCCCAAACGCGCTCAAGAGCGCTGCATAACCGGGATCATTGACGAGCGCGCCCATATCGAGAGCAATTGTGGAGAAAAAGTCGGCAGCAAAGTCCGGACGGTCATAGACCGGATCGTTCACATTGGTCGGAACATGGGCAACATGCTCGGCTAATGTAGCGATGGTGGACGCTGCAATACTGTTCGTTCCGAAAAGCGTATAGCCGTCTCCGCCCTGGAAAGCCGTTTCCACTCGACAGCCGACACCAGCATCGCGGAAGGCAATCCGCGTACGGGCAGGGGAAAAATAATCGAGGCGCTGGCGGAGAGTGAACGGATGGGCGCCGCGGCCAATGCTTTCGCCATGAGTGTCGAAAAGCGTCAGGGAAATGTCTTCGAGATCATGCTCTTTCAGAAGAGCCAGTGTCCGCATTCGCAGGCGTTCGACAAGGTTCGTTGCCGCAAGCTGCCCGACATAACGGCCGGAATCCGAATAGCCAAATTGCAGGGAGAGGCGCCCGTTGGCGCGCAGATAGTTTCGCCAGTGCGGAGAACGGAACGCTTCCTCAAGGATCGTCTCGCCATTTTCTAACGCACTTTCTGTCTCGAAAAGTGGGGAAATCTCGATCTGATGGTCCTGAATGCCGAACAGGCGTGCAAGCCAGAGTGTTGCGAGAAGAGTGTAACCGCTCTCCGTTTCGGCAATCAGGAAGCGGATAGGAGAACCGGAATCAATATGCTTTAGAATCTGCGCCATCGTCATCATCAGACGGGCGGCAGATGCCGGCTCCACAAGGAGCGAACCAAAATCCACATGGCGCGGCGTCAAGTCATCCAGTGCATCATTAATGCGGGACAGAAGAACGCGGCGTCGTGACGGAAGAGCGGGGTCATCTGTGAGGCCAAGACGCGTCCGGGCAACATTGTAGATCTGTGCTGCGTTGAGACGTGTATGAATATGCGCAATGCCCAGGCCATGGCTCATGAAGCCTGCGCGGATCGTGCGTAGATTGAGTATCGCCGAAGCATCGAGGCCCGCTGCGGCATCCCGGAACAGCGGTAAAAGCTCCTGAGCGTCCAGAAGAGCTTTTTCGCGATGCGCGATCAGTGTGTGGGCAAAGTCACGAATAGCTTCAGGTGCAGCATTTTTTCCAGACGGGCAGGCAGCATGCTGTGTTTTGACAGCTTCCATCGCGCGACGAACGCGCATGGCGAGGGCTGAGTCCTGAAGGGTCAGGCTGGCAAGACCAGTCTCAAGACGCTCAAGCTGTGAGAGTTTGAGTTCCAGCCGGATCCGGATCGTGTCCCACCAGCCGATATCGTTTCGTCCGTCTGTATCAAAGCCGACCCAACTTGCCAGAATGACCGGAGCCGGATCGATATGATCGGCCTCGTTCGCCCATCGTGCGGTCATCTTCCCGATAAGTGACGTGCTCAGCTCATCAAGTGCATCCCGGCCACGCAGGATCGCAGCAAGTGCCAGGGATTGTTCATGGGCCAGTGTTGGCGGCGCAGCGCGGCGGTGCGTTGTCAGGCACGGTAACGGCAGTTCAGGATCTGAAGCCCGTTCCGCCAGAAGGGCATAAACATGGTCGGCCAGAGCGAAGGTCGGATGAGCCGTGAAAACTGCGGCGATTGCGGCCTTGGAAAGCGCTTCCGGTGAGGCGGCCTGCTCTACAAGCTTGGCAGCGACCTGTTGCAGCCGGGAAGCAGGATCGGCGTCTTCGAGGCCGACATACTGCCGCAGATGAGCAGCGCGCTGGATGAAATGTTCATCGCGCAATGCCCGGACTGTCTGTTCCAGCTCCTCGATTTTCTCGCCTTTGCTGACCGACAGATCCTCACCAATAGAGGCAATCAGATCACCCAGACCATTACGCTCCTGAATGAGGTGCGTGGTCATGGTGTCGATGCGTGCGGAAAGGGATGTGTCGTGCCGGGAGGCGCAGTCAGACATCGGGAGCAGTCTCGCTTCTGCGGAAGGTAAATTGAAAACGGGCAAGTTATGTTCCATGCCCGGCCTGCAAGCGCAACCTTGTTGCGGGCGCGACAGGGCGTACGGATGATGCTATCGGAGCGTACATGCATCCGGATATGAAGAAAGATGTCAGTCAGGCCAGTGCACAACGGGCCGCTTCGCCCCCGAGACTGGCCGGGGCTCTCCTCATTGGTATGGGCGCACTCGCGACAGGAACAACCTATCTTGCCGCGCATCATGTCTACGATGAGAGCTGGGCCCTCAATATTCTTCGCGCCGGTTCAAGGGCCGGTGTTGTAGGCGGTCTGGCAGACTGGTTTGCTGTGACGGCGCTGTTCCGTCATCCGCTGGGTCTTCCCATTCCGCACACGGCCATCCTGTCACGTCAGAAAGTCCGTCTGGGGCAGGCGCTCGGAAAATTTGTTTCCGGTCAGTTTTTCACGGACGCCGACGTTCATCGCGCCCTTTCAAAAATTGACCTTCCTGGCCTCATTGCAGACGCCCTCAGCGAGTCTTCGACCCGTCTCACGCTGGTGGCTACCCTGCGCGCAAGTATCCCCAGTCTTTTCGATCGCCTTGAAGACGGGCGAGCAAGTGCCGCTCTGTCCCGGGCATTGCCTGTCCTTCTGAATGGCGAGGAAATGGCGCCACTGGTCTCGCGTGCCATGCGGGCCATGGTCGACAGCGAAATGCATCAGGAGGTCCTGTCTTTCCTGCTGGCGAAGCTCAAGATGACTGTGGCGGCAAAAGAGGGTGACCTGCGGCAGTTCGTTGAAGAGCGCGTCCGGGAGCAGGGGGGGCGTTTTATTGGATGGGCCATTGGCGGATCTGTTGCCAATCGTGTTCTGACGGCTCTTCAGGCTGAAATCGAACGCATCGATCCGATGGATTCGGACATTCGGCATGGTTTTACGGCATGGGTGCGGGCAGAAATCGACCGCATGGAAACAGATCCGGAGCGCCGACAGGATATGACGCAGGCCATCGGGTCGGTCCTGACCCATTCCAGCCTGAAAGCCTGGAGTGGGGAGCTCTGGGATCGGGTCCGTCGTATGGCGGAACAGGATTGTACAAAGGAAGATGGCTGGAGCGCATCGGTTCTCGATACTGCCATCGTGGGTCTGGCCAGTTCCATGCGTGAAAATGACGCCCTGCGAGAGCGCATCAATCAGGCTGTAGAGCGGATGGTGTCGAGGCTGCTTCCCGGTGTGCGGGACAAGCTGGCCGGGTTTATCGCGAATGTCATGGCGGGTTGGGACGGTGACGACCTCGCGCAGCGTCTGGAGGCCCGCGTGGGCCGTGACCTCGCGTATATCCGAGTCAACGGAACGGTCGTCGGCTTTCTGGCGGGAGCTGGCCTTGATGCCATTTCCCGTCTGTTTTTCGGTGTCTGAGAGGCTTATACCTTTTCCGGACATCACAAACTTCTTGACCTTTGTGACAGCATGGGTCATCTGGAACCTAATCAGGACTTCCTAAGTCTTGAATGAATGCAATGTGAGTGTGCAAGCGATGCTGAGGCTCTCCAAACTGGCTGATTATGCTACCGTCCTCCTGGTCCATCTCGGGCAGCATGAGGGTCTGGCAACAGCGGCCGCTCTGGCCGGAGAGACGGGTGTCCCTGAGCCTACCGTTGCGAAGCTTCTGAAGGGACTGGCCTCAAGCGGGCTGGTCATTTCCCATCGTGGAGCTCGTGGCGGCTATCGCCTCTCCCGAACGCTGGATGAAATTACGATCGCCACGGTCATTGCCGTTGTCGACGGTCCGATTTCGATTACGGCCTGCTGTGACGGGCGCGAGTGCGAACACAGTTCCCTGTGCGGCCTCTCGGGTCAGTGGGACATGGTGAACGACGCCATCCTGCGAACGCTCAATGGCATTACCCTTGCGGATATGGACAGACATTCCGCCCTGCATAGCGGGAAGGTTTCCAGGGAGCCTTCTCTCGACACAACCGGCACCGCGGCTATGCCCGTAGCGGATCCGGTGAACTGAGGACACGAGACGATGCCAGCCGTGACGGAGACCCGCGAGACAGTCGAAAAGCTCGCGAAGTCCAGCTACGAGTGGGGCTTCGAGACCGATATCGAGATGGATATCGCTCCCAAAGGCCTGAATGAAGAGACAGTCCGCCTCATTTCCGCGCGCAAGGAAGAGCCTGAATGGATGCTGGAATGGCGTCTGAAGGCTTTCCGCATGTGGCTGGAAATGAAAGAGCCGGAATGGGCCAAGGTCAGCCATCCGCCGATCGACTATCAGGATGCTCATTATTTCGCCCAGCCGAAAAAGAAGCCTGGTCCGAAGAGCCTGGATGAAGTTGATCCAGAGCTACTGAAAACTTACGCGAAACTCGGAATCCCCCTCCACGAGCAGGCTCTGCTGGCTGGTGTCGAGGGCGCGGAAGAGCAGAAGCGTATGCCGGTTGCAGTGGATGCGGTGTTCGATAGCGTGTCCGTGGCGACGACGTTTCGTAAAACGCTGGAAGAGGCAGGGGTTATCTTTTGCCCGATTTCCGAAGCCATTCGCGAACATTCGGATCTGGTCAGGCAGTACCTTGGTTCGGTCGTTCCTGCAGGTGATAACTTCTTTGCCGCGCTGAACTCCGCTGTCTTTACGGACGGGTCTTTCGTGTACGTGCCCAAGGGCGTGCGGTGCCCGATGGAGCTGTCTACGTATTTCCGCATCAATGCGCGCAATACCGGGCAGTTCGAACGGACTCTCATCATCGTCGAAGAGCGGGCCAGTGTTTCCTATCTTGAAGGCTGCACCGCTCCTCAGCGTGATGAAAACCAGCTTCATGCTGCCGTTGTCGAGCTGATCGCGATGGATGACGCCTCTATCAAGTATTCCACGGTCCAGAACTGGTATCCGGGGGATGATGAAGGGCGTGGTGGCATCTATAATTTCGTGACCAAGCGCGGCGCCTGCCGTGGCGCACGCTCAAAGATTTCCTGGACGCAGGTTGAGACAGGGTCTTCCATCACGTGGAAATATCCGTCCTGTGTTCTGGCGGGTGAAGGATCGGTTGGCGAGTTCTACTCCGTCGCCGTGACCAATAATCATCAGCAGGCCGATACGGGTACGAAGATGATCCATCTGGCGCCGAATACGCGCTCGACCATCATCGCCAAGACCATTTCCGCCGGTAAGTCGGACAGTACATATCGCGGTCTCGTTCGCATGCAGCCGAAGGCTCGCAATGCGCGCAACTTCACGCAGTGCGATAGCCTCCTGATCGGCGACCAGTGTGGTGCACATACCGTGCCTTACATTGAAAGCCGGAACATGACGGCGCGTATCGAGCACGAAGCGACGACGTCAAAGATTTCCGAAGACCAGCTTTTCTACTGCCGCTCCCGTGGACTGTCTGAAGAAGACGCGGTTGGTCTGATCGTCAATGGATTTTGCCGCGAGGTGCTCAAGGAGCTGCCGATGGAGTTCGCGGTCGAGGCTCAGAAGCTGCTGCAGATCAGCCTCGAAGGAAGTGTGGGTTAAGACATGAGTGATTTTCTGAAAATCCAGGGTCTCGAGGCCCGCATTGATGCCGATGGTACGCCGAAGGAGATCCTCAAGGGGATCGATCTCGAAATTCCCAAGGGCGAAATCCACGCTATCATGGGCCCAAATGGCTCTGGCAAGTCCACGCTGTCTTATGTGCTGTCCGGCCGTGAAGACTACGAAGTGACTGGCGGCAGCGCGACCTTCAAGGGGGAAGATCTGCTGGCGCTGGAACCCGAAGAGCGTGCCGCGCTGGGCGTGTTTCTGGCCTTTCAGTCCCCGGTTGAGCTTCCGGGCGTGAACAACGCAAATTTCCTGCGTACGGCCGTGAATGCAGTGCGCCGGGCACGTGATGAAGAAGAGCTGGACGCGGTTGCTTTCCTGAAGGCCGTCCGTGCAGAGACAAAGCGTCTTTCCATGTCGGACGAGATGCTGAAGCGTGCTGTCAATGTGGGCTTCTCGGGTGGTGAAAAGAAGCGCAACGAAGTGCTTCAGATGCGCCTGTTGCAGCCGTCTTTCGCCATTCTTGACGAGACGGATAGTGGGCTGGACATTGATGCGCTGCGTATTGTTGCGGATGGCGTAAACTCGCTGCGTGGCCCGGATTTCTCCGCTCTGGTCATTACCCATCATCAGCGTCTGCTCGACTATATCGTGCCAGACCGTGTGCATGTGATGGCCAAGGGCAAGATCATTTATAGCGGCGGTCCGGAAGTAGCGAAAACGCTTGAGAAGCAGGGTTATACGCAGTTCCTCGAGGCGGCAGCGTGAGCGTAGAGACGACGGTTCAGACCTCTCCAGGACTGGAGGCTTTTGTCGGGCGTGCCGCAGGGCACGGAACAGCGCTGGCAGCCATGGGTATTCCGACGCGTCGTGCTGAGGCGTGGCGTTATACGCCGCTGCGCGCATTTGCCGACACAGTCTGGGCTGAGGCTCCCGCTCTTTCGGACGCACAGGTGCAGGCTTTGCTTGCTGATCTTCCACTTCCGGAAGCTGGAAGCCGTGTGGTTTTCGCTAATGGTCGTAAGTTCGATGTACTTGATAGCCTCTCTGAGAGTATCTTGGTAAGCGCAGCAGAACCAGTGGACCCGATTGAAGACCGTTTCTCGGCGGTGCTGAATGCTGCCCTGGCGCAGGATGGACTGTCTGTCCGGGTGGCTGCAGGCACGGATGCCGGGATGCTGACACTGGCGTCCTTGACGTCAGGGGATGCTGTTTCCACGCATCTCCGGCATCGGATCGTGCTCGAAGAAGGCGCATCCCTGACACTCTACGATCTCAATGCGGGAGAAGGACGCTATGTCGCTAATCCGCGCTTTGACATTGTCGTGGGTAAGGGCGCGCGGTTAACGCACGTTAAGCTGCAACAGGACAGTCAGACGGCAGGGCATCTTGCCATCATCGCGGCTTCTGTGGACGCTGGTGGCAACTACGACAGTTTCACGCTGAACCATGGTGGCGAACTGGCGCGTCATGAGGTTGTTTCGACTCTTAACGCACCTCATGCGCAGGTGCATGTGAATGGGATTCAGATCGTCGATGGCAACCGCCTGAACGATCTGACGTCGATGATTCATCACGCTGCGCCGGATTGCGGATCGCGTCAGACAGTCAAGACCGTGTTGTCCGAAAACGGGCAGGGCGTATTCCAGGGCAAGATCCTCGTGGATCGGATTGCTCAGAAGACTGATGGCTACCAGATGAATCAGGCGCTTCTTCTTTCAGAGAAGGCACAGATCAACAGTAAGCCTGAGCTGGAAATCTACGCGGATGACGTAAAGTGCAGCCACGGCGCAACGGTGGGGGCACTGGACGACGAGCAGCTTTTTTATCTGCGGTCTCGCGGTATTCCGGAAGCTGAAGCACGCGACATTCTGGTCCGGGCCTTTTTGCTGGATGCATTGGATCTGGTGACGGATGAAATCTTGCGTGATCTGCTGCAAAGGAGCATCCGCGCATGACCCCGGCGGTGCGTTCGCAGTTTCCGATTCTGGCCGAGCAGGTGCATGGACGCCCGCTCGTATTTCTCGACACTGCCGCTTCAGCGCAGAAGCCTGAGCGCGTGATCGAGGCCATGCGTGATGCGGCGTATCATCAGTACGCCAATATCCATCGTGGCCTTCACTGGATGAGCGAGCGCACGACGGAAGCCTATGAAAGCACGCGTGATACGGTCGTACGGCTTCTGAATGCGCCGGATCGGCATGAAGTCGTTTTCACGCGAAACAGCACCGAAGCCATCAATCTGGTGGCCCATAGTCTCGGTTCACTCTTGAAGCCTGGGCAGGTCGTCCTGATTTCTGAGCTGGAGCATCATGCCAATATTGTTCCCTGGCTGATGCTGCGCGATCGCGCAGGGATCGAACTCCGCGTTGCGCCTATGGCGGAGAACGGAGACCTTGATCTGGAAGCTTATGAAGCGCTTCTGGAAGACGGCAATGTGGCTCTGGTTTCCATTACGCACATGTCCAATGTGCTGGGGACAGTCACGCCAGCGAAAAAGCTGGCGGAAATTGCTCACGCTCATGGCGCTCGAATTCTGTTTGATGGATCGCAATCGGTGGTGCATCGCAAGATCGACGTGCAAGACATCGGAGCCGACTTCTTTACCTTCACGGGGCATAAGCTCTACGGGCCCACGGGCATCGGGGTGCTGTGGGGTAGGCGAGAGCTTCTTAATGTTATGCCGCCTTTTTTGGGCGGTGGAGAGATGATCCAGAACGTTTCTTTCGAGCGTGCAACCTGGGCGAGTGTTCCGCATAAATTCGAGGCTGGTACGCCTGCCATTCTGGAAACGATTGGCCTCAAGGCAGCGATCGAATTTGTTGAAGACATTGGTTACGACGCCATTTCTCACCATGAAACTGAACTGACTGCTTATGCTGAGCGGCGGTTAGGTGAAGTGGAAGGGCTTACGGTTCTTGGGGCACCGGAAGTTCGGGGAGGTGTTCTGTCATTCACTATGGACGGAGCGCATCCGCATGATCTGGCGACACTGCTGGACCAACTGGGAATTGCCATTCGGGCGGGTCAACATTGTGCGGAGCCGCTGATCCGTCGCCTCGGTCTTCATGCTACTGCGCGCGCCAGTTTTGGCATTTATACAACGCAGGATGAGATTGACGTTCTGCTGACAGGCCTTGAACGAGCCCGGATGATGCTCACATGAGTGAAGCCATGACCGAAAATCCAGTTGAAGAAACGGCCGTACCTGCACCTGACGGAACAACTCCGGATCAGGATGCTGTTATTGCGGCTATTGCCACGGTCTATGACCCAGAAATCCCGGTCAATATCTACGAACTGGGCCTGATCTATGCCATCGATTTGCACGATGATGGCCGGGTCAATGTAGAAATGACCTTGACTGCGCCCAATTGTCCGAGCGCTCAGGAACTTCCGGAAATGGTGCGTGATGCCATTTCAAAAGTGCCGAACGTGACGAATGCCACGGTGGAAATCGTTTGGGATCCGCCTTGGGATATGAGTCGCATGAGTGATGATGCGCGTCTTGCGCTCAATATGTTCTGATCTGAAAGGGCAAAAACCATGTCCGAAACTCTGACACGGCGACCGCTTCCGGCGCTCATGACGGTATCTGAACGGGCTGCGGAAAGATTGCGTGTCCTCTATGCCGGAGCTCATCAAGGAGAGCTTTTACGGATCGGAGTAGGGACACGGGGCTGTTCAGGCCTGTCCTACGAAATGAATTTCGTGAAAGAACCGGCCGATACTGACGAGCGTGTAGAAGATCAGGGCGTAACCCTGCTGGTGGATCGCAAGGCTACGCTGTTTCTGACCGGAACGGTGATGGACTACGAGGTCAAGGACCTCGAAGCCGGGTTTACGTTCAGGAATCCAAATGAGAAGGGGCGCTGTGGTTGCGGCGAGAGTTTTCACGTTTGATCCGTTTAGGGTCACGTGAAAACACCAGAACCGTCTCTACTTCTGTGGACCATAGGAATTGGTCCACAACAGTCCAGTTCAGCAGGGAATATCCGGCTTCTCTCAGAGCGCGCCCGTCCTTTTCCAGGGCTGCTGGATTGCAACTGATATAGACAATGTCCTTCACGCCAGACTTGGCGAGAGGCATTGTCTGTGCTCCAGCGCCTGCATAAGGCGGGTCCAGAACGACAACACGCGTTGATTTCAGGTCATGCGGAAGAAGGGGCTGGCGCATCAGATCGCGCTGGTAACCTTCAACACGTCGACCACCTGCTGCGGATTTCAGGCAATTGGCCGCAGCCAGTTCACCTTCATATGCCAGCACACGCCCTTTTTCAGAAAGCGGGAACGTGAGCGTTCCGCATCCGGCAAAAAGCTCTACGGTGATGTCTTTCTTGTTGAGGGAAGGAAGTCCTTCGACAGCAGCTTGGACGATTGCGTTTTCAGCATCGCGAGTCGCCTGAAGAAAAGCCGCAGGTGGCGGCGATGTTTCCACGTCCCCGAAGCGTTCCTTGACAGGTTTTGTCTGAGAAACTGTTTCAATCGAGCGATCTTTTGGGTTCTGCCATGAAATTCTTGGCAGTTTGTGCTCTCGACCAAATGCCGCCAGCTTGCTGCGATCAACGCTCGTCAGTTCTGCAGGTGTCGACAATGTCAGGTCTGGCCCACTATCCAGTAGGTTCAGAACCAGGCTGCCCCGTCCGGTCAGCGCACCTAGTGTTCCCAGAACCTCTCGCAGGGGAGAGAGAAGCGCAAAGAGCTCTGGGTGGAGCAGGTGGCATTCCGTCATATCGACGGGGTCACCGTTCCGGCGATGCAGCCCAAGAATAATCCCGCCAGGAATACGTTGAACCGCGAGATCCATCCGTCGACGAGTGTAAGGCGCTGTCTGGTACTGCTTGGGAAGAGCAATATTCTCGAATCCTGCTGCATCCAGAGCAGCAGAAACGCGGGCTGTCTTCCACTCCAGCAAAGCAGGGAGCGACATTTCCTGAATCGCACATCCACCACACTCACCGAAGAGGCTGCATGGTGGCGTGACGCGGTCTGGTGAAGGGCTCGTAACTTCAATCAGTTCAGGGCGAGTTCCTGAAAAACGAGCAAGCACCTCTTCTCCTGGCAATGTGCCAGGAAGAAAAAGAACATGCCCATCATAACGGGCGAAGCCGTCACCTGCGGCGCCGAGACCTTCAATCCGGAGGGGAAAAGCTCCGGTTCCCGGGTTATTCATCACCGTAATGACGTGCATCGTGCTGAACAGGGAGCGTCAGATCGGTCTCTCCAGAAACTACCATCCGGCGTCGACGGGGAACCAGCATGAAGGCGGGGGTGTCTCCACCAAATCCCGTCTTCGGAGCATCGTTTTCGAAGGCAGGTGCAAGTTCAACAGACTTGCGGTCCTGAACGGGCTGGAGAGCTGATGTTTCCTCAATGATGGTAACACCTGTTTCCGTAGCATCGTCACGACCGTTGCGGTTCCGCTTTCGTCCCCCGCGACGACGCTTTCTGCGCTGTCCTTCTGATTCGTCTTCATTAGTCGATTCGGCAGGAGCGGTCTGCTGTGCGGGAAGAGCCTGTTTCGGTGCCATGATCGGGCGACCGTTTTCGTCTTCCTGAGCCCAATCCACGGAATGAATTTCCGGGAATTCAAGGCGCGCAATGACTTTACCCGTCAGCGTCTCAATGGCTTCCAGCAGGCGGCGGTCGCGGGGACCGGCAATGCTGAATGCATGGCCGTGCTTACCTGCGCGGCCTGTACGGCCAATACGGTGCACATAGTCTTCAGCATTGAACGGAAGATCGAAATTGAAAACGTGAGACAGGCCGCCAATATCGATTCCGCGTGCGGCGACATCAGAGCAGACCAAAATCTTCAGTTCGCCAGACTTAAAGCTATCCAGCGTTGAGAAACGCAATGACTGCGCCAGATCGCCATGAAGATGACCAGCCGCAAAACCATGTTTCGTCAGGTAGCGCTGAAGCATATCCACATCGCGCTTGCGATTGCAGAACACGATGGCGCTCTGAACATCCTGGGACCGCAGCAGCTTGCGGAGAGCACGACGCTTTTCGTCTTCTTCGACGACAATCAGGCCTTCTTCAATCGTGGTTGCGACGGAAGAGGGGCGCGAAACTGTGATCTGCACCGGATTGCTCAGGAACGCATCCGCGAGGCGGCGGATTTCAGGGGCCATCGTTGCCGAGAAGAAGAGTGTCTGGCGATTTCTGGGCAGCAGACTGACAATTTTTTCAATGTCAGGGATGAAGCCCATGTCCAGCATACGGTCAGCTTCGTCGATGACGAGGGTGCTGGTCTGTGTCAGGAGGATTCCACCACGGCCGAACAGGTCAAGAAGACGACCAGGCGTAGCAATCAGGACATCTACGCCGCGATTCAGAACTTCTCTTTGCTCAGCCATGCTTTCGCCACCAATCAGTAGCGCATGGGTCAGGCGAAGATACTTGCCATAGAGCTTGAAGTTATCTGCAACCTGCAGGGCAAGTTCCCGCGTTGGCTCCAGAATGAGCGAACGCGGCATTCTTGCGCGAGCGCGGGAGCCTGAGAGTTTCTCAAGCATTGGCAGGGTGAAGGACGCCGTCTTTCCGGTGCCCGTCTGGGCAACGCCCAGCACATCATGGCCTTTCAGAACTTCAGGAATGGCCTGAGCCTGAATAGGTGTCGGGTGTTCGTAGCCCAGTTCCTGAATAGCCCGCATGATGGGTTCTGCAAGACCCAAATCCGCAAAGCGCGGTTGATCGGCAGAAGTCTCCGACGTTTCAGGCGCAACTGGTGCTTCTGTCGTTTTCGTTTCGACTTCCACGATTGCTGCAACTTCTGTCACAGGTGCTTCTGCAGGCACTTCAACCGGAAGAGGATTTTTTCTCGGCCGTCCACGGCGTGAGGGTGGCTTAGGCGTCGCTGAAAGGTCAGGTTTTGCCACAGCAGCCGAAGGTGATTCTTCCGCAACTGGCGCGGCTTCAGGGGAAGGCTTTGGCTTCCGTCCACGTTTCTTGGGCGCTGAGGGAGCGACGTCTGCTGCTACGGCTTCAACCGCTGCTTTTGGTTTGCGACCACGGCGTGGCTTGGGGGGCTCAACAGCTACGGGTTCTTCAATAGTCGGAGTGTCCTCAACGGCCGCCTTAGGCTTCCGTCCACGTTTCTTGGGCGCTGAGGGGGCAACGTCTGCTGCTACGGCTTCAACCGCCGCTTTTGGTTTGCGACCACGGCGTGGCTTGGTGGGCTCAACAGCTACGGGTTCTTCAATAGCCGGAGCACCCTCAACGGCTGCCTTCGGTTTCCGTCCACGCTTCTTGGGTGCTGGAGCAACGTTCTCTTCGGCTGTGGATTCGACGGGCGCAGCTTTGGGCTTACGGCCCCGGCGTTTGGGCGTAGGCGCTTCAGCAATGTCTTGTGGAGCAGATTCGGGGAGGTCTTCCGCAACGCTGTCGGCTTTGCGCGTCCGGCGGCGTGACGGGAGAGCGGTTTCAGCCGTAGAATCGTCTGCCTGGATTTTTGTTCGTCTCGTACGGCGCACTGGAGCAGACTCAACAGAATCGGCTTCCACTTCCGGAGCGGTCTTTTCTGCGGCCTTGGCGCGTCGGCGAACCGGCATAGCCGTTTCAGCCCCGGCCTTTGCAGCCGCAGGGCGACGACCTCGCGTCTTTTTTTCTGTAACGACCGGCTGGGAGTCAGCCACATCAGGGCTTTCTGTTTCGGTCGATGAATTCTTGGTTGCCTTCGCACGAACGCCAGCCGGGCGGCCGCGTTTTGCAGGGGCAGAGGTACGGGACTTGGAAGGACCGGAGGTCGTTTTCGCGCTCAAATGACTCTCGAGACTCTCGTTGACGGCACAGACCTGATGGACTGGGCCGGAGTTGAGGGCGGGCACGTGTCCCGCAACTTTAAAGTGGTGCGTTATCGGCTAAACGCTGGAAAAGCAAGCGATACAGCCCATGAAGCGCCATATCGCTACCACAATCACATGCCATGCGCCATGGCTGCAATCAGAATGTTCAGAAGGCCAAGGCCTCCCATCAAAGCAGTCCGGTTCCGCAAGCTGTCAAAAATGGCTGGCTGAGGGCGGAGCGCCCGTCTTGCACGCAGGAAAGGGCCGCGGGCTGTCGTAATGAAAACGATCGCCATTGCGATACCGATCAACTGCATAGCATTGATCGTCCAGTTCACGGCGCCAAAGCCGCCTTCGTGGATCACCAGCGCCCAGCCGCTGATCAGCGAAAACGGTACAACCTGCCAGAGTCCCTTGAAGAACCGGGTATAGTTTTGCAGCAGAACGGATGCGCGTGGCCCGGGATCGAGCAGGCCAACCGTGGAGCGGACGACCAGGGCGGAATAGATGGAGCCACCGATCCAGTAGGTCATGCAGAGAAGGTGGATTGCGAGCACAAGGCTCCAGACAATTGAACCGGTCATTGATCCTCATCATGGTCAAGTGCGTGAAGACGGGGCAGGGAGTATCCCTGACATATCGTCGCCAGGTTACCCGAGGCCATCGTCTGAACGCCATAGGGAACGCGGAAGTGGTCTCTGCTTTCTGTAAATAGTGTGACGACCTCAGGAGAAACAGAGTCGTGTCCTTATACCCACTCGCCCTGCTGACCCCTCAAGAGAGCGATATGATGGATCGTGCTGCCTCGGCTGTGGTTCCCGTTTCGCAACTGATGGAAAACGCGGGCTGGGCTGTGGCGCGCGCCATTCGTAAGCGGTTTGCCCCTTGCCGGGTCGCAGTGGTGTGCGGTCCGGGAAATAATGGCGGGGATGGTTATGTCGCTGCTCGCCTGCTTGCGCAGTGGGGATGGTCAGTGCGTGTGGTGGCAATGGCCGCTCCCCGAGAGGGAAGTCCCGCCCATGAAGCTGCCAGTCACTGGGAAGGTCCGGTCCTACCGTTCGATGTACGTTCTGTTGAAGGGGCGGATATGGTTGTGGATGCCGTTTTTGGTTCCGGTCTCAAGCGACCCGTTCAGGAGGACGTAGCGGCTGTGTTGCAGGCTGTTCCGCTGCGGATTGCCGTTGATATGCCAAGCGGTATTTCCGGACTGACGGGAGCGGTGATGGGGAAGGCACAGTCCTGTGCTCTGACTGTGACGTTTGTTCGCCCCCGTCCGGGACATCTGCTTGAGCCGGGTAAAGGTCTGTGCGGGGAACTGGTTTGTGCAGACATAGGCATGCCCGCAGAGGCATGGCAGGGCCTTGCGCCGAAAATCAGCCTGAACTGGCCTGGACTCTGGACACTCCCTGTTTCCGGGGACGGAGATTACAAGTACCGTCGTGGCGTTGTGAGTGTGTGTGGTGGCACTGTCATGCCTGGGGCGACGCGGTTGGCTGCAAAGGCTGCGCGTCGGACCGGAGCGGGGCTTGTAAGGATTGCAGCAGGTAAGGCGGCGGAAGCATACCGACTCGGTGATCCCGGATTAATTATCGATGACGGACCGTTGTCATCTCTTCTGGAAGATCAGAGGCGAAAAGTCTGGATCTGTGGGCCGGGGTTGACGCCTGACGAAGTAGCCGACGCGTTGCCCGCACTTCTGGATGCCAATCGAACCGTTCTGGCAGATGCGGGTGCGCTTGCGTGGGGCGCTGAAGACCTTTCCCGTTTGAAGGGGGTTGCAGCCATCACGCCGCATATTGGCGAATTCAAAAAACTTTTCGGCCCGGTCGAGGGCAGTCGGCCGGATGCAGCCCTCGCAGCCGCGCGAAAGCTCAATGCCGTTATGGTCATGAAGGGGCCTGATACCATTATTGCTGCCCCTGACGGGCGCATTGCCATCAATGCCCATGCAACATCCGCGCTGGCGACCGCTGGGTCGGGCGATACACTGACTGGTGTCATCGCAACTCTTATGGCGGCCGGGATGGACGTCTGGGAGGCCTGCTGTGCGGGCGTGTGGCTGCATGGAGAAGCAGGAATACAGGCCGCGAAACAACATGGCGGTTGGCCTGTGGCTGAGGATCTGGATCTCCCAATGGGAGCTGCCCGGAGCCGTGCAACGGAGCTTCTCGAGGCGGGTTTAAGCAAAAACCCGGTGGCCTCCCTGTTGTGAAGTAGCGTGTCATGCGCTAAAGGCCGCGCTTCCAAGGTTCGGTAACACGAACCCCGGAGACGGGGCTGAGCGGGCGTGGTGGAATTGGTAGACACGCCAGATTTAGGTTCTGGTGGCGCAAGTCGTGGGGGTTCAAGTCCCTCCGCCCGTACCAACCCGGTTTCCTGAGAAGAGATTTTAACTTACCCGACCGAGAGGATCGCCTGGCTCATGCAGGTTACGCCCACGCTCAACGAAGGACTTAAGCGCGCCTTCACTGTCGTTGTTCCGTCTGCCGACCTGCAGGCTCGTCGTGCAGCCCGACTCGCTGAAGTTGCGCGCACGATCAAGCTTCCGGGCTTCCGTCCGGGCAAGGTTCCGGCATCTCTCGTCAAGCAGCGTCACGGTGCTGCCGTGAATGCAGAGCTGATGGAAGAAGTCATCAACGACACCGTTGGCAAGCTGGTGCAGGAACAGGATGTTCGTCCGGCCATGCAGCCGAAGGTCGATCTGGTTTCCGCTCCGGACTCCGAGGGCGACCTTGAGTTCAAGATCGAGATGGAAGTTCTGCCAGAAATCGCAGTTCCGGATCTGTCCGGCCTGAAGCTGACGCGTCTGACCTCCAAGGTTGACGAAGAAGTTGTGAACAAGGCTCTGGCTGACCTCGCTCGTCGCAGCCGCAAGTTTGAAGCCATTGAAGAAGATCGCGCTGCCGTAAAGGGCGACGTGGTCTGTGTTGACTTCGTGGGCAAGCTCGATGGCACGCCGTTCGACGGTGGCACGGCTGAGGACGTGAACGTCGAAATCGGCGGCGAAGGCTTTATCCCGGGCTTTGCCGAGCAGATGGAAGGCATGAAGGCCGGGGAAGAGCGCGTGATTAACGTGACGTTCCCGGAAGACTATCAGGCTGAAGAACTGGCTGGTAAGGCCGTGACGTTCGACATCAAGGCGAAGTCCCTGAAGAAGCCTGTCGATCCGGAAATCAACGACGATCTGGCCAAGGACATTGGTCTCGATAGCATTGAGCAGATCCGCTCCCTGATCACGGAGCAGGCTGAAGGCGAGTACAAGCAGCTTTCCCGTCTGCGCATCAAGCGCGAGCTTCTGGACGCCCTGTCCGAGAAGACTGACTTTGAGGCACCGCAGAGCATGGTTGATGCCGAGTTCGGTCAGATCTGGGCTCGCGTCGAACAGGATCGCGAAGCTGGCCGCATGGACGAGGAAGACGCAGGCAAGGACGAAGAGACCCTGCGTGCAGATTATCGTCGCATTGCAGAGCGTCGCGTGAAGCTGGGTCTTCTGCTGGCTGAAATCGGCCGCAAGCAGGAAATCCAGGTGTCCCGCGAGGAACTGCTGGGTGCGATGCAGCAGGAAGCTCAGCGTTATCCGGGTCAGGAAAAGATGGTTTTCGAGTTCTTCTCCAAGAACCCGCAGGCTGTTGAAGGTCTTCGTGGCCCGATCCTGGAAAACAAGGTTGTCGACTATCTGATCGAGCTGGCCGACGTCACTGAAAAAGAAGTGACGCCGGAAGAACTCGCAGAAATCCCGCCTGCAGAGCTCTGAGAGTACTGACGCAGGAAAGGCGGGCACTCCTTGGAGTGCCCGTTTTGCTGTCTGCTCCCTTTGACGGAACGCTCTCCCGGGTCCATGTTAGAGAGTACAGACAGCCCATCGGGCATTGAGGAACAGACAGTATGACCATTGGGGACCGCGATCCCGTCGAGGTGTTCAACAACTCTCTGGTGCCGATGGTAGTCGAACAGACTGCCCGCGGAGAGCGAGCTTTCGACATTTTTTCACGTCTCCTTCAGGAGCGTATCATCTTCCTGACCGGTCCGGTTTACGATCAGGTTGCTTCCCTGATCAGTGCACAGCTCCTTTATCTTGAGAGCGTGAACCCGACCAAGGAAATCTCCTTTTATATCAACAGCCCGGGCGGTGTCGTTTCTGCCGGTCTCGCGATTTATGACACGATGCAGTACATCCGCTGCCCGGTCAGCACGGTCTGCATTGGTCAGGCGGCGTCTATGGGGTCGCTTCTTCTGGCCGGTGGCGAGAAGGGGCATCGTTACTGCCTGCCGAATGCGCGCGTGATGGTGCATCAGCCTTCTGGCGGTGCGCAGGGTCAGGCGTCCGATATCGAAATTCAGGCACGTGAAATCCTGCTGATCCGTCAGCGCCTGAACGAAATTTATCGTGAGCATACAGGTCAGACCTTGGAAGAAATCGAGCGCAAGCTCGAGCGTGACAGTTACCTGTCCGCTGAGGAAGCAAAGGAATTTGGTCTGATCGATGCCGTTGTGCGGCGTCATCCCAATGTGGCTGAAAGCCAGGACTAAGTTCTTTCAGAGGAAAGGGGAGCGGTGTCACTCCCCTTGGAATGCAAAAGCGGCATCCCGATATGCCGCTTTTCATGCCTTGGAGCCTTGGGTTCCGGGGTTGCCGAAGGCTGAGACCTCGGCCTAGAGTTTAAGTGCTTCCGCATGTCTGCTGCCGAAAAGCGGTTGGTGCGTGTGCGAGGGGAAAGAGGAACAGCGATGAGCAACAAATCCGGCGATTCCAAGAACACCCTGTATTGCTCGTTCTGTGGGAAATCCCAGCACGAAGTTCGCAAGCTGATCGCTGGTCCGACAGTTTTCATCTGTGACGAATGTGTTGAGCTTTGCATGGATATCATCCGTGAAGAGCACAAAACGCATCTCGTGAAGTCTCGCGATGGCGTTCCCACGCCAAAAGAGATCTGCAAGGTTCTGGACGATTATGTGATCGGACAGTTCGAGGCCAAGCGCGCGCTTTCGGTAGCTGTTCACAACCACTACAAGCGTCTGGCACATGTCCAGAAGAACAGTGACATCGAAATTGCGAAGTCCAACATTCTTCTGATTGGACCAACCGGTTCGGGTAAGACCCTTCTGGCACAGACGCTGGCTCGTATTCTCGATGTGCCATTCACGATGGCGGATGCCACGACGCTGACCGAAGCTGGTTACGTGGGCGAAGACGTCGAAAACATTATTCTGAAACTGTTGCAATCTGCGGACTACAATGTCGAGCGTGCGCAGCGTGGCATTGTCTATATCGACGAAATCGACAAGATTTCCCGCAAGTCTGACAATCCGTCCATCACCCGGGATGTTTCTGGTGAAGGTGTGCAGCAGGCTCTCCTGAAGCTGATGGAAGGAACGGTTGCGTCTGTCCCTCCGCAGGGTGGCCGCAAGCATCCACAGCAGGAGTTCCTGCAGGTCGACACCACGAACATGCTGTTCATCTGTGGTGGTGCCTTTGCGGGCCTGGACAAGATCATCTCGGCACGCGGAAAAGGTTCCGGCATCGGATTTGGGGCGGATGTGCGTTCTGAAGATGAACGCCGTCTTGGTGCCATTCTTCAGACGGTTGAGCCGGAAGATCTGCTCAAATTTGGTCTTATTCCGGAATTCATCGGACGTTTGCCGGTTATTGCCGCACTGAACGATCTTGATGAATCTGCTCTGATCCAGCTTCTGAGTAAGCCGAAGAACGCTCTGACCAAGTAGTATGGTCGTCTTTTCGAGATGGAAGGGGTCAAGCTGTCCTTCACGGAAGACGCACTCTCCGGCATCGCCAAGCGTGCGATTGAGCGTAAGACCGGTGCTCGTGGTCTTCGCTCCATCATGGAGAACATCCTGCTTGGAACGATGTTCGATCTTCCAGGTCTGGAAGGTGTTGAGGAGGTTGTCATCAATCGTGAAGTGTCGGAGAGCAAGGCCAACCCGGTTTATGTGTACGGGAAGGGTAAAAGCGAGCCGACTGAACAGTCTGCGTGAAGATGTCGAAAAGGCCGTCTTGTCAGTCGGCCTTTTTGTCACAACATTGAAGACAGACGCTGTCTGAGTTCGTGCCTTTTCTGCATGAAGAGACATTACGGTGCTCGCGCCGCCAGGCGGGCGGGGGCCGTAAGATCGTCCCTACGGAGATCAAGTGAATGACTGACGATACCAAGCCCAAGACGCGTCGCCGCACAAAGAAAGTGGACGATGCTACGGTTGTTGAAAAAAAGACCGTCCGCAAGCCTCGTGCGCCTAAGGCCATCAAAGAGGCTGCTCCTGCAGAAGTTGTGACGGAAGCGGCTCCGGCTGTACGTCACGACGTCATGGCTGTCCTTCCGCTGCGAAACATCGTTGTTTTCCCGCATATGATTGTTCCGCTTTTTGTCGGCCGTGAGAAATCCGTAAAGGCTCTCGAGGCAGTCACGCGGGATAGCAAGCAGATCCTGCTCGTCGCACAGAAGGATGTCTCGCAGGACGATCCGTCCGTTGATGATATCTATCGCTACGGAACGGTCTCAACCATTCTTCAGCTTCTCAAGCTGCCGGACGGGACCGTAAAGGTTCTTGTTGAAGGTACGCGGCGGGTTCACATCACCCGACTGTTTGATGTGGACGGCCATTTCGAGGCCGAGGTTGAAGAGATTGCAGATGCGCCGCTTTCTGCGACGCCAGGTAGCGATCTTGAGGCCTTGGGGCGCTCGACGGTTTCCCAGTTCGAACAGTACATCAAGCTCAACAAGAAAATTCCTCCTGAAGTCATGGTCTCGATCAATCAGATCGATGATCTGTCCAAGCTTGCTGATACGATTGCGAGCCATCTGAACCTCAAGATTTCCGAAAAGCAGGAAATTCTTGAAATGCCGTCTGCCGAGCAACGCCTTGAACGGGTTTTTGCTCATATCGAGACTGAAATTGGTGTTCTGCAGGTTGAGAAGCGCATCCGTAACCGCGTGAAGCGGCAGATGGAGAAGACGCAGCGCGAATACTATCTCAACGAGCAGCTCAAGGCGATCCAGAAGGAGCTTGGTGAGGGCGAGGACGGTAAGGATGAACTGGCCGAGCTTGAAGAGAAGATCAACAAGACCCGCCTGAGCCGTGAAGCCAAGGAAAAGGCCCATGCTGAGCTGAAAAAGCTGCGTGGTATGAGCCCGATGTCTGCGGAAAGCACGGTCGTCCGGAATTATCTGGACTGGCTTCTGGGTATTCCGTGGAAAAAGCGTTCCAAGATCACCAAGGAATTCACGCACGCTGAAGGTGTACTCGAGGCTGAGCATTATGGTCTCGAGAAGGTCAAGGAGCGCATCCTTGAATATCTCGCCGTGCAGACTCGGTCTCAGAAGATCAAGGGTCCGATTCTGTGTCTTGTGGGGCCACCAGGTGTTGGCAAGACGTCGCTGGCGCGGTCTATCGCAAAGGCAACAGGGCGTCAGTACGTTCGTATGTCCTTAGGTGGTGTACGCGACGAATCGGAAATTCGCGGGCATCGCCGGACGTATATTGGTTCCATGCCAGGAAAAATTATTCAGGGCATGAAAAAGGCAAAAACGTCCAATCCGCTCTTCCTGCTGGATGAAATCGACAAGCTGGGCGCTGACTGGCGAGGTGATCCGTCTTCCGCACTTCTTGAGGTGCTGGATCCGGAGCAGAACTCCACATTTGCCGATCATTATCTGGAGGTCGATTATGATCTTTCAGATGTGATGTTTGTGACGACGGCCAATAGCCTCAACATGCCTCAGCCGCTTCTGGACCGTATGGAGATCATCAATCTCTCCGGCTACACGGAAGACGAAAAGGTACAGATTGCTCGCCGACACCTGCTGTCGAAGCAGGCCGAGGCTCACAATCTGAAGCCGGATGAATGGACGGTTTCTGATGAGACTCTTCTCGAACTGATCCGGTCTTATACCCGTGAAGCGGGTGTCAGAAATCTCGAGCGTGAGATTGCCCGGCTGGCCCGCAAGGTCGTGAAGGAAATCATCACAACCGGCGTAAAGCATGTTGAGATCACGCCGGAGAACCTTGGCAAATACGCTGGCGTCCGTCGTTTCCGTCACGGGGAAACTGAGACGGAGGATATGGTCGGAGTTGTCACGGGCCTTGCGTGGACGCAGGTTGGTGGTGAAATTCTGACGATTGAAAGTGTCATGGTTCCCGGTAAAGGGCAGGTGAAACAGACGGGTAAGCTGGGTGATGTGATGCAGGAAAGCATCGCGGCAGCCTTGTCTTATGTCCGCTCGCGCGCCCAGGATTTCGGTATTCGGCCGCCGCTTTTTGAAAAGCGGGACATCCACGTTCATCTTCCGGAGGGAGCGACACCGAAGGATGGTCCATCTGCGGGTATTGCGCTTGCAACGTCTCTCGTCAGCATTATGACGCAGATCCCCATTCGCCGGGATGTCGCGATGACGGGCGAAATTACGTTGCGTGGTCGAGTGCTCGAGATTGGTGGTCTCAAGGAAAAGTTGCTGGCTGCGTTGCGTGCCGGAATCAAGACTGTGCTGATTCCGAAGGACAATGAGAAGGACCTCGCAGAGGTTCCTGAGAATGTCCGTCATGCGCTCAAAATCATCCCGGTAGCTCATGTCGATGAGGTGCTGAAGATTGCGCTCACGCGGATGCCAGAGGCGATTGAATGGGATGAAAGCATGGATCCAATGACTGGAATTGCTGGCGAGAAAGCCTCTCCAGCGACACTTCCGCACTAACGGTTGGGTCCTTCTGCGATTCTTACAGTTGACGCGGCCAAAAAGCGCTTCATAGTGCGGCCGCAGATCGAACAAGCACCTGAGCCACAAGACTCTTCGGAGGGAGGCTCAGGTGCTCTAACACCAGAAAGGCACATCATGGAGAAGCCCCTCAACAAGCAGGAACTGATCGCCGCCGTTGCAGACGCCGCCGATCTTCCGAAGGCAAAGGCCAGCGAAGTTGTCGATGCGGTGTTCAGCACGATCGAGAAAACGCTTGCCAAGAAGCAGGAAGTTCGTCTCGTTGGCTTCGGTAGCTTCGTGACCGCTACGCGTAAGGCTGCCAAGGGCCGCAACCCGCGC
Organism: Gluconobacter thailandicus F149-1 = NBRC 100600; assembly: GCF_000964465.1. Taxonomy (GTDB): domain Bacteria; phylum Pseudomonadota; class Alphaproteobacteria; order Acetobacterales; family Acetobacteraceae; genus Gluconobacter; species Gluconobacter thailandicus. The sequence continues at coordinate 83,886 of NZ_BANH01000002.1, read as the reverse complement.
ACGGGCGAAGAGATCGACATTCCGGCATCCACCTCTGTCCGTTTCAAGCCGGGCAAGGGTCTTAAGGACGCCGTAAGCGAATAAAAAAATTCGCTTTTATGGTTCTGGGTGTCTTTACGGGCGCTCAGAACCGTGTATATAGGCCACGTGTTTTCTGAGGGCGATTAGCTCAGCGGTAGAGCGTCTCGTTTACACCGAGAGGGTCGGCAGTTCAATCCTGTCATCGCCCACCACATGAAGACTGACTGTACATATGACCTGGCGTTTCGAGTTTTATGAGACGTTGGGATCGACTTCCGATCTCCTGAAAGAGAAAGCTGAGGCTGGAGCACAAGGCAAGCTCGCCATTCAGGCTTTTTCCCAGACATCCGGGCGCGGAACTCGCGGTAGAAGTTGGGTAGATCCCGGCGGAAACCTAGCAATATCCCTTCTTTTCCGACCTGAGAAATCAATAGATTTTCTGGCTGTAATCCCTTTTCTGACGGCCGTAAGCCTATACGAGACTGCACGGCAGTTCAGTACTGGTGAAGCTGACTTCATGCTGAAATGGCCGAACGATCTTCTGCTCTCTGAACGCAAAATGGCAGGTGTTCTGATCGAAGCAGGCGGAAACGCAGATCGCAAGTGGGTTGTCGTGGGAATTGGGGCAAACCTTCGACAGGCTCCACAAATTGAAGGCCGCCAACTGTCTGCGCTGTCCGAAGTGGCTGCCGCCCCTGATTCCGCAGTTTTTGGGCGCGATCTAACCCTTCAAATGGATCGCTGGATCGGTTTATGGGAGGCAGAAGGATTTGCCCCCATTCGAGAGGCATGGCTTGAACGTGCCCATCCTGTCGGACGTCATCTTGCGGTTCAGCGTAGTGAAACATATATATCAGGTTCATTTTCAGGGTTGGATGAGCAGGGGCGTCTGCTTCTCGCTCTCCCAAATGGTGAGACCATACCGGTTGTAACCGGCGATATCCTGCTGGACTGAAGGACCGGATCGAAACGTGCTTCTCGTCATTGATGCTGGCAACACCAACGTTGTGTTTGCAGTCCACGATGGATCGTCGTGGGCCGGTCAATGGCGTATGTCCACGAGCGACTCCCGCACTGCTGACGAATACGCCGTCTGGCTTCTGGGTCTGTTTGACCGCATTGGGCTGAATGCCGGCTCCATCACACGTGCCATTATTGGAACTGTTGTACCTGCGGCATTATACGACCTGCGTCGTTTCTGTCGGCAGTGGCTGGATGTTGAGCCGCTTGTGGCGAATGCGGGGCTGGACTGGGGCATAGAGGCGCTGGTTGATAATCCGTCCGAACTTGGAGCAGACCGCCGTTTGAACGGTCTTGCAGCCCAGCACTTTTACGGTGGTCCTCTCATTGTTGTTGATTTTGGCACGGCAACGACGTTTGATGTCGTGAATGAACACGGCCAGTACTGTGGTGGAGCGATTGCTCCGGGCGTCAATCTTTCCATCGACGCCTTGCACAGAGCGGCTGCCCGCCTGCCACGTATGAGCATCGGGCGCCCTCTGAACGCTATTGGTCGAAGCACAAGCGTTGCCATGCGTTCCGGACTCTTCTGGGGCTATGTTGGCCTGGTTGAAGGGATCGTAGGAAGAATTTCCGAAGAAATGGGCGAACGCCCCAAGATTATTGCAACGGGTGGCCTTGCGCCTCTGTTTTCAGAGGGCACCAACCTGTTTGACGTGATGGCCCCGGATTTGACCCTGGATGGCCTCCGTCTTCTGGCTGATCGTAATGCGATGACGATGCACACCAATTCCCCCGAAGGCATGTAGGCTTTCGGCAATGAATATCACTGATGATGTTAACACACGTAAGGAACAACTATGACGGATACACCTGACGGTTTGTCCTTCCTGCCTCTGGGCGGGACGGGCGAGATCGGCATGAATTTCAATCTTTATCGCCTCACAAAAAATAATAAGGAAACCTGGCTCGCCATCGATTGTGGCATTGGTTTCTCGGGCAACGATACGCCTGAAGCCGAAGTGCTTATGCCAGATCCGACGTTTATTGCGGATCGAGCAAAAGACCTCTGCGGCCTTGTCATTACCCATGCTCATGAAGATCACCTGGGCGCGGTAGCCCATCTGTGGCCATATCTGCGCTGCCCGGTCTATGCCACGCCGTTCGCTGCGGCCGTCCTGCGCCGTAAGCTGCATGAGGCTCACCTGGTCCATCAGGTGAAAATCCATGTTGTGATGCCGGGATCGCGCTTCCATGTGGGGCCGTTTGATCTTCAGTTCGTCTCGGTAACCCACTCTGTCGCCGAGGCGCAGGCTGTCGCTCTTCGGACGCCGCATGGTCTCATCGTTCATACGGGTGACTGGAAGCTCGACGAGAACCCGCTGGTCGGCCCGAAGACGGATCTAGAAGAGTTCGGTCGCCTCGGGGACGAGGGCGTTCTGGCGATGGTGGGTGACAGTACCAACGTCATGAAGGAAGGTCGCTCAGAGTCCGAAGCTGATGTCCGTAAAGGCCTGACGGATCTGATTACAAGTCTTCAGGGGCGTGTGGCTGTAACGTGCTTTGCCAGTAACGTAGCGCGCGTTGAGAGCATTGCGAAGGCTGCCATGGCGGCTGGTCGTGCGGTCATGATCGTCGGTCGTTCCCTGCGCAATCTTGAAACGGCTGCTCGTGAGTGCGGTTACTTCAGCGATCTGCCACCGTTTCTGACGGAGCAGGATGCGCGCGACATCCATGATGACAATCTTCTGATGATCATCACAGGAAGTCAGGGTGAGCCTCGTTCGGCTCTGTCCCGTATCGCCTCTGATACCCATCCGAACATTTCCCTCGGTGAGGGTGACACGGTTATTTACAGTTCGCGTGTTATCCCGGGGAACGAGCAGGCTGTTATGGCCGTGCAGGATAACCTGTCCCGTCGTGGCGTGACTGTTCTGACGGACAAGGACGCCAAAGTTCATACGTCCGGCCATGCAACGGGCGATGATATTCGTGTCCTGTATGGCATCGTCCGGCCGAAATATAGCATTCCAACCCATGGTGAATGGCGCCATCTGACGGCTCACGCGGCTCTGGCCCATGAAATGGGTTCTGAACCGATTCTGCTGGAAGATGGCGATATCCTGAACCTGTCTCCGGGCGAAGTGAAGGTTGTTGATACGGCACCGACTGGTCGCTTGGCTCTGGATGGTGGTCGTCTTCTGCCCATGACGGGTGGCGTTCTGGCGGCACGCCGCAAGATGCTCTTCAATGGCATGGTCATTGCCAGCTTCGCTGTGGATGACGAAGGCTATGTGATCGGCGAGCCGAAGATCAGCGCGCCTGGTCTGCTTGAAGCGGAAGATCCGGAAAGCATTCGCATTCAGGAAGAATTCGCTGATTCCATTGACGAAATCCCGGATGAGCTGCGACAGGACGACACGGCATTCCGTGACGCAGCCAAGACGGCCCTGCGCCGGGCACTGGGGCGCAAGCTTCAGAAGCGTCCGCTTGTCGATGTTCATCTGCTGCGCGTCTAAGAGAAGAAATAGAGTATGCGTCTGAGTAAAGCCTTTCAGCCGACGCTGAAGGAAGTCCCGGCGGAGGCGCAGATTGCGTCTCATCGCCTCATGCTGCGTGCAGGTCTGGTTCGTCAGACATCGTCCGGTATTTACGCCTGGCTGCCGGCTGGTCTGCGCGTTCTGCGGAACATCGAGCAGATCATCCGTGAAGAGCAGGATACCATTGGCGCTCAGGAAGTCCTGATGCCGACGCTTCAGTCTGCCGATCTGTGGCGCCGTTCGGGGCGTTATGACGCTTACGGTCCGGAGATGCTGCGGATTCAGGACCGGCATGGTCGTGAGCTGCTTTATGGACCGACCAATGAGGAAATGATCACGGATATCTTCGGATCGTCCGTGAATTCCTACAAACAGCTTCCCAAGGCGCTGTACCACATTCAGTGGAAGTTCCGTGATGAGGTTCGTCCGCGCTTCGGTGTGATGCGTGGCCGTGAGTTCCTCATGAAGGATGCCTATTCCTTCGATGCGGACTATCAGGGCGCGGTTAACAGTTATCGCCGCATGATGCTGTCTTATCTGCGGATCTTCCAGCGTCTTGGCGTCCGTGCTGTTCCGATGGTTGCTGATACCGGCCCGATTGGTGGTGATCTCAGCCATGAGTTTCTGGTTCTGGCACCGACAGGTGAAAGCGGCGTGTTCTTTGACGCCGCTCTTGAAGAGCAGGATTGGCTGGGTCGTCCGGTAGACTGCGACAACGAGGAAGATCTCGCCGCATTCTTCTCGTCCGTGACGGATCACTACGCCGCAACGGATGAGAAGCACGACGAGGCTGCCTGGGCGGAAGTGCCGGATGACCGGAAACGGGAAGGGCGTGGCATCGAAGTGGGCCATATCTTCTACTTCGGCACCAAGTACACGGAATCCATGGGTATCGAAGTCAGTGGTGCCGATGGGGCGAAATTCTCGCCTCATATGGGCTCTTATGGCGTTGGTGTGTCCCGTCTGGTTGGCGCGATCATTGAGGCCTCCCATGACGACGCTGGTATCATCTGGCCGGATTCAGTCGCGCCGTACAAAGCTGCGATCCTGAACCTGCGTCCAGGTGACGAAGCCTGCGATGCAATCTGCGAAGAGATCTACAGGGCTGATCCAGAGAATTTCATGTACGATGACCGCTCCGAGCGTGCAGGCGTGAAGTTCAATGATGCCGACCTGATGGGCCATCCCTGGCAGATCATCGTTGGTCCGCGCGGTGCCAAGGAAGGCAAGGTTGAACTGAAGCGCCGTGCAGACGGTGAGCGGTTCGAACTGCCGGTGGCTGAAGCGCTGGCCAAGATCGGAGCTGCCTGATGTTCGGCCGCTTCGAGCGTATGGTGGCGGGGCGCTATCTGCGTGCCCGCCGTGGCGAACGCTTCGCCTCGATCATTGCAGTTTTCTCATTGGTCGGAATTGCGCTCGGGGTGGCCACGCTCATCATCGTTATGTCGGTGATGAATGGGTTCAAGGCTGATCTGATGGGGCGGATCCTTGGCCTGCACGGTGATCTCACCGTGTTTGGTTATGGCCGCCCTATTGAAGCCTATCAGAACGACGTGGAGGCTATCCGCTCTGTCCCTGGGGTGAAGTCTGTCATTCCCATGGCGCAGGGGACTGTACTGGTCGAAGCTGGTCGTTATTCAACTGGCGCGGAAGTTCAGGGCGTCGCTCAGCAGGATCTTCGTGATTGGCGCGCTCTGAGTAGCGGTATCATCACTGGCTCGATTGATCGCTTCACCGGTGACGATGCTGTTGCCATCGGGACGACCATGGCGGATCGCGCTGGCCTGACGGTCGGTTCTCCGATCACGCTGCTGTCTCCGGATGGGCAGGCTACTCCATTTGGTACGATGCCGCGCGTGAAGACGTATCATGTGGCCGCGATCTTCGATGCCAACTGGAACGACTATAATTCGAATATCGTTCTGGTGCCGCTTCCTGCCGCACAGAAGTTTTTGATGCTCGGGAATGCCGTTTCCCTGATCCAGGTCTCGACCAACGACCCGTCGAACGTCCAGTCTACGCGTCAGGCCATTGCACAGCGCCTTGATGATCCGCGTCTTCGGGTTCTGGACTGGACGCAGAGCGCGAATGGTTTTCTGGACGCTGTCACGGTCGAGCAGAACGTTATGTTCCTCATCCTGACGCTTATCATTCTGGTTGCTGCCTTCAATGTGATTTCCTCTCTCATCATGATGGTGAAGGACAAGACGCGCGATATCGCCGTTCTGCGAACGCTCGGTGCGAGCCGTGGAGCGATCATGCGAATCTTCCTGATGAACGGTGCTTTTGTCGGGATTGTTGGGACTGCCGCCGGGTCTGCGTTGGGTATTGCTTTCGCGTTGAATATCGAACGTATCCGCCAGTGGCTCCAATCTCTGACGGGCACCAATCTTTTTAACCCGGAAGTCTATTTTCTTGAGAGGCTTCCGGCGAAACTGGTCTGGTCGCAGGTTGGGGAAGTGATCGCCATGTCACTGGTGCTGTCGCTTCTGGCGACACTTTATCCGTCCTGGAGAGCCGCCCGAACTGATCCAATCGAGGCACTTCGTCATGAGTGAAGCCCGGATGACGGCCTTAAGGCTGGAAAATCTGACCCGTCGTTTCCAGTCTGGTGAAGAAACGCTGGAAATTCTTTCTGGAGCAGATTTTTCGTTGTTTTCCGGCGAGATCGTAGCCCTCGTTGCTCCCAGCGGAACGGGTAAGTCCACGCTGCTTCATCTGGCTGGCCTGCTTGAGGCACCTACTGAAGGTGCAGTTTATATTGATGAAAAGCCGGTCAGTGGGCTGAGCGATACCGTACGAACTGCGGTGCGCCGGGACCAGATCGGTTTCGTGTACCAGTTTCATCATTTGCTGGGCGAGTTCACGGCCTGTGAGAATGTGATGCTGCCTCAGTTGGTAGCGGGCGTTTCTGCAAAAGCCGCGAAAGCACGTGCTGAGGATCTGCTGGGTCGTTTTGGGTTGTCTCACCGTCTCAACTCGTTGCCTGGGCGTCTTTCCGGTGGGGAGCAGCAGCGCACGGCAATTGCGCGCGCGCTGGCAAACCGTCCAAAACTTCTTCTGGCCGATGAACCCACTGGAAATCTCGATGTCGCTACATCAGACCATGTGTTTGATGAATTGCTGCGCGTGGTACGGGAAGAGGGCGTTGCGGCGCTGATTGCAACGCATAACAAGGAATTGGCTGCACGGATGGATCGTACGGTCACGTTGCGGGGTGGAAAGCTCGTCGCGTTCTGAACTGGCACGGAGTGGCGAGAAGGGCGCTGCATCTGCTCGCTGGTCCTGATAGAATGATCGCATGTCTCATGCCGATTTCGTTCATCTTCGTAATCATTCCGCGTATTCCCTGAGCCAAGGGGCCATCCGCATTTCCGATCTCGTCGGTTTGGCGGCCAAAAATGCTATGCCTGCCGTCGCCCTGACGGATAGTGGCAACCTTTTTGGAGCGCTCGAATTTTCTCTGTACTGCCGCAATGCAGGTGTTCAGCCTATTGTTGGCTGCCAGCTTTCTCTTCCGCCGCGCAGTACAAAACCGGGTGCGCCCTCCGAGCCGCTGGTGGTCCTTGCCCGGAATGAGACAGGACTCGCCAATCTTCAGATCCTGTCCTCGCACGGGTTTCTAAACGGCGATCCTGCTGATCCAACTGTTGCCGTAGACGTGCTGTGCCAACATGCGGACGGCCTGTTTCTGCTGACGGGCGGTAATCGTGGGCCCATCAACCGGTTAATTTATGATGAGCAGAAAGACGAGGCGGAGGAACTGCTTCGTCGACTGGCTGAGGCATTCCCCGGCAATGTCGCAGTTGAACTGAACCGTTTGGGCGAGAACGGGGAGCGGGAAATCGAGAGCGTCCTGATTCCTCTGGCGGATAAGCTCGACATTCCACTTGTTGCGACCAATGAATGCTTCTTCCCGACGGCACAGATGCATGAAGCGCATGATGCGCTGATCTGTATCGCGCAGGGACGGACAATGGCAGAGGCTGATCGCTGGCATGTCTCGCCACAGAGTTGGTTCAAAACGCCCGCTGAAATGCGTGAGCTTTTCAAAGATCTGCCGGAGGCCTGCGACAATACCCTCATCATTGCGCAGAAATGCGCCGTTGCAGCCTGCACTCGTAAGCCTCTGCTGCCAATTTGCCCCAAGGTCCGTGAGGGATCGACTGAGGAAGAGACACTTCGAGCCATGGCCTGGGAAGGGCTGGAAAAGCGGCTTGAGGCGATTGATGCGGATGAAGACAAGCGCAAAATCTACTCCGAGCGCCTCCAGACGGAGCTCGACATCATCGCGAAGATGGGTTTCCCCGGTTACTTTCTGATCGTTGCCGACTTCATTCAGTGGGCCAAGGCACATGATATTCCCGTGGGGCCGGGACGCGGGTCAGGCGCTGGCTCGCTGGCGGCTTACGCCCTGACCATTACCGACATTGATCCGCTTCCGTTTGGGCTCCTGTTCGAGCGCTTTCTGAACCCGGAACGTGTGTCGATGCCTGATTTCGATATCGACTTCTGTCAGGATCGTCGCGATGAAGTCATCCGATATGTCCGCGAGGAATATGGCGGAAGTCGCGTAGCGCAGATCATCACTTTCGGAAAGCTGCAGGCCAAAGCTGCTGTCAGGGACGTCGGACGTGTGCTGGGTTTGCCCTATGGTATGGTTAATCGCGTTGCCGAGCTTATCCCGAACAATCCTGCCAAGCCCGTTACTCTTGCACAGGCGATCGAAGGCGAGCCTCGCCTTCAGGAAATGCGGGACAGCGACGAGGCTCTGAAGCGTCTTCTGGAAATCGCTCTTCAGCTTGAGGGTCTTTATCGCCACGCGTCCACTCATGCCGCAGGTGTGGTGATTGGAGACCGTGAGCTGGTCGAACTTGTGCCGCTCTATCGTGACCCCAAGAGCGACATGCTTGTTACTCAGTACAACATGAAATTTGTGGAGCAGGCCGGTCTTGTGAAGTTCGACTTCCTTGGCCTGACGACACTGACGATTCTAAAGAGAGGTCTGGATTTCCTTGAAGAACAAGGAATTATCGTAGATCTCTCACGTATTCCTTTAGATGACGCCAAAACCTTCGACATGCTTGCCAAGGGCGATACGGCCGGCGTGTTCCAGTTCGAAGGTGCTGGCATGCGGGATATGCTCAAACAGATGGCTGCCAGCCGTCTGGAAGATCTGATCGCGGGGGTATCCCTGTATCGTCCGGGACCAATGGCCAACATTCCGGATTACTGCCGTCGCAAGCATGGTGAGCCGTGGGAGCCACCGCACGAGGAAATCCGTGACATCCTTGAAGAGACCTATGGCATCATGGTCTATCAGGAACAGGTCATGCAGATTGCCCAGAAGATGGCGGGTTACAGTCTGGGTGGTGCTGATCTTCTGAGACGTGCCATGGGCAAGAAGATCGCGTCTGAAATGGAGAAGCAGCGCGAGATCTTTACTGAAGGCGCGACGGCCAGAGGAATACCTAAAGACAAAGCCGTCGAAGTCTTTGATCTTATGGCTCGTTTTGCTGATTACGGCTTCAACAAGTCTCATGCTGCGGCCTATGCGCTGGTCTCGTATCAGACAGCCTGGATGAAGGCGAACTATCCCGTTGCCTTCCTTGCCGGCTGTATGTCATTGGCCCGGGAAAAGACTGACAAGCTGGCTGCTCTCTGCCAGGAAGCCAGGCGGATGAAAATTCCTGTCCTTCCTGTCGATATCAACAAGTCGATGGCCGACTTCTCCATCGAGACACTTGAAGACGGTCGACAGGGGATCCGATACGCACTGTCTGCGATCAAGCGCGTCGGTGCAGCCGCGATGGAGTCCGTCGTTGCTGCCCGGGGGACCAAACCTTTCCAGGATCTTACGGATTTCGCAGAACGGTGTGATCCAAAGAGTCTGAATAAGATACAGATAGAAAGTCTTGCAAAATCAGGAGCTTTCGACAGCCTTCTTAAGGAACGTCATATTGTTTTTTCCAGTGCTGACATCCTGTTACGTCGTGCGCAGTCGCGCGCCCAGGAACAGCAGATGGGCCAGACTGGACTGTTCGGCGGAAGCGGTCAGGATCGCGAAATTCTAAGACTGAATGAAGGGCGTCCTTGGCCCGATTTTGAACGCCTGTCGCTTGAGGCATCCGCTATCGGCTTCCACATGAGTGCCCATCCGCTGGATGCCTATCGCACGGTTCTCAGAAAGCTGGGTGTTACGCCGTCTAACGCGCTAGAAAATGCTGCAAAAACAGGGACTATGCGCGTAAAGATCGCAGGATGCGTTGTTGATAAGAAAGAGCGTCCGACGCGAACCGGCAAGAAGATGGCATGGGTCAATCTTTCGGATAGTGGTGGTGGCTGTGAGGTCACGCTTTTCGCGGAAACCCTGACATCATGTCGTGAGCTTCTGGTTGCTGGACAGGCCATTCTTGTTCAGGCGGAACTCAAACTTGATGGAGATGCCCTGCGGATCACGGCGCAGAGCGTTATGGATCTTGAAACGGCCGCCGCTGCTGAGCGATCCGAAATGCGTGTATGGCTGAAGCAGATGGATGCACTTCCAACGCTTTCTGAAATGCTTGCAGACATGCGGGGAGGCCATGGAAAGGTCGTGTTTCTGCCTTCTCTTGAAGAAACGAGAGATGTGGAAATTGCGCTTCCTGGCACATATCGCGTGACACCCCGTCTTGCGGAACGTCTGCGGACCGTTCGTGGTGTCGAGAAGGCTGAACAGCGCTGATCTGGCGGAAATCCCTTGCAATCTGGCTGAAGATCGGCCATATCGCGCTCGTCCGCTGGCATCCCGCATGGGAGAAGGCGGTCAATCCGCACGCATGGCCCTGAGGTTTTCTGGTGTTCCGCAAGGAGCGTCGCCATGCGGAGGTCCAACCAGATGCTAGGAATTTGAATCATGGCAATGCCAGAATTCACCATGCGCCAGCTGCTTGAAGCCGGCGTTCACTTCGGTCACCACACCCGCCGCTGGAACCCGGCAATGGCGCCGTACCTGTTCGGTGTTCGTAACCAGGTCCACATTATCGATCTGCAGCAGACGGTTCCGCTGCTTGACCGCGCTCTGAAGCTGGTCCGTGAAACCGTTGCCAACGGTGGTCGTGTCCTGTTCGTTGGTACGAAGCGCGCTGCTGCTGAGCATGTTGCTGAAGCTGCACAGCGTTGCGGCCAGTACTATGTGAACCACCGCTGGCTCGGCGGCATGCTGACGAACTGGAAGACCATCACGGGTTCCATCAAGCGTCTGCGCCAGATTGACGAGATGCTGAGTGGTGACACGGCTGGTCTGACGAAGAAAGAAGTTCTCGACATCACGCGTGACCGTGAGAAGCTCGAGCGTTCTCTCGGCGGCATCAAGGAAATGGGCGGCCTGCCGGATCTGATCTTCGTGATCGATACGAACAAGGAAAAGCTGGCTGTTGAAGAAGCCAACAAGCTGGGCATTCCGGTCATCGGCATTCTGGACAGCAACTCCAACCCGGCTGGCATCACGTTCCCGATCCCGGGCAACGACGATGCGATCCGTGCGATCACGCTGTATTGCGACCTGATCTCCGGTGCAGTTCTGGACGGCATTTCCGCTGAACTGGCTGCTTCGGGTCATGATATCGGCGCTGAAGAAGAACTGCCGGCTGAGACGGCTGTTCTGGAAGCTGCTGAAGAGCAGGCTCCAGCCGCTAACTGAGACAGCATGCCGTGTCATCTCTGAAGATACGGCAACTGAAAAACATGCATGCGGCCGGGCGTTTACGCTCGGCCGCATGATCTTTTCGAGGGATAAGAGAACATGGCAGAAATCACCGCAGCCCTGGTTCGCGAACTGCGCGAGAAGACCGGCGCAGGCATGATGGATTGCAAGAAGGCTCTGACGGAAGCTGCTGCTGACATGGAAGCAGCCATTGACTGGCTGCGCACCAAGGGTCTGTCCCAGGCTGCCAAGAAGTCTGGCCGTACCACGGCTGAAGGTCTTGTTGGTGTCGTTTCCGGCGAAAACCGCGCCGCCATGGTCGAAGTTAACGCTGAGACGGACTTTGTTGGCCGTAACGAAGCATTCCAGGCATTCGTTGAGCAGGTTGCTCATGTTGCTCTGGAAGTTGGCGAAGACCTGGAAGCCATCAAGGCTGCCAAGGTTCCGTCCGGCCGTACGGTTGCTGACGAACTGACGCACCTGATCGCTACGATCGGCGAGAACATGTCGATCCGTCGCGCTCGCGTTCTGTCCGTTGAGTCCGGTGTTGTTGCCAGCTACGTTCACAGCGCACTGCGTCCGGGCATTGGCAAGATCGGCGTTCTCGCAGCTCTTGAAGCTCAGTCTGAATCCGAAGCTCTCCTGACGCTCGGCCGCCAGATCGGCATGCACGTTGCTGCAACCCGTCCAGCTGCTCTGGACGTTGCAAGCGTTGATCCGGAAGCCCTGGAGCGTGAGCGCGCTGTTCTGATCGAACAGGCTCGTGATTCCGGCAAGCCAGAAGCTATTATCGAGAAGATGGTCGAAGGTCGTATCCGCAAGTTCTATGAAGAAGTTGTTCTTCTGGAGCAGGTCTGGGTTCTCGACGGTGAAAACCGCGTTTCCAAGATTGTGGACAAGGCTGGTGCGAAGCTCGTTGGCTTCGAGCGCTTCCAGCTTGGCGAAGGCATCGAGAAGGAAGAGAACGATTTTGCTGCTGAAGTAGCTGCTGCTGCTGGCACGAAGTAAGATCTTTCTTCTTTTCCGACCGACAGGCTTGCCTGTTCGGCCGGAACCGAAAGAGACTGGAAACTCCCGTGCGGTACTCGTGCGGGAGTTTTTCTGTTTTCCGGACATTTTTTCAGGGGTAGTCGCACCATGATGGAGTGGGAAGCAGCGGCGCTAGTCCTTTCCGTCCGGCCTTACGGCGAGGGAAGCGCTATCGTGCACCTGCTGAGCGAGGAGCATGGCATTTCGCACGGTATGGTCCGGGGCGGCGGCTCCAGGAAACAGGCCCCTCTCTGGCAGACTGGCAATCTCGTCATGGCACGCTGGCGGGCCAGACTGTCCGATCAGCTTGGTGCGGTAACGGCTGAGCCTGTACAGAGTGTAGGCGCGAGACTGCTTGATCTGCCCCTTCAACTAGCGATGGTCAGCAGTGCGTGTGCTCTTGCTGATGGAGCCCTCCCACAAGGCGAGGCGCATCCCGAACTCTTCATGAGGCTGATCAGACTTCTGACATTAATTGGTGTCGCCCCAGAGCCGCCTCCCATAGCTGCGTATCTGCGGTGGGAGCGGGAATTGCTGGGAGAACTGGGGTACGGGCTGGATCTTTCCACCTGCGCCGTTACCGGAACTTGCGATAACCTGCATTTCGTATCCCCTAAATCAGGCCGCGCCGTTAGTGAAGAGGCGGCAGGTGTATGGCGGGATCGTCTGCTGCCTCTTCCCGCGTTCCTGGCGAATGAGACGGAGGAGGGCGGCCCGAAAGACTGGCTGGCGGGGATGATTCTGACCGGCCATTTCCTTTCAAGGTGGGTTTTTGGCGTTCGTCATCAGCCACTGCCTGCGGCACGCGAGCGACTTTTCGAGCGCGTTCGCAGACTGGCTGAAGGGGATAAGGCGGGCGGAGACCTCAGTGGCGAACCTGAACTGGGCCCGGACGAACCCCGCTGACGACATCCGGGTCAGCAGTCCAGTTCCAGACTGACCAGTCCCATCCCGGATGCTGGTTAATTTCTGCCGTCATGCGCTGTTCTTCGTCAGCTTTAAGGTGATGGCTGAGCTGATAGGCGTGGTATGCTGCTACGTTGCCCATATAAACGCATCCACATGCGGTTGGGTCGGCATAGAGCATCACGGCGATATTGCCCTGCATGCGATAGGTCATACTGTTCGGAGGCAGCAGGTTCATCATCTGCCAGCGGGCTGTGGTATCAGCCGGATGGGCGACGAAGCCGTTTCGGGCCAGTGTATCTTCCTCATGGAGGATCGGCCGGTAAGGCGAACAGGCCGAAAGAAGAACAAGTACAGCGCTGGACAGGAGCGGGCGCCAGTGTCTAAGTCCTGCTGAGAAAAGGGGAAGTGCATGGGCGTTGATCTGGCGGGTCATATTGAGGATACCAAGCTCGCGGAGGCTTTGAGCGAGCGATATATTGCGTATGCGATGTCGACGATCATGTCGCGGTCCCTTCCGGATGTGCGTGATGGTCTCAAGCCGGTGCATCGCCGCCTCCTCTATGCAATGCAGCAGCTACGCCTTGATCCCACATCAGGGTTTAAAAAGTGTGCACGTGTCGTCGGTGACGTGATCGGTAAGTTTCACCCTCATGGTGATGCGTCCGTTTACGAAGCGCTCGTGCGTCTGGCACAGGATTTTGCCGTCCGGTATCCGCTCGTCGAAGGGCAGGGCAATTTCGGCTCCATCGACGGCGATGGCGCAGCCGCGATGCGATATACGGAAAGTCGCCTGACCGAAATTGCGCAGACGTTGCTGGATGGCATCAACGATGATGCTGTGGATTTCCGCCCGACTTACGATAATGAAGACCATGAGCCTATTGTTCTTCCGGGCACGTTCCCAAATCTTTTGGCCAATGGTGCCGCGGGTATTGCCGTGGGCATGGCGACGAGTATTCCCCCGCACAATGCTGGTGAGATCTGCCGGGCAGCCAAGCTTCTGATTGAGAAGCCTGACGCCACAGTTGCCGAACTGGTCGAGTTCATTCCTGGCCCGGATTTTCCTACGGGAGGGATTCTGGTCGAGGATCGCGATTCGATTATCCGCTCCTATGAAACCGGGCGTGGCAGTTTCCGGACCCGCGCACGCTGGGAAGTGGAGCAGGGTCGCTTCGGAACATGGTGCATCATTGTCACCGAAATTCCCTATCAGGTTCAGAAGTCCCGTCTGATCGAGCAGATCGCCGAATTGATGGAGCAGCGTAAGCTGCCCTTGCTGGGCGATGTTCGCGATGAAAGCACGATGGACATTCGTCTCGTGCTGGAACCCAAGACCAAGGGGTGTGACCCTGAAGTCCTGATGGAGACGATGTTCCGCAACACGGCACTGGAGAGCCGGTTTAGCCTGAACATGAATGTTCTGGATGGAGACCGAGTACCGAATGTCCTGTCGATCAAACAGGTCATTCAGGCCTGGCTGGCGCATGTTCATGAAGTGCTGGTTCGTCGATCAAACCATCGTCTGGCAGCTGTTCTGCGCCGTCTGGAAATCCTGGATGGTTTTCTGGCGGTCTATCTTAATCTGGATGAAGTCATTCGGATCATCCGGGAAGAAGATGAACCGAAGTCCTGCCTGATGAAGACATTCAGCTTGACGGACATTCAGGCCGAAGCTGTTCTGAACATGCGTCTGCGGTCTCTCCGCAGACTGGAAGAAATGGAAATCCGCAAGGAGCGCAACGCTCTTGCGGATGAGCGGAAGTCTCTTGAGACGCTATTGGGCTCCGAAAAGCGTCGCTGGACCCGGATTGGCAAGGATCTGGATGCGACGATCAAAAAGTTCGGAAGTGGCGCGTTGGGTGATCGACGGACGCAGATTGCCCAGCCCCCCAAAGCTATCGACATCTCCGCAGCGTTGGAAGTTGATCGAGAACCATTGACGATCCTGCTGTCCCGCGAGGGCTGGATCAGGGCCATGAAGGGTCATGGTCTTGATCCACAGGGGCATCGCTTCAAGGAAGGAGATGAGGCCGGTCTCATGACGGAATGTCAGAGCACGGAGCGTGTCTGCCTGATTGCCAGCGGGGGCAAGGCCTTTACCCTCAAGGCTGCCGACTTGCCACGAGGCCGCGGATTTGGTCAGCCTGTCCGGACCCTTGTGGACATTGCTCAGGAAGAGCGCGTCGTTGCGATGTTCCCGGTCACGGAAGATGGTAAGCGCCTGATCGCGTCCGAAAGTGGCCGTGGCATGATCGTGACGGAAGCCGGGATTGTGGCAGAGAAGCGGACGGGCAAGCAGGTCTTCAACGTCAAGGACGGCGAGAGCATTTTCGCTTGTATTCCTGCTGTTGGAACGCATGTTCTGGCGCTCGGGCATAACAAGCGCGCCCTGATCTTCCCGATGGAGCAGGTGCCTGAAATGACCCGTGGATCAGGTGTATCTCTTCAGAAGATGGGAGACAGTACCCTGCGTGACCTTCGGGTCTTCACGCTTGAGAATGGTCTTCTGTGGCAGGAAGGACAGCGCGTTCGAGCGGCTGCGGATCTTGCACCTCTGGAAGGACGTCGTGGAGCCGTGGGGCGCGCGGCACCACAGTGGATGCTGCGAAAATCAAGCTAGGGTGTCAACCGGGAATGGTGAGGGGGCCCCAGTGGCCACCCTGAAAGATTTCGGCAGGCTGGAATTTGGCTTTGTAAGCCATTTTCTGGCTGCCGGGCACATAATAGCCAAGATACAGGTGAAGGTATCCGCGCTGTTCGGCCAGCTGCCGCAGCCACAGGATCGAGAACGTTCCCCAAGAGTCAGCAGGCGTGCTGGTATCGTAGAATGTGTACACGGCGGAGAGCCCGTCAGACATCACGTCCACCAGAGACACGCAGACCAGTTGATCTGTAGTGGAGCGAAATTCCATGACAACGGTCTCGACCGGCGTACTTGAAATCAGATCAGCATATTCCTGCCAGGACATGTGGGCCATGTCTCCGTTCGTGTGGCGACTTTCCTGATAGGCCTGGAACAGAACAAACTGCTCCTGCGTCGGGATCGGCGCTGTAATGGTGACCTTGATGTCCTGATGGCGCTTCCAGATTCGTTGCTGTGTCCGCGATGGCTGGAAGCGGGCAACAGGCAGACGCATCGGCTTGCAGGCCCGGCAATCCATACAGACGGGCGCATAGGCGATCGTATGGCTGCGCCTGAACCCGGCCTGTGAAAGACGGTCGTGCACAGAGGCGGCATTGGGACCGGAAAGATCTGTCAGCACCTTGCGTTCCATGCGATTAGGCAGGTACGGGCAGGGAGCTGGCTCCGTCGTATAGAAGAGCTGAGGACGATGCTGCACAGGGTCGCTCCTCTCGGAAAATGCCGGGTTGGTTTTCTAGCGTAGCCCAGACATTAGGCGGACGCATCCATCATCTTTACGGGAAGGGGATAGTCTCGGTCCGTCAGGGAGTTTTATGAGGCACTGGACTGTTCTGGATTTCATTGGGACGTTCCTGCGATGGGGGCTTCCCATTTTGGTAACGCTGCACGCCCTGCGCTATAAACGCAACACGTCTGCCTGTGCCGCGTGGATTGGTGTCTGCTGGATCGGACCATTTCTGGGAACGGCCCTCTACCTGATGTTTGGCATCAATCGCGTTCATCGCCGGGCGCGCAAAATGATCGACCATCATTCCTGGGAAGGAAGGGAGCTTCTCGCCAAGTACCGGCAGGTTATGGATGGGGAACTCGCACCTCTTGCAAAAATGCTGGGTCGTCTCACGGAGCGTCCGCTGATGCGCGGAAACTCCATTACGGTTCTTCATGATGGAGACAATGCCTATCCCATCATGATCAAGGCTATCCGTCAGGCTAAAACGTCGGTCATTCTCTGCTCCTATATTTTCCGGGCAGACCGAATTGGTGAACAGTTTGCCGAAGTCCTTGTCGATGCGCACAGACGTGGTGTGGAAGTCCGTGTTCTGGTGGATGGTATCGGGAGCGGATATTTCCGCTGTGCGATAGAGCGTCGACTTCGGCGGAATGGCGTCAAATGTTCCCGGTTCATGCACTCCGTCTGGCCCTGGCGCATGCCGTTCATCAATCTGCGGAACCATCGCAAGATTCTGGTTGTGGACGGCCGGCTTGGCTTCATGGGTGGATTGAACATTGGCGAGGAAAACATGCTTCGCCTGCGCACGAAACTTCCCGTCGCGGATACGCACTTCCAGCTTCGTGGGCCGATCGTGCATCAATTGTCGGTTGCTTTTGCATGGGACTGGTCATTTACGACCGGAGAAGAGCTGAAGGGCGAGCCTTACCTTCCAGAGCCGCTTCCGGTTGGGGACATTCCCATGCGGATCGTGACGTCCGGACCAGATGCTGATCTTGAAAAGATTGAATACGGCATGTTGCAGGCCATTACCCTGGCCAAGAAACATGTGCGTCTCATGACCCCCTATTTTCTACCTGATGACCGGTTTTCATCGGCTCTTAATCTTGCGGCCTTAAGGGGGGTTGTAATCGACATTGTCGTGCCAAAAAGCAGCAACCACGCGATCATAGATTTCGCACGTGATGCCAATCTGCGACCGTTTCTGGATGCAGGCTGCCGGATCTGGATGGCTGATCCGCCTTTCAATCATTCCAAGCTGATGGTCGTGGATGAGGCGTGGAGTTTTGTTGGCAGCACCAATCTGGACGTACGCTCCCTTCGCCTGAATTTCGAGATTAACCTTGAGATTTACGATCGCGAAGTGGCTCGGGACCTGTCAGCCTTCATGGATACACATCGCAAGAACCGGCTGACCCATCATGACATTGATCGGACGCCCTATGTGATCCAGATCCGCAACGCGGCGCTCAGGCTTTTTCTGCCCTATCTGTGAGGCTTAGGGGCTGAGCCGTAGCGTGACGGAAATCGGGCGATGATCCGAGCCGAAACGCGGGAGTGCACGGGCTTCAAGCCGGCTTACGCCGCGCACAAGGCAGCGGTCCAGACGCAAGGGAAGACGATCCAGCATCCGATGGGTTTTTTCCTTGGGACCGACATCATGGAATCCGGGCAACATGACCGGTCCCACCAGATTGAAGTCTCCCATGATGACAGCACGCCGATGCATGTTCGTCGTCAGACTGCGAAGCTGCCGACGGTTGAGAATCTGTCCATGAGACAGATGCACATTGGCCAGCGAAAAACTTCCGAAATCGATAATCTGGGCCGTTCGCTTCACGACCAGCCCACGTGGCAAATGGTAAAAGGACGGTGGTCGCGTGAATGGCAGGCGGCTCCAGCATGCTGTGCCATGAGGGCGACCTGGAAGCGGAATGCGGTCGTAATAGCCGCCCAGAATTTCAGGCAGAACGTCGACAGGTTCCTGTGCTTCCTGCATCAGCACAATATCCGGATCTTCTGAGCGGATAACAGTCAGAACGTCTTCCAGTGATGCGCCGTCCCATCGGAGGAGATTCCAGCTCAGGATGCGAAAGGGCGAACCGGACAGAAGCGATACTGTCACTTGGGAGACTCCGAAATATAAAGATGTCGCGGTTCAGATCGATGAGGGCCAGCGGCGAATTCACTCGTAAGCGTATAGCCGACAGCCAGTAGGACCGGCCCCAGAAAGATGCCGAGCCCACCAAAGGCGACAACGCCACCCAGAACGCCCAGCACGGTCAGCAGATAGGGCAACTGAGCACCACGAGAAATGAAAATGGGTCGGATCAGGTGGTCTGCTCCGGAAATAACGATCACCCCGTAAGCGGCGAGGAAAAGGCCGTGCCCCACATGATGAGTCATGCCGAGCCAGATCGCTGCCGGAATCCAGATCAGGGGGGCGCCAATCGGGAAGACAGCCACAAATGCTGCAATGCCTGCGAGGAGAACCGGTGAGGGAACGCCTGCAATCATGAGGCCTATCCCTGTCAGAACGCCCTGAATAATCGCTGTGCCCAGTACCCCATAAACGGTGCCGCGAATTGTCCGTCCGATGACGTTGATGAGGCGTGGTGTGGCACGAGGCCCAGCGATCCGGGCGATCAGGGCGGTAATGGTCAAACCTAGGGAATCGCCATTTAGCCAAAGGAAGAAAGCCACGAACAGCGCCATAACAAGCTCCACCAGACCACTGGCAAGCTTCATCAGAATGGCGAGTGTGTAATGGGCGATCTGGCCAAAATAGGGACGCAGCATTTCTGTAGCCGCACCGACATCATGGGTCAGATGGTGCCACCACTCGACCAGATGAGGGCCTGCCAGCGGAATATGAGCCATCCACGCCGGAGGCGGCCCAGCCGATCCTGCCTTGAGAAGCAGGGTATCCAGAGTGCCGATTGTCTCCGGAATATCGCTGATGCCAGCCGACGTCAGAACCGACAGCGGCACGATAATGGTCACCGCACTGAGGATCATCATGGCCAGCGCCGCAAGAGATGGGCGGATATGGCGTCTCAGCCACCGGTAGATTGGCCAGCTGGAAAAGGTCAGGATAGCCGCCCAGAGGATGGCCGAAAGAAACGGCCAGAGGATGACGCCGCATCCATAGGCAATTCCGACAAGGACGAAGCCCAGAATGATCCGCTCGGTTGTCATGGGGCAGACTTCCAGCGTATCAGTGGCTTCAAGGCAGGGACCTGCATGTTCATGGCTGGACAGTCTGCCACGCTCTGGCCTCCTGCGCATCCCTCGACCTATGGTAGTGGAATGACGAACTCACCGCTTCTTGCCGCACAGGACCTCCTTGCAGGGACTACGGCGTATGTTTCGCTGGATGCCAGCGTCCTCTTGCCCGGTCAGAACGGAAATCCGGACGCTGCGTTCCGTGAGGCCCGTATTCCCGGCGCACGCCGATTCGATATTGATGTCTTTGCCGATCCGGAAAGCAGTTTGCCCCATACCGTGCCGGGTGCTGCTCGGTTCGCACGACTGATGGGCGAGCTAGGCCTGACCGAGGATACGCCGATCGTTTTTTATGACGGAAAGGGAAGTGTCGGGGCTTGTCGGGGATGGTGGCTGGCACGCCTGTTCGGGCACCGGACCGTTAGAATTCTTGATGGTGGACTGAAGGCCTGGCAGGAAGCGGGTGGCACCGTCGAGCATGGTGAACCCGCTCCGGTATCGCCCGCTCGATACAGAACGCGCCCACGGTATGGTCTGCTGGCAGGAAGCGGAGATATTCTGGAAGCGCCCGCTCAGACAGTCGTACTGGATGCTCGCAGCCATGGGCGCTTTACGGCGTCTGTGCCTGAGCCAAGACCGGGGGTGCGCGGCGGCCATATGGCAGGTGCCATCAGCATGGACTGGACGCGGCTTGTCGATGAGCATGGTCATTTCCTGCCCCAGGAAACGCTTCGCTCCTTGTTCGTGCCGGTCGCTGGGCGGCGGGTTATTACAAGCTGCGGGTCAGGACTGACGGCGGCCACGCTTCTGGCCGGGCTGGCCATTGCCGGCCTTCCGGACGGAGCACTTTATGATGGTTCCTGGGCGGAATGGGGCAGTGATCCCGACGCGCCGATCGTGACGGGAGAACAGGCATGAGTGATCTGGAAACACGCGTCAGCGCGGGCTGGAACCGCTTGGCGTCAACACTTGTGCAAGCGGCACGTGCAGAGGCTACAGAGAGCGGAACGCTTGTAAACCTGCCAGTCTCACGCGGTTCGACGGTCCTTTTCCCAACCCTTGAATCCATGAACCGGATGGACGGTCGCAGCCACGCCCATAAGGCGGTTTACGGCGCGATGGGGACGCCGATCCAGCATGAACTTGAGAATCTTCTATCGACCATTGAGGGGGGTACACACACTCAGGTCGTCAATTCCGGTTTAAGTGCCTGTACGACGCCGTTGCTGGCGTTTCTGGGGCAGGGTGACCATCTGCTTCTGCCCGACTCGGTCTATGGGCCAACACGTCGCTTTGCTGACACCATGCTCAAACGTCTGGGCGTCACGACAACGTACTACGCTCCGATGGCGACGCGGACAGAGGTTGAGTCCCTGCTTCGACCTGAAACGCGTATCATCTTTGCTGAGAGTCCCGGCAGTCACACGTTTGAAGTGCAGGACGTGCCGATGCTGGCGGATGTGGCGCATCATGCAGGAGCGCTGCTGTTGCTTGATAATACATGGGGGATCGGCGTGTTTCAGCCGTTCGAGCACGGTGTGGATGTCTCGATTCAAGCCCTGACGAAATATCCCGGCGGCCATTCGGATGTCATTATCGGGTCCATCACCGTCAATGATGAGACGCACTGGAAGACCCTGCGCGATGCCTCCATCCAGCTTGGCCAGTGTGCCAGCCCGGATGATTGCTGGCTGACCTTGCGAGGGCTTCGGACCATGGGCGTGCGTCTTGCACACCAGTCCCGTTCGGCACTTGAAATTGCCCAGTGGCTGAAGACACGTCCGGAAGTGGCGCGTGTGCTGCATCCGGCTCTGGAAGACTGTCCGGGGCACGAAATCTGGAAGCGTGATTTTACAGGCGCATGTGGCCTGTTCGGCGTCGAGCTTCAGTCAGACATCAGTGTCGCGGCTGCGGAGCGCATGATTGACGGTCTGAGCATGTTCGGGATTGGAGCCTCCTGGGGAGGCTATGAAAGTCTTGTACTTCCCACGACCGGGCATGTCCGTCGCGTGACGGGAGAAGGCGGCCCGAAGGCGGCAACCTTTCGCCTGCATATCGGTCTGGAAAGCGTGGATGATCTCAAGGCTGATCTTGCACGTGGACTGGATGGTCTTGCTGGGGTGGATCAGTAATGCCAAGCAAGGAATGGATCATCTGGTGGGTCATGGTGGTCGGTTATGCCGTCATGACTGCGACCCTGCTGTATGGTGTCTGGCTGTACGGAACGGCCTTGTTCCATCAGATCAATTTCTGGATCACGCTGTTCATCATGGTGGCTATGATCCCGTCCTTTCGGGATCTGGGCCGTCGCAAGAACGGATTACCGCCGCCGAAAGCCTAAGGCTTCGGTAACATGATGACGCTGGATCTGCTGTGTGCCTTCCAGATCAGCAATGGTTCGGGAGACACGCATCAGGCGTGTCAGTCCACGGTTGGAGAGGCGCATTTTCTCGGCAGCCTGTTCGGCAAGAGAACGGGCATCATCATCCATAATGAACAGGTCTGGGGAGGTTTGTGCATTGCACGTGCCTTGTCGCGCGATTTGACGTTCGCGCGCTTTTTCAACACGAGCGCGGACTGTGGCACTGTCCTCACCTCGCGGTGCCCGGCTGATTTCGACAGGAGAAAGCGGCTCAATCTGCACGCAGATATCCATGCGATCGAGCATCGGGCCTGAGATTTTTGCACTGTAATCCTCGCCACAGCGGGGCGCTTTGCGGCAACTGCGTTCCGGGTCTCCCAGATAACCACAGCGGCAAGGGTTCATTGCGGCAATGAATTGGAAACGGGCCGGGTAAGTCGTGTGCTGGGCGGCACGTGCAATGGATATAGACCCTGTCTCAATAGGCTGACGCAGCGCTTCCAGGCAGGATCGTGAAAACTCGGGCAGTTCATCAAGGAACAGCACCCCGTTATGCGCCAGACTGACTTCGCCGGGCCTCGCTTTCGCACCCCCGCCGACCATGGCGGGAAGGCTCGCACTATGATGTGGGGCACGGTAAGGCGGTCGAACCGTCAGGCGCCCCTCTTTCAGAAGACCAGAGACACTATGGATACGACTTGTCTCCAGCATTTCCTCAGTCGTGAGATCGGGCAGAATACTGGGCAGACGACACGCCAACATGGATTTTCCTGCGCCGGGCGGGCCGCTCATGAGCACGGAATGTCCACCGGCTGCGGCGATCTCCAGAGCGCGCCGGCCCAGCGCCATACCTTTGACGTCTGCGAGGTCCGGTCCGTAATCAGGCGTGTAGCCCTGCGCTGGCGGAACAGGTGTCAGAACCTGTTCACCTCGAAAGTGGGAAACGAGCGACAGCAGTGTTTCTGGGGCCAGAATGTCATGATCGGGATTGCCCCATCGCGCTTCCGTGCCCTGAAGCGACGGACAGATCAGGCCTAAGCCCTGCGTTGCTGCGCCCAGAGCCGCAGACAGAACGCCGTTGATCGGATTGACGCGCCCATCCAGAGAAAGCTCGCCAACTGCGGCATAAGCAGACACGGTCTCGAAAGGCAGAATGCCCATTGCCACCAGCAGACCCAAAGCTATTGGAAGGTCAAAATGTGCGCCTTCCTTGATGAGGTCAGCAGGGACAAGATTGACCAGAATACGTTTGGGTGGAAGCGCCAGACCCATAGCGGTCAGAGCAGCGCGAACGCGTTCGCGCGCTTCCCCAACGGATTTATCCGCCATGCCAACGACTAGAAACGCGGGCAAACCGGTAGAAACCTGAACCTCGACCGTGACTGGAACAGCTTCGATGCCTGAAAAGGCAAAGCTCTGGATACGGGCAAGAGCAGGTGTGGTCTTGGGAGGTGTGTTCTGGCCGGATGTCGTCATGGGACGAGATCGTAGCCAGAACATATTACTAGATGGTTAACGCTGGTAAATCAGGCGGGCACGAAGCGTGCCGTCCATGGCGCGCAGGCCGTCCAGCAGGTGCTGGTCCATGTCAGGGCCAGTCGATTCGGCTTCAACGACGACGTAACCGACTTCACCATCCGTTTGCAGATACTGGGCCGTGACATTGCAGTTCTCGGCTGCGAACAGTTCGTTGATCTGACGCATGATGCCTGGACGGTTGGCGTGCACATGCATGAAACGCGTGCCACGCGGCCGCTCCGGAAGCTGTACGCTCGGAAAATTTACGGCACCAATGGTGGAGCCGACATCCGAGTAGTCAACAAGCTTGCGAGCGACTTCAACACCAATCCGCTCCTGGGCTTCCATGGTGGAACCACCAATATGCGGAGTGAGAAGAACGTTCTCGAGGCCCTGCAGCGGAGAGACAAAACGCTCGCCGGCAATCTTCGGCTCCACCGGGAAGACGTCCACGCCGGCACCCATCAGATGGCCATCTTTGAGAGCCGCAGCCAGGGCGTCCAGATCCACGACATTGCCGCGGGCGTTGTTGAGCAGGATGGAATTGGGCTTCATCGCCCGGATTTCGGCCTCGCCAATCAGCAGGTTCGTATCCGGCGTCTGCGGAACATGCAGGGTGACGACGTCTGACTGGGCCAGAAGGTCTTTCAGCGTTGCAACGGCCACAGCATTGCCGTGCGGAAGGCGTGGCATGATATCGTAATACAGGACGCGCATGCCAAAGGCTTCGGCCAGAACGGAAAGCTGCGAGCCGATAGAGCCATAACCGACGATACCCAGTGTCTTGCCGCGAACTTCCCATGCATTGATGGCAGATTTGTCCCAGCCACCCTGATGGCACTGCTCGGAACGGGACGGGATGCGGCGCATCAGCATGACGACTTCGCCCATCACCAGCTCGGCGACAGAGCGTGTGTTGCTGTACGGGGCATTGAAGACCGGGATGCCCGCCATACGGGCGGCTTCCAGATCGACCTGATTTGTTCCGATGCAGAAGCAGCCAATGGCCATCAGGCGGTCAGCGGATTCGATGACCTCCTGTGTGAGCTGCGTCCGACTGCGGATCCCCACCATGTGTACGCCCTGAAGCGCTTCCTTGAGGGCATCGCCTTCAAGGGCGCCTTTCAGGCGTGTGACCTCTGCATAACCCTGCACATTGAAATGCTCGACAGCACTCTCATGGATGCCTTCAAGCAGGAGAATGCGGATCTTGTTCTTGGGGAGAGAGAATTGCGCGTCCATATTTCCGTCCCGGTCCTGAACCGGAAGGCTCCGGCTCTCATTCCAACCTGTCCCGGCCCATGATCACCGGGGCGTCATGCCTAACGCATCGTTCACGGATGGGAAAGATGGCTCACGATTTCTGTGAGCAGGGCAGGGTTGCCACAGGCCAGAACCGTTCCGTCACTATCGAGTCTGAGAGGCTGGCCCTGCCAGTCTGTGATGCTGCCTCCCGCGCCCTCGATAACGGGCACCAGAGCGCCCCAGTCCCAAGGGTTCATCGTGCATTCTGCAATGACGTCAATCTGGCCGAGTGCCAGCAGTCCGTAGGCGTAGCAGTCCCCGCCCCAGGACGTGCGCCGGACGTGCTTCTGAAGGTTGGTAAAGCGCGGCGTATGGGTAGGGGTCATGATTTCAGGGGAGGTGCAGGACAGTTCGGCCTCTTTCAGTCCCGGGCAGAGGCGTGTTCCGATTTTTCCAGGAAGGCGATCTGAGACGAAGCGGGTTTTCTGTCCTTTCACACCAATCCAGCGTTCCCCTGTGAGAGGCTGGTCAATCAGACCCAGCACCGGGCGGCCATTATGAAAAAGCGAAATCAGGGTGCCGAAGGTCGGGCGTCCTGTCAGGAAAGCGCGTGTTCCGTCAATCGGGTCGAGAACCCAGAGCCAGTCGCCCTCATGTCCACTCATGCCGCTTTCCTCGCCAAGAATGGCGTGGTCAGGGAGGGCCTCTTCCAGAATGGACCGCATGACCTTTTCAGCCGCACGATCCGCAACGGTGACGGGGCTGTCATCGGACTTCGCATCGGCCTGTAAAGATGTCCGGAAATGGGGGATGACAGTCCTGCGGGCGGCATCGGCACAGGCTTCGGCGACGGCAAGCGCCTTGTTCAGAACTGTTTGTGTCATATTTTCCTTCAATTTCCGTCAGAAAGCCCACAGTGAGATTGACGCCCGATCAGGCGGGCGGCATCAGAAGGGCCATGCGTCCGATCATCGTCATTCCCTCCAGACTTGCCTCGACCCGCCTTCCACGCAAGCCCCTTGCAGATATTGGCGGTCTTCCCATGATTGTCCGTGTTGCGAAACGGGCTCTTGAGGCAAAAATCGGGAAAGTGGTGGTCGCCGCCGGTGATCAGGACATTCTCAACGCGGTCAGTGGACTGGAAGGCGTTCAGGGTGTCCTGACCGACTCGTCCTTGGCCAGCGGTTCGGATCGTGTTCATGCGGCCCTTCAGCAGGTTGATCCCGCTGGCGAACATGATGTGGTCATCAACCTTCAGGGTGACTTGCCGCTTATCGAGCCTGCCAGTCTGAAGGCTGTTCTTGAGCCTTTGGAAAATGATGGCTTCGATATCGGAACACTTGCCGCTCCTGTGCAGAGTGAATGGGAACGAAATGCTGAACAGGTGGTGAAAATCGCCTGTGACTTCGGGGACGCTTCTGTCGCACGGGCACTCTATTTTTCGCGCCTGCCAATTCCATGGGGCGCTGGGCTGCACTGGCATCATGTCGGCGTGTACGCATGGCGTCGGGAAGCGCTTGAACGCTTTGTGTCTCTGCCTCCCTCTGCATTGGAGCGGCGGGAAAGTCTGGAGCAGCTTCGTGCGCTGGAAGCCGGAATGACCATTGGGTGCGCGCGTATCGAACATGCCCCTCAGGGGGTTGATACACCTGAGGATCTGGAACGAGTGAGAGGACTGGTCTGATGCCGGTAATTGCTTTTCAGGGGCAGCCTGGCGCCTATTCGGACCTCGCGTGCCGTCAGGGCCGCCCTGGTTGGACGACCCTCCCATGCCCAAGCTTTGCGGCTGCGATCGAGGCTGTTCATGAGGGTCGCGCGGATGAAGCGCTGCTGGCCTGTGAAAATTCTCTCGCCGGGCGTGTGCCGGATATTCACTCTTTGCTGCCGGACGCTGGGCTACACATTGTCGGAGAGCATTTCCAGCGTGTTGAGCACTGCCTGCTGGCTGTTCCGGGCGCTGAAATCTCCGATATCCGACGTCTGCATACGCATCCGGTAGCGCTCGGGCAGGTCCGCAAGCTCATTCGTGAGCTGAATCTTGAAGCCGTGCCGGAGTTCGATACAGCCGGGGCTGCCGAAATGGTGGCGAAATGGGGACGCAAAGAGGATGCTGCCATTGCGTCTTCTCTTGCCGGCGAACTGAATGGCCTGACGGTTCTGCGGCAGAATGTTGAAGATGCCGCACACAATACCACACGGTTTTATCGTGTAGCGCCTGTGCCGAAATTTCCGGACGTCAGCCGGGACGACACATTGACCACACTTCTGATGCGGGTTGGAAACACGGCAGGTGCGCTGTACGCGGCATTGGGTGGATTTTCGCGGCATGGTATAAACATGACCCGAATTGAGAGCTACATGCTGAACGGCTCTTTCACGGCGACGCAGTTCCTGATGGATGTCGAAGGGCATCCGGAGCAGCCTGCGCTTGCCGCCGCTTTGAAAGAGCTGGAGCAGTCCAGCGACAATTTGAAGATTCTGGGTGCATACCCACGCAGTCTTGCTCGTTCCGGCACATGACGCTGGCGGATCGGAAGAGCAGGATGGAACGCATGATGAGCAGAGGCGAGACGATGGTGGAGACGGGCATGTATCAGGGGTCGCTGACGGCTCTGATTACCCCGATGGATACGGATGGCCGTATCGATTTTGGTGTGGCGACAAAGCTCATCGAGCGCCAGATCAAAGCTGGCACCAGCGGTCTTGTTCCAGCAGGGACTACGGGTGAAAGCCCGACCCTGTCTCATGAAGAGCATGGTCAGATCATCGCGCACTGCGTCGAGACATCCAACGGGCGTGTGCCTGTCATGGCGGGTGCGGGTTCAAATAGCACATCCGAAGCTGTTCAGATGGCAAAGCATGCTCATTCTGTGGGCGCGAATAGCCTGCTGGTCGTCGTGCCTTATTACAACAAGCCGACGCAGGAAGGGCTTTACCGCCATTTCATGGCGATTGCGGATGCAGCCCCGCTGCCGATGTATCTGTATTGCATTCCCGGCCGTTCCGTTGTGGACCTGACGCCTGAAACTCTGGGCCGTCTGGGCGAGCATCCGAACATCGTGGGCGTGAAGGACGCGACCGCCAACATGGCGCGCCCGATTGCCGTGCGTCGTCATGTGAAGAAGCCGCTCAATCAGCTTTCCGGAGACGACAACACGGTTGTTTCATTTTTGGCTGCTGGTGGCGATGGGTGCATCGGTGTGACGTCCAACGTTGTACCGGATCTCTGTGCACAGATGCATGCCGCCTGGAACGAAGGACGTGTGAAGGACGCCATTGCCCTTCAGGACCGTCTTTCCCCCCTGCATGATGCCATGTTTATGGAAAGCAACCCTGGGCCAGTGAAATACGCTATGTCCAGACTGGGTCTATGCACAGCCACGTTGCGTTTGCCGCTGGTTGAGCCTCAGGATGCAACGCGCAAGGCAATCGACGCCGCCCTGCGCTCTCTCGATCTATTGGACTGATATTTCTAGATGGCCGGAAAAAAAGAGAAGAGCGGCATGATTTCTCATGGGATCGTCGCTCAGAACCGTAAAGGCCGGTTCGACTATACGATTCTTGAAACCACGGAAGCGGGTATTGTTCTGAAAGGCCCTGAGGTGAAAAGCCTCAGATTAGGTCGCTCAACCATCACGGAAGCCTATGCGGCAGAGCGTGACGGAGAGATCTGGCTCTTCAATGCCTATATTCCTGAGTATCAGGGTGGTGTTCTGTCTCGTTTTGAACCAAGAGCGCCTCGTAAGCTGCTGATGCACAAAAAACAGATTGCCCATTACCTGTCTGCTGTAACGCGTGCAGGTGCATCGCTGGTGCCGTTAGATATCCACTTTAATGCTCGTGGAGTCGCGAAAGTAACGATCGGGCTGGGGCAGGGACGCAAGAAAGAGGACAAACGTCATGCTATTGCTGAGCGGGACTGGCAGCGAGACAAGGCAAGGCTGATCCGCAGCAAGGGACGCGATTACTAAATCGTAGAATCGCCAGCTTTCTGAAAGGCGCGGAAGGTCGCCTTATTTCGCCAGCTGTCATTCTCGATCATACAGGCACAAAAAAACCGCTGTGGATTTATTCCACGGCGGTTTTTCTATTCATTCAGCAAAGTGCCGAAGCTGGATCAGTCAGCGCTGATGACTGCAGCTTCCGGACCCTTCTGACCCTGAACAACCTTGACGTTGATCGTCTGGCCTTCGTCGAGGGTAGCAAGCTGGGAACGCTCGAGAGCAGAAGCGTGGACGAAGATGTCCTTGCCGCCGGAATCAGGCGTAATGAAGCCGAAGCCCTTTGTGGAGTTGTACCACTTCACGGTGCCACGGATGTCCTGTGCGTCGGACAGGTCAGGAGCCGGACGGCCCGGACGAGCGGACGGAGCACCGAAGCGCGGCTGCTGCGGAGCACCGAACTGAGCGCGCGGACGCGGTGCTTCAGCCGTGCTTTCGTCAACGGAAAGAACTTCCGCAACCTGGCGACCCTTCGGGCCCTGGCCGATGCGAACAACGACGGTTGCACCCGGGTTGACGCTGCTTACGCCAGCATTGCCAAGAGCGTTGGCGTGCAGGAACACATCGCCGGAGCCGTCAGCCAGTTCAACGAAGCCGAAGCCCTTCTCTGTGTTGAACCACTTAACGCGGGAGCTGATTTCTGGGCCGGATGCTGTGACGAAGCTGCTGCCTGCACCGCGACGAGGTGCGCCGAATCCGCCGCCACCACCGCCGCCACCGAAGCCACCACGGTCACCATAGGACGGCTGGGACGAATAGTCCCCGTCAAACCCGCCGCGGCGAGGTGAGTTAAAGCTGCGGTCGGTTCTGTTGTTTCTCAACGGTCTAATCCCGAGACTGGGGCGCCGCGGAGGGCTTCAATTCCCTGCCGTGACGTATTTCAAAAAAGGTGAGGTCAGCGCCAGCGCCTTCCTCTAAGGGAATCACTAGCATGCTTTTTTGCCCCACTGCCACAACGAAAGTGATGGAAAGGCAGAACTCGCGTGGATTTTAAGATTGTCACGCATACTACAAGGCTTTGCTTCATAGTCTGGAAATGACATACAGGCGCAATACAAGCCCCAAGACCCTGATCGTGCGCGAGATACAGAGGTGCCCATGCAGACCCGACTGACTTTTTCCCTTGGGGCAACAGCCCTGCTTGCACTGGCATCTTCGTCCGCCATGGCGACCCCTCTTCAGGATCCGTACGGCACCTGGACCATTCAGGGCGAAAACGACGCAGTTTCAACGCTCAAGGGAACG
The DNA here is from genome assembly GCF_000964465.1 of Gluconobacter thailandicus F149-1 = NBRC 100600. Classification (GTDB taxonomy): domain Bacteria; phylum Pseudomonadota; class Alphaproteobacteria; order Acetobacterales; family Acetobacteraceae; genus Gluconobacter; species Gluconobacter thailandicus. The sequence goes on along the minus strand of NZ_BANH01000002.1, from coordinate 53,773 downwards.
TCAGACCAGTATTATACTTCGGGTCTGCGCATTAACTGGACGTCTGGTACTGACAATCTGCCGCTTCCTTTTGCGAATCTGAATCACTTTCTGATGGGCAATGGTCAGCAGCGCATCAGCATCGGGCTGCAGCAGTTGATCTTCACGCCGCGTCAAACACAGATGGCCCAGCCGCCGCAAGGTGACCGTCCCTACGCAGGGCTGATGCTTGGAACAGTCAACCTTATTAACGACACGGATCTTTCCCGTACGGTCATGGGAATCCAGTTTGGCGTCATGGGACCAGCCGGTCTGGGCCGTCAGGTTCAGAACGGTTTTCACAATCTGATCAGTGATACGCCCAACAAGGGCTGGAGCCATCAGCTTGCCAACCAGCCGATTATGCAGATTCAGGCAGGTCGTATCTGGCGTCTACCGATTGTGAGTCTCTACGGCGTTGGAATGGATGTGCTGCCCGCCGTATCTGGCGCTGCAGGCGACTATCGGACCTATGCTGATGCCGCTGCGACTTTCCGTATCGGTCAGGGTCTGAACAGTGATTTCGGAAACTCGACCATCGGCCCAGGAACGGACGGGACGGATGCTTTCCGTGCGACTCGCCCGCTAGCGTGGTATTTCTATGGCGGTGTCGAAGGTCAGGCAGTTGGATACGACTCCAGCCTCCAGGGCAGCACCGTCCGTGCGAACGCGCCGCATGTCGACAAGGTCTGGGATGTGGGTGAAATTCACGCGGGTGTCGCTGTTATGTGGCACGGCGTGCGCCTATCCTACAGCCAGAACTGGCAGACTGCCCAGTTCAAGACCCAGAAGGCGGGTCTCTTCAACTACGGATCGATAAAGCTTTCCGTGAAGTTCTGATCACCGCAGACTGTTTTTTAAGCCCCGGCATCCCGGGGCTTTTTTTATATCGGCTGAGACGTCGGTTGTGTCTGGTCCCGAACGGGTGAACCCAGCAGGTATCCCTGTACTTCCTCGCAACCATACGCATCCAGAAATGCCATCTGGTATTCTGTTTCTACGCCTTTTGCACAGGTTGTTATGTTCAGGGCGCGGGCAAGAGCCAATACGGCAGACATGACTTCGTTGGCACGATCGTTTTCACCCAGCCCCTTGATAAAGCCCCTATCCAGTTTGATTTGGTCGAGCGGGTAGAAGCGAAGACGTTCCAGCGAAGAATGTCCCGATCCGAAGTCATCCAGAGCAAGCCTCACGCCCAACGCACGGACGCGGGCAAGCTCGCGGAATGTAATATCTTCCGGCCCGAAGAACCGGGATTCTGACATTTCGATCTGCAGGCGATCAGGGGAGAGGCCGGTCTCCTGGAGGATCTCTGCGATGAGCTTCGAAAGCCTTTCACTTGCAAGCCACACCGGAGAAATATTCACACAGACCCGGTAAGGAGGTTCCCACTTCGCGGCGGCCTTGCATGCGTGACGAAGGCTCCACGTATCAAGTACTTCGACCATTCCGGCTTCTTCAGCGCATCGGATGAAAAGTTCTGGGGAAACCTCTCCGTGATTCGGTCTGTTCCACCTCAGTAAAGCTTCGTGAGCAACGACTCTCTGCGACGCGGTATCAACAATCGGCATCCATTTCAGAAAGAGAGCATCCTGCTCTGCAGCCAATGCAAGATCCTGCTCAAGGCTGGAGGACAGGATGTGTAGTCTGGTCGTCTCTGAGGAAGCGCGTCTCTCGTGGCCTCCCCCTGCTCGCTGAGCCTCTGCCAGAGCCGCCTTTGCCGCGGTCAGAAGTTCCTCAACGGATTTCCCGTCTTCAGGGAACATGCTCCAGCCTACGGACAGGGAAAATGGAAACGACGTTGAAGCAAGAGAGATGGGCGTATCAGATATGCGCAGGATTGAGGTCATCAAGCTGCGTGTTGTGACCAGCGTGTGACCCGGTGGGGTCAGAACGGCGAAATTTCCTCCCCCCATACTTCCGAAGAAGCTTTCTTGTGGCAGAAGCTTTTCGATGCGTCTGATAATCTCTTCAAGCATCAGGTCCGCAGTATCCCAGCCGTATCTCTCGTTAATGAAAGACAGATGATCGAGGTTGAACCGGATCAGTCCGAAGCTCGCACGCTTGGTAAGGCCTTTGGTCCGATCAATGTGAGACTGAATAGCTTCCATACTCTGCAGTCGGTTGGGCATCACCGCCATTGGATTGCCGACCGGATCGCGTGTCAGCGCAGCGATGTCCTCAAGGACTGCATTGATGTCAGGATTTAGCTCCGTCCCGCTGGGAGCGAAAACGAGTAGACATGTAGTGGAGGCTCGTTGATGTTGAGCAGGCTGGGCAATGACCACGCCGCAGATAGTGTGGCCGTCTTCTGTTCTAAAGTTTGTAGCGGAAGAGGACCGCATCAGCTCGGAAAATGGAAAATTTCCAATATGGGCCGAGAAGACAGGCCCCCACTGTGCAATTTCGGTGGGCGTTTCGTTACTGGCGGAAATAGTTAGCACAGCTGCTGAGGGAGAATTGCTCAGGGTACAAGCCAGTCTGAGGGCAGGCCGATAACTGGCAGGCACGTTTTCTTTTAAAAGAGAGTTTACATGCTGATTTGTGCCAGTTGAAATCATACTTTGGTGCCTAATCCCTCTAAGCGGTGGTAACCATCACAGAGAACAAAAGTTCCTCATCTCGCTGTCTGGATTACATATTTTTCTTTAATGATCTTCTAACCAGAGATCAAAAGTCGGTCTGGTTCATTGCGATCAAAAAGTATCAGAAGCGTCCGCAGAGAAGCTCCTCGTTTCCCTTCGAGATGAGGGTTGCGTGTCAGTTCGCGCTCGGAATCCTGCTGCATTGCAGTGACCAGAAGAGACAGACGCGCGCCCTGGGCCAGACGGAAACCAGGGAGGCCAGACTGACGGTTTCCCGCAAGATCCCCACCACCGCGAATCCGGTAATCTTCGTCAGCGATCATAAATCCATCGTTTGTATCCCGTAAAAGGGTCAAACGTTTGACGGCGGTCGGTGTAGCCATGCCGTCATGCAGGAGAAGGCAAAACGACTTCTTGGCGCCTCGACCGACGCGGCCGCGGAGCTGATGAAGCTGTGCCAGACCAAAGCGCTCCGCCTGCTCGATAACCATGACGGACGCATTCGGAATATCCACCCCCACTTCAATCACGGTCGTGGCGACAAGGATGCGTGTCTTGCCAGTGCGGAAGGCTTCCAGCGCCGCCTGTCGAATGGCGATGTCCTGCTTGCCGTGCGCCAGCCCGACGGCACCGGGAAAGCGCTCACTCAACATGGCCCAGCGTTCTTCGGCGGCGGCGGCAGACTGGGTCTCGCTATTTTCAATCAACGGACAAACCCAGAAAACCTGTACACCGTCTGCTACTGCGCGAGAGATGGCGGACAGGATCTCCGGCATGGCATCCATGCTGTGCAGCGTTGTGCGAATGGGCTGACGGCCCGCTGGCTTGGAATCCAGTCGGCTCACGCTCATTTCGCCCCACTCCATTAGCTGGAGTGTTCGGGGAATAGGCGTGGCGGTCATAACCAGAATATCTGTAGCCTCGCCTTTGGCGCTGAGGTTCATTCGTTGCTCGACACCGAACCGATGCTGTTCGTCAATCACTGCCAAACCGAGGTCAGAAAAAGTGACACCGTCCTGAAAAAGGGCATGTGTCCCGATGATGATGCGCGCTGTTCCGTCTGTTATTGCAGCCAGGGTTTCGCGCCGCGCAGCTCCTTTGATGGTCCCGCTCAGATAAACACAGTTCGTGGGGCAGAGGCGGGATAACGTTTCAAAATGCTGTCGGGCCAGGATTTCCGTTGGGGCCATAATGGCCGCCTGAGCGCCGGACTCTACGGCCTGAAGCATGGCATTCATGGCGACGAATGTCTTGCCAGCTCCGACGTCGCCCTGAAGAAGGCGCATCATGGGCGTGGGCGAGGCCATGTCTTTCAGGATTTCCGTGATGGCACGCGACTGGGCATCAGTGGGTGGGTAGCCAAAGCGTCGACTGAGTTCAGCGCGCATATCGCCAGTTCCCGGCATGCTTCGACCGGGTCTACTGCGGGCCTTCAGGCGTGCAAGGCCAAAGCACAGCTGGTCAGCCAAAAGTTCGTCGGCTGCAAGGCGGGATAACGCTCTTTCACGGACAGGGGCCCATTCCACATCAGCGGGAATATTTTCCGGCGCCTGTAGCAGCCTGAGGGCCTGTGAAAAGGACAGCCACCGTCGTTTGTGAACAAGAGCCGGGTCCTGCCATTCTGGAAAATCGGGCAGGAGGGCAAGGGCGGTTCGCATGGCCTTGCGAACGGTGTAGGGAAACAGGCCAGCCGTCAGGGGCCACACAGGTTCAAGTCGGGGGAAGCTGTCCCGCTTGCTCCAGCTTGTGACATGATCCGGCTGGGGCATGGTCAGTTCGCTCTGAAAGCGGCTGGTCTTGCCGGACACAAGCAGTTCCGCGCCTACGGTTGGGGCAGGCATGTTCTTCTGCTGGAAGAAGACGAGATCCAGCCGCCCCGTATCGTCTTCCGTGCGGATGACGGAGGGCTGACCGGGGCGTGAAGCTTTGCGCATCGAAACGACACGGACACGCGTTGTAAGGATTTCTCCTGGGGCGAGATTGTGTCCGGCGGCAACTGTGCGCAGAATACGACGATCAACGATCCGCTCAGGAAGAGTAAACAGCAGGTCCAGGACGCGCCGTCCGCCTGCGATCTTTTCCAGCAGACTGGCATGTCGCGGCCCGATACCGGGCAGGGACGTCAGGGGTGCAAAGAGCGGGGCAAGAAGATCTGGAGACGGCTGTTCGGACTGCATTGCAACGGGCGCTCCCCGGCTCCTCTTGATGTGTCAGGCTATGAAACGGCAGGTATAGGGCAAGAGCAGGATGGAACAAAACGAAACCATGATCCGTGAAATGCCCCTCGCATCCTTTGGTCCAACCGTCTGGGGCGTACCAGATGGCAGTGTAGCTCTTCTGCTACGCCAGCGATTGTCTGAACATGACGGATCGCTTTTACACGTTGCCCGGGACGATGCCGCTGTGGCTTCGCTGGCGGACATGTTGGCCTATCTGATGCCCGAGGTCGAAGTGCTGCGGCTGCCTGCCTGGGACTGTCTGCCTTATGACCGTGTCTCTCCAAATTCCGTGATTGTAGCGGAGCGTGTCGGAACGCTCTGCCGCCTGCTGGAACCGAGCAAGGCGCGCCGGATTGTTCTGACGACCGTCCACAGCCTTTTGCAACGCGTTCCGCCTCGCTCGGCGTTCAAAGGGCAGTCCATCAGCGTCGCAACTGGCGAAATGCTGGACCAGTCCATGCTCATCGAGGTCCTGGTCGCCAATGGCTACACCCGGACCGATACCGTCATGGAAGCCGGTGAATTTGCAACCCGTGGCGGAATTTTCGATCTGTTCCCGTCGGGTGCGCCGGACCCGATCCGTCTCGATCTGTTTGGCGATGAAGTCGAAAATATTCGTGCTTTTGACGTCGGGACGCAGCGTTCAACTGAAAAGCTGGCCCGGTTCGAACTGCGTCCCGTTTCCGAATTCTCGCTGGGCCCCGACAGCATCAGTCGCTTCCGGACAGGCTGGCGTGACACGTTCGGCCCGACTGCCGCGTCGGATACGATTTACGAGAACGTTTCTGACGGTCGCCGCTATCCGGGTCTGGAGCACTATCTGCCGCTTTTCCACGATGGCGATGGCCATCAGATGGAAACGCTTCTGGATTATCTTCCGGATGCAGCCGTCAGCTTTGACAGTCATGCACCGGATATTCTGAAAGCCCGGCTGGACATGATTGCGGACCATTATGAGGCCCGCCGTGTGCCCGTTCGGGAAGGGGAAATGCCATATCGGGCACTTCCGCCACATCGGCTATATCTGGATCGGCATGGCTGGGACGCGATGCTCTCCCGCATACCATCTGTGCTGCTCAACGCTTTTGCAAAACCAGACCTTGGTGACGGCATTGATGCGGGCAATCGTCCAGGGCCGCTTTTCGCACGAGCCAAGGACGGGTCGCGTGATGGCGTGTTCGAGGCGTTCGGCAAGCAGGTGGAAGACTGGGCGCAATCTGGCCGACGAACCTATGTGACGGCCTGGAGCCGCGGTTCGCGGGAGCGGATTGCCCATCTGCTTCAGGAACATGGCCTGACCACGGAAAGCCATGATGACTGGCCATCTGCTGCGGGTATGCCACGCGGCACGGTTGGACTGCTGGTGCTGGGGCTGGAGCGCGGCTTCGTTTCGGATCGGCTGTGTTTCGTCTCCGAACAGGATCTTCTGGGTGAGCGGATTTCCCGTCCGCCCCGTCGTAAGAAGCGTGGTGAGCAGTTTATTTCCCAAGTTGGGGAAATTGCGGAAGGCGATCTGGTTGTCCATCAGGACTATGGTATCGGGCGCTATGTGGGCTTGCAGACCATCCGCGAAGGTCTGGTAGCCCATGATTACCTCTCCATTTTCTACGATGGGGAGCAGCGGCTTCTTCTGCCGGTTGAGAATATCGAGCTTCTAAGCCGATTCGGTTCTGAGCAGGCCAGTGTTCAGCTCGACAAGCTGGGTGGCACGGCCTGGCAGGCGCGTAAGGCCAAGATGAAATCCCGCATCCGCGTTATGGCGGGTGAACTGATCCGGACGGCCGCGGCTCGTGCGATGCGTGAAGCACCGACGCTGGCACCTGCTGAAGGCCTGTGGGACGAATTCTGTGCCCGTTTCCCGTTTGTGGAAACGGAAGATCAGTCCCGCGCCATTGCGGATGTTCTGGAAGATATGAGTTCCGGGCGACCGATGGACCGTCTTGTTTGCGGTGACGTCGGCTTCGGCAAGACGGAAGTGGCGCTGCGTGCGGCCTTCGTGGCAGCACTATCGGGGATGCAAGTCGCCGTTGTCGTTCCGACGACGTTGCTGGCGCGTCAGCATTACCGGGGTTTTGTCGCGCGTTTCGAAGGACTGCCAGTCCGGATTGCTCAGTTGTCGCGCATGGTGACACCCAAGGAAGCGACGAAGGTTCGCGAGGAGATGGCCGATGGCCGTCTTGATATTGTTGTCGGCACACATGCGCTTCTGGCCAAGACCGTGTCGTTCAATCGCCTTGGCCTGCTCATTATCGATGAAGAGCAGCATTTCGGTGTGGCTCATAAGGAGAAGCTCAAGGCCCTGCGTGAAGACGTGCACGTCCTGACGCTGTCCGCCACGCCATTGCCGCGTACGCTCCAGCTTTCTCTGTCTGGCGTGCGTGAAATGAGCCTGATTGCCACGCCACCGACGGACCGCCTGGCTGTCCGCACGTTCATCACACCGTTCGATAGCGTCATGATCCGCGAGGCCATTCAGCGTGAGCGTTTCCGGGGCGGACAGGTCTTCTGTGTCCTGCCGCGTCTGGCGGATCTGGATCGGATGGCAGACCGTCTGGCCGAGATCGTGCCGGATGCCAAGGTTGTTCAGGCCCATGGTCGCCTGACACCAACCGAACTCGAACGTGTCATGACCGAATTCGCGGATGGGAAGTATGACATCCTGCTTTCCACAAATATTGTGGAAAGCGGATTGGATATGCCCAGCGTGAACACGATCATCATCCACCGGGCGGATATGTTCGGGCTGGGGCAGCTTTACCAGCTTCGTGGGCGCGTGGGGCGTGGCAAGCAGCGTGGCTATGCGTATCTGACCTGGCCGCAGACGAACTCGCTCTCGGCAGCGTCCGAGAAGCGTCTGGAAATCATGCAGACGCTCGATTCGCTGGGGGCTGGGTTCACGCTGGCATCTCATGACCTGGATCTGCGTGGTGCTGGCAATCTGCTGGGTGATGAACAGTCCGGTCACATCAAGGAAGTCGGTATCGAGCTGTATCAGCAAATGCTGGAAGACGCGGTTCTGGATCTGCGTCGCGAGCGGGGGCGTAAGGCCGAAGAGGACGAAAGCTGGACGCCCAATATCATTCTGGGCCTGCCCGTCCTTATTCCCGAAACCTATGTCCCTGATCTGCCCGTCCGTCTTGGGCTTTATCGCCGAATCGCATCTCTGAATGGGGAGGCGGAAGTGGAAGCCATGCGTGCCGAGCTGGTGGATCGCTTCGGATCATTGCCGCAGGAAGTTGGTAATCTTCTGGACGTCGTGCTCATCAAGCGTCTGTGCCGTGAAGCCGGGGTGGAACGTCTGGAAGCCGGACCGAAGGGCATGGTGCTTCAGTTCCGCAAGAACCGGTTCCGCAATCCCGCTGGGCTGATCGATTGGGCGACGCGAAAGAAGGAATCGGGGGTGAAGATTCGCCCGGATCATAAGCTTGCCGTGATCAGGGAAATGACGAACGCAACCCGGATCGGCTTTGCCAAGAAGGTAACAACCGTTCTGTGCAAACTGGTGCGAAAAGTGGAAGACGCGGATTGAACGCGTCTTCCAGTTCCATTTAGGGAACAGCGATTGGAAGCGGGATACGATTGACCGTCACAACGCCACCCTGAAGGGCAATATCCCAACTGGTTGTGTCACCGTTCTGTTTACCCATCAGGCGGGCAATCGTCAGAGCCGTCACAACCTTGGTCGGCGCGGTCTGGCGGATTTTTTCGATCAGGTCGGCAATGTTCGTGATGCTGACATGCGTATCTGCGGTGGATGTGGCGGCGGAAGACCCAATCTGAATGGTTCCGGCACCGTCAACCGTGCTGCTGCCGGAGATCGCGTGGAGGGCATTGATGGTGATCTGCTGTGACGCGCCGGAAAGCCCATGAACAGACAGATCAGCCGAGAGTGCAGAGGGAATAAGTGGCTGCTTCGAATCGTGGATGCCGGTTCCGTTGACCTTGATACGGAGATCGGGATTAGTCTCGACGGCATTGATGGTCGCATGCTGAATGGTCATCGTATGACCTGGGCGGGAAAGCTTTACGCTGCTCCAGGATGCTTCCGGGGTGCCCTCATGAATATTATGAACCGTGATGGTCGCGTCCTGCCCCTGACACGCCGGGCTCAGGCCTCCGCGGAAGGCACTAAGGGCGGCATAGGCCGCTGTAGCGTTGAACTGTTCGAGTTTCGATTCTTCAACTGCACCTTTCGGGTCTTTCAGGGTTATAGGGCCGATATCCAGCCCGATGCCGGTGCCTGTCAGGGTTGCGTGCATTCCTGAGGCGGAGAACCCATGTGACGCAGCCTGATGACCATTGAACGAATATGTGAAGCAGGAAGCGGGAATATTGGGCAGTGTGTCTGCGAAAGCGGATGACGCGAAGGCTGGGAGAGCCGTTGCGATGGCCGTCAGGAGAAGGGTGCGGAAAGACATCATGCCCTCGGTGCTGGTTGTCTGATCTCTTGGGCAGCGTGTTGCTCAGAGACCGTTAAGACTCTCTTAGGATTATGGAGAGACAATGGTTCCCCAATAACCTTTCTTGCGGGTGAGTGTGCATGTCTTCGTCCATTTCCGCCATGCCAGCGGTGCCGCAGTATCTGTCCATCGTGAAAGATGAACAGACAGCCGTGAATAAATGGGAGAAGACAAGCTCCGACTCCCGGCAGGCGCTTGCGACATTCACGAGCGAAGCGTCTTCCATCACCACGCCGGATGAACTGCTGAAAAACTACAAGGCGCTGAAAGTTGTTCTTGGCGCCTACAACATGTCGTCCAACATTGATCAGACGGCTGTTCTGAAACAGCTTATGACGCAGGACCCGACGTCTTCGGCGTCGCTGGCGCAAAGAAGCGGTAATGCGTCCTGGAAAGCATTTGCAAAAGCGTTTTCAGACTGGTCCACGTCGCCGCTGGCCTCTGCCGATACAGTCTCCACCATTACGCAGAATTATCTGACGAATGGCTACGAAAGTAGCGTTCAGGACGAAACGCCTGGTCTGGGCGATGCACTGTATTTTACCCGTACCGTGACGTCTGAGACGAAGCTTACAAATATCATGTCGGATTCCCGGCTGCTCAAGGTTGCAGAGAAAGTCGCCGGATTTGATTCTACCCAGTTTGGTGCACTGGACTATGACCAGCAGGTGCGGCTGCTAAGTGACAAGCTGGACTTATCTCGGCTCAGCACATCGAATGGTGTGCAGCGGTTTGCAGAGCAGTATCTGGCGCTTCTCCAGGTCAATCCAGACAAGACTACAACTCCGGCGAGCATGCTTACCCTCTACGGCAGCAGCGGGTCTTCTGATGGCGTTTTGTCCCTGTTTACGGGCGGTAGCTCTTCAACATCGTCAAACCTGTATTCAGCGCTTTTCTGAGCCTGCGGCGTGACATCACGGCTGGAGGTCTGTATCGCGGCTAGGGACATCTGGTAGCGAAAAAGGATCTCTTCATGGCGGGCCTGGACCCTGAAGACTGGAGCGGCATCCGTGCGATGGGGCACCAGATGCTCGATGCCCTGTTTGATCGTATGGAGCATGTCGGGGAAGGGCCAGTCTGGCAGCCCATGCCACAGGACGCTCGCGATGCTCTGAAAACCGGTTTTCCTGAACAGGGTCAGTCTCTCGAAGATCTGCATGATCGCTTCACGGATCTTGTGGTTCCGTATGGCAATGGGAATACCCATCCGGGTTTCATGGGGTGGGTGCACGGGGCAGGCACGCCCGTAGGGATGCTGGCAGAGATGCTGGCTGGGGGCATGAACGCCAATTGCGGCGGTCGCAGTCATGCTGCCAATGAAGTCGAGCGCGAAGTTATCCGTTGGGCTCTCTCCATGGTAGGCATGCCGGAAGATGGGTCCGGTTGTCTGGTTACGGGGTCCTCCATGGCCAATTTTATCAGCATCATCACAGCCAGTCGCGCGCAGGATATTTCCTTACGCTCCCAAGGCACGGGGGGCCGTAAAATGGTCGGCTATGCCGCGACGACTGCTCATGGTTGCCTTCCGAGAGCGTTTGATCTGGCGGGTTTTGGTAGTGATGCCCTCAGGCGGGTTCCGGTTCTGGCAGATCACAGGATGGATTTGGTCGCATTGAAGCGCATGATCAGGGAAGATCGTGAAGCGGGCTACACCCCGTTCATGGTGGCCGGAACGGCCGGAACCGTGGATTGTGGCGCGATTGATGATCTTGCCGGGATCGAAGCGATTGCCCGTGAGAACGGTCTCTGGTTCCACGTTGATGCAGCGTTTGGGGCTCTGGCCTGTTTGTCGTCCCGGTTTAAGAATGCGCTCTCAGGGATTGAGAAGGCGGACAGTCTGGCTTTTGATTTTCACAAATGGGCACAGGTTCCGTACGACGCGGGGTGCGTTCTCGTGCGTGACCGGAAAGCCCATGCGGCTGCTTTCGCTCAGTCCCTCGATTACTTGACCCGCGAACCGCGGGGCCTGGCGAGCGGTGCGCCATGGTTCTGTGATTTCGGACCGGATCTGTCTCGCGGATTTCGTGCGCTCAAGGTCTGGATGACGCTGGGCCATTATGGCTCCGAACGTATGGGGCAGATGGTTGAAGAGTGCTGTGATGTGGCGGCACATCTTGCACACCGGGTGCAGACGACGAGCGGGCTGGTACTTCTGGCGCCCGTGACGCTGAATATTGTCTGTTTCGGGATTGATGGCCTGTCAGATCAGGACGTATCCGAACTGGTGCAGGACCTGCATGAAAGTGGTGTCGCAGCGCCGTCCACGACGCGGATCAACGGTCGGCTGGCGGTGAGGGCGGCGATCGTCAATCACCGCACCACGACCGCCGATACCGATCGTATGCTGGATGCTGTTATCGCGCTCGCCGCTGCCCGACGGGCGTAAAAAGCTCGCTCAGCTGAGCCATCATGGTTCCGCCGAGGTCTTCGGCGGAGCTGATGGTCACGCTATGTCGATAGTACCGCGTTACGTCATGGCCGATCCCGATAGCCAGAAGTTCCGTGTTGCGATCGCTTTCGATCCGCTTGATGACCTCACGCAGATGGTTCTCAAGATAGTTGTGCGGATTGGCAGAGAACGTGCTGTCATCCACCGGCGCACCATCTGAAATCACCATCAGGATATGCCGGTGCTCTGGGCGCCGTTTCAGGCGCTTCCAGGCCCAGAGCAGCGATTCCCCGTCAATGTTCTCCTTGAGGAGACCATCTCGTAGCATGAGGCCCAGATTTTTCCGGGCCCGACGCCATGGGGTGTCCGCGTCCTTGTAGATGATGTGACGCAGATCGTTCAGGCGGCCCGGTTCAGGCGGTCGCCCGTTCTTGACCCATTGTTCGCGGCTCTGGCCGCCTTTCCACTGACGGGTGGTGAAGCCCAGAACTTCCACTTTGACGCCGCAGCGTTCTAGCGTGCGGGCCAGAATATCGCCGCAGATGGCCGCCGTACCAATTGGGCGGCCACGCATGGAGCCTGAATTGTCGATCAGGAGCGTCACGACCGTATCGCGGAACTCCATTTCGGTTTCATATTTGTAAGACAGTGGCAGGGTCGGATTTGTCACGACACGGGAGAGGCGTCCGGCGTCGATGATGCCTTCCTCCTGCTCGAACTCCCACCGGCGTTGCTGCTGCGCCATAAGGCGCCGTTGCAGACGGTGCGCGAGCCGGGACACAAGCCCCTGAAGCTGGACAAGCTGCTGATCGAGTTGCTGCCGGAGACGATCCAGTTCATCCGGATCGCACAGATCCGCGGCACCCACTTCCTCGTCGAACTTCGTCGTATACGCCTTGTAAGAGGACGCTATCCCCGCGCCAGATCCTTCACCAGTCTGATCGGAAGGGCCCGCGGCTTCTTCAGAACCTGTTTCAGGGGAATCGAGCGCGTCGGAAGACATTTCTGTCTCACCCGTGACGCCGCTTTCGCCGCTTTCGGGTTGATACCCGTCTTCCTGATCCGGCTCTTCGCCGGCGGGTGTCTGTTCGTCTTCCTGTGGGACGGCTGCATCGTCTTCAGACTGCTGCTCGTCTTCCGAGGAATCGTCAGACGGAGCCTGCTGCTCTATCTCTTCCGGCAGTTCGGTGAGCTGACAGGCCCCCAGGAGATGCGTGATGGCTTTGGCGAAGGCTTTCTGGTCGCCCTGTGTTTCGGCCATTTCCGCAAGGGCGTTCCTGGCGGATGGCGAAAGGGAAGAGCGCCATGCATCAAGAGCCGGACCTGCCTGCGATGGTGCATGTTCGCCGGACATGGCTTCGCGGGCCAGAAGGCCAAGTGCCATGGCTGCCGGCATGTCGTCCTTGGTGGCCATACGGTTGCAGCCAGCTTCGGCGCATTGCTGGATGACGCGCTGGTCCAGATTGGCGCGGACGCCAGCCATATGCCGGGAGCCGTAAACCTCGCAGCGGGCCTGCTCAAGCACGCTGAACGCTTCCTGAGCCTGCGGCTCGGGGAAGTGGGCGTCCAGCCCATCCTTATGGTGACGCAGTTTCAGGGCCGCAGCATCGGCTGCTCCACGAACTTTCTGGATCTCCCGGTCGTGCATGCTGCGCGACATGTAGGGCAACTGGATCGAACCCGGCGCCGGAGGAGCTGGCAGCCGGTTGCCTACGACCACGCCCTGGAAATCCACGTTCTGGTCGGGCGTGCCGCCAAGAGCGCGAAGGGTCGCGATGGTGGCGCGGCGGAAGCCCTCCTGACGGTTCTCGTCAGGAGGGGAGTTCTTGGGCGCTGACAAGGCTTTTTACTCCACCGGGGAGGCGTTGAAGCAGCGCTGATAGTATTCGGCCACAATACCGCGCTCTGCTTCGTCACACTTGTTCAGGAAGGTGAGACGGAAGGCGAAAGCCACGTCATTGAAGATCTGAACGTTCTCTGCCCAGGCAATGACGGAGCGGGGAGACATGACTGTGGAAATGTCTCCAGCCATGAAACCGGAACGCGTCAGGTTGGCAAGAGCCACCATACGCTCGACCATCTTCGTCTGGTCCTTATCGTCCGCGCCAATTTTCAGTTTAGACGTAACGATAGCGACTTCCTGCTCCAGCGGCAGATAGTTCAAAGTGGCGACGATGTTCCAGCGGTCCATCTGACCCTGATTGATCTGCTGGGTGCCATGATACAGACCGGTCGTGTCCCCAAGACCAACCGTATTGGCCGTGGAGAATAGACGGAACGCCGGGTTCGGGCGGATCACGCGGTTCTGGTCGAGCAGGGTCAGGTGACCTTCGGCTTCCAGAACGCGCTGGATCACAAACATTACGTCCGGACGTCCGGCGTCGTACTCGTCAAAGATCAGTGCGCAGGGATGCTGGAGGCACCATGGCAGCAGACCTTCACGGAATTCGGTCACCTGCTTGCCGTCCCGCAGGACGATGGCGTCCTTTCCGATCAGGTCGATACGCGACACGTGGCTGTCGAGGTTGATACGGACGCAGGGCCAGTTCAGGCGCGCAGCAATCTGCTCGATGTGGGACGACTTTCCGGTACCATGGAAGCCCTGAACCATGACGCGGCGGTTATAGGCGAAGCCTGCGAGAATGGCGCGGGTCGTGTCTTCGTCAAACTTGTAGGAATCGTCGATATCGGGGACGTGTTCGGTACGAACCGAGTAGGCTGGAACCTGAAGATCCGTCTTGATGCCGAACACCTCACGCGAAGACACCATGAGGTCAGGCGCACCGAGAACGCTGGTTGGCACCGTTGAACTCTCGGCGGTGGTGACGGTTTCCGGGGCGTCGATCGTCGCGAAATCACTCATGGGTCTAACGGACTTTCATTGAATTCAGGAATGTTCTGAAAAGATGGGCCTTTGTGCGCCACTCTTCCAGAGAGAAAATCAGGAAACGAACTCTGACTCGCGACTGAAATGCGTTTTCAGCACCGCATAGGCGGATCCGATCGCCTTGAAACGCTCTTCAGCCTTCTGGTCTCCGATATTCGCATCGGGATGATGACGTCGCGCCAGCGCGCGATATCGGGTTTTGACCTCGTCCAGAGACACGGGCCAGGACAAATCCAGTGTGGCCAGCGGCTGGCGGAGTGGTTCTGGCGGACCACTGGCAGCGGCACGCTGTCTGGCGGTTTCCTTGGCCCGTTCGGCCCGGTTCCGGCGGCTGGCACCGAGAATATCCAACGGGTCGAGAATGTCTTCTTCGTTGAACTCTGCTTTGTTGGCCGTACCGGTGCCCAGTTTCCAGGAAGGGCGCTGCCAGGAGGTGTCAGCACGCAGATGAGCCTCGATCTGGCCGGGTGTCATGCCACGATAGAAATCCCAGCGGGAGTTGTATTCGCGCACGTGGTCAAGGCAGAACCAGAAGTAGGACCGCAGGGCTTCACGTCCGCGGGGAGCACGATAGCCGGCACGTTCCATGCAGCCCGGATGATCGCAGGTCTGGTCTGGTGCCTCTGGATCGGGATCGAAGGCCCGATGTCTGGTAGATTTACGCTGCATGGTGTCTGATATGGGCAATGTGCGCCGTTTGATGCAAGCGGACAAACCAAGTCGGATTTAATTGACTATGACGCAGCCCCTTACGAGACGGGACAGAATTGCCGAAATTCTCAAGCGGGAACTGGCTCCCAGTGCTTTGGAAATTCAGGATGACAGCGCCCGTCATGCTCATCACGCCGGGGCAAAAGCTTTGGGTAGTCCGGGAGAAACGCATTTCAATATTGCCATCACCAGTGCGAAGTTCGACGGTCTGAACCGGATTGCCCGGCACCGTCTGGTGAACGGATTGCTCGCCGGGGAGTTTGAAACGGGACTACATGCCCTGTCTCTTGTCCTCCACGGAGAAACCACTCCATGAAGCGTGCCCTTCTGGCTCTTCTGTTTCTGTCTGGCTGCGCCACAAGCGGTTATGGACATCTTCCCGCCGATCAGCAGGCGGATATTCATCGCATTGAAACCTACATGAACGGTGTGACCGGGATGCAGGCGTCTTTCAATCAGATCGGGCCGGATGAAGGTCACAGTGCCGGGCGATTCGTTTATGTGCCGGGGCATCTACGTCTCGATTACGTCACGCCACACGTGATGGAGCTTGTAGCGGGCGATGGTCATCTTGTTCTGGATGACATGGATAGCGGGGCTGTGACGCATCTGTCCCTGAAGCGGAACCCGCTGGGCTTGCTGCTTCATCATCCGATCCGGTTCGATCAGGATATTCAGGTCACGGATGTCAGGCGAGGGCAAGGATCGCTTCAGATCTCGGTTGCTGAGGCCAACAACCCTTCCCAGGGCCTTCTGACGCTCCAGTTCTCCGATATGGACGGGAAACTGTCGCTGATGGGTCTTCAGGGCGTAGATGCCCGTCAGAACCATTTCAGTGTATCGTTGAATAGTGTGGAAGAGGGCGTGACGTTCACGCCCACGGTTTTCACCCCTCCTGGGGGATAGACCCGAAATGCGCTGGCCATGTTACGGCCAGCGCCTCGTCCAGGTCCTGCATGGTCAGGGCTGGATTGAAGCGGCGAAGGCTCGTGACGCCAAATTCCCGGATGCCGCAGGGAACAATTCCATCGAAATCGTCCAATGCAGGGTCAAGATTGATCGAGATGCCGTGCCAGCTGACCCATCGGCTGACGCGAATGCCCAGTGCGGCAATTTTTGCTTCCTGACCGCTCAAAGGATCAATGGTCCAGACGCCGATACGCCCGTCACGGGTAAACGCCTCCACGCTAAGGTATGCCAGTGTCGCAATGATCCACTGCTCCAGCCCTTTGACGAACGCTCTCAGGTCGCGCGGGGGAATGGTTCCGTTCTGTTGTCCCAGATCAAGCATGACATAGGCCAGTCTCTGTCCGGGCCCATGATAGGTCCACTGACCGCCACGGCCGGCGCTGTAGGTTGGATAGTCGTGTGGATTGTAAAGATCTTCCGGCCGGGCTGACGTTCCGGCTGTAAAGATCGGCGGATGTTCGACCAGCCAGACGAGGGGGCTAGCCTCGCCTTCATAAATCTGCCGGGAACGGATCGCCATGAAATCCAGGGCTTCAGGGTAAGGGGTTAGCCCATCTGATTTTTTCCACAAAATTTCTTCACAAATATCGTTTCTGGTCATTGCTCTCGCTTCAGGCATCGGCTATATCGCCCCTCACCGGACGGTCTTGCACTACACAAGACGGTTTGTCACGGGGCGGCCGTGGCGGAATGGTAGACGCGCAAGCTTGAGGTGCTTGTGGGGGCAACCCCGTGGAAGTTCGAGTCTTCTCGGCCGCACCATTTCCCTTCTCAGGGCGATGGAAAAATTCTCGAAAAAATCACAAAAACAAAACTCACCCTGAATGCCAGAGTTAAGGCATCCAGCGTGGTGTTTTGCACCTGTGCCATTTTGTTGCCAGACTGCTAATCCAACGGTATGCCTTTCTACGTTTTCATCAGAGCGCCATGAGTATTCAGCTCGGCGGTCGGATGATTGTTCTGGCTGATGTGTGAGGTTTTGTGATCAAGCCCCTGAAGAAAGCAGTTCTTCCCGTTGCAGGACTTGGAACGCGGTTCCTTCCAGCGACCAAGGCTATGCCGAAGGAAATGCTTCCTGTCGTTGACAAGCCCCTTATTCAGTACGCTATCGATGAAGCGCGTGAAGCTGGCATCGAAGAATTCTGCCTCGTCACCGGACGTGGCAAAGACAGCCTGATCGATTATTTCGATATCGCTTATGAGCTTGAAGCAACTCTGAAAGAGCGCGGCAAGAAGAGCGCGCTTGAAGCCCTTCAGCAAAGCAGCGTGCAGGCAGGCTCCCTTGTAGCGGTTCGTCAGCAGGAGCCGCTGGGCCTTGGTCATGCCATCTGGTGTGCCCGGTCCTTCATCGGCGATGACCCGTTCGCCATTCTTCTTCCGGATGACATCGTGAAGAGCGGCCGCAGCTGCGTCGCCCAGCTCGTCGAGGCCTACAACCAGACGGGCGGCAACGTTGTCGCTGTGACGGAAGTCCCGCGCGAACACACCAACCGTTACGGCATCCTTGATGTCGGTGCTGACGATGGCCGTCTCGTGGAAGTCAAGGGTTTGGTCGAGAAGCCAGACCCTGAAGATGCTCCTTCCAACCTGTCCATCATTGGTCGCTACGTGCTGACGGCCGATGTGATGGAGCATCTTTCCAAGCTGGAGCGTGGCGCTGGCAACGAAGTGCAGCTGACAGACGCCATGGCCAAGATGATCGGTCATGTTCCGTTCCACGGTCTGCGCTATGAAGGAACGCGTTATGACTGCGGTGATAAGGCGGGCTTCCTCGAGGCACAGATTGCTTTTTCGATCGATCGCCCCGACCTGGGTGATGCAGTGAAGGCATTCCTCAAGAAGTATGTCGACGCTGTTTAATGTCTTTCAGGCACGATTTTGATCCAACCAGTCTCCGCGAATACGATATTCGCGGGATTGTTGGAAAAACGCTTCACCCTGAAGATGCTTTTGCGATTGGCCGTACTTTTGCGAGTATGGTCATTCGGCAGGGTGGGCGCAGTGTTGTCATTGGCTTCGATGGGAGATTGTCTTCTCCTGTTCTGGAAGATGCCCTTGTCAAAGGTGCCGTAGAGTCAGGGGCGGATGTTATCCGCATCGGCTGCGGCCCTACGCCTATGCTCTACTTTGCATCGGTGGCTTTGAAAGCTGACGGGGCAATTATGGTCACGGGCAGTCATAATCCGCCAGATTATAATGGCTTCAAGATGATGAGCGGTGGCAAGCCTTTTTACGGAGATCAGATCCGTGAACTGGGCCGTTTGGCCGCAACGGGAGATGTCATTCCTGCGGCTAAAGGGACCTCCCGTCACGAAGATATTTCCAGCGCGTACATTGCTAGGCTTCTTCAGGATTATGACGGATCACGTCCCCTTAAAGTCGTATGGGACAATGGCAATTCTGCTGCGGGTGATGTGCTTTCCCGATTGGTAAAGGAACTGCCGGGCGAGCATACGGTCCTGTTTGCGGAAATTGACGGACATTTCCCCAATCATCATCCGGACCCGACCGTTCCCAAAAACCTTCAGGATCTGATCCGCAAGGTTCAGGAGGCGGGTGCTGATCTCGGTATCGCCTTTGATGGCGATGCGGACCGTATCGGCGTTGTCGATGATCAGGGGCAGATCCTCTGGGGAGACCAGATTCTGGTTCTTTTGGCGCGCGATGTGCTGCGGGATCATCCAGGAGCAACGATCATTGCGGATGTGAAGGCCAGCAAGGTTCTTTTCGATGAGGTCGAAAAGGCTGGTGGTCAGCCCTTAATGTGGAAGACGGGTCATTCTCTGGTGAAAACCAAGATGGCCGAGACAAAGTCTCCACTGGCGGGCGAAATGTCCGGGCATATCTTCTTTGCCGACAAATGGTACGGCTTTGATGATGCGCTCTACGCTGCTGTGCGTTTCATCGGGATCGTATCCCGTTTGGGGCAGCCTCTTTCGCAAGTCCGCAGCGCTCTGCCGGAAACGATCAGCACACCTGAACTGCGTTTTGATTGTGATGATACTCGTAAATTCGGTGTCATAGCCGAAGTTGCGGAGCGTCTTCGCAAGGAGGGCGCTGATGTTTCTGAAATTGATGGTGTGCGCGTCAATACGGATGATGGTTGGTGGCTCCTGCGGGCATCCAATACTCAGGCGGTTCTGGTTGCCCGGGCAGAGGCGCTAACCAATGAAGGACTGGAGCGCCTGAAGCAGGCTGTTGCAGTTCAGCTTGAAACCTCAGGCCTCGCTGCGCCAGATTTTTCTGGCGAAAATGCTGGGCACTGATGGTGTTCTCATGGCATGGACAGAATAATGTCCATGCCATTTCAATCTTTTCTTGAACCCGGCCAGATCGTTCAGCACCCAGACTACCCGGAATGGGGCTGGGGGCAGGTCCAGTCTGCGATCGGCGAGCGGGTGACCGTCAATTTTCAGAATGAAGGCAAGGTTCTGATTGATGCGTCCCGTGTGGAACTGAAACTGGTTCATTCCTGATTGCGCGGGATGCTCCTCCAGCCGTTCTTCTCGCGTTGCTGCCGGACGGTCCTGGACGTGATACTCCCGCCGGTTTGCCGTGGATGCGGAGCCGACGTCATGACGGATGGCGCGTTCTGTGCCGACTGCTTTTCATCTGCTCAGCGTATTGTTTCTCCCTGCTGTGAACGCTGTGGTACGCCACTGGTAAACGAGGCCTACGGGGGTGCCAGAAAGATCTGCGTTTCCTGTCAACTGAAGCCGCCAGCCTGGCGTAAAGGCCGGGCAGCGTTTGTTTATGATGACTGGTCCCGGCGGATTATCCTTCCCCTCAAATATTCTGACCAGACGGAAAACGCGACCGTGCTTTCCAGGGAAATGGAAAGAGCCGGGGTATCATTGCTCGAGCAGGCAACGCTGCTGGTGCCCGTGCCGATGTATCGGGGCAAACTGTGGCGCCGCCGCTACAATCAGGCTGCTCTTCTCGCGCGTGGACTAGCTCGGCATAGCAAGGTTCCCGCCTTGCTGGATGGTCTTGAACGGCGGCGAGCGACCAGACCACTTGCCCGTCTGTCTCCAAAGGAACGCCATTCTGAAATTGCAGACACGATCATTGTTCGTGCTGGGAGAGGAAAACGAATTGCAGGGCAGGCCGTTCTGTTGGTGGATGATGTGTTGACGACGGGAGCGACGGCGTCGGTCTGCACGGATGCACTCTTGAAGGCGGGAGCATTATCGGTGGATATTCTTGTTGCGGCCCGGACCGGCAAGGGCGATGAACGGGATGTTCCGTATCCCGAGGAGTAAGAACTGTATGTCAAAAATTGAAATTTTTACCCAGCCGGGATGCCCTTATTGTGTTCACGCGGTTGATCTGCTCAGGTCAAAAGGCGTGATCTTTAAGGAAATCAATGCCCCTCACGGGACGCGTGAGCGGGAAGAATCCATGACGCGCTCAGGACGCCGGACTGTGCCCCAGGTCTTTGTGGACGGGCAGTCTCTCGGCGGATGTGATGACATCGTGGCACTGGATCGAGCGGGTCGACTTGATTCCCTGCTTGGCGGTGCCTGAATGCGCCGTGGTTTGATCCTGTCAGGTCTTCTGCTGTGCCTGTCTCCTTCAATGGGGCAGGCAGAGGCTGCGGCCAATGTCTCTTCAGCCACCGTACCTTCGGAACTGGGCCTGTGGCTTTCCTCCGGCAAGGATGGTGTCTTCTCGATTGAGCACTGTGGAAACAACGGACATGCCCTGTGTGGCAGGCTGGTTGGCATGGACTATGACGGAGAGATGCCGAAGGACACGTGGGGCCGGGCCGAGTGCGGTTTGTGGATGTTGACAGACTTTGTACCAGTTGAAGAGCACAAATGGAGCGGTCACATTCTTGATCCTCGCAGCGGACGTGTTTATCAGGCCTTCATCTGGCTTTCCGAGCCAAATGTCCTGAAGCTGCGTGGGTATGTTCTGGGAATGCCCCTGCTGGGGAAGACCGAGACCTGGACCCGTTATAACGGCGGTGCCTTTGGCCCGCAGTGCAAGATGCCTCCGCAGCCTCACTGAGAAACTACAACGGGAGGCCATGTCATTCAGATATGGTCTTTCAAGGATGCGCAGGCCCGGCGTTGGTCTTTGCTGCTGTTGAACTGAAAGGACCGTGGAACCCTATGTCCCACCCCGTTTCCCGCCGCGACTTTACGCTCGGGCTGGCCGCCGGTGCCTCTGTTACTGGCCTGGCAGGTGCGTCTTATGCGGCTGATGAGCCAAAAATCGTACCGGTACCGCCACCACCACCCAAAGTTGTTTCCAAAACCGTCTGCTTCGTGGGTGGATATACCAAACATGCACCTCAGGGCGGTGCGGGCAACGGGCAAGGGATTGCCGTTTTCGAAATGGATCGTGAATCTGGCGTTCTGACGCCGATCACAACCTATACCGATATTGCCAGCCCGTCATTCATCACGCTGTCTGCAGATAATCGCTTTCTTTATGCGCTGAGCGAGATCGACGATTACAACAAGGATGGTGACGGATCTGTCACCGCTTTTGCTGTTGATCAGAAGACTGGCTCGCTGCGGAAGCTGAACTCTGTCAGTTCGGGCGGCGCAGTACCGGCCCATCTGAGTGTTCACCACTCGGGACGTTATGTGCTGGTCGCGAACTATGTCGGCGGATGTGTTGGCGTTCTGCCGATCCGGAGCGATGGGTCGCTGGGTGACGCAACGGATGTTGTCCATAACTCGGGCCCGCGCCAGCCTGAGCGTGCAGCTGATAACCCGCAGGGCAATTTTGCCGTTTCGGATCACTCCGGTTCACATCCGCATATGATCCGTTCTGATCCAAGTGGTCGGTTTGTGATTGCGGATGATGCAGGCTTGGATCGGGTCTATGTCTGGACGCTGAATCTGGCGACCGGAAAGCTTATTCCGGCCAAGACGCCGTATTACGACATGGAACCGGGTTCTGCGCCGCGTCATTTCGAGTTCAATCACTCGGGGCGCATCATGTACAATCTGTGCGAGCAAAATTCGAAGATTGTAGTTTCCAGCTTCGATCCGCTGACGGGTGCCATTACGAACATCCAGACGGTCAGCACGGTCACGCCGCATTTCCGCGGCTCGACGCTGGCCGCGGAAATTCTGATCTCGGCCAGTGGCAAGTATGTCTATGCGTCGAACCGCCTGGGCGATTCGCTGGCTGTGTTCGCGATTGCTGCAGATGGAACGTTGTCATTGCAGGATGAAGTCTGGATGCATGCCGATTATGGCCGCGCCATGATGTTCGATCCGTCAGGAACATTCCTGTTCTGCGCCAACCAGCGTTCGGATGCGGTGACGTCCTTCAAGGTGGATAAGAACACCGGGCAGCTTGCGTTTACCGAGAACTTCACGCCTGTCGGTAGTCCGACGACGTTTGCATTCATGAATACGCAAGTCTGATCTTGCAGTGGAAAAAGGCGCTCTTCGGAGCGCCTTTTTTTCAGCCCTTCGTGAACATCGCGATGTAGTTCACGCCAGTGTCGCGGGTCGTGCGCCAGCGGGGGGGGAGGTAGCTCATGCCGGCAATATCGGTCATGCGCAGACCGGCGTTACGGGCCATGGCTGCCAGTTCTTCCGGCTTGATGAATTTCTTCCAGTCATGTGTGCCGACAGGCAGCATGCGCAGAAGGTACTCCGCCCCCAGTTTTGCCATGGCGAATGAGCGCGGGGTGCGGCTCATTGTAGAGACGGCAACCATGCCTCCCGGACGGGTCAGGGTTGCAAGCATATGCAGGAAGTCCTGCGGATCATTGACGTGTTCGATGACTTCAAGGGCCGACACCACATCGAACTCTGCTCCTTCATCCACCAGATCTTCCGCACTACCATTGCGATAAGATAGCGGCGCGGCCTTAGGCGGCAGCGGGTAGGTGGCCTGATGGGCACGGGCAGCTTCGATCCCGTCCGGGCTTGCATCCAGGCCAAGCGTCTCAAACCCCAGCTTTGCAAAGGCTTCGCTGGCGAGGCCTGCGCCACAGCCAATATCGAGCAGGGAAAGGCGTTTTCCTTCGGAGGGCTTGAGAGAGGTCGTTCGCGAGGCGACCCAGTCCGTACGCAGGGGGTTCATGGCATGCAAAGGGGCCATTGGGCCACGCGGATTCCACCAGTCTTTGGCCAGCGCACTGAAATGGGCGATTTCGGAATCGGAAACGGAAGAGCGATGTGAGGCGCTTCCGGAAACGGTTTCTGAGGCCATCAGAACTGTCCTTCTGTGTGTCTGCATGATGCCGTCGGCTGGACGCGGCGTGGCGAGACGAGTATGTGGACCGGCAGAGTCTGTTCAGAAGACCGGCCGGCAAATCTGTTTTGTGTCGTATCCGATGCCAGACCCGAGCGCGCAACGCCAGACACGTACTGGAGCCTTATCCGCGATGTCCATGTCCGATACTCCCGTTCACGACCAGGTTTCCGGTCGTGCCGATACTCTTTCCATGTCTGTGGATAGCGGGAAACGGAAAACGATCGTCATGAAATTCGGCGGTACATCCGTCGGAACAATTGAACGCATCCGGATCGTTGCGCAGCGGGTCAAGGCCGAGCATGCGCAGGGACGTCGGGTGGCTGTTGTTGTGTCTGCTATGGCGGGTGTAACCAATCAAATGGTTGGATACTGCGCCGAGCTGGATCCGCTGGCGGACCCGAAGGAATATGATGCTGTCGTGGCATCTGGTGAGCAGGTGACCAGCGGCCTTGTGGCTATCGCGCTACAGGCACTAGGCGTTCCGGCTCGCTCTTTTCAGGGCTGGCAGATCCCGCTTGTGACGGATGATGCGCACGGCAAAGCGTCCATTGATGGTGTTGATGGCACGGAACTGCTGAAATGCCTTGATAATGGGATTGTGCCGGTTATTGCCGGTTTCCAGGGTGTGGGTCCGGATAACCGGATTGCCACACTGGGGCGTGGCGGATCAGACACATCTGCTGTAGCGATTGCCGCCGCGATCCATGCGGATCAATGCGACATCTATACGGATGTTGATGGAATTTATACGACGGACCCGCGTATCGTGAAGCGTGCGCGGAAGCTGGATCGCATCACTTATGAAGAGATGCTTGAACTCGCTTCCGTAGGCGCCAAGGTACTTCAGACCCGCAGTGTCGGGCTGGCGATGCGTGAAGGGGTCCGTGTACGTGTGCTGTCGTCATTCTCCGAGACGGATGATGACAGTGGGTCGATTGTGGTGGATGAGGACGAGATCGTGGAGAAGGAACTGGTTGCGGGCATTGCCAGCTCGCATGATGAAGCAAAGCTCTCCGTCCGGGGTATTCCGGACCGTCCGGGCATCGCGGCCGCCATCTTCGGACCCTTGGCTGCGGCAAACATCAATGTGGACATGATCGTGCAGAACACGGGCGTTGACCGCATGACGAACATGACCTTCACGGTCGGCAAGAGTGATGAAGCTGCGGCCCGTGCGGTGCTGGAAAAAGCCCACGGCATCATTCAGTATGGCGAGCTTGAAACGTCTCACAACGTGGTAAAAATCAGCGTTGTAGGTGTTGGCATGCGGTCCAATGCCGGGCTTGCTGCGACCATGTTCGGGACGCTGGCGGAGCGTGGGATCAATGTGCAGGTGATTTCCACCAGTGAAATCAAGATCTCCGTCCTGATTGATTCGGAATACAAAGAGCTTGCGATGCGTGCACTGCACACCGCGTACGGGCTGGACAAGAAAGAGGAACCCTCTACGTGAGTGCAATGACGGACGCCCGCGAGACCCTGAACTGCCTTTGGAAGCCGGGATGTGACTTCCTGGGCAGCGAAGTTGCCATTCTGGGTGGCGCAATGTCCTGGGTGAGCGAGCGCAATCTTGTCTCCGCTATTTCCAATGCTGGTGGTTTTGGTGTGATTGCCTGCGGTGCGATGACGCCGGAGCGCCTTGAGGAAGAAATCGTTGCCACGCAGGCTCTGACGAAGCGCCCGTTTGGTGTGAACCTCATCACCATGCATCCGGCACTTGAGCAGCTTGTGGATGTGTGTCTTGCACACAACGTGTCCCATATTGTTCTGGCTGGTGGTGTGCCGACGAGCGCCATCATCAAGCGCGTCCGTGATGGGGGAGCCCGTGCGATCGGTTTTGCCCCTGCGCTGGCTCTGGGCAAGCGTCTGGTGAAGCTCGGTATTGAAGCTCTCATCATTGAGGGGTCCGAAGCAGGCGGCCATGTCGGGCCTGTTTCCCTGACGGTTCTGGCACAGGAAATCCTGCCGCATATCAAGGACGTTCCCGTCTTTGTGGCGGGTGGTCTGGGCCGCGGTGATGCCATCGTATCCTATCTGGAGCAGGGCGCTTCTGGCGCGCAGCTTGGAACGATTTTTGCCGCGTCTCAGGAGAGCATCGCGCATGAGAATTTCAAGAAGGCGTTCCTGCGAGCCAATGCCCGTGACGCTGTGACATCCGTGCAGCTTGATGAGCAGTTTCCGGTTATTCCGGTACGCGGTCTTGCCAATGCAGGTAGCCGTGGCTTCCTGAAGCATCAGGCCGAGACCATTCAGAGGTTCCAGAACGGTGATGTGAGCAAGGAAGATGCCCAGCTCTCCATCGAGCATTTCTGGGCTGGTGCGCTGCGTCGTGCTGTTATGGATGGTGACGTCGATAACGGATCTGTCATGGCTGGCCAGTCTGTGGGTATGGTCAAGGAAATCCGCCCGGTTTCCGAGATTATTGCCACCCTCGTGGAGCAGGCTGTGGAAGCCCTTGCAAAGCGGGAAGACCGCGTGCACGCTCTCGCCTGATCAGGTCATTCAGCCATGTCTCCTCCTTCCGATCGCATGATGCCGCTTCGCTCAGACCAGCCCAGTGTTGGAACGATCCTGCGTACGCGTCGGGAGGAGCTGGGCTGGCAGATTGAAGATGTGGCTCAGTGGCTGCGTATCCGGAGCCGTCTGCTCATCGCACTGGAAGCGGATGATCTGTCATCCCTGCCGGGCGTAGCCTATGCCGTGGGGTTCCTGCGGACGTATGCCCATGCCATGCAGCTGGATGCGGACGGTCTTGTCGCGCGTTTCCGCCGTGAATATCGTGGTGTCGTCAACCGCAAGACAGATCTCGTATTTCCTCAGCCTGAAGGGGAGCGTGGACTCCCAATTGGACTGCTGGTCGGAGCAGGGCTTGTTGTTGTCGTTGCCGCCTATGCAGGGTGGTACCGGTTCGCATCGCATGAGAGCCCGGCAGATCGTCGGGTTCCGGCCGTTGCGGAGTTGATGCCTGGCGCGGCAACACCTGCAACGACCTCTCCGCAGGTCGCATCGGTAATGCCAGGGCGGGCGCCTACACCCGAGCCTCATGTCTCGCAGCCTCCCGTTCCTGTCAGCGCACCGCCTGCTGAAGCTGTGCCCGCTTCGCCATCTCCACAGGCGGTTGCACCAGCCCTTCAGGCACCTCCTGCTTCTACCGATATGACGTCAGCCGAGCCTGCCACGGGCTCCGAAGACCGGGATCAGAATCCCTCAGACCAGTTTGGGCCGTCGACGGACGCACCAGCAGAAACGCCAGCCCCCGCTGTGCCTGTCGGGTCGGTTGTGGTGCGTGTTCTGGCTCCTGTCTGGATGCAGGTAAAAGACAGGGACGGTCATGTTCTTGTCGCCCGTGTTCTCAAGGCAGGGGAAAGCTGGCAGGGCGATGCTGCGGTGGCTCCCTTCCGCATGTCGTTCGGGAATGCCGGTGGCGTGGTTCTCTCAACAGACGGCGCGACCAGCGCGCCTCTTGGGCGTCAGGGCGAGGTTCGTCGGAACGTCGAAGTCACGGCGCAAGCCATCAAGTCCGGTGCGTTTGGCAATGGCGTTGCTCTCCCTGCGCAACCGGCTCCCGACGCGTCGGGGTCATCTGCGCCTTCTTCTATGCCTGAAGCAGGTGCTGGAGTGCCGGATACTCCTGCGCCAGTTGTTAAGCCTGTGCCGCATCGGGCAAAAGCACCTGCAAAGCCTTCCGCAGAACTCTCTGCTGACGATCTGAACGCCCGGCAACTGGATCAATCGTCTCCATCGCATTAAACAGGGGCCAAGCCCCTGACCCACAGGACCCGGTTTCTCCGGGCACGAAGAGGTAAATCATGAGCAGCTACCGCCCCTATCAGCACATCGAGCGTCGCAAGTCGCGCCAGATTCATGTCGGCAAGGTTGCGGTCGGTGGTGATGCGCCGATCTCCGTGCAGACGATGACCAATACCCTGACATCCGACGCACAGGCCACGATCGAGCAGATCCGCCTTGCCGAACTGGCAGGCGTAGACATCGTCCGTGTGTCCTGTCCGGATGAGGCCAGCACGGAAGCACTGAAGGAAATCGTGCACGAAGTGAACGTTCCGATCGTTGCGGATATTCACTTCCACTACAAGCGTGCCATTGAAGCTGCGAAGGCTGGTGCGGCCTGCCTGCGTATCAATCCGGGCAATATTGGCAGTGCCGAGCGTGTTCGTGAGGTTGTGAATGCGGCCAGGGATTATGGCTGTTCCATCCGTATCGGCGTGAACGCCGGGTCTCTGGAAAAGCACCTGCTGGAAAAGTACGGTGAGCCTAACCCGGAAGCTCTGGTCGAGAGTGCTCTGGAACACGCCAAGATCCTTCAGGACCATGACTTTCATGAGTTCAAGATCAGTGTGAAGGCGTCGGACGTGTTCATGGCGGTTGCGGCTTATCAGCAGCTTGCTGACTGCTGTGACCATCCGCTGCACATCGGCATCACGGAAGCTGGTTCCAAGCGTGCCGGCACAGTGAAGTCTTCCATCGGGCTGGGCAATCTGCTCTGGGCTGGTGTGGGTGATACGATGCGTGTTTCGCTGTCTGCCGCACCGGAAGAAGAAGTTCTGGTGGGCTGGGATATTCTGAAGTCTCTGGGTCTGCGTCATCGCGGTGTGAAGATCATTTCCTGCCCGTCCTGTGCCCGTCAGGGGTTCAATGTGGTCGAGACGGTTCAGACGCTTGAAGATCGTCTCCAGCACATCAAGACGCCGCTGACGCTTTCCATTATCGGCTGCGTTGTGAATGGTCCGGGTGAAGCTCTGATGACCGATATTGGTGTCACGGGCGGTGGTTCTGGTCGTCACATGGTGTATTCGGCTGGTCGCCAGGATCACACGATGCCGGCCGAGAACATGATCGAACACATCGTGGAACTGGTTGAAGCCAAGGTCGCTGCGATTGATGCAGGTACGGCAGAAGCTACGACCGCTAAGCAGATGGACCCGGCGAGCAACTGATGTCAGGACTGCAACCACCCCGCGGCACGCACGACCTCATTGGCGACACCATGCGCCGCCATCATCATGTGGTGGAAACGGCGCGTTCGGTCCTCGAAACCTATGGGTTCGAGGAATGGAGCACGCCAATCTTTGAAGACACTCGGGTCTTTTCCCGTACGCTGGGTGAGACATCCGATGTTGTGTCCAAGGAGATGTATACGTTCGAGGATCGGGGCGGCGAGAGCATCACGTTGCGTCCAGAGAACACGGCCTCCATCTGCCGTGCACTCGTAACGAATGGCCTGACCCAGTCCCTGCCTCAAAAGGCGTTCTATCACGGGCCGATGTTCCGTTATGAACGCCCGCAGAAGGGACGGTATCGCCAGTTCCATCAGATCGGTGCAGAGCTGCTGGGTGCCGAGGGGCCGCTGCGGGATGCCGAAGTCATCGCGATGGCTTACGATATTCTCAAGGCGCTTGGTCTGTCCGAGCATGTTGTTCTGGAACTGAACACGTTGGGTGATATCGCGTCCCGTCAGGCATGGCGTGAAGCTTTGGTCGCTTATTTCCGCCAGCATGCAGATGCTCTTTCGGAAGAAAGTCGGGTTCGTCTTGAGGTTAATCCTCTGCGTATTCTGGACAGTAAGTCCGAGCAGGATCGGGCTCTTCTGGCAGATGCACCTGCTTTTGCAGATTATCTGAACGAAGAGTCTCGCAAGTTCTGGGATGATCTGCGGTCTTATCTGACAGCATTTGGTGTGGAATTTGTCGAGAACCCGCGGATTGTTCGTGGTCTTGATTACTACAGCCACACGGCATTCGAGTTCGTGACAACCAAGCTAGGCGCACAGGGTACAGTTCTGGCCGGCGGACGCTATGAAGGTCTGGTCGAGCAGATGGGTGGCCCGGCTATTCCTGCGATTGGCTGGGCGGGCGGCATCGAACGTCTGGCACTTCTGCTGGATGAAACGCCTTCAGTTGCCGCTGGTATTGCGATCGTTCCCATGGGCGATGAAGCAGTTCTCAAGGGGGCGGCCATTGCGCGGTCTCTTCGTGACGCTGGATTGCGCGCCGAGATCGAGACGCGCGGCAACATGAAGAAGCGTATGGAGCGCGTTGTGAAATCCGGTGCGTCTCATGCAGTCGTTCTTGGTGATGAAGAACTTGCGCGTGGCATCGTGCAGCTTCGGGACCTCGGTACGCGTGAGCAGCAGGAAGTGACCATATCCGACCTCGTACAGGCCCTGAAGGGCGCCTGAGACGTGGCATTTGATGACAGGCTTGAGCGGATTGTCGCCCGCGCGGAAGAAATTCAGGCTCTGATGTCGTCTGGCGAAATGGGAGGTGAAGAGTTCACCCGTCTTTCGCGGGAGTATGCGGAGCTTGAACCTGTTGTTGCGTCTATTCAGGCCTGGCAGGCCGCCGAGAAACAGCGGGAAGGGGCTAGGGCTCTTCTTGCTGATCCGGAAATGAAGGAACTTGCTCAAGCTGAGCTTGAAGATATTGAAGCCCATATTCCGGAACTGGAGCATAATCTGCGGATTGCGCTTCTGCCCAAGGATGCAGCTGACGAGCGCAGCGCCATTCTGGAAATCCGGCCTGCGGCGGGTGGTGACGAGGCAGGGCTTTTTGCAGCCCAGCTTTTCGATGCTTATCGCCGTTTTTCGGAACAGAATGGCTGGCGTTTTGAGGTTATGGAATATGCGGAAAATGAAGTTGCCGGCCTGAAAGATGGCATGGCGACGATTTCCGGTCGTTCCGTGTTTGCTCGCCTGAAGTATGAATCAGGTGTGCACCGTGTTCAGCGCGTTCCTGCTACTGAAAGCCAGGGGCGTATCCACACGTCCACGGTGACCGTGGCCGTTCTGCCGGAAGCGGAAGAAGTGGACGTGACGATCAATGACGACGATCTGCGGATTGACGTTTATCGTGCGTCTGGTGCAGGTGGGCAGCACGTCAACAAGACCGAAAGTGCGGTTCGGATCACACATATCCCTACTGGCGTTGTCGTGGCGATGCAGGAAGAGAAGAGCCAGCACAAGAACCGTGCTAAGGCCATGAAGATCCTGCGCGCACGCCTGTATGAGCGCCAGAGATCTGCCGCGCATGAATCGCGTGCCGCGGATCGCAAGTCTCAGGTGGGGACGGGTGATCGCTCAGAACGAATCCGGACCTATAATTTCCCGCAAGGACGCGTGACGGATCATCGGATCAATCTGACGCTCTACAAAATCGAACGCATCATGGCCGGGGAATTCGACGAAATTATTGATGCCCTGACACGCGAAGAGCAGACTGAACTCCTCGCGGCCGAAGGGTTTTAAGGTTCAGGAACTCGGAGTGGCGCAGACAGCGGCGCGTCCATGACGATGGGTTGCGACAGACGGATCGTTATAGTCCACGAGGAAGAAGTCGGTGAAATTGTTGCTTCCGACGGCATCGAGGGTATGGCCTTCCGGATGGTGGAGTTGGCCTTCGCTGCTGACCTGATGTGTTTCCTGGTGCCCGTTATGCATAATGGTGATTTCGCCACAGAGCGCGTAATCAACGTCATAACGTCCTGCAGGAAGCGGGATGGTTTTGGTTTCGCGGGATTTGGACAACCCAAGTCGGAATGTGGCTACAAGATTCCCGTCAAGGTAAAGGCGGGAAACTTCGGATATTTCCTCCGAAGCGCGTTCATCGGTCACGGTGAAGGTGTCGGGCAGTTCTGACTGGGCCTGTGCTGTCTGCAGGGCGCATCCCAGAAGCAGGGCTGAAAAGAAGAATGCACGTTTGGACTTCATGATGACAGCTATAGCAGGTTCACGGGCAAGATGACCGCAAAAGATGAACTCCTCAGGCAAGCTACAGGAGCTTTGCAGCAGGCAGGACTTGAAGATCCACGACGGGAAGCCCGATTGCTGCTTGGTTGGGCGACGCAACGTGATCTGGCTGGATTGTTTTCCCTGACGTCTGTTTCAGAAGTCGAAGCGAATCGCTTTCAGGTTGGAGTCGAGCGGCGGGTGGCGCGTGAGCCTCTTGCGTTCATTGTCGGGGAGACAGGGTTTTGGACCCTCGATTTTTATACGTCTCCTGATACGCTGATACCGCGCGGAGACAGTGAAGCACTGATTGAGGCTCTTCTGGCTGTTCGGCCTGATCGGACGGCATCTCTTTCCATGCTGGATCTCGGAACGGGAACAGGCTGTCTCCTGCTTTCTGCTTTGTCGGAATATCCGAATTCCTGGGGCGTAGGTGTCGATCTGGCTCCCGGAGCGGCGACTTTGGCTCGACGGAATGCAGTACGGAACGGTTTGGGAAGTCAAAGCTGTTTTGTGGCGGGAAACTGGGATTCTGCGCTCGATGGGAAGTTTGATGTTGTGATCTCGAACCCCCCTTATATTGAGAGTGCGGACGTTCCAGAGTTGATGCCAGAAGTTTCTCGATATGAGCCTGCACGGGCGCTTGACGGAGGGCGGGACGGTTTGGATGCCTATCGTCTGCTGTGCAATGCACTGCCAGACCTTCTGGCGCCTGGTGGGCATGCCGTCCTTGAAATGGGGATCGGGCAGATCGATGCTGTTTCCGCTTTGGGTAGAGCGCGCGGCCTGAGGGAGGTCGCGCGGCAGAACGATCTTGGCGGTATTGCACGCGCTCTTGTTCTTCAAAGGACAGAAAACTGAGGAAAGACGTTGGCTTAGAGCCTAAGAGTTGATATGAGTTGGAAGCTGCGTTTTGAAGTAGAAGCCGTATTGACGGTTTTTCCCTCACGCAGTTGCTCCTGCTGACCGTCTTTTAAGAGCCGGCAGCGGATGAGAGGCTGGCCAGTGTCCAGCCACAGCGAGATAGACAGACGTCTTTTCGGCAGCGGCGGACGCATCCTTCTGCACGGGCAGAAGTGGGGCACGCCATCAGGAAAGTGCATCACGGGTCGATGAATATGAAGCGTATAAGAGGCCGGCATCATCGTGCTGGCGGCGGGACACCACGCAGTAGCAATTCCCAGACCCCTCTGAACCGCAACCATGTGTTTGACAGCAATGGCCCGGACCTCAGAATTCGCGGAACTGCCCAGCAGCTCTTCGAAAAGTATCTCCAGCTTGGCCGGGATGCGACAGGAACAGGGGATCGCATTCTTGCCGAAGCCTATTTCCAGCATGCAGAGCATTATTTCCGTATTCTGAATGCGATGAATCAGGCTGCCCAGCAGAGCCAGCAGGAGCGCAACGAGCGCCAGCAGCAGCGTCAGCGCGCTTATGAAGAGCGTCGTGAGCCAGGTAGTGAGCGTGGCGGTGACGAGAATGGACATCATGAAGGTGACGAACAGCCTTCATTCAGATCGCCCCGTTCAGAAGAGGCTCCGGCCGAAGCTGAATAAGGTTTTCAAGCCGGTCCATGAAGGGCCGGCTTTTTTTATATGCGCCCAACAAACCGTTCTGGCAGACGCCACAGTTCTGTTCCGTTGAGATGAAGATCCAGCCTGTATCGTTCGTCGATCCGTGAAGCAGTGCTGTCTTCGACGGCTTGTCGCCAGTTTTGCAAACGCTGGTCGTGCTGGTCGAAAGTTGTTTCTACGACTGGCAAGTCTGCCATGCTACGAAGCATGTTTTCCCAATCCTGATTGGCGAGACGCTGATGCTGCCCGACGTCATTGGAACACCAGGGCTGTGTCCGTGTGCGTTCAAGGCGGTTCAGCCCGGAGGGCAGGTCTGCATAGCGCAGATGGAAAAGGAAAAGTGGTGCGCCCATTTCAGGTGCCATCTCAGCACAGCAGTGAAAGCCGGGTGCCCAGGTCACGGATGTGCGGATCAGGACGGGTTTGCACATGGCGCTTGAAAACCGCACGTGCTGTCTTTGGAAGGAGACAAGGCGTGTATAATCGAGCGCGGCTTCGCTCTCGGGGCGATGAATGACGTCCAGCCCGGTAGCGGTTACGACGGGCCGGATATTGGCTTGAGCGAAATGGGTGAGGGACGGGAATAAGGCTGGATCAGCGAGAAGGAGTTCATCTACGTCGACATAGATGACGCTCTCGTACCACTCTAGCAGGCTGTCGCAGAACTTCCCGACTGCCCTGGTACGCCGCTCGTCGTCCTGGGGTGAGCGGGGGATTCGGATCCGGTTGATCTGACCAAGGAGGTCTGTCGAGCCGTCCGTTGAACCATGGTCGATAACATAGCAGGCCTGCTCTCCAACCTGTGCACCATAATGCCTGCGCCAGGCCAGGAGATGTTCTGGCTCATTGTAAACCATGGTGACGACGGCGAGAGGCTTTTTGATCATGTCGTCAGGATACAAAAATGCTTCCAGATCAGATACCTGAAAGATTTTTATAATTTTAGGAGAGAAGGATGGTAGCGGTGGACGGATTTGAACCGCCGACCAAGGGATTATGATTCCCCTGCTCTACCGCTGAGCTACACCGCCATCCCACCGGGCTGCCCCGGCGTTGAGGCGGGTTTTTAAGGGGGATCCGACGGAGTGTCAACACGTTATCCGAAGGAAAATGAAGGATTTCAGTCTTCGCATTTTTCACATTGGTCATATCTGTTAGGGCTGACCTGACGCACCTTTCTATCCTCCCCTCTCGTTAAGGAGTCTTCCGCCTAGTGACGCAGCATTTCGTCAGTACGCTGTTTGCCGTTCGGTCTTACTTTACCTGGCTTCCGGCGCCTGTCGTCTCCGTTCTGATGCTCGCGGTCGTGGGTATTCTGGCTTTTTATTGCGGTAATCTCGTAACGTCCCTGACGTTGCGTATTCCGGGTTCCCGAAGTGCGGCGCTCATTCGCAGGATCGTGGCGGCTCTTCGTCGGCCGATAAGGATCATGATTGCGTTTCTTGTCATGCTGGCTGCGCTGCCGGCCGCAACGGGTTTTTCCTATGAGACGGAACAGGAACTCCAACTCTTCTTCCTGTTCCTGCTGATTCTGACCTTCGGTTTTTCTGCAATCATCGTGTTCCGGATCATGACGGAGGCTTATCTTCACCGCCTGTCATCACGAGAACAGACCGATGACATCATGATCCGGACGCACCAGACGCAGATCCGCGTTCTACGGCGCCTGACGGAGATCATGGTGGGTATTGTGACGGTGGCATCCGCACTGATGCTCTTTCCGTCCGTCAAGCAGTATGGGGTTTCTCTCTTTGCGTCTGCCGGGGCGGCATCGCTGATTGTTGGTCTGTCCGCGCGTGGCCTGCTGACCAATCTGATTGCCGGGGTTCAGATTGCCGTGACCCAGCCCATCCGGATGGAAGATCTTGTCATCATCAATGGTGACTGGTGCTGGGTTGAGGAAATTAACGCGACCTACGTTGTTCTTCGTGTCTGGGACTGGCGGCGCCACATCGTGCCGATTTCCTACTTTCTGGAAAACCAGTTTGAAAACTGGACGCATAATTCCGCAGCGATCATCGGTGTCGTATTTCTCTGGCTGGATTATGAAGCGCCGATGGACAAGGTCCGGGAGATGCTGAACGAAATTATTCGCACATGCCCTCTCTGGGACGGCAAGGTTTTTGATGCACAGGTGGCGGACTGCAATGCGCAGGTCATGTCGATCCGTATCATTGCGAGTGCCAGAAATGCGTTGCAAAGCTGGGATTTGCGGTGTGAAATTCGAGAAAAGATCATTGCCCGGATCCGACAGGAATGTCCTGAGGCGTTGCCGCGTGCACGCTTTGCCATGATGCCTCCGCGTCCGGGTGAAGAGGCGTGGCCTAGCGAATTGTTGTCACCCAAGATCGATCGGCCGCCGCCGGGGAGTTACATGGGCCCTGGAACGCCCGGAGTGTAAAAGAAAAAGCCACCGTAACCCGGTGGCTTTTTTTGTTTTGTGTGCCCTTGGTTGCGGGATGGCTCTGTGTCTGAAACGATGCCGCAAACATCTTTATCCGTGAGGGCAGTGGTTTACTGCGCCATCGTGGAGTTGCGTCGTCCGTAAAAGACATAGGTCACGACGCCTAGAGCTACATAACCTGTCAGAAGGATCAATGGGACGGGATTACCGCTGGCCACGGCATGGACCATGTCCATAACGAGTGGAATGGTCATGAACAGGCAAAATATAATGCCAAGCAAGGGCGTCACGCCAATCCAGAAGCCGCGAATACGGAAGCCACCAAGCGGCACACTGAATGGTCTCTGGATGTCCGGTCGGGTGTTCCGCTGCCAGATGACCGTGAAGCAGACAATGCCGAAGGCTGCTGCTGTCCCGATGGAGACAAGATCACTGATGATGTCGATGGGCAGAGTTGCTGTCATGAGAGCGACAACAAGACCCAGAACGATGGTGCCGAGCCATGGGGTGCGAAACCGGGTGTGCACCTTGGCGAAAAGTGGCGGGATCAGGCCGTCACGGCTCATGGTCAGCAGGACGCGGGACTGAGCATACATCAGGCCCATCAGGACCGAGCAGAGGCCGATCGTTGCACCAACATTGATGAAGATGGCCAACCATGGCGTATTCATCGCTTTTACGGCAATGGCCAGAGGATCCGGCACATCCAGCTCATGATATGGCACAATTCCCAGCAGCACGGCTGCGACAATCATGTACACGACTGTGCAGATCAGCAGGCTTCCAATAATCCCGACCGGGACATCGCGCGTCGGGTTTTTGGCTTCTGCTGAGGCTGTCGAAACGGCTTCGAACCCAACATAGGCGAAGAAAATGACAGAGGCTGCTCTGAAAATGCCTTTGACGCCGTAATGAAAACCGCCCTGATTTGCCGGAATAAACGGATGCCAGTTCTCGGGATGAATGGCGTGTATGCCAAATGCCACGAACAGACCAAGAACGCCGACCTTGAGAAACACGATAACCGTATTGACGCGGGCAGACTCTTCAATGCCGCGGACCAGAAGGGCCGTGACCAGAGAAACCGCAACCAGCCCGATCATGTCCAGCCGCCATCCTCCGCTGATTGCGGTGCCTTTAGATCCGGGGACAGGTTGAAGTGTCGCCTGGGTGAGGGCTTCTGGAAGATGAATCCCAAAGACTGCGAGCAGGGACGACGCATAGCCGGAAAGGCCGGCGGCGACGGCTGCACACGAAATTCCGTATTCCAGCAGGAGGAGCCACCCCACGATCCAGGCGACCTTTTCGCCCATTGAGATATAGGCGTACGAGTAGGCCGAGCCGGAAACGGGCAGTGTGGATGACAGCTCCCCATAAGAGAACGCCGTAAAAAGGCATGCCAGAGCTGCGACCACGAACGAAATAAGAACAGACGGCCCGGCATATTCTGCTGCGGCGGTTCCCGTCATGACGTAAATGCCAGCGCCAATTGTGGATCCCACGCCCAGAAGAATGAGCTGGGTTGCCGTGAGGCTGCGCTTCAGGCCATGCGACGCATTCTCGGACATGATCTGTTCGAGACTTTTTCGCCGGGCAGATGTTGCGGTGGATTGTATCGGAAGTGGCATGATCCCTAATCTGCCGGGAAAAGCGGCGTCTGGAAAGGTTTATAGAACGATGAGAACGCCTGCCAGAATACCGGCAGCAATGCAGTAAATGCCGAAAGGCTTGAGAGCCCATTCGTCATGATTGCGGAAGAAGCGCAACATCAGGAGAGAACAAATCAGAGCCGTGATACCGGCTGCAACGGCGCCCACCACGCACTGAAACATGACGTCGTGGGAAATTGTCATATGCCGCATCTGCCATGCTTCCTTGGCGGTCGCTGCCAGAACGACTGGCTGAGCCATAAGGAGGGAGAAACGGGCGGCC
The DNA here is from genome assembly GCF_000964465.1 of Gluconobacter thailandicus F149-1 = NBRC 100600. Lineage (GTDB taxonomy): Bacteria > Pseudomonadota > Alphaproteobacteria > Acetobacterales > Acetobacteraceae > Gluconobacter > Gluconobacter thailandicus. The sequence continues at coordinate 16,654 of NZ_BANH01000002.1, read as the reverse complement.
GTACCATGATCAAGGCCCCGCAGAAGGCCACCGTTCATAGTGGCACCAGAGCGCGACAGACCCGGAAACAGCGCCAGACACTGCCAGAACCCGATAATCAGGGCATCTTTTGGGGAGAGGGAGGAGATCGGGCGATGATCTGCCTGGCCGCGCTGTCTGCGAAGCCACTCCGTTACCAGAAGCAGAAGACCATTCAGGACCAGAAAACCTGCGACGGCTAGTGGGGCACCGAATATGGCGCGCAGGCGATGTTCGAAAAATCCGCCGAAGATAACCGCCGGAATTGTCGCGATGACGAGAAGAACGAAGACCCGAATCGACTCAAGCTGGTTGTATCGCCCATGCAGACCCAGCATCCCGCGAAGGATAGCCATCCAGTCACGCCAGAAAACACCGGCCAGTGCCACGAGGGTTCCGACATGCAGCATCGTCAGGAAGGGCAGGAACATTTCCGAATGTTCGTCCACATTCCAGTGGAGGATACCGGGGAGCAGAACGGCGTGACCGAGGCTGCTAACGGGGAAGGGCTCAGTGATACCCTGAACGATGGCGAGGATGATGGCCTGAAAAAGCGTCATGGAGCCTGCACGGATGGGCGGAAAAGGAAGTCACTTGCCTGATGGGGCGAAGGGACGCAACCTTGACCGGGCTCTGGGGGCGGATTAACTCGCCCTTCTATTAGGTTTTCTGAAAGTTGAGGCGCGGCATGAAGTCAGGATACAGCGGGCGCGGCGGTGCCATTCTGGCAAGCGGCCTTGTTCTTGTCGTCGCCGGGGCATTTCTTGTTTACGGCAAGGAGCTGCGCAAGGACCCGGTTCAGCACAGTATTGTCATGCATGCGCAGTTTAACTCCGCCAACGGGTTGAAGGCCGGAGCGGATGTGGATCTGGCTGGTGTCACCGTCGGGCGCGTTCAGTCCATCCGGCTGGATCCGCAGAGCCAGATGGCCGATGTGGCGTTCTCGGTTGATGAGCGCCTTCATCTGCCAGTGGATACTGCCCTTGGTATTGGTGCTCCGAGCATGACTGCCGATAATGCGCTTCAGATCGAACCAGGCAAGGACCCGAAGACCCTGACTGCGGGTGGTGTCATCAAGGATACCCGTGATCAGCTGTCGCTGGAGCAGCAGGTCAGCAACTACATCTTCGGTGGCGGCAACCTCGGGAACTGATGTTCCCTCAGTCGTTCATGGGATAGGACGCGAGCAGACGACGCTGCTTGCGCCAGGAATGCAGCATTCCAAAAGCGCCGGAGGTCTTCCACCCACGAGCCTTGTTGGCTGCACCGATCAGGAATGTCTGTCGATAGTGGGAAAACTGGGCGCGATAGGCTTCCCACAGTGTTGTGCGTCGATCCCAGATATGGATGGCTTCAGAGCCGACGCCATTGATCTCGATGATCCGCAGGTCTTCTCCACGCTGAAGGGCTTCGATTGAAGGCACCTTTACGTCGACCCGACCAAAATAGAAATCCGGGACATCCTTCATGATGGCGTCCAGACGGGCGATCAGTTCAGGTGTGGTGTCTGCACGTCCATCCCGGAACACGGATCCCTTGCAGTGGTTGCCAGCGAAAACGAGAGGTAACTGTTCTCCCTCAGCCAGGACCGTCTTCTCCCGGCCTGCAAGGCGAGGCAGATAAAGCTGGGGCACCTGACCCATGCGGGGGTCACGCATGATGAGTTCTTCGATGGTGGAGCGTCCGTTACCCGTCAGAACCGGAGCTTCCTTGTAAGTCACGGAGGTAATGCGCCCCTGTGTCTGATCCGGATGGCGGATGTAGAACAGGCCAGCCTCTACAGGGTAATCAATGAGTTCCTGGACCATCAGCGCCACGTTGTCCGGAAACTGTGGAAGAACATCTTCCATCTGTTCGCGGGTGTGCACGAGCTTTACGCCTGTTCCATTGCAGCCGATGTCAGGCTTCACCACGACTGGAAACGAGAGGCCAGATTGCTCCATCGCTGTCAGAGCGCGTTCCATTGATCCGAAACCGCTTTCAAAAATCGCGTAGGGCGCGATGGCGTCTTTTGCGACGGGGCCGGCCATGTCCAGGATTGAGGACTTGCTTTCACCGCAGAGGCCGCCTGTTTCAATGCGCGGATTGGCTGCGGTCGGGATGCTGAGATCCCGGTATTTCAGGCCCATGGCGATCCAGTACAGGACAATGGGCGTGTAGAAGATGGAACCTGGCCAGAACTCAAAAAGGGAAAGAGGATTCTGTTCGGTCTCTGTCTTGGACATTCGGTTACTGGCTCACGGTCTGGATACGGGCGATCAAACGCCCGACAACGACGATACAAAGAACAAACCCCGCCAGCCCCGCCCAGCGCCAGCCGCCCTGATGCGCCAGGAGCCAGCCGCCGATCCGCATCGCCAGCAGAAACAGCAGTGTTGTCCACACCAGCGTAGCGAGAACGGCCGTCAGGGCAAAGCGCAGGAATGGCGCCCGGAAAAAGCCGCATGCCGTGTAGAGCGGTAGTCTCGCGCCGGGCACGAAGCGCGAAATGGCAACGATGCGGATGACGTTTTTCGAGAACCAGTCCTGCGTGCGTTCCTGCTTTGGGAGGGTCAGGAAGCGGCGAAGGTAAGGCCAGCGTGCTCCGGCAGCGCCGAGGCCGTACAGTCCGAGATCTCCGACAGCGACGCCGAACCAGAGAGCTCCAAGAGCCAGTGCTATGCTGACATGTCCGGCACGGGCTGCAACGCCTGACAGGACGGTGGCTACATCCTCGAGGATGAATGTCCCCACAATGATGCTGACGGCTTTCAGCCAGGCGGGCTGCGACGCCAGGGCGGGGCCAATGGCTATCATGCCGGGGGATGTTCCATGATCATGGAACGTTGATGTCGCATGTCGGCGCGCTGCCGACAATCGCAAGGCTGGTGTTTCGAGTTTACTGATGTGGAAAGAAGGACGGGAGACTGGCGGGGAGCATCACAGGTTGCTAGCGTGCGCTGCAAATGAACCACCCTCTGGGGGCAGATAGTCCAGTGCTTAAAAGACGTAACCTTCTTGCCGCTTTTTCCTCTGTCGCCGGAACAGCGGCGATGGGGATCCGCTCTGCTGAAGCGCAGGATTACGGAGCGTTTCTTGCGGGCGTAAGAACGCAGGCGCTGGCTCAGGGGCTGTCGTCCAGCATTGTTTCCCGTGCCTTGTCCTTGACGAAAGAACCGAACCCCAAGGTTCTGAAGCTTGATCGGCACCAGCCTGAGTTCACCCTGACCTGGGCCCAGTACCGTGATCGCGTTCTGCCAGAGTCGCGCTTTCAGAAAGGGCGCGCCACCTATGCCGGCGTTGAGAACGTCATGGCGCCTGTGACCGAGCGCTTCGGATGTGATGATCGGGCTGTCATGGGGATCTGGGGGCTCGAGTCGGGCTTTGGAGCCCATACCGGCACGTTCTCGGTTGTAGATGCGTTGGCGACACTGGCTTTTGATGGTCGTCGTTCCACGTTCTTCCGCGGAGAGCTGATGAAGGCGCTCCAGATCCTGAATGATGGCGATATCGCCCCCGAAGCCATGATGGGCAGTTATGCCGGAGCGATGGGGCAGGCTCAGTTCATGCCGAGCGCTTATCTGCGCTATGCGGCGGATGGAGATGGAGACGGCAAGCGTAATATCTGGACGTCGCAGCCAGATGTTTTTGCGTCCATTGCGAATTACATGGGGAAATGCGGCTGGCAGCCTTACGAACCCTGGGGACAGGAAGTCACGCTGGCGAATGCGCTCGATAAGAGTCAGATCGGCCGGACCAATACGAAGACGCTTACGGAATGGATGTCTCTTGGTGTGCGCCGGGCAGATGGGGGGCGTTTCTCAAGGACGGACGTGCAGGGTGCGATCATTCAGCCGGATGGTCCAGGCACGCAGGCCTTTATGGTTTACCACAATTTCAACGTGATCCGTCGTTACAATCCGTCTGATTATTACGCACTGGGCGTAGGCCTTCTGGGAACCGGCATTGTTACTTCGTAATTGTGCGCCACTTCTGGCGTTTCTGCCTCTGTTTGGCGCCTGTCATCAGGATGACGCGCCTACACCCGTCGCACGTCCTCATTACGAACTGGGGAATGCTTGGCGAGGACCACAGGGGTGGTTTTATCCTTATGAGCAGTTTGATTATCGCGCGACCGGTCTTGCCACGCGCGAAACGCCTCTGAAAGGGCAGCTCGCGTCTGATGGGGAGGTCTGGTCTGCAGATGGCATGACTGGGTCGCATCAGACCTTGCAGCTTCCTGCGGTCGTGACCGTGCGAAATTTGGTCAACGGACGCGTCGTGCGTATTCGGCTGACACGTCGCGGGCCAGAAAACGCCGGGCGGATTATAGCGCTCTCTCCGAAAGCTGCGGATCTGCTGGGGATGACCACAGATACCCCCGTGGAGGTGACGGAGGATGAGGCTGCCAGTCGTGCCCTTACGGAAGGGCTGACCGGTGCTCCTCATCTGGACGTACAGTCTGCACCTGTTGGTGAGGTGCGGGCAGAGTCTCTCGATGGAGGAACTGCAAAAATTTATGGAAGCGACTCGTCGGATGGCCATCAGGCGGTATCTACGCTGACCCCGATGCCTGCGACATGGTCGCAGGGTAGTCCGGGGCCAACGGGGCTTTATGTCTTGTTAGGAAAATTTTCTGGTCGCGGGGCTGCCGCCAGCGTTGCGGCACGGTGTTCCGGCGAGGTTCAGCGTGTGCCGGATGGAGCTGGACTGGACTGGCGTGTAAGGTCTGGACCCTATAGCGATACCGCTCAGGCCGATGCGGCACTGGACCGGACCCATGCGTGCGGGGTAGAGGGCGCGCGGATCATTGTGGAATGACGGCCGTGACTAAGGCTGAAAAACTGGGGACGAACGTGCGGACTAGACGCTCTCTTTTCGGTGGTGTGGCAGGTTTTGCCGCCTGTGCTTCTTTTGGCGGGCCGCTGAGTGCGCTGGCACGCCCGCATCATCATGCTGGCCATGCCAAGGCGGCGGCTGCCGGAGCGTCTGCTGCTCCTGCAGCACCAGTTGGAACGCCCGCCAATACACCGATCGGGCCGTTCGATACCGTGGCGCGCTGGGCCTATATCGTGGACTTCGACACTGGCGCCGTCCTGCTGGACAAAGCTGCTGACGAGCGCATGGCACCGTCATCCCTGACGAAGATGATGACGGCGTATATCGTGTTCGGCATGCTTGCGACGGGACGTCTGCGTCTGGACCAGGCGCTTCCGGTGAGCGAGAAAGCGTGGCGGACGCAGGGGTCCAAGATGTTCGTGCCGCTTGGGGAGAGCGTCGCGGTGCAGGATCTGATCCAGGGCATGGTGATCCAGTCCGGCAATGATGCCTGCGTTGTGCTGGCTGAAGGCATCGCTGGGTCTGAAGAGCGCTTCGTCGCGATGATGAACGAGGAAGCTCCGAAGATCGGGCTGAACAACTCGCACTTCATGAACGTGACGGGTCTGCCGGCTGAGGGGCATTACATGTCCGCTCATGACGTGGCGACCGTTGCCATGCACCTGATCCGCGATTTCCCGCAGTACTATCATTTCTTCGGTGAAACCGAGTTCCTGTTCAACAAGATCAAGCAGGGCAACCGGAATGTTCTCGTGGACAAGGGTCTCGCTGACGGTCTGAAGACGGGTCATACCGATGCGGGCGGGTTTGGTCTGTGCGCCAGCTCTAACCGTAATGGCAACCGCGTCATTGTTGTGATCAACGGCACGGCATCCAGCAATGAGCGCGCTCATGAAGGCGAGCGTCTGATGGCGTGGGCTTTCGCAAACTTCGAAAATGCGACTCTGTTCCGGAAGGGGCAGGTTGTGGATCATGCGCCGGTCTGGATGGGTGAGCGTAAGGCTGTTCCGCTCGTGGCTGGTTCTGACATTGTGATGACAATGCCGGTTGGCTGGCAGCAGCGATCTCACATCGCGGTGGATTATGCGTCGCCTGTGATTGCGCCGGTTGTCGCCGGGCAGTCCTGTGGGGCGATCGTGATTTCAGCGCCGGGCATGGCGGATATTCGTGTGGCGCTTCAGGCTGGCGCGTCCGTTGCGAAACTCGGACTGATTGGACGTGCAATGGCGCGCCTTGGTCATGGCCCTGCAAATTAAGAACGGCCTGTTCATCACGCTGGAAGGTGGCGAAGGCGCGGGGAAATCCACGCAGGCGCGCCTGCTGGCGGATGCGCTTCGAGACCGCGGGTACGAGACGATCCTCACCCGTGAACCTGGCGGGACGCCGGGTGCGGAAGCCATTCGCCATTTGCTTTTGTTCGGGGAAGAAGAATTTTCCTGGCGTGCGGAAGTGCTGGCTCATATGGCAGCGCGCTGTGACCATCTGGATAATCTGATCCTGCCTGCCCTTGGGCGTGGTGCAATTGTTGTCTGTGACCGGTTTCATGACTCGACGCTGGCCTATCAGGGCTACGGCGTTGGGAATGCGTCAGCGGAGCGTCTGGAGTTCATTACGGGCGCTCGTCGTCTCGTGGCGCGCGAGCCGGATCTGACATTGCTGCTGGAGATTCCACGGGAGCAGGCGCTTGAGCGTCTGGAAAGCCGGGGTGGGCGGACGGATCGTTATGAGGGGCAGGCTGAGGCTTTTCATCAGCGTGTCCTGACGGGCTTCGATACGATTGCCCGTGCAGAGCCAGAACGTGTGAAGCGTATCAATGCTGGTCGCACGCCAGAGGCCGTAAGCCGCGGCCTGCTTGAAGCTGTACTGCAACGTCTGGATCAGACGGTGAGTGTTTCTGGCGCGTGACGGATCCTCGGCACACGTTTGAACTTCGGGGTCATGAAGCGGCGGAAAATGTTTTCAGAGCTGCTTTGGCTTCGGGGCGTCTTCATCATGCCTGGCTGATTTCCGGTCCTGCGGGGATCGGGAAGGCGACACTGGCGTTTCGTCTCGCGCGTATTCTTCTGAACGGTGAAGATCCGAACTCTCCTGCAGGTCGGCGTATTACGGCCGCCACGCATGGCGATCTTCTGGAAATCTCCCGTGCCGTTGACGAGAAAAAAGGGCGTCTGCGCGGGGAAATTACGGCTGCGGACGTGCGGCCCGTCCAGTCTTTCCTGCATCACACGGCGACCGAAGGCGGTTGGCGTGTGGTCATTGTGGACGGGGCAGAGTTTCTGAACCGTTTTGCGGCCAACGCGCTTCTGAAAATCCTTGAAGAGCCGCCGCCGCGTGCCATCCTGCTGCTGACGACGGCGTCTCCCGGCAAGCTTCTTCCTACAATCCGAAGCCGTTGCCGGGCGCTGGCATTGTCACCGGTTTCGAACCATGACATGCGGGCCATTCTGCCGGATGTCCCGGAAGATGTGCTGGCAAGGGCGCATGGCTCACCGGGGCGGGCGCTGTTTCTGGCGCAGGATCGGGATGGAGCCATTGCGGGTTTTGTGGCGGAAATTCTGGCCGGGAAAGCTCTGAATGCGGAGATGCTGCCTCTCATTGACCGGATTGCCCGGGAGACGGAAGGTTTCGCATTGCTCTGTGATTTGCTAGGCGAGGGGCTGGCAGAACGCGCACGCTCGGCTGCACGACGTGGCGATCTGCTTCTTGCTGATTCTTCTGCCCGTCAGTGTTCGGAACTTGATACACTGAAGCGGCAGACAGACGGTTTTAATCTGGACAAGGCCCAGGCCATCCGTCAGGCAGTGGAACGCGCTGCCGGGACATGAATGGTTCGGGCATGACAAGACGAGTGGACATGACGCGGCGCTTCACCATTACAACTCCGATTTTCTACGTGAACGGCGCTCCGCATATTGGGCATGCCTATACGTCCATCGCGGCTGACGTTCTGGCCCGTTTCCATCGCCTGAATGGTGAAGATGTCCTGTTCGTCAGCGGCACGGACGAGCATGGCCAGAAGGTCGAGCAGACGGCGACCGCTCAGGGCATGGACACGCAGGCCTATGCCGACAAGATTTCTGCGTCGTTCCGACAGATGCAGCAGGACATGGCGATCTCCACGGATGAGTTTATCCGCACCACGGATGAGCGCCACAAGATTGCTGCAACGGCTCTGTGGGAAAAGGTCGCGGCCAACGGGCATATCTATCTCGGCGCGTATGAGGGCTGGTATTCGACCCGTGACGAGGCTTTCATTGGCGAAGACGAACTGGTCAAGAAACCGGACGGCACGATGGTTGCTCCGTCCGGGGCGCCGGTGGAGCGCGTCAAGGAGCCATCATATTTCTTCAAGCTGTCCGAGTTTCAGGACCGTCTGCTGAAGCTGTATGAGGACAATCCCGAGTTCATTGGCCCGCATGGACCGCGTCGGGAAATCGAGAGCTTCGTGAAGCAGGGGCTGAAGGATCTCTCCGTCAGCCGTACCAGCTTCAAATGGGGCATTCCGGTTCCGAACGACCCGGATCACGTCATGTATGTCTGGTTTGATGCGCTTGCCAACTATCTGACGGCTGTGGGCTATCCGGATCAGAATGATCCGCGTGCGAAGTTCTGGCCCGCTGATTTACATATTATGGCAAAGGAAATCGCCCGGTTCCATTGCGTGTACTGGCCCGCGTTCCTGATGGCTGCGGGTATTGAACTGCCCAAGAGCGTGTTCGCCCATGGCTGGTGGACGGTCGAAGGCGAAAAGATGAGCAAGTCTCTCGGCAACGTTCTGGATCCGAAGGCGCTGGCTGATGAGTTCGGTCTGGATGCGCTGAGGTTCTTCCTGATGCGTGAAGTGCCGTTTGGTGGCGATTCAAACTTCAGCCGTCGCTCCATGATTACGCGCACGAATGTCGAACTGGCGAACGATCTTGGCAATCTGTGCCAGCGGACGCTGAGCCTTGTGGCTCGCAATCTTGGCGGCGTCGTGCCGGAGCGTGGCCCACTGACGGAAGACGATCAGGCCATTCTGGCCTCCGTCCAGCTTCTGCCAACGCTCATGAGCGAACAGATCGAGCGTAAGGCGATCACGGACGCGCTTGAGGAAGTCTGGAAGATCATCCGTTCGGCCAACTCGTACATTGACCGCCAGGCTCCTTGGGCGCTGAAGAAAACCGATCCGGAGCGCATGGCGCATGTGCTGAGTGTGTTGCTGGATGTGATCCGCGGTATCGCGACGATGCTCCAGCCTTACATGCCCAACACCATGGACAAGATGCTGACGCAGCTTGGTGTGGAAGACGGCGAGCGCACATTCGCGGCTCTTGAAACGCCGCTGCCGGGTGGCCGCACACTGCCGAAGCCGGAAGGGCTGTTCCCGCGCTTCGTCGTCGAGGAAGCAGAATGACGGGACTGATTGACAGTCACTGCCATCTGGACCGTCTTGACGATGTGCCTGCCGCGCTGGAGATCGCGCGGCAGTCCGGTCTGGACGGAATGATTACGATCGGGACGCGGTTTTCGCAGGCTGATACGCAGATTGGCCTGACGCGGTTTGACACGCCGGATCTGCGCGTCTGGTGTGCGATCGGGACGCATCCTGATCATGTGGGTGAGGAGCGTTTGCCGTCCGTCGAGGAACTTGTGCGCAAGGCGGAACCGTCCTGCGTGGTGGCTATTGGTGAGTCTGGTCTCGACTATTTTCATAGCGGTGACGAGGCCAAGCCAGCGCAGCATGCGGCGTTCAGAACGCATATTGCAGGGGCTCGGGAAACTGGGTTGCCGGTGGTTATCCATACGCGTCAGGCGGATGACGATACGATTGCGATCCTGCGGGATGAGAGCGGGAAAGGATCCTTTCCGTTTTTGATCCATTGTTTTGCGTCGGGTCCAAAGCTGGCGGAAGCTGCGTTGGAACTTGGCGGGTACATCAGCTTTTCCGGACTTCTGACATTCCCAAAATGTGAGGAGATCCGGGAAGTCGCACGGATTGTTCCGGAAGATCGTCTCCTGGTAGAGACGGACAGTCCGTTCCTTGCGCCTGTGCCGAAGCGGGGCAAACCAAACACGCCGGGATACGTTGCCCACACGGCGGCTCGTCTTGCGCAGGAGCGCGGGGTTTCTGCCGACCGGATTGCCGAAATCACGACGGCTAACGTGCATCGACTGTTTGCAAGGACGCGCCCGTGAAAGTCACGATCCTCGGATGTGGTGGTTCAGCCGGTGTCCCGATGCTTGGGGGGCAGGATGGTTCACAAACGGGGATCTGGGGACATTGCAATCCGGAAAATCCAAAGAACCGGCGAACGCGATCATCAATCGTAATTGAAGGTGAGGGCGGCTTTCGGCTTCTGGTTGATTCCGGGCCGGATTTCAGGTTTCAGATGCTGAATTGTGGCCTGAGCCATATTGACGCAGTGCTCTACACCCATCCGCACAGCGATCATATTGCCGGGCTGGATGATCTGCGGGCGATCAATCGCGTTATTGATAAGCCTCTGCCGCTCTTGGCGACCCAGAGCACATTGGAAGAACTGCGGCAGCGCTTTGCCTATGCTTTTACACCTTGGAAAGGGCCGGATTTTTATCGTCCGGTCTTTGACGAGCAGGTCGTATCCATTGGCCAGGCCATTGCGTTTCCTGGCTTGAACGGTGACATTTTTGAGCAGCAGCATGGACGGATTACGTCTCTGGGGCTGCGCTTCGGGAAATTTGCGTATTCTACGGACGTTGAAACACTGTCTGAAGAGTCTTTGACGCTTCTGGATGGCGTTGGAACGTGGGTTGTGGATTGCTTCCAGTATGAACCACATCCGGCTCATGCTTGGCTGGAACGTGTGCTGGAATGGCGTACGAAGATCAGGGCAGGGCGCACAATTCTGACCCATATGGGCACGGATATGGACTACGACATTCTGTGCAAGACGCTGCCGCCAGATGTACGTCCTGCTTATGACGGCATGGTTCTGGAATTCTGAGAATGCAAAACCGGGCAGAGGGCGCTGCCCGGTTTTACTGGGTTAGAATGTGATCATCGCACCTGCGGACATGGTGTGATCGCTTTCACGGTTCGGGCCATGCGCTGCGGATTCCGTATGGGCATATTCGCCTACGAGGAACATCCAGTCTGTCAGGGTGTAATAGACGGCGCCGACTTCAGACTCATTACGACGGACCAGTGACGGATTGTCTTCGCCAGCAGCCTGATAAAGGTTACTGACACCATAGCTTCCGACCAGTTTCAGGCGAGGCAGGATCTTATAAGACGCCTGAACGTAGTAACCTTCAGAGTTGCGTTTGCGTCCATTCTGCGAAATGCCATCAAACAGAAGGCCGGTCGTGCCGAGACCATTGCCGTAATAGTAATAGGCCACGCCTTCAAACGGACCACGAGACAGTTTCACGCCCACGTCACCAGCAGCAACGGTTGCTCCTTTGCGGCTATCTGTACCGAGAGTTGAACTGGTCAGGTTCTGGACGTGCTGCGTCAGGAAACTGGTCCAGAAGCGTGTGGTGAAGCCCGCGATAGTTGTATCGTAAGTGACTTTGCCCTGAACCATAGGTGAACTGTGTTGCGTGGTTGTCGCAGACAGGCCATTGCCTGCGAAGTTGAACTGGTCCAGTGGGGTCATGATGCCAAGAGAGCCCTGAAGACCGTGCCATTTCGGAGAAATGTACGTGATCTGCGGGAGCCAGTCCGTATAGACGTAACCAACACCAATGCGGCCGAGAGATGTATTGGCCGGATTGGTATTACTGCCGGTGCTGCCGACGCTGAGGAGTGTTGCGTCATTCAGGATGGCATCGGAGGCAAACAGCGCGATATCACGACCGATCTTGATGGTTCCGAGCCTGTCGGTTCCCGCGGTCATGTAAACCTGACGGAAATCGACGCCAGCAGTACCGAGGCCAACAGGGCTACCGCCAGAATTGGCGTTAAGAGCACCCACATCCGCGTTGTTCAGTCCTGGGTACATACCAAAGACCGCGCCGAGTTTGATTCCATCCTGAACGGTGTTCAGTTTGAGGATCAGGCCGCCTGGCAGCAGGCCATTACGAACGGATGAAGAATCAAAACCGCTGGACCCTGTGGAGATGCCACCTGCAACGGGGCGGCCTCCGCCTGGGCTGTTATAAGTATAGAATCCGTTGATGAAGCCGGAAAGATTGATCTCGATCTGACCGGCCTGAACGGTGACGCCTTTGCCTGCGACATAGGGTTTAACGCGGACTACGCTGTCCGGGTCATAGCTCGTTCGGGCTTGAGCAAGCATGGAGCGTGCGTCGCGCGCGCTGGCTGTGGCTTCCTGCGCCGCTCGGCGCGCTGCCTGAGAGGCGGCGATGGTCGTGACATCGGGGGGCTTAAGAGAGCCGTCATACTGAGTGGGGTTGTAACGGCGGTAACGGTTGCGTCTGGGGGAAGAACTGTCCTGATTTCCTGAATTCTCGGAATGGCTGCGCCTGAGATGATGTGCCAGCAGGCTGCTGTATTCTCCTCGGGTCAGGCTGCCTTTTGCCCGTAGGATGTCTAGGAGTTCGGTGTAGTCATCGGCGTGCGCTGTTGCAGGCAGAACTGTGAGAGACCCAAGAGTGAAAGCACATCCCAGAAGAGCAATCTGACGCAAAGAAAGGCGACCCATGCAATGACCGTTCCATAGAATGAACCGGTCACGGAAATGCGTTCGGAGACCGGAGAAATTGAACTTCATTTCACGTTAGCGCCAAAACGGCCATTCTTTGAAACAAGTCATCGTGTATCACGATTATGTGAGAATACTGCCATTTCTACATATATTAGTTGGCATAATATATCTTATACGACATTCGTGTGAGTTAATGTGGAACCTCTCCCGGCGTTTGAAAAACCGAGTTCCTGAGCTTTTCAGATCAACGTTTTGCTGGGTTTCTGCATGGTTGTACGACCGTATCATTGGCGATGCGAAGATATGGCAAATTGCCATATATGCTTTCGTGGGCAGTTTTCTACGATTTTTCTTGAAAGACGCGTTTCTGGAAACTTTTCCTATGGCAGAACGCCACAAGCAATTGTGAGCGTATTGATGATGGCAAAATGCCATATTCCTTGATTGGGACATTTTGCCACAGGTTTGCTTGTTGGCATTTTGCCAATGACCTTTTCCTCCCCCTTTACCCTACCTCCTACTGGCCGCTACGAAAGGTTTTCCCCTCCCGCCTCCGAGGTCTGCTTTGACTGAAGTGCTCCCTAAGGATCCCGTTATCGATGCTTTGACTGTCCCTGACCGCAACGAAATTCTAGGTCATCCGAGGGGGCTTTGGGTTCTTGTCCTTACGGAAGGATGGGTCGCGTTTTCCCTGTATGGATTGCAATCCATCCTTGTCCTGTATCTGGCCGATCACCTTCTTCAGCCCGGGCATATCGAGAATGTCTGGGGTATGGGCGTTGTAAAAGCCGCTCTGAGCGTCCTTTATGCTCCAGTCGGGATTCAGGCGACGGCTGGCGCCATCACGGGCCTTTTTTTGGCTCTGATTTACGCCACACCGCTTCTCGGTGGTTTCGTGGCGGACCGGCTTTTGGGTAAGACCAGAACCATTCTTCTGGGCGCTATTCTGATGACACTCGGGCACATCCTGATGTCGTTTGACTGGAGCTTTGTTCTGGCTTTCGTGCTCCTGTTGCTGGGCATTGGAGCGGCTGGCGGTCTTCGGGCGCAGGTTGGCGCACTTTATGCGCTTGACGATCGCAGGCGGTCGGACGCCTATCAGATCTATTCTCTTGGCGTGCAGGCTGCCGTCATTGTGTCACCTGCCCTTTGCGGCATGCTGGCGATGAAAGCCTGGCACTGGGGATTTCTGACGGCCGGTTTGGGAATGCTGATCGGGTTGATCGTCTATCTTTTCGGGCGTCGCTGGTTGCCGGAAGACACGATTTTCAAGGCTTCATCCCCTCGCCCACGCCTTACGCTTCGCGAGAAAAAAACAGGCATTCTGCTTCTGGTTTTGCTGCCAGTGCTGGCCTTGGGTGCACTTCCTAATGATGAGATCTTTGACGGGTATCTGTTATGGGGACGCGAACATTATCAGCTGACGTTCTTTGGACATCTGTTCCCGGTCAGCAGCCTTGTCTCGTTCGATGGTTTCATCAGCACTTTGATGACAATTTCCGTGCTTTGGTTCTGGCGGGTGTATGCCAAGCGCAGGGTAGAACCGGTAGAAATTACCAAGGTCGCCATCGGGACTTTTATCGCCTCATTAGGTCCGGCTGTGCTGGCCCTGGCGTCATGGCTTTACCCTGAACCGCATCAGATCAGCCTGCTCTGGGGGCTGGCGTTTCATATCATTAACGATATCGGTTTCAGCATGAGCTATGCCATTGGAATGGCGATGTATTCCCGTGCAGCTCCGGTCAGTTTGAATACGATTTTCGTGGCCTGCTTCTCGCTCCACCTCTTCATGGCCAATCTGACTATCGGCAAGCTCTCAACGCTGATCGGGCATATCGGGGACGTTCCATTCTGGCTTCTGCATAGTGGCGCCAGTCTGGTAGCAGGTTTTATTTTGCTCTTCTGCTCGATCTTTTTCCGGAGCCTGCTGGCTCCGGAAAATCTGCCCTCAGGGAGAGACGATCCGTCTCATATCCTGTGACGGAGCCAGCCTGACGCCCTCTGCCGTCTGAAGAACGTATGGATCCAGCAGACCGTCAGCCCGCTTGTTGCTGCGGGCGATGATAAGGCGCTGAACAATCGGATAGTCGTGGATCAGTCTCTCAAAGACGGGCTTGGGAATAGCCAGCAGGTGGCTGAACTGTAGCGCGCGGACCGTACCAGGCATGCGCTCTCCCCTGATGACGCTGGCCGCACCAATCAGATCGCCGCTCCCAAACAGGATTTCCCGTTCCGGGAGATGGACTTCCGCCAATCCTGCGACCTGTGCATAGACCGTCCGAACCTTCTGTCCGCGCTTGAACAGAACTTCGCCCGGAGACACGAAACGCATCGCCACTTTTCGGGAAAGCGTGTGCAGAACACTGTCAGGCACGCCATTGAACGCCGGAAAGGCCCTCAGGCGTTGCTCGATGCCGCTCTTCAGATTGAACCGCAGAGGAGCTTCAAGGCGAGCACTCCGGCGCTCAATATCGCGGTGCAGTTCCCGGTGCAGTTCCTCGGAAATCAGGTTGTCTGCCTGAAGAGCGTCATATTCCTCGTCTTCCAGGCGCAACGCGATCTGGCGGAGGATACGGCTTTCCAGTGCTTCCGAATAACCGGAATAATGAAGGCGTAACGTCTCCAATGCATCGTCGAGCAGTTTCCGCTGACGGCCCAGAACTTCGGACACGATTTCCGTAATGCGTGGACCGAGCGTTGGCTCCATCCGCTGGCGGACAAAGCGTTGCAGCGACAGAGACACCAGATGCGCAATGATGAGCATCTCGAAGCGTTCCATCATCGCGTACATCAGCGGCTCATCGAAATGGAAGCGACTGTGCAGGTCCTGAGCAATCCGGAAGCGTAGAGGCGGCTGAAGGCGGCGTTTCAGAGCCTTGACGTATCCATAGCGCCCTTCCAGTCGGGCACCGTCTGACATGGCCTCGGCCGTGCGAAGAAGTGTCTCCATCACGCGGCGTGACAGGCCCTGGATGCGGAAGAGATCCAGAAGCAGGGAGCGCTCCTGATTTGCGATCGTGATCAGCGCGATATTCACGCGTGCACGGTCGCTCAGGACGGACTCAAAATTATTGGCCGCCCTCTCCTTTTCCGCACGCTTTTCAATCCGGCTTATGACGCCGATACGGGTCTGCTCGCTGAAGCCCAGTTCGTCGGACATGACGCGCGTACGTTCAGCGACTTCGCCCAGACCAATGCCAAGGATCTGTTGGCGAATGGCCTGATCGATCGGTGAAAGCTGATCCAGTTTCAGGAACAGGACAAGCGAGCGCAGGGTCGTGCCATTGACCAGCAGCGTGATCAGAACGAAGCCGGTTGCAATGATACCGATGAAGTGCGCGACCGGGCTGGAGACGCTCTGGTTTTCCGTCACGGCCAGTGCCAGCGCCAGCGTAATCGCGCCGCGTAGACCGCCCCAAACCATGGTGGCCTTGAAGGGTGTCGGCACAGGAGGCGAAAGCTTTGTGAAAGCAAGGATGGGCAGCATTCCGAACACAACGGCACCGCGCGCCAGCAGGCCAGCCACACTGGCGATCAGGATCAGGACACAATCCCAGCGGGTCATGCCGATCAGCAGACGCGGTACCAGCATGGATGCCAGCAGGAACACGAGGGATCCCGCCCAGAAAACCAGCTGCTGCCAGAGTTCGTTGAGAAAACGCCAGACCTGCGGGCGGAAGGTCGATGGACCGTATGCAGAGACCGTCAGGCCAGCAGCAGCCGTTGCGACAACGCCGGAAAAGCCGAGCATTTCGTCACACAGGATATAGACCGTGTAGGGCAATGCGAGCGTGAGCGTAATTTCCGCCGCGGGTGCGCCACCAAGGCCTGCGATCAGAAGAAGAGTCAGCCGCCCGAGGCAAACGCCCACGACGATTGCACCGCCGAAAGCAGACGCGAAATCAACAACGGCCTCACCGAGATGGATATGCCGGTGGGACGTTACGGATGCCAGCAGGATGGCGAAGATCGCGATGGCGGCAGCATCGTTCAACAGCGCCTCGCCTTCCACCAGGCGGGTCAGTCGCGAGGCTGCGCCGATTTCCCGGAAGATACCGGCAACGGCGGATGGATCGGTTGTGGCGACGATGGAGCCCAGAAGAAGGCAGACAACGAGGCTTTGTCCGGCAAAGGGATAGAGCGCAAAGCCGATTGTGGCGGTTGAAACCACGACCGCCACAACGGCCAGG
>NZ_BANH01000003.1 GCF_000964465.1 Gluconobacter thailandicus F149-1 = NBRC 100600 | reverse complement strand
CTGCGACGTATTGGAGGGCTTGAGGCGACCAAAAATCGCCAGGACCAGTTTTGGCTAGGCCATCAGCATGATATCATTGAGGCCATAGGGACAGCGCGCACGCAAGGCGAGGCAGATGGATTAGCCCGCGCCATCCGTGAAGGTGCCGCTCATACTGCACCTCTCCAAATCCCCGACGCACCTTCTCCACAGCCTGTTCCAACTCGGCAGGGGTCATCGAAACCCTGGCCATCCTTCATCGAGGGCTTCTTTGCGAAAAAGGGCATTAGTGAAAAGACCAGGAAGTCATACTTGGCGGCCCTGGGAGAGCTGGAACAACATATAGGCCCCAAGAAGGCTAGAGATATCACCCGAAGCGATATTCAGGACTTCATTGACCACCTAGAAACACGTCCCAATCTGAGGGGTGGCGTACTACACCGTGACAGTGTGAAAAGATACAAGAGTCACCTCAACACATTCTTTGAATGGTGCTGCGCGCGCGAATATGTGCCTGACATCAATATGCGCAGCATACAAATCAGAGATAGGACCCCAGAAGAGAAGTTGGATATTCCACGGCGCGCGTTCACCGAAACCGAACTGGAAACCATTTTCCACAGCCCTCTATTTACCGGCTACAAAGGCCACGAAAGCCGCTCAACACCAGGCGCATGCCGGGACCACATCGCAGATTATTGGTTTATGCTCGTGATGGCGATGACGGGTGCGCGGCATGGGGAACTTGCCCTCTCTCCCGCTACCCTGACCAGACTAGGCGACGTTCATTGTATCAGCGCGCTACATGCTACGAAGACTAAGCAAAGCAAGCGCCTCATCCCGGTTATCCGCGACCTAGAGAAGACAGGATTCATTGATTACGCGAAGAGGATGGAGCGTGAAGGCCGTGATGGCCTTCTCTTCCCTCTTCCTCCGCACAACGGGAAATTTTCCGAGAACGTCGCGCAGGCATGGTCGAAGCGTTTGAACCGATACCTTGATGATATCGGCCTGGATGGTCCCGACCTCGTCGGCTACTCGTTCCGACACACCTGCCGCCAAATGCTCAGAGCCGGGGCCATCGGTGATGAACTGATGAACAAGGTGTTCGGCCATGCTGCGGGCACGGTCGGGAGCAACTACGGCAAGCATCTTTCCAGCCAAGAGGCACGCCTTGTCATAGACAATGTGAGCTTTGGCGCTGACCTTTCACATTTATGGCCGCGCAGAACCAAGCTCACGAAAATGTGAAAACGGAACAACACGAGAACATTGAAAAAGCAGACTTCGGCACTGTTCAATTAATGAAAAAGCCCACCTGTCATGTGGTCGTCGGTCTTGCAGGACCTCACACAGACAAGCGGGCTTAGTGCGGATTGGCTTCAATATATCGCAGTAAACTGCCGTTTTCAAGCCATTCCGCCAGGACGTGCGGATGATTTTTTATGCCAGGACGGCGGCACAGGACCGACAGACCTATACAGCTCCTCACAGCTATCAGCCGGGGATGCGGCCTGACCTCTGACGATTTCGACAGCTATGCCGCCAGCCGCGAGGCTGTCATCTCGCAGACAGAGAGAATAGCCGACAGTCTGGAGGTGGCGGGCATCCAGGCCCGAGACCAGGGCCGGGATATCACGCTTGTGGGAGAGCTGACGGGAGAGTGTGAGAGAATCACGGGCTTCCGTCGCCTTCATCTTCTGCCTGAGTTTGCCCAACGCCACAGGCACCGGATGATTAGGCGTTTGTCGTTTTTCCTGGAGCACTGCACCAGAGGCCGCACTTGCCGGTATGCCGTGGCGACATCCGGCCAGCGTGTTCCCTGGCATGGAGACCTGAAAGGCCGCCGAGCTGAGTTCCTAAACCGTATCAACCGTTGGAGCTCAGAAGCCAGACGGAAATACGGCGTCGAGGTCATCTATAGAGGCGACAATGATACTTTCTGCCGAGCAGAAGGAACAACGGCAGACGGCGTGAATCTCCACGCGGACCTTGTTTATCGCCCGATGCGCCGCCTCAGCCCCGAGACATGGGACCAGTTTCTCAGGTGGAGCCGGGACCGCCTTGGAGGAGTTCATTGGCGTGATTGCGGAGCCCTACGGAACGCGTCGGCAGTGGTCCGGTACGTCCTCAAGCTGAGTTGGGGCCGCGAGGGCCTGACCGCAGACGATAAAGCTGACGGACTGGTCGGCATCGACGAACTGACACCTGATGAACTGGCTTGGTATTATCACGCCACCCTGGGCGTCACCCGTGTGAAGCCGCTCCGTTCATTCCAGGTTTTCTGCAAATCGCTGAGCGACAACCGCGAGGAAATCCGTTGGGTGCCAGGCCCAGGCGGCAAACGTGAGCTCAGAAGAGTGCAGCGCCCACGTCTGGAACCCCGCCCACCAGCCGCCGCCAGGGACGGCCAGCCCGTCCTCTTGGAGAATATCGTACTGGGCAGGACCGCAGCACACCCCAGGTTTTCGAGTGTGTGTGAGCCGTGCAGCATCGTGTTGGGATTCACGGGAACCCCCACCACCGAAATTGGTCATTCCGGACTCGACATGATTATGAACCGGTGTGACCAGGCTGCCAGGTGGGCCGAGCGGAACACCCAGCGTCTCCAGGAGGCCGCCCGCCTTACGGTTCACTGTGTGACATCAGGTAGTCCAAGTGAAATCATGAGGGTCAGCTCACCATCTGAGAGTGAAGACCTGAATCCACCGTCTTCCGGACCGTCCCTGCCTTCCAGCCAGCCTACTGATGCCTACAAGCCGACCATACAGGACTTCGAGCAGCTCTCCGCCTTCTACCGGGACCTGAATCCACGTCTGACCGACGCCCAGGTCAGAGCGTCAGTGATGGCATGTGGCCCCTTCTGGGAAGGGCCTATCGGTCCGGCCATCGAGAAGATGAGGTCCAGAGTTCACAAACTGCCCCATGCCAAACCTGCGGAAGCTCAGAAGGTCATTATCCTTCCTATCCGCAAGCGTCGCATCCAGCATTTCCCAGCCAACTACAGAGACCTTGAGTTCGAAGCTACCTATGCCCACGCGGCCTAAATAGGGGGGCATAGGTAGCTTCGAAAGATATGGAGTCATTCCTAACCAAGGAGATAAAGAATGGCGTTACGAATTGTCTCTCTGTTGACGACCTCCGGGGTGCCTTGAGTGGTTGGAGCTGAACGAAGACCCGTACTCAGTCGTATGGTCCAGATGTCACTCGGTTTACCGTCCTGGACCATACGAACGAAATCGACCTTTTTAGTTGCACCTCGCCTATCAAGAGACATTTCTACTCTTCCGGCTGCACCTACGAGCATAGTTCCAGATGGCTGGAACCGGAGTTTTTCAGAATACAAAGAGATTTCGAGTGTAGGCACAACATATTGCCCTAGAGGACCGTCATCAATATTTGCGTAGCCCTTATTACTAGGCAACGGAACAGGTGCCTGGGCACTCTCTGTAATCGCCTCCTCTATCTCGTGATATAGAGCTTCAATAGCGCTTACCCAGTCCTCTCTCTGATGAGGGATTGAAGCAGTGAATGCATCTTCACTTTCTTTGGTTTGGCGCAGTTTGGATAAAGCATCTTCAAAATTCATTACGGACATCCTGATGAAAATTTACACGACACTATAGACTCAAGATTCCGGAGATTCCCAAGGGAAAAGAATCCACTCTTATCTGTGCGAAAAGAACTCTTTTTGCGACACCCGGTGATACAATGATGACATGGCGGAGCTGTGCCTGTCCCAATGTCGCAAAAAGAGTGTTCGAAATGAAGTATGGGTATATGCGGGTCAGCACGACCAAAAAGGACAGCGAAGGCGAGTTCGTCCAGGTTTTCGACTTGCAGCGTGATGCGCTGCTCAGAGAAGGCGTCGGCGTTGATAATATCTTTGAAGACAGAGCATCCGGAACAAGAGAAGACCGGTCAGGTCTTGCGGCTCTTCTCAATGCCGTCCAGCCAGGAGACACCATCCTGGTTTGGAAGCTCGACCGCCTGGGGCGCTCCGCCCGTCATCTTCTTGAGGTCGCCGAGACCATGAAGGCGAAGAACGTGAGAATCCGGTCCATCCAGGACGGCATTGACACCGGCGGCGACCTCGGAGAGTTCCTTCTGACCATTCTGTCCGCAGTGGCACAGCTTGAACGGAAAAATATCAGTGAGCGTGTCTCCGCGGGTATTGCTTCCAGTCGGGCAGACGGCGGGCGTATCGGCAGGAAGAAGGCTCTCTCGCCAGCAGCCAGACGCGACGTAATGGAATCCACGCAGGCCGGGGTGTCCGTGTCTGAACTATCTCGCCGCTATCGTGTGAATCGTGCGACGATATACAGAACACTGACAGCCGAGCAGGCAGCGGCGGCAGCCTGATGAAGTGGGAAATCCCGGAGAGCCCGGATGACTGCCTCATCCAGGAGTACAGGAATCCGTCAGGTCAGTTCGACAGACGCACATACGACCTGCCAGGCCATGACGACCTACGACACAGCCTGCTCCGTGATTTCCTCGAAGGCACATCACTAGATGACATTGCCATTCAGGCCAGCCGGGCCATCGGTCGCCGGTGTGACGCTTACGTCAGCTACGGATTTCTGTGTGTAATCGCGGAGTACACAGAGTGACCGCGTTGACCACAATTACAACATATCCCCAGGGGCTCCTCTGGCTCGACCGTGAAGCCGCCCCCGCCCCTGGGGATATGCTCCGGCTGCGCCTACGGTCAGCCAGGCTGACTGGAAATCATGGACAACACTAGAGTGATTTGTCAGGCATCACACATCTTTTCTGCCTGCTCGCACTTCAGAAACCAAAGCAAAACAATGTTGAAGGCAGTCGCGGCGGTGCGGGCGTCATTAGAATTAGACAGCAAACGAAGGGCATGCCTCAGCGCTGAGGCAGGGCCTTCCGGCAGGCGCGAGCACGGGTCCACCAGCAACCACGTGGAAATCGCCGCTCCGTAATCTACGCCGTTGATTTCAAGTCCAACGACCCCAAACGGTGCAGTCGTGATGAGTGCCTCAAGCGTGTACCGCTTATTATAGCTCAGCCTGACAAATCTGTCGCCGGGGTGCTCCTGTTCTACAGAGAACTGGCCATCCATCCGGTGCCAGGCCGCCAGGGCTTTCTCAATCTCTGCGAGCTCTGCCATCGCCCGTCTCCTCTTGATATTCCAAGAGAATTATACTCCGAGTGCTGGTATTTCTGGGTGGAAAATCGTCACATCGGCTCCCCTGGCCGCCTTGGTCTATCGACCAGGGCGGCAGCCTCGCCAGGGGCGGCAGGTCTCGGCTACGCCTCACCAGTCGCCAGCCGCCGGTCACATTCCCAAGGACGCCAGGTCATCCAGGCCAGCACTGGTGGCCTGCTCCCACGCCACCGCAACCACGTCAGCAGGCTCCGGCTCCATCACCGACTTCGGCCCGCCGGTCTTGCCGCCCGCCCCCGAGACAGCGGCAGCAATGGCGACCCTACGCCGCAGCAGAGCCAGGCCAGCCACCGCATCAATGCGAAGAAGCCCGCCATCTTGGCCGACCACAGGAGCAAGAGCGGCATGCAATTCCTTATCCGGCTTCAGCTCCGCCAAGCCTTCCGCCATCCGCAGCACCCCAGGCAAATCATCCAGGCGACGGACGGCTTGCACGACATCAGGACGTGCATCGAAATCCCTGATTTTCTTGTCCTGCCGATGGCGTCCCCGCTCTATTTTTGCCGCCTCGGTCTGAATGAAGCTTATCGTCCCTGCCCCCTGCCATGTCTTCAGCGCAGCCGCCGCTTCCTCGATGGCCGCCTTTCTCTCCCGCGCGGTCCGGGTCCATGAGAACCAGCCTTTCGGAAGCCCCTCAGCCCGGTCACGCGCTTCTTTCAGGTCAGCAGTGCGCTCACGTAACGCACACTGGAGAGCATCTCTTCCTGGTCGTGTATCGAACCTGTGTGGTCTTGCCGCCAGGAACTGCCGGTCTGCCTCTGACATGGCCTGGAAATCGTCCACCAGCCGCTCCATCAACACCCGCCACAATTCCATTGTGATAGCAGCGAAAGGCAACAAATGCTCAAAGATGCCGCTGACGTGCTGGCTGGGCGATGGCTCTTTCATGACGACATGCTCCCGGAAAATACGCGGTTTTCTGGCAGTTTCTCACGCTCGTATGCAAGCCAAGACAACAGAATGGAGGGCCACATTAGACGGAAGACGGCGGCATGAAGGAAATCATCCAGGGGCGCAGGCTGGGAACGGGCGAGCGGGTTGAGTTCGAGTACGATGAGAGCGAAACCAACATCGTGAGGAAATCGGGGGCATCGTGTGAGAGCAATCTCACTACTCACGCGGAGCGCATATATCCTGACGTACCTGTCATTATTGCACCGGCCAGGGCGCGCGTTGGCGGTGTGGTCGATGGACAGAAAATAGTTCTCTTCACTGACAGCCTGGGACGGCAGCAGCAGACGAATCTCTTTCATGAACTTTGGCATCACGCAGAGAAGTGCGCCATCTCGGCGGGCGACCTGGAGACTGTATATAAAGAAGTCGCCGGAGGTGATGACTGGGATTGCGATTATCTCAATGAACCCCGAGAGCGCGCGGCGCGGGCATTCGAGCACTATGCGTCAGCGCGAGCCAGCGGACTTCAGTTCACCCCAGCCCGCAAGGGAACGGCGCAGGCAATCTTTGAGCGGCTGTATGAAGGCACGGAGCACGCCGCCCATCTCAAGCGCCGCCGCCAAGAGCGGTGGGAGCCTGTCATGTCGTGGGTCCGTCCGCTGGCCGCGCTGGCCGCGATGGTCGGGGTGTTCATCGGCATCCCTCACTTCCTTTTCTGACCTCTGAAATCCATCTGGTTTGCATGCCTCTCTTCTAATGTCTGCGACATAGCCAGCCGTGTTGTTTGTGGCCCTGCGGACCACAACAACAAGCAGGCCAAGGGGAGCAAGCTCCCCTGTGGAACCCCTCTCATGGAGGCCGACATGCAGACCGACAGACTTCACTCTTTCCGCATCCGCGCCAGCCGGGCCGACCTGGCTGCATGGGAGCGGGCGGCCCATGCAGCCGGGACCAACCGCACGTCATGGCTTCGGTCTCTGGCAGCCGAGGCCGCAACGACCGGGCAGACACCTGGTGTCCTGGCCGACGACTTGGCCCGTCTCCGGCGCGACCTGGCGGCCATAGGCAACAACGTGAATCAGATTGCCCACACTCTGAACGCAGGCGGCCATGCCAGCCCCCAGGCGGCTCTCGATGCGGTAGAGACGGCGATGCTCGGCGTGTCCGACTTCCTTAATGACGCCCGCGCCCCTCGCCGGAAAGGGGGTGGTCGCAGGAGGTCGGCAAGGTGATTCTGAAAACCAGCCGTATCAAGACCGCATCCGGCCCTCATGCCCTGACCCGGCACTTGTTCCACGGCAAAGGGAATGAGGAAATCGTGTGTGTTCAGGGCAGTAAGGCCACCCTAGCTATGATGATGCAAGACGCCCAGGCAGCAGGTCGAACATACGGAATCCGTCACCTTGTCATTAGTCCCGAAGAGGCTACAGGCCGCACGCAGGCTCTTGATGTCCTTCATCTGCATGGTGCTGAGTTCGGTTATGACCCGGAAGAAGCCACGCTCATAGAACACCGGAAGCACCGGCAAGACGGCCAGGGCTTTGAAGTCCATTGGCATGCGGCAATTCCCGAGATGAAGCCAGATGGGGCCGTCCTGGATTCACGCTTCATGTTCAAGCGGAATGAGATGGTTGCCAGACTGGCCGAGGTTCGGCTCGGCCACCACCTCACATCTGGTCGTCACAACACATGGGCGGCAGCGGCATTGGAGCAGAGAGGTTTTCACGATGCGGCGCTGGCCGTCCGCCTGGGTCCAGCCGCCCTCTCATTCGGACCAGCCGCCCAGGCCACGCCGAGGGAATCATATAGCTCAGAGACCCACCAGATATTGAAGCGGAATGGCATCTCCACTCCTGCCATCAAGTCCGCCATCACGGCAGCATGGGCGACGAGAGACCCGGAAAACGGCCTGCCTTTCAAAGATATGCTCCATGCTTGCGGCGTCGACCTCGTGCCAGGGCGTCGGTCAGATTCCTGGGTCGCAGTCGTGGACGGTGTGGAAGTCACGGCTCTGCACCGTCTGCTCAAAGTGAAATCGTCAGAAGTGGAGAGCGAGATGGCAGCACAAAGGAAAGCCCCGGCGTGGACCCGAGCCCAGGGCGGCTATGATGAGCTCAGCACACAGAACAAGAAGCGTGCTGAAGGTGCATTTAAGGCGTTCCAGCGTATCTATCATGCCCGCCATGGGACTGAGTACCCGTATGGGCTTTCTGAATACGTTGGTTACTGCCAAGAGCAGGAGGCGCTACGCCAGAAGGCCACCCCTGAGACTCCTTCAGCATCCAACGCACCGCGCAGGCCCAGGGACTTCGGTGATGAGCAGGCACCCCCTACCTCGGAGACCCCATCACCAGCAGAGCAGGCCGTTCCATCACGACCGAAATCACTGCCCCTGCCAGATGACAAAGATGCCCTTCGCAGGGTCATCGGTGCATCCCCGTGGTCAGACGCAAACCGGGACCCCTCGCGCATATCTGACGAGTACAAACGCCGCGTGCAGACAGTCCGGGAGAAAGCGGAGAAACGGCTGGAAACCGTCGAAAAAGCCATTGAGCGCACGGCTCCGCGGGATGAGGTCGCGGAAGGAAAAGCCCTGGAGAAGCTGGCCGACATCGCCGCCGGGCTAGCTCTCAAGCTCATCAATACCGTCCTGAAAGTGCTGGGAATCCCCGAGATACCGCATCCGAATTTCGGCGGCCCCCGCGTTGTCGGTCAGCTCCCCGGCAATCCGCGTGAGCATGAGGCGGCACACAAAGAGGCCGAGAAGCTGCGGGAATATGTCCGCAACTTGCCGGACGACGAAGCCATCACGCAAAAAGGGGAGCAGGTCGCCCAGGCCCGCCAGGTAGAACATGATGACTGGCTCGACAACACCGCGCCTGCCCGTCTCAAGCTCTCTGGCATCGAAGCCAAGGAGGAGGCCGAACGCGAGGAGCAGGAACGCCGTGCCCGCGTGGAAGAAGCCCGCCAAGCCCAGGCCCTGGCAGCGAAGGAGCGTGTGGAGGTTGATGCCCCGGAACTCGGCCCAGAGGTCCGTCTGGATGAGGAAATCGAGCGCCTGAAGTTCTGAGGATTACAACAAATTGTGACAGTGAGGGCCATCATTCATCATGAGTGATGGCCCTTTTTTCATGAATCATCATCACAGGTCATGGGTGCCCTCGTGAATTGATGAAGACGTCATAAATGGCTGTATTCTGCCGGTTATTGCATCCTCTCTCACTCCGTGATTCGATGAATCCAATTCAACAGAAGGAGATTGAGTGATGGATATGACTGACGCGGTGATTTGGGTGGGAACACCAGGAGCAGGACCGGCAGGGGTTCGGGACGTTGACGATGGGCCACTGGTCGATGCCCTAGCCCGATGCGGCGCAATGTCGGACCGCATCATCGTTGAGAGGATGTCGGGTGTGTTGGACATGCCCGCATGTGCGCTATCAGTTCACCACGTGGGCGGGGTGCTTGCCTTGGGGGTCGGGTTGGGAGCCATTTGACCCGATGCCCCCCAGTGTGGCACACACCTGTGGCACACGCTGGCTTCCTGTAAGCCATTGTTTTGATTAATCAATACCTTGGCTTCCCCTCGTTTTTCCTCCCCTATGGGACGCCAAATTTATTTGGCAATGTTATCAGGGGCTTACAGCCGCCACAGACTATCCTACCTAAAAAATTAAGTAGCGATTATGGACCAGTTCTGGGCCAATGGCGAGTTCGTCTCGTGGCCCGTACAAAATCCACCGCGAATACCAACGATCCCGCTATAGGACGCCCTCTTCCAGATGGCGTGAGTTGTCGGGATGCGCACCAGCATGAAAGGCCGTGGCCCGTGGCTGGACAACGTTTTCATCTGATTACAATAGGCAGCATCTTGGTGGACGCCCGATGAGGCGTATCATACCTCGTCAACGTCATCTGGTCCGGGATGAACCTGGGACCAGATGATCAACAGCAACGCCGTTAGTATGATGACATGACAATAACAGGCTATAGCTTATTTACCGCAAAAAAACCTCCGAATGAACGGGAGCACCTGCGAGCAATCAATATATAGATCCAGAAATACTAATAAATAAATTAGCAACACAATAATAATGACACAAAACCTTAACTTTCCTGCTTTATTTCTTTCAACTAAAAATCTGTACCAAGGCGTTACAAATAGCGTTTTTGGGAAATTTTCCGATGAAAAAGACGGTTTTAATTCTGGCTGCAACAACTGCTGCCGGCTCATTCCTGGTGCCTGCGCAAGCTCAACCTCTCCCCAGTCAAACCACGACAGATGACAAGCCCGCGAAGGCCAAGGGAAACTCAAAACGAGCAACGACTGCTCATGAGAGTGAGAGCGAGCAGGTTATCGTAACGGGAACGCGTGAATCCCACGTCAAGGCCCGGCAAAGCATCAGTCCCGTCGTTATTATCTCATCGGCTGCGCTAGCGCGCTCAGCCGAACTGAACGTCGCCAATGCGCTGACGCGCATCTATCCATCGATCACAATGAGCGCCCGCGGATCGAATACCAACTCATTGGTGTCGTCGATTCAGATGAGAGGGCTGGGACCGAATGAGACGCTTGTTCTGGTGGATGGAAAGCGTCGGCATAGCACTGCGAACATCGTGCAAAAGCCAGGGCCGCAATTTGCGTCTTCTGGCGTCGATCTCAACATGCTTCCCGAGAACATGATCGATCATATCGAAATTCTCGAGGACGGCGCCGCTGCGATGTATGGCTCCGATGCGATTGCCGGTGTGGTCAATATCATAACAAAAAAGAAGGACCACGGCCTGTCGCTATCCGGGCAAGGTGGAGCCAATGCGTATCTTGGTAGCGGAGAGCAATTCCAGCTTAATGCCGACGGAGGGTTCAAACTTGGCCACGATGGTTATGTGCATCTGGGCGCACAGATTTATCACAGCGAACATGCAGTCGCCTGGGGGCCGGATCACGCTCTCCTTGGGTATTGGCCAACAGGCGCCGATACAAAAAACTACTTCGTCGGCGTTAAGGCAGGCTCAGAAAAGTGGAAGGGTCGCAAAACCGACTATCTGAGCACTCCAGAAGAGACCCGCGAGAATTTTGGCCTGAATTTCGGGAAGCCCCTCGGGGCTGATATTGACCTTTATGGGCAGGCAACTCTGGCTTATCGACATGCAGGCATGCGGGCCTACAAATACCCTTACGTTGTGCCCGCCATGGGAATTGACGAGTTACGTCCGATCACAGGCGATGATGAACTCGACTATGGCGTTACCCTTGGTTTGAAGGGTCATGACCTGGCTGGGTTCGACTGGAATCTTTCTACAGTTTACGGAGGCGATAACTCCCGGATCAGTATTCGCGACAACGTCAATATCGGCATGCTGACCCGGACAGGATACTCACCGTCCAAATTCTGGGACTACACCCAGAAGAACGCACAATGGACCAATAATCTCGATCTTCGACGCAGCTTCACGGTTATCGGAATGCCTGTAAGCCTTGCTTTTGGTGGTGAGCATCGACTGGATTCTTACCAGATTATTTCCGGAAATCCGGAATCCTACCTTGATGGCGGACCGGTAGAGCACGCCGGCATCCCACCCCAATCCGCCGGAACGTGGTATCGCAATGTGTACTCGGCGTATATCGACACGACGTTACGACCCACCAGCAAGCTTTCGATCGATATCGCTGGCCGCTACGAATATTACACAGACACAAACCACACTGAAAACGGCAAGATTTCGGCCCGGTATGATGTGTCTCGTCGGTTCGCACTCCGAGGCACGATCAGCAACGGCTTTCGCGCTCCAACATTGCAAGAATCCCACTTCAGCCGCTTGAGCATTTTCGCTGGAACAGGCAGCGTCGGAGGGCAGCTCCCGGTTGAGTCAGCCGCTGCAAGATCTCTCGGCGCATCGGGGTTGAAGCCTGAACGCTCCGTGAATGCCAGCGGCGGCTTTACCATGGAACCAGTACGCGGCCTTCATGTCGAAGCTGACGTGTACCAGATCAATCTGCGCGACCGCATTGTTCAGGGGGGAACCGTCCGAGGCGCGCAGGCACTGGATGCCATCCGTTCTTTCGGGTTCGACGTTTCACCGACTGCAACGAACGCAGCCGCTTCGTCGGCTTACTTCCTGTCAAACGGGGCAAGCACACGAACACAGGGTCTTGATCTGAAGGCCGATTACCTCGTGCATATGCATCGGTGGGGCAATGTCGCCCTGACGGCCGCGCTGAACCTCAACCGGACCCGTCTGCATCATAATGGAATTTCGTCGATCGGAACGCCGCTGCTGAACGATCAGACCATTGCCTACATCACCACGGCAACGCCACGCAGCAAAATGATCCTGAATGCCTTGTGGACCATCGGGAATTGGGACGTCAACGTCCGCCAGAGCCGCTATGGTGAAACGACGGGCATGATGACGTATCAGGATTGGACACCTGCCTCGGCCACATGCCCAAAAGGTGGGGCACTCCGCTATTCCAACAGTTGCTTCGCACAATTCAAGAACACTCCGCGCTGGCTGACAGATCTGGAGATCGGCTATCGCGTTACGTCACATGTTCATGTCGCGGTGGGGGCCAACAATATTTTCAATGTTCGCCCGCGCAAACTGCCTGATCAACTGATCTCTGCTGGTGGCAGCATGTATGACCAGTTCTCGAACCAGGTGCCCTTCACAGGTGGATATTATTTCGGGCGAGTGAACGCGTCATTCTGAGCATAGGTAGTCGCGCTAACAAATCTGTCCAGGCTCAGGCCCCATTCTTTGAAATAGAAGGTGAAGCGTGGGGAACCAGCAAATTTGGGATTGAAAATTTTTCAAAATGTTGTTGCGAATGATTATCACTAAAACTATAAGGGTGCCACGTTATGAAATAATTCGCTGACTTATAAAGAGGTTTTTCGTGACAACTTCGTTACGTCTACACATTACGTCTCTCTCGGTTGCCGGTACGCTCCTGATGTCGTCGCAAGGCTATGCCGCCGCACCTGCAAAACACGAGAAAAAACCAGATCGTAAATCAGAGTCGTCCCCGCGGCATTTGGAAGACTCTGCTGGTGTTGAAGGGGCGGATGTCGAACACCTGACGGTTCAGGGACATGGCTTTAACACCCTGCACCAGTCCCTCGGGCTTTCACGGATGCCTCAGGATGTCATGCACACGCCGCAGAACATCAATGTTGTGCCGCAGGCCTTAATGCAGCAGCAGAATGTCAAATCTCTCGATGAAGCTCTGAGGAATGTGCCGGGCGTGACAACCTCCATTGGTGAGGGCGCTGGCGGCATGAATGGGGATCAGTTTCTGATTCGCGGATTTCAGGCTCAAAATGATATTTATGAAGATGGCCTACGGGACTTTGGTGTTTATTCTCGTGATTCCTTCAATTTCGAAAACGTTTCCGTCATAAAGGGGCCGTCTTCCGAAGTGTTCGGGAATGGTACAACGGGAGGCGCCATCAATATGGTGACCAAAACTCCTGGTCTGAAGAACCATTATACGGCTGATTTTTCCGGCGGATCGGGCAGTTACTATCGCGGTACGCTGGATGTGAACCAGAAAATCAATGACTCTACGGCCTTCCGGATTACGGGAATGGGCGATGAGCATAATGTTGTAGGACGAGATTATATCTTCTCCCATCGCTGGGGCGTTGCTCCGTCGCTTGCGTTCGGGATCGGCAAGAGAACAACGCTTGTTCTGCAATACATGCACCAGCAGGAAAATTCCGTTCCTGATTTCGGTGTGCCCGTTGTTACCAAGCCGGGCGCAAAATATGGACAGCCTATTACGGAATACGGGATCCGTCGGACGAACTGGTACGGCACGGACAACGACCAGAACGCCACCAATTCCAACATGGAAACAGCACGCTTCAGCTTTAAACTGAACAAGCATGTCACGTTCTATGATGATTTGCGGGGTGGTGAATATTACCGGTCTTTTGCGGCCTCAAAAGCGACCTGCGATACAACGTGTGTGAACAACTACTTCAACGGGGATGCCTCAAAAGCGCTTGTTGCACGGTCCGGACCTGTGGGCGCAGGTGCGGGCACGGGGGCCGGAACGTACATGGCGCCATTGCCTTATGAGCAGACGAGCTGGTCTGTGCAGAATGTCGCCTCAATGGTCGCTGACTTCCATACGAGCTTTCTCAAGCATCAGGTGGTTGCCGGGTTTGATGTGGAACGCGTCAATGATGTTCGCTCACAGTCGACGTATCTGAAGCCAAAACCCTATGCGAACCTTGTTAATCCGAACCCTCATGTGGGGAATCTGGATCTCGTACCGGGTGACATGAATCCGGGTGGTCTGGTGTCTCTGGGCTCACTGGGCGCGAAGTCTCACAGCAATGGTTACGGGTTCGATACCGGTCTGTTCCTGTTCGATCAGATCTGGTTCACCAGGTGGCTTTCCGTGAAAGGTGGTTTCCGTTGGGATCGCTGGCAGACAAGCTACAATCTGACGGGAGGAGATGTTGCAAAGAATCCCGATCAGCATTTTCATGATGTTACGGGTGTCTTCAATCCGAACGCTAGCCTTGTCGTAACCCCAGACGAACATCAGACCTATTATTTCACCTGGGCCAATTCCACGACCCCAATGGGAATGTACGTCACCAACGGGTCTGTACCCATTCGTCCGGGAACCAATTCTTTTGCCAGCCCGGAAAAGGCTCAGCTTTATGAACTGGGTGCCAAATACAGCATTCTCCACGATCGGTTGGGCCTGACTGCCTCACTGTTCCGTCTGGACAAGGGCAATGCGCTGAATGCTGATCCGGTAACCGGTGAAATTCAGGGGTCTTCTGATCGACAGCGTAATCAGGGGCTGGAACTGTCTGTCGGAGGTGTCATTCTGCCAGGCTGGAATGTGTCTGCGACGTATGCCCTCTATGATAGCAGCACGACGTCGTCTTCGACCAAAGCAAACCGAGGCAAGAACGTTCAGTATGTCCCGCATAATCAGGCGACACTCTGGTCTGCATACAGTGCCTTCCCGGATAAGCCCTATAACCTGACAGTAGGTGGTGGACTGACCTGGCGTGAGCATGTCTGGTTGGATGCGGCCAATACGTTGCGTGCACCCGCCAATCTGGACTTCAGTGCCATGATTTCCCATCGCTTCAACCAGCATTGGAAAATTTCCATGAATGGCTACAATCTGGCCAATCGACTGAATTACCAAAGCCTTTTCTCGAACCGGGCGACCCCATCTGCAGGGCGCATGTTCCTCGGCGAAATTAGCGTTGCCTACTGAATAATTTCTCGGCGCAGGATCCATTGATTTTTGAGCAGGGTTTCGATTCAGGGTCCGTGACGAAATTGAAGATGAGTAGCCCGTACTGACAGACGAACAAATGGATCGTCTGCGGCCGTTCTTTCCAAAGTATCATGGTCGTCCGTGAATGGACGACCATCGCGTGTTGAGCGGAATCATTTTTGTCAATCGGAATGACCTGCGCTGATACACCGCACGGCTTCGAACCTACGGGTCAAACGGGGATCCTGGTCGCCTGATCGGTCTCATCAAAGGCGGTATGAATACGAGCGCCACAGCCGGTCACCAAACAGAACCTTCAGCGTCAGGGACGGTCACAGACTTTTACCTGCTCCTACCATCCCATTATCAGAATGGATTCACTCAGTGAATCCCGCCACCCTCAAACCACCTCCCGGATCAACCCCTCAAGCCAGCCGACCCCCGCATCGTACTCTGCCTTGCGGGGCAGCAGCATCCGCACCTCATGCACTCCAAAAACCTCCGGTAGGTAGGAAATCCGCAACCCGCTCGTCATTAGAAAAAATTCCGCGATATAATCAGGAACAATAGCAATGGTGTCCGGCTGGCAGAGAAAGGTTGGTAGATGGCCGAAAGATGGCACAATCGTCCTCACTGTGCGCCGGATGCCCATGCTCCGCAGCCGATGATCGAAAATACTGTACCGTAACGCCGTCTCAATCAGCACATGACGACAACGTTCCAGATCCTCAAGTGTCATCTGCTCTGGTAAAATGCAAAAATCCACATGCCAGACACAGACAAACCGGAAAGATCTGAGAGAGGACGAGATACAATCAGGACGCGTGACAGAACTGACCGTCAGTGCCAGATCAATCTCCCGCCGTCCCAGCGCGTCGTCCAGAACCGGCTCTGAAACGGTGCGAAACGTCAACGTGATATCCGGTGCCTCAGCCGACAGACGCGATACAAGTCGCGCGCCCAGTGCATAATCCAGCCCCCCGTCGCTTCCAATCATGAAAAAGCGAGACGAAGACGCTGGATCGAACTGCCCCCGCAGTCCCAGCGAAGAACGCAGAGACGAAACATTCATCTCAAGCGTTTCCGCAATTGCCACCGCATGGGCCGTTGGCTGCATTCCATATCGCGTGCGCACGAACAACTCGTCGCCACACGCCTCACGCAAACGTCGCAACGCCGAACTGACAGCCGGCTGTGTCAGAAACAGCCGTTCAGCCGCCCGGCTGACACTGCGCTCATGCCACAGGGCCAGAAACACATGAGCCAGATTAAGATCGATCCGCGACATATTCATAGAGTTTATAGCTAACAACAAAAATTAAAATTTGACCATAATGTTCTGAATAAGCAACGATCTGCTTTGCCTATTTCCCTCCCGTTTTACAGGAGCATCACGTGCGGAAAACCAACGGATTTCTGGCCGTCCTTCTTGCTTCTTCCGTCTCGCTTCCCGATCCGGCGGATGCCCGTCCGATCCATAAGAAAGTGCCTGCGCACCAACCCACTGCCGCGAGCCCGGCAGTACCCCCTAAAACCGCCGCAAAACCCCAATCACAGCATTCCTTCAGCGCAACGGGCACGGAAACGGTCGAAGTACATGTCAGCATGAGAACCGCCAATGGCGTCACCAATACCACACCCGGCGGCGGCCTTATGGGCCGCCAGACCGCCGCACGCTCCCAAAGCACCATCACGCGCGACTTCATCGCCAAACAGTCCCCTACCAGCAACGCCATCGCCTGCCAGCACCGATCCGCTTGGTCAGTCGAACACCGCAATGTCCATCCGTGGCTTGCAGCAGGCTGAAATCGGCTTCTTGTACGAGGGAATTCCTCTCAACGATTCAATCAACTACACGCCCTACACACAGGCCATGGTGGACACGGACAACATTCAGTCCGTCACTGTCGCACAGGGCGCTCCCGATATCGGGGCGCCAGTCTATAACGATGTTGGGGGCCTCGTCACCGTCGCCCTGCGCGGCCCGCAGGATAAAAGGGGAGGAAGCGTCGATTTCAGCTTTGGCTCCAAATCACTCCAGCGCGAATATATCCGCCTCGACACAGGCGAAATCGGCCATAGCGGTGTCAAAGCCTTCGCTTCGTTCTCCACCACCACCAACAACCAATGGCGCGGCTCAGGTGAGTTCAGGAAATACCATGTTGATTCAAAAATCATAAAGAAATGGGGCACCGGCAGCAGCGCTGGCCTCACCTTCTCCTATGATAACTGGCAGCAGGCCACTTACCGTCCCCTGACCATGGCCCAGTGGAAACAGTACGGAAATTCCTTCAATTATACAAAGGAATACTGGCCCGGAAACACCAACTGGGTCGGTCTGCGGCAGTACCAACGACGCTCTACAGCGCTGATCGCCCCGGTGAAACTGAAACTCAGTGAACACGTCAACCTCGACCTGACCCCCGCCTATATGAACTATTCTGAGTTCTATTATGGCGGTGTCACGATCAAAAACAACGGATCGTACTTCGGAAACCAGCGTATCGCTGACCTGAATATGCCCTACCAGACCAACGGCGTCACAACTGCCTCCAGCATCAATCCAGTGCCGCAAAAAACCGGCTTTCTGAATACCGCCCTGACTTGGAAAGCTGGACATAACACCTTCCGCGCCGGTTATATCTACAACTATATCGCGCTTGAAGAGCCTATCTATTATGCACCCGTCAATTACTCCGGCGGCATCGCCAACAATTACAACAAATATATGGTCACCATGCCGAACGGTCAGCAATACCGGACCCTCGACATGAACTTCAAACACCAGATGAACGAAATCTTCGTCGATGACACGCTGAAATTGCTTGATGACAAACTGACTCTCAACGCTGGCTTACGCTACCTGATGATAACCCGCTGGAATACGAACCTCATTCCCGGCGTCACGAAATATAAGGTCGGTGCCAGCTACGCCCAGCCCCTCCCACAAGTCTCGATCAGCTATCAGCTTACTCCCCATGATCAGATCTATGTCGATGGCACAACTGCCTATCGTGCTCCGGCCTCGGTCCAGGTGTATGGCGAGGTGTTCTCGACCAACAGCCCGAACCCCGCGTCGAAACAGGCCTCTCTCAAAGGCGAATACTCTATCGGCGAGGAAATCGGTTACCGACATTACGGTCTCGTCAATCTCGCAGTGTCTCTGTTCAACTACAACATCACCAACAACCAGATCACCTCATCACAATACATCAACGGCATCCCGCTGCCATCGCCGATCGAAGCCGGTGGGAAAACCTCTCGCGGCGCACAAGCTGAAATCGGATTACGCCCTTGGCATCACTGGAGCCCCTATGTCTCCGCCCAGTATCTCCATGCCACGACAGACAACAATATTGCCTCAGGCCTCGACTACCTGCCGACAAAAGGGAAACGCGCCGTCCAGAGTCCGGAATTCTCCGCTGCCGCCGGGATCTCTTACGACGACAGCCATATCTTCGGAAACTTCGTCTTCAACTACGTGAGTTCCCAGTATTCCACCCTCATGAACGACGAAAAAATTCCCGGTTACGAAACCGCCAATATCACCATTGGATACCGCATGAACAGCATTGGCTTCGCACAGCATCCGCAGTTCCAGCTCAACGTCGTTAATATCGGCGCCAAAAACTACCTGTCCGGATTTCAGAGTATCTCTAATAACGCGAAAGCCACGCGCGGCGTCTACGGCACAACCATCGCCGGATCATCCCCGCTCTATCTTAGTGCGGGCGGCCTCGCCGTCGTAGCCTCCCTCAGCACCGGATTTTGATAAACCATTACCCGATCAGACTATTTAACGGAGACCTGCTCTATGCCTTCCATTCGTCCCGCCCTCTTCTTCACAACCTGTCTCGCTCTGTCAGCCATAGCCTCGCCGGCGCTGGCCACACCCGGCTGGCCGAACGATGAAGGACGCGGCTCCTGCACCGTGACGAAAAAGACCGACGTGCCCGCAAAGATGCGCGACGGAACCATCCTCCGGGCCGACGTTTATACGCCGAAAACCAGTGAAAAAGTGCCGGTTCTGCTCATGCGAACGCAGTATGGAAAAAGCGCCGCTCAAATCCAGCCTGCCCGCTATCAGAACCCGGAATGGTTTGCCTCGCACTGCTACGTTGTAGTCGTGCAGGATATCCGTGGACAGGGAAAATCCGACGGCACGTTCTACGAATATCGGTATGACCGGAATGACGGCTACGATACCGTGCAGTGGGCCTCCACACTCCCCGGCGCGGACGGCCAGGTCGCCATGTACGGCTCCTCCTATGTCGGCGCCACCCAGTGGCTAGCCGCCACCGCTTCACCCCCTGCTTTGAAAGCCATCATCCCTTCCAATACCGGTGATGATTACTACGACGGCTGGACCTACGAGGACGGCGCTTTTCGCCTCGCCTTCATCGAACCTTGGATGCTCGAGACCATCGCCTCGTCTGCCGCCGAAGACCGTGGCGATAAAAAACTCTCGAAAGCGCTCTACGCGGACGGCAAAAATGCCTCCGTCTGGATGCCATACACCCCCTACGCCAGTTTCCCGCCTCTCCACCCTGACAAACCGGAAATCGCCCCGTATTTTTACGATGCTGTCACTCACACCACTCGCGACAGCTACTGGGAAGCCTTCCAGATCCGCACCCATTACGACCGTGTGAAAGTTCCCGTCCTCGCCTTTGATGGCTGGTACGATTCTTTCCTCAATGGCGCCGTCAACAATTTCAACGGGATGCGCACCGAAGGCGGAACGCCGGAAGCCCGTGAGAACCAGCGCCTCGTCATAGGTCCGTGGGAACATATTGGCTGGGGCCGTCCAAACGGCACCATCAGCCCACGCCTGAAAGACATCGGCCCCATCGCCAACAGCCCCGTCAACGAACTGACCGTGCAGTTCCTCGATCACGTTCTGAAAGGTCAGGCCAACGGTTATTCCGACGGTCCGCGCGTCGATTACTTCACCATGGGTGAAAACCGCTGGCACAGCGCGAAATCCTTTCCCATCGAAGGTACACAATACGTCACCTGGTATCTTGGCAGCGCCGGACGGGCGAATTCTTCAATGGGTGATGGCTCTCTCAACACAAAGCCGGTGAAAAAAACAGCAGCCTCCGACCAGTTCACCTACAATCCGGCAAACCCCGTCCCCAGCGTCGGCGGCCACTCCTGCTGCTCCTGGACATCCGGTCCGCAAGGCCAGTTCGACCAATCCGCGATCGAACAGCGGCCCGATATCCTCATCTATACAAGTCCCGTTCTCCAAAACACCGTCAACGTAACCGGCCCGATCACGGTCAGCCTGTTCGCCAGCACGGATGCGAAAGATACGGATTTCACCGCCAAACTCGTTGATGTCGCGCCGGACGGCCGCGCCATCAACCTCAATAATGGCATCATCCGAGCCAGCTATCGGACCTCCCTGAG
Source organism: Gluconobacter thailandicus F149-1 = NBRC 100600 (assembly GCF_000964465.1). Classification (GTDB taxonomy): domain Bacteria; phylum Pseudomonadota; class Alphaproteobacteria; order Acetobacterales; family Acetobacteraceae; genus Gluconobacter; species Gluconobacter thailandicus. The sequence continues at coordinate 58,553 of NZ_BANH01000003.1, read as the reverse complement.
CAATCCGACCCCGATTGTCCCCGGTCAGGTCTATGAATATCAGATCAAAGTTTGGCCAACGTCCAACCTCTTCAAGACCGGTCACAAAATCCGCCTAGAAATTTCATCGAGCGACTACCCACAATTCGCCCCTAACCCGAACACCGGCGAGCCCCTAGGCACAGCCGCTACCAGCGTCATCGCCCACCAGACCATCTGGCACGATAGAACCCACCCTTCATCGGTAACACTCCCTGTCCTCCCGGCTGCCATCGCCGGAGACGCCGCCGACCACCCCCCGCAGAACTAACCTTTTCCGGCCGGCAGGCTGTTCAAACCAGCCTGCCGTGTCGAGTTTTAGTTCCGGCCCTTTGAGACCGCGGATAGTCGTGAAGGAGCTTTGGAATGGGAAGTGTTTACAAGGCAAAGCGTAGGGTTGAGGCGGTTTGTCAGCGGCCTGTCGCGTGAGCGTATTGCCCAGGGCCTGGGCATTGAATTTTCGACGCTGAAGACATGGATCCGTGATGCGCGCGCCCATGAAACTACGATTACTGGACGAAACTGGTCATACGGCATTTAATGGCGTGAAAATGAGAGATTGCGCCGTGAGAACCTCTTGCTGCAGGAGGAAAGGAAACTGCCCCCAAAAGGCGACGCAGATCCTTTCGATCCAAAAGTCGAAAGGTCTGTGTTTATCGCCCCGTATCATGGGCCGCTCTCACGCGACCGGGTCTGCCGTCTGTTGGGCGTCAGCAACCGAAACTTGAGGGCAATGATTTCTAAAATCCACAGAGGAATAAGTCCGCACTCCAATGAAAAAGCCCTCTGGATCATGAGCGCAACGCTGCGTAGTAGATAACCCATGGTCCGGAAGTAAATCGCGACACGTTCAATCTGGAGCAACAAAGGCACGTGCCGCCTTTGTGTCGGAACGGTTAAGACATTCGTCAGAGTGATCGAGCATGGCCTCGATCGGGATGCCTTGTCCTACCAGGCAGGCAAGACGAGACAGGTGATAAGCCCATCCTCTTCCTTCAATATAATCTACGTATCCCCGACAGTCCGCTGATCCGCGTGCGTCGGATGGCCGAGTTCGACCAGCGCACAGGCCACACACGGTCATGTTACCCCCTAGAGGGATAGTGTGACCCTATATCAGAGAAACCTTCTTTACCGGGAAACGTATCTCCCCGGTACATGCCTCGCCCCTTCAAAAATATGATGAAGGGGAGCGTAAACCGTCATAACACCACTCATCTACAAGTCTTCGTGCGGATCAAATGACGTAACCGAAAGACCTTCGAATGATGGATTTTTCCGATCTCGGGTTTCTGTCCGTTTATGGGTTTGCAATCGCTGTTCTCATAGTCTGCATGCTTCTTCTCGCTGCAGTGACCGGAACACGATCGGCTCGTTCCGCACGCCGACGCTCCCTCTTTATGCCATTTGAATCGGGTATCATTCCCACGGGATCGGCACATCTCCGCCTTCCGGTTCAATATTACCTGATCGCAATGTTTTTCGTCATTTTTGATGTTGAGGCAGCTTTTGTCTTCGCCTGGGCAACAGTTGTTACGAAGACGGGGTGGGTAGGGTACTGGTCCGTCGTGACGTTTCTGGCATTTCTGGCACTTTCTCTTGCCTATCTATGGCGGTCTGGTGCGCTCGAATGGGGGCCACATCCGCGTCAGATCTCGCCCAACTCAACTATTGAGGAGCAAGTGCAATGACGTGGTCCCTTTCGTCCAGTTCCGGGAAAACCCTATCCAAATCTTCTCTGAACGCACCGTCATTTACCGAGACCGTTCGGCGTAACCTCGTGATGGGACGTCTTCAGGATTTTGTATCCTGGGGGCAAAAACACTCTGTCTGGCCGCTCAATTTCGGCTTGTCCTGCTGTTATGTTGAAATGGCAACGGCTTTCACAAGCAAGTTCGATATTGCCAGGTTCGGATCCGAGGTTTTACGGGCCACACCGCGCGAAGCAGATCTTATTGTTATTTCCGGAACTGTATTTGTGAAAATGGCACCAATCATTCAGCATCTGTACGATCAGATGCTGGAGCCGCGTTGGGTCATTTCGATGGGTTCCTGTGCCAATTCTGGCGGAATGTACGATATTTACAGTGTTGTTCAGGGCGTTGACAGCTTTCTGCCGGTAGACGTCTATGTTCCCGGCTGCCCTCCCCGCCCCGAAGCTCTCCTCGAAGGGTTGATGCTTTTGCAGCAGTCCATCGGGACCACACGACGCCCACTGAGTTGGATGATGGGACCTCAGGGCCCAGAGCCTGTTACGCCGCCAAGTCTCCGGGATATGAAGCGGGAAGAGCGTCAGGGCGTGAAAACTCTCCGTTCTCCGGACGGAATCTGAACCCATGACATTCCCTCTCCCCGTGGAAACCACATCCCCCAAGGCAGAGGATTTTCCGGGGAGAATTCTTGGGCTGCTGCGCCATTCCGACGAGTTTTCTGCCGTTATTCAGTCGGTCCAGATCACGCGTGATAACGTGCCGACGGTTTGGCTCAAGCGTGCGGAACTGCATCACGTTCTGGCAGCGCTTAAAAACGCCGCAACCGCGCCACTCATGCTTTTCGATCTGACAGCAATTGACGAACGGGAGCGGACTTATCGCGAAGGCCAACCCGATGCTCCTTTTACGGTTCTGTATCATCTGATGCTGCTGGATCGGAATGCAGAGGAAGCACGGGTCAAGGTTGCGCTTTCCGCCGAGGACCTCAGCCTTCCGACGATTACCGACCTATGGTGCAACGCCAACTGGTACGAACGCGAAGTCTGGGATCTGTTCGGCATCCGGTTTGAGGGTCATCCCTTTCTGCGGCGTATTCTGACCCCCCCGACCTGGACAGGTCATCCCTTACGCAAGGATCATCATGCGCGCGCTACCGAAATGCCGCCATACAGCCTGACGGAAGATCAGGAAGAACATGAGCAAGCTGCCATGCGCTTTGATCCGTCCGTCTGGGGGATGAAACGACATAACGATCATAGCGATTTCATGTTTTTGAATCTTGGCCCCAATCATCCGAGCGTTCACGGCGTTTTTCGCATCGTTCTTCAGCTTGAAGGCGAACTGATTGTCGATGCGGTGCCAGATATCGGTTTCCATCACCGAGGCGCCGAGAAAATGGGGGAACGCCAGTCCTGGCATACTTATATTCCTTACACTGATCGCGTTGATTACCTCGGCGGGGTGATGAACAACTTCCCCTATGTCATGGCGGTCGAAACCCTGGGCGGCATCACCGTACCTCCAAGGGCACAGATGATCCGTGTGATGCTGGCCGAACTGTTCCGTATCGCCAGCCACCTCGTGTTCTACGGAACGATGGTTCAGGATGTTGGCCAGCTTTCTCCGGTCTTTTACATGTTCACTGACCGTGAACGTGTTTTCGGAATCATTGAGGCAATCTGCGGTTTCCGCATGCACCCTGCCTGGTTCCGGATCGGAGGTGTCGCCATGGATCTGCCAAAGGGCTGGGAAGGATTAATCCGCTCTTTTCTGGATGACCTGCCCAAGCGTCTGGACGAGTATGACGCGATGGTCATGCGCAATCCGATTTTCCAGGCGCGAACCAGAGGCGTGGGTGCCTACACGACTGCCGAAGCCGTGGAATGGGGTGTGACAGGTCCCGGGCTACGTGCCACCGGGCTGGAATGGGACTATCGCAGGCAGGCGCCATATGCCTGCTACGATCAGCTTGAATTCGATATTCCAACGGGAAACCGCGGTGACTGTTACGACCGGATTGCCGTCCATATCGAAGAGATCCGTCAAAGCCTGCGCATCATCCGCCAGTGTGTCGACAACATGCCGGAAGGCCCCATCAAAGCCGCCCATCCGCTCACCACACCGCCGCCCAAGGCCCGGACGATGCAGGACATCGAAACCCTGATCCACCATTTCCTCAGTGTGAGTTGGGGGCCGGTTCTTCCGCCCGGTGAAGCCCGCGCCTGCGTCGAGGGGACGAAAGGACTGAACAGCTATTTTCTGATCAGTGATGGAGAGACGATGTCTTACCGTACCCGCATCCGCACACCCTCGTTCGCGCATCTCCAGATGATCCCACTTCTCAGCCGCGGGATCATGATCGCCGATCTGATTGCCATCCTGGGCAGCATTGACTTCGTGATGGCTGATGTCGACCGCTGACCTCCCCCTCCCGGATGATCTGCGGCAGGAGATTTTGACTCTTGCTGGTAGCGAGCATCGTCCGCGTGCTGCCAGCGTTTCAGCACTGCGACTGGTTCAGGCCCGGTTCCGCTGGATCAGCGACAGACATCTGGCCGAAGTGGCACAGCTTCTCAACATGTCCACTGCCGATCTGGATGGTGTCGCGACATACTTCAATCTGCTGTTCCGCAAGCCGGTTGGACAGCATGTTTTCATGATATGCGACAGTGTCTGCTGCTGGATCATGGGGTGTAAAGACCTCTCCGACCATCTCTGCAAAAAACTCAATATCCGCCCCGGAGAAACCACACCTGACGGCGCCATCACACTGCTGCCCATTGTCTGTCTTGGTCACTGTGACCGCGCGCCCGTCATGCTGTTTGACGAAACCGTCCATGAAGATGTCGACACGGCAGCCCTCGACCGGCTGATCGCCGAAGCGCAGGAGACACCGCGATGAACAGCCTCTCCGAACGTCCCTTGACCGCCATGATAGACCTTGCGGGACCGCCCCCAGACTGCGCGGCTTACGGTAATGCCGGGGGATGGCAAGGCACGCGTAAGGCATTGAAAACCCTTACGCCGGATGAGGTTATTTCCATGGTGACGCGGTCCCGTCTGCGCGGTCGCGGAGGAGCCGGTTTTCCAACTGGGCTGAAATGGAGCACCGTTCCCAAAGACCCTGCATCGAAAAGGCGGAAATATCTGGTCGCGAACGCCGACGAAATGGAACCGGGAACATTCAAAGACCGGATCCTCATGGAAGGAAATCCGCTTCAGCTTGTCGAGGGGATGCTTCTGGCGGGTTACGCCATTCAGGCCTCACACGGAATTATTTTCCTGCGGGGAGAATATTTTCTTGCCCACCAGAGACTGCAACACGCCATTGACGAAGCGCGGCATCTCGGCTGGCTGGGAGAAAACATCCTCGGCACCGGTTTCAGTTTTGATATCGATCTGCATTCCAGTGGTGGTCGCTATATCTGCGGGGAAGCAACAGCACTGCTGACCGCACTGGAAGGCAGCAGGGCCGTCCCCCGCGGCAAACTCCCCCCGTCCCAGATCAGCGGCCTGTGGGGAGCACCCAGCGTAGTGAACAATGTCGAGACGCTCTGCAATATTTCCCACATCGTCACCCATGGCCCGGAATGGTTTGACGGACTGGGAACTGGAGCCGATAGCGGAACGAAGCTGTATGGGGTCAGCGGCCGTGTCTGCCGTCCCGGATTTTGGGAACTGCCAATGGGCACCCCGCTGCGTGACCTCATTGAGGTCCATGCAGGCGGCATGAAATCCGGTTACGCATTACGCGCACTGCTCCCGGGAGGGGCCTCCACCCCGTTCGTGGATGCCGCAGATATCGATATTCCGATGGATTATGATTCCATCAAGAAAGTTGGCGGCCGGCTGGGCACCGGTATGGCCATCCTTCTCGATGATCGAACCTGCCCTGTGGGAATGCTCCGCAATCTGGAGCACTTCTTTGCTCAGGAATCGTGTGGATGGTGCACCCCCTGTCGGGACGGGCTGCCATGGGTGGAACGTCTTCTGGATGCTCTGGAGGACGGTACGGGCACGGAGGACGATATTGAGCAGCTCATGCGCCATGCCCGGATCCTCGGTTCGCCAGGGCGGACCTTCTGCGCCCATGCCCCTGGAGCAATGGCTCCTCTCGCCAGTGGCCTTGCACTTTTCCGGGATGATTTCACTGCGCATCTGACCGGGCACGGTTGCCCTTTACACCACGCGGCCTAGAGAGAAGGAACAGGAAATGGTGACTTTCCATCTCGACGGAAAAGCCTGTGAGAGTCGACCCGGCCTCAATCTGCTACAGGCGTGCCTCGAAGCCGGGGCTAACCTTCCCTATTTCTGCTGGCATCCTGAACTCGGATCGGTGGGAGCCTGTCGGCAATGCGCAGTCAGGCAATTTAGCAGCCCTGAGGACCAAACGGGACGCGTCGTCATGGCATGCATGATGCCCGTAACGGAAGGGACGCGCATATCGATCAGTGATCCCGAAGCGGCAGAGCTTCGTGAAAGCGTGGTTGAATGGATGATGATCAATCATCCCCATGATTGCCCGGTCTGTGAAGAAGGTGGGGAATGCCATCTTCAGGACATGACGGTCATGACCGGCCATCACACCCGTCGTTATAGGTTTACGAAGCGCACTCACCGCAATCAGGATCTGGGTCCATTCGTAAAACATGAAATGAACCGGTGTATCGCCTGTTATCGCTGCGTAAGATTTTACCGTGACTATGCAGGGGGAAAGGACCTTGCTGCCTTTGGCTCACATGACAGTGTCTATTTTGGGCGTGCCGAAGATGGAACCCTGGAGAATGCGTTTAGCGGCAATCTGGTGGAAATCTGCCCGACAGGAGTCTTTACCGATAAACCTTTTTCGGAAGTCTATACCCGCAAATGGGATATGCGAGGCGCACCCTCTGTGTGCGTCCATTGCGCTGTAGGGTGCAACATCATTGTCAATTCACGCCAGGAAACGGTTCGCCGCGTGCTCAACCGGTATAATGGTGAAGTCAATCGATACATGCTGTGTGACCGGGGCCGGTTTGGATATGGGTTCGTCAATGCCCCGTCCCGTATCCGAACCCCTTTGCTCCGCGTGGACGGGCAACACGTGTCCGTTTCAGAACAGGATGCCATGGCTGCATTCGCCCGGTTTGTCGGTGACGGGAAAATTTTTGGAATTGCCTCTTCCCGTGCATCTCTGGAAAGCAGTTTCAGCCTGCGTGAACTGGTAGGGGAAGAGCAGTTTTCAACGGGGGAAACTCAACAGGCACAGAACTGTATGGATCTGGCCCGGACTCTTTTGCAGAGCCATCCGGGTCATATTCCCACTCTTCACAATATGGAAAGTGCGGACGCAGTCCTCGTTCTGGGCGAAGATGTCTGCGCCACAGCGCCCCGCCTGGGGCTGGCGTTACGGCAGTCCGTCAGACAGGCCTCCTTCCATGCTGCCGACGAAGCAAACGTACCTCGCTGGCTTGATGAGGCCGTTCGTACGCTGGGAACTGACTGTCCCTCCGCCCTGTATATTCTTACACCCGCACCTACCGATCTGGATGAAATTGCACTGGAAAGCTCTCGAGCTGCACCCGACACTATCGCCCGTATCGGATTTGCCGTCGCTCACCTGATTGATCCAACAGCGCCAGCCGTTCCTGATCTTTCCACATCAGATACAGGCCTGGCGCAGCGGATCGCTACCCTGCTGGGTACCGCTGAACGTCCTCTTGTCATATCGGGAATGCAATACGGCTCACCTGCACTAATGCAGGCCGCTGCCAACATTGCCGCAGCACTTGCCAGAACAAAACCCCAGGCTGGCCTGTCCCTGAGTCTGCCTGACTGTAACAGCATGGGGCTGGCGATGATCGGAGGAGTGCCCCTTGAAGCTGTAATAGACAAAGCTGTGGCAGGCGAGATTTCAACTCTTGTCATTATGGAGAATGACCTCGCCCGCCATCTTGACCCGGTATCCCTCTCAGAACTGATGAACGCAGTGCCGAATGTCGTCGTCATTGATCATACGGCTTCTTCCTGTTCCGAAAGAGCCGATCTCGTTTTGCCGGCCGCCGCCTTTACGGAATGTGTGGGCACGCTGGTGAATCAGGAGGGTAGAGCGCAGCGTTTCTTTCCTGCCGTTGTTGCAACTCCCCCGGTACGTCCTGCCTGGCGGTGGATGACCGCCATTGCACCTCATTGCGCAGAGCAGAAGCCCCGCCAGGACCTTGTAAACTGGGAGCATGAGGATGATATCATGGCCGCAATGGGGAGAGGCATTCCTGCCCTTGCGGGCGCTGTAAATGCAGCACCAGGGTCGTCCTACCGTTTCCACTCCGGGAAGATCCGCAACGAAACGTCCCGAATGAGCGGACGCACGGTCATACGCTCCCATGTCAGCGTTCGGGATCAGCCCCCTCCCCCTAGCCCGGAAACCCCATTCCGCAATTCGATGGAGGGTACCTACGGACCGGATTTGCCTGGTGCCCTGATCCCCTATTTCCGTGCCCCAGCCTGGAATTCCGTGCAGTCCCTGACGCGTTTTCAGCAGGAAATTGCCGGCCCTCTGCGTGGCGGTGACGGCGGTGTGCGTCTCCTTCGCGATCATTCGCCCAGTCAGCCCGGGATCACGGAAGACGTCACCACAGTCTATCATTACGGTGCAGACATTCCTCCCCCTTTCCTGCCAAGAAACGGTGAAATTCTTCTACTTCCGGAAACCCGACTGTTTGGAAGCGAAGAACTCAGTATGCACTCTCCTCCGGTGGTCGCGCGATCCTCTCCCGCTGTGCTGCGCCTGCCCGAGACAGATGTCAGACCTGACCGGATAGAGCTTCGCATACAGGACGTTTCTTATCTCCTGCCCGTTCAGTCCATGCCAGGGCTTGCCCATGGGGTCGCTGTGTATCCGGCGCATATGACGATACCAGCCTTCGCGTTCCCAAGGCTCGTACCATTGAACGCCATCAAGCCGGACCACACCGATGGAGGCGCATCATGACGCTTCTGGCCCTCGTGGGCATCGTCATTACGCCGCTGGTGATCCTCGGTCTTGCCACGCTTCTGACATGGGTCGAGCGGCGGCTCCTTGGGGTGTGGCAGAACCGATGTGGTCCAAACCGTGTCGGGCCGGGAGGCGTATTGCAGGCTGCGGCTGACGGCATCAAGATCCTGTTCAAGGAAGACTGGACCCCACCCTTTGCAGACAAGGGCGTATTCGTTCTTGCACCTGCAATCGGCATGATGACGGTTCTCCTGTCCTTCGCGGTCATTCCCCTCACCTTCAGTTCCAGCATAGCGGCTGGACTGAACGTCGGTCTTCTGTTTGTTCTCGCCATGATGGGGCTGGGCGTTTACGCCGTTGTGCTTGCCGGATGGGCCTCAAATAGCAAATTTGCGCTGCTTGGCGGCATGAGGGCCGCGGCCCAGATGATCAGCTACGAAGTTTTCATGGGCCTTGCGCTTATGGGTGTGGTCATGATGACCGGCTCGTTCAGCCTGCGAGACATTGTGATGGCACAGTCTGGCCTCTGGTTCGTTCTTCCCCAGTGCGTCGGATTTGTAGTGTTTCTTCTGGCCGGAATTGCCGAAACGCATCGGCTCCCTTTCGATCTTCCAGAAGGGGAAAATGAACTTGGAGCGGGCTTTCATACCGAATATTCGGGCATGAAATTCGGCATGTTTTTTATCGCGGAATATGCGGGCATCGTTCTCGTATCCGCTCTTATAACCACGCTTTATCTGGGAGGATGGCAAGGACCAATTCTTCCGGCACCGATATGGTTTACCCTTAAGACCACGGTCCTGATCGGATTTTTCATCCTGCTCCGGGCCGCTCTGCCAAGACCCCGTTACGACCAGCTCATGGCCCTTGGCTGGAAAATACTTCTGCCGCTTTCACTTCTCAATATCGTTGTGACTGGGGCCGTCCTGTTGCTTCACACGGCTGGATAGCGCCAAAAAACGAAAAGGCACATGTCATGTTAGGTAACGTCCGTACCCTGATCCTGACTTTCCTTCATGCCTTTCAATCGCGCGTAACGGTGCAATATCCGGAAGAGCGCCCTTATCTGCCGCCGCGTTACCGCGGGCGCATCATCCTGTCCCGCGATCCGGATGGAGAAGAGCGCTGCGTCGCATGCAATTTATGTGCAGTCGCCTGCCCCGTTGACTGTATCAGTCTCCAGAAAACAGAAGAGCAAGGGCGATGGTATCCGGAATATTTCCGGATCAATTTCTCGCGCTGCATTTTCTGCGGGTTCTGTGAGGAAGCATGTCCAACCTATGCCATCCAGCTCACACCTGATTTCGAGATGAGTGAATATAACCGCCAGAACCTCGTTTATGAAAAAGAGGATCTACTGATCAGCGGGACCGGGAAATATCCTGATTACAGTTTTTACCACGTTGCAGGTGTGGGCATCCCTGGCAAGGAACGCGGTACATCCGAACATGAGCGCCCTCCCGTTGATCTTCATACGCTGCTGCCGTGACGCCATGCACATCCTGGCCCTCACCTCTGCCTGTATCAGCATTCTCGGTGCCTTCATGGTTATCACGCGCCGGGTCGCTGTCCATGCTGTGCTTTATCTCGTAGTGACCCTGCTTGCCCTTGCATGCGTTCTCGCCCTTCTCGGTGCTCCGTTCGCGGCAGCGCTGGAGGTCATCATCTATGCGGGCGCCATTATGGTCTTGTTTGTTTTCGTGATCATGATGCTCAATCTTGGAAAGCCGGATCGAGACCGTGAAACGGAATGGCTCCGGCCCAGGGCCTGGGTGGGACCTGCCGCTCTGGCAAGCATTCTGGGTATGGAACTCCTATTCGGTCTTCGTACGCTCTCCGGCACGGGCATCACATTTCAGATCACCCCGAGGGAGGTCGGGTTGAGCCTGTTCGGTCCATACGTTCTCATGGTCGAACTGGCCTCATTCCTGCTCCTCACCGGGCTTGTTACAGCCTTCCATATCGGACGCCATTGGCCCGGGGAACATTGATCATGACAGTGTTTTCACTGAACGAAACGCTCCTGCTGGCCGTGCTACTTTTCGTAGTGGGCCTGGCTGGCATACTCGTCCGCCGAAATCTACTGTTCATGCTGATGTCACTCGACATCATGCTGAATGCTGCGGCGCTGGTTTTCGTCGCCGCCGGGGCAAAATGGCACGATGCGTCCGGACAGGTCATGTTCCTGATGATCCTTGCACTTGCTGCTGTAGAAACAGCAGTAGGGCTCGCTGTCATTCTCCGTCTGCACGCCAGCGGACGTCCCACCCTTGATGCCGATAGCGGCAATCTCCTGAGAGGATGAGGTCATGGCCGAGATCCTCCTTTCCCTGGTAGTTGTCATTCCACTCGCAGCTTCAGTGATCCTGTTCCTGTCTGCGGGGCGGCTTTCCGGTTTTCTGATCGGTGCGATTGCATGTGGCGCGATCAGCCTGTCCGCAATCTTCAGTGCCATTCTGGCCGGTCTGCTTCATTCCCAGCTTTCTCCATCGCTTCACGTTTTCTTCTGGGAGTGGATGCGGACTGCAGACTTCTCAACCGGGATCGGCTTCACGCTTGATCCGCTTTCTCTGGTGATGATCCTGATTGTCACCTGGGTCGGGCTGCTCATCCATCTCTATGCCACACGCTATATGGCGGGAGATCCAGGCCTTGCGCGCTTCTTTGGATGCATGACCCTTTTTGTCGCCTCCATGCTGCTACTGGTGCTGTCATCCGATCTTCTGTGCATGTTTATCGGCTGGGAGGGGGTCGGACTATGCTCTTATCTGCTCATAGGGTTCTGGTACACAGAGCCCGCAAACCTGGCTGCCGCCCGCAAAGCCTTTATCATTACAAGGGTCGGAGACGCTGCCATGCTTTGCGGCCTTCTTCTCCTTGCGACAGAAGCGTCTTCTCTACAGGTCGATACCCTTCTGCAAACCGTCACCGCGGCAAAAATTTCACAAAGTGCCCTCACTTTTTCGACCCTGCTGATCCTCGTCGGTACACTTGCCAAATCGGCGCAGCTTCCATTCCAGTCCTGGCTGCCTGACGCCATGGCAGGCCCGACGCCAACCTCCGCGCTGATTCATGCTGCTACAATGGTCACGGCCGGCATCTATCTCATTGCCCGGCTGCATGTCCTGTTCACAGCAACCCCACTCGTCCTGACCATCATGGCGGTCGTCGGTACGCTGACCCTGTTTCTGGCAGCCTGCAATGCACTGGTTCAGAGTGATCTGAAACGTATTCTTGCCTGGTCCACTGTCAGTCAACTTGGCTACATGTTTCTCGCGCTTGGAACGGGCTTATGGCAGGTCGCCCTCTTCCATTTAATGACACACGCCTTTTTCAAGGCGCTTCTGTTTCTCTGCGCGGGCGCTATCATCACACGCGTCCATCACGAACAGGATATTTTCAGGATGGGAGGATTATTCCGCACCATGCCTGGCATCGCCCTGGCCTTTCTGGCCGGAGCGACATCCCTTGCGGGGTTTCCGCTTCTGACAGCCGGTTTCTACAGTAAGGAACTCATCCTCTCGAGTGTCTGGAACGCCAGCTTCTTTCTGGCGCCCGACCTTATACTGTCAGGGCACGTCTTCTGGGTCGTGGCGCTGGCAGGCGCTTTTCTCACATCTCTTTATATCTCCCGCTGCTTTCTGCTCGTCTTTATGGGTAAAGCGAAAACCCATGAATCCGGTCAGACCCCCCTCTTGATGGCCATTCCCCTGGGCTGCCTTTCTTTTCTCGCCCTGTTCGGAGGCATGATGGAAATGCCTGATGCTCTTGCGCATGTGCATCTCTTTACCGAAATGGTTGATCCCGCTCATGCTCTTCCGTCTGCCGACGAACCGCTCTGGCTTCTTCTGGTCGGAGGTGGAATACCCGTTCTGGGCGCTTTGCTCGCATGGATTTTCTGGGGCCAGCGCAATCCTGTCCTTCATGAGACCTCAGACGAGCCGGCTCCTCCTCAGACGTCTCAACCTGTTCCGATTTTGGCAGCCTGCCTCCTACCCCTTTTCCGTATTCCAAGCTGGCTGGGCAGGTACGATTTTCCCGCTCGTCTAAGCAAAGGCGTATCCATCCTCATCAACGGTATGAATACGTTCGCACTGCAGTTCAGAGCCTGCATTTTCATGAATGTATCCCACCAAACACTCATGACGCTTCGTCAAGGCAACCTGCTTATGGCCTATACTCAGAATGGACGCGTCCGCTGGTACGCGGCCTGGATTGCCGGAGGCCTCTGTGCCTCCCTTGCGCTCGCAGGTCTGACATGAACGCTCTTCCTGCCCTTGTGTGCGTGCCCCTGGCGGGAGCCAGTATTATCTGGCTTACCGACCGGCTGCCTGCCACAAGACGGAGCGGCCCATGGGCAATTACACTCATGACACTTACTCTGGAACTACTTCTGCTTTTGTGGGCAAGCTTTCAGGGTACTTCACACCAAGGGCCGTGGCTGAACCATTTCTCGATACCCTGGGTTCCTCCATTGGGCATTGTATTTCGGCTCGACATGGATGGGCTCTCCCTCTCCATGCTCTGGCTGACCATTCTCCTGTCGCTCGCCTGCGTTCTTCTCACGACACGCCATATCCGGGACAGTTCAGGAACGTTTCATGCCCTGCTACTGGCCACGATAAGCGGGACTGTCGGGACTTTTCTTGCGACCGATCTTTTCCTGTTTTTCTTTTTCTGGGAACTCATGCTCGTCCCCGTTTTCTTTCTACTTTGCGGCTGGGGACATGAGAACAGATATCGTGCCGCGATCAAATTCTTCCTTTTTACCCAAGGAAGCGGACTTCTGATGCTGCTATCCATACTGGGTCTCGTCATTATAAATTTTCAGGAAACCGGCATCCTGACATTCGATTACTTCGTACTAGCGAACACTCCTCTGTCGCCTCTTCTATCCATGCTTCTGATGTTAGGGTTTTTCATACCATTTGCCGTGAAACTCCCAGTTGTCCCGGTGCATGTGTGGTTGCCCGATACACACACGCAGGCCCCCACAGCGGGAAGCGTCATTCTTGCCGGGATCCTTCTCAAGACCGGCGGCTACGGTATGATACGCTTTAACCTCATGCTTTTCCCGGAAGCTGTGGAACGCTTTGCGCCCTATGCAACGCTCCTTGGTCTCATCGGCATTCTGTATGGAGCCTGGCTGGCCTGCGCCCAGAGCGATATCAAACGTCTTATTGCCTATAGCAGCATCAGTCATCTTGGTTTCGTAATGCTGGGGATCTTCAGCGTATCTCCTGTCGGCCTGCAGGGTGCCATCATTCAGATGCTGGCCCACGGCCTTAGCACCGGTGGCCTTTTTATCATTGCCGGGGCCATCCAGGATCGACTGCATACGCGGGATATTGTCACGATCGGTGGCCTCTGGGAAAGCATGCCGCGTCTGTCGAGTGTAGGCCTGTTTTTTGCCATAGCGTCTCTAGGCATCCCGGGATTGGGGAATTTCGCCGGAGAATTTCTGGTCCTGTTCGCGACATGGAGCGTCAGCCCCTTTATTGCCATTCTGGCAACTGGCGGACTGATACTGGCATCAGTCTACTCGCTGAAGTTGGTCAACGGCGTGTTTCTCGCCCCTTCCTCTTCCAGGGCAGAACCGGTCAGTGATTTTCACGCTGGGCAGATGAGCATTCTCGGCATCCTGATGACTCTGCTTGTCATTCTGGGTCTTTATCCGCAACCGATCATGACATTTTCCCTTCCGTCACCAGCCACAATCACCACTTCAAACAGTGGGAAAAACGCATCATGATCATCAATGGGATTTTCCTTCCTTTCCCCCTCTTTGTCCTGTCAGTGGGGACAATGCTTCTGCTTGCATCAGTCACGCTGCATCGATCGTCCAGACTCAGTTTCTCTCTGGGGCTGCTAACGCTCGTTCTTGCAACCGTGATGACCTATTATCCTGCCCCCATCATGCCTCTTGCGGCCACGCAGACACTCTTCTTCGCAGATACATGGGCCAACTACACAGCCGCTCTGATTTTACTCTCCGCATCCTGCATCTTCATTCTTTCCTGGCAGGACGTGACCCAGCGCAGCGCCCGGTCGGCAGACGAATACGCCCTCCTCCTACTCCTTGGTGCGTTGGGGGCTACGGCCATGGTATTCAGTGTAAACTACATGCCGTTTTTCCTTGGGGTGGAAATACTCTCCATTGCATTGATTGGACTGGTGACATTCAGGAGCCGACACACCCAGAAAGGCCTGGAAGCGGCGATGAAATACCTGATCCTGTCAGGTGTTTCATCAGCCATTCTTCTCTTTGGTATCGGGTTGTCCTATTCCGTCACCGGATCCTTGGTTTTCGAATTTTCCACCGCAGGTCATGAAACGGGAACAGGGATTGCTGCCGCTGCAAGCATAATGGTTCTGAGCGGCATTTTCTTTAAGCTCTCCGCTGTACCGTTCCATATGTGGATTCTCGACGTCATGGAGGGGGCATCTGTCCCTATTGCCGGTTTCATAGCCGTCGTTCCCAAGATTGGTATATTTTCTGCGCTGGTGCGGTATTTCGGTTCTGAACCCGTCACGCCTTTCCTGCATAATACAATGTCAGCCATCATTATTCTGACCATTCTGGGTGGAAATCTGCTTGCGCTTTGCCAGACCAGTCTGATCAGACTGATGGCGTGTTCATCCATCGCCCATGTAGGCTATCTGCTCATTGCATTCTATTCACCTGGTCATTTCCAGTCTGATACAATGGTGCTCTATCTGGCTGCCTATACCGCAGCCACACTGGGTACTTTCTCGATTATCCAGGCTTTCGTAAGTCCAGAAGGGCTGCAGCGCAGCACGATTTCTGACTGGAAAGGACTGTTTTTTACCCATCCCTTTCTCGCGGTCGCAATGACTGCCATGCTGCTTTCCCTCGCAGGTATTCCTCCCACAATTGGCTTTTTTGCCAAATTTGAAATTGCCGCCTCAGGTCTGGAGCAAAGACATTATATCCTTCTCACAGCGTTAATTGTCGGAAGCATCATAGCCTTATATTATTATCTCAATATTATAAGATTAATGACAACACCAAACACTTCCTTAAATATTGGACAAAATAAGAAAACAAATTTAACAATTTACAGTACTGTGTTTATTTTAACATTAATCGTGTTTGTAGGAGGAATTTTTCCTTCATTTTTTATGAATTCCATACATCCGGCTCTTCCATCGACAAGAGCTGAATATCTTCAAAGCCACATTCCATTACCTTGAGGCTCTTAAAACGGCAGATTTTCTCCATTGATCGTCTTACGTGGCTGCAGGACACGAAAATAACACCGCCTCTACAGTTCCGGATTTGATTTCACGATGAATACGGATTTGCCCTACATGGCCCTGCACAACTCGCGCCAGCACCTGAAGGGTTCGAAAAACCCCTTTGGTTCTAAGTGGTTAACTTCGCTTCCATCTCTCATAGTTGAATAAAGGAGCCCACTTTCTTTGATGTTGAGAAGTGCATGGCTTGACTGAGTGAGATTGACGAACTGCTCGAAGCGTTTTCCCGATCTGATGTTGTTGGATCGGGTCCCGGATTGTCGGCCTGCTATATAGCGACGCCAAAACAGCGCAATACCAACGCTGAGAAGGTAAATCTACGGGCCAAACTTACTCCCGAAGACTGGAAAGATAGCCGTCAAAGCTGTCCCATAAGGACAGGCTCACTAGACACGACTTTTGGAACCTTCCAGATGTCGTTCTCAATAGCGGTATGAGGTGGCAATCTCTCGCCAGCGGTAATGCGCAGAGTGTTTCAGCGCGGTCACCCTGAAGTATTTCAGGTCAGAGATAATCCCGACACACAGCAGAAAGAAAGACTGACTATATCTTCGGGACTACGGTCGGATTTTTGACCTTCTCGAAAAGATCAACAAGAGAAATATACCGATGCAGACGTGTACAAACAAAGATTATCGCTTCCAGAAGCAGATATGTCTTCCTGATCTCAATACCCTTACCAGGAAAAATTTTATTTCCCTCGAAGAGGTATTCACCACACCACCGATCGAAGGAAGTGCTGCCATGAAAAGCTCCAATTCCTCATCCCGGCCATCGCTGGCTCAGAACTCTTCCGTGAAAAAAATTCTCTACCGCGTGTTACGTAGTGCCCCATGGATGTTTCTGGTAATGTACACGATCTCCTTTATAGTTCTTTCGATCTTCTACGGATTTAACTGATATTTTCAGACTTAATTCGTACACTCACAATATTAAGTGGTCCTATTCGTGACCAAAAGCAGGAGAGGCAAATGCCTCCCCTTTAAAAGCCCCCTTTGCAAAATCAGTTCAGCCAGAAAAAATCATTGTTCCTGTGTTTGGCAAACGACTGGCTCGGGCAAGGGCCATAATTGGGAAAAACTGCCGATAGAGATCATAGCGCAGCATAAACGCCCGGGAGAGTTCCGCTCCCTGCATCAGGCGCTTTGACAACGCGGGGTCATCGAGTTTGATTGTCTGACCGACCCCATATCCAGGAAAACCGGTGCCGGTGAACTCCTCTTCCGTCCAGCTTCCGTCTGCTTGCTGCCGGTCAATCAGATAGCGACACCCTTTGGCGATGGCCTCATAATCCTGAGGACGTGCAGCCGCAATCAGCCCCATCAAGGCCCAAGCTGTCTGGGAAGGTGTTGTTGTCCCACGCCCGATGGATGAAATGTCCATATAGGACGCACAACTCTCACCCCATCCCCCATCGTCCTGCTGGCATGAAATCAGCCAGTCGCAGGCTTTTCCGATGTAAGGCTGCGACATGTCTTCACCGATAGCAGCCAGAGCCGGCAGAACCGCGCCTGTACCATACAGGTAATTCACACCCCACCGGCCAAACCAAGGTCCCTGCGGATCCTGCTCCGCCCGAACGTAGGCAAGTGCCCTCTGAACAGCAGGCAGCTCACGCGACAGCCCCAGAAGACCAAAAGCTTCCAGAATATGCGCGGTAACATCCACCGATGGCGGATCAAGAGCTTCCCCGAAGTCACAGAACGGAATTTTCGAGAGCAGGCTCTTGTTGTTGTCCTTGTCAAACGCTCCCCAGCCTCCGCACGAACTCTGCATGGCGATCAGCCAGTTCACCGCCCGTGCGATGGCCTCATCAACCCCTTTTCGCTTCCATTCTTCACGATGGCGGCAGAATGACAATGCGATCAGTGCAACAGCCGTATCATCGGTATCCGGATATCGGTCATTTGCATATTCAAACGACCAGCCACCCGGTTCGACATCCGGCAACTTGATGGACCAATCCCCTTTAACACGCACCTGTCGATCCAGGAGCCAGCCAAGCCCCTTGTCCATTTCCGGGGTAAAACGCTCCTGGGCATTGGCATCATACAACGCCATCAGAGCCAGCATGGTGTCCCAGACAGGACTGTTCGTCGCCTGAATCCAGGAGGCCTCTCCCTTGTCATAGCGCCAGCCGGGATCATCCAGCGCAGCAAGAGCCTTGGCCATTACCGGGTGATGAAACTGGTAGCCTTCTCCGTGCAACGCCATCAGGCCATAAACCCACGGCGGCTGAATACCACCCCATCCTCCATCAGCATCCTGATGCCGGATAATCCATTCCAGCAGATGCCGGACTGCCGCTTCACGAACGGTATTGCGTTTGAGAAATTTGGACTGAAGCCAGTGTAGACCTTTGTCCGTTGTCCGGAAAAAGCTGGACCATACGTCCCTCCCTTCTTTTTTTGGAAGGGTATAATCGAACCTCTCGCGTCCCTCCGGAAACAACGCATCCAGACGATCCTGTGGACGCAAGGGACGGCTGGGGCGACGGGCAGACAAGATGGCAAGGGGTGCCAGCGTTGCACGTGCCCATTGTGCAAAATTATAAATGGAAAAAACGAAATTATTCGGAAACCAGATGATTTCCGGAGGGAGATTAGGCGTTTTTTCCCAAGGCCATTCGCCAATAAGAGCGAGCCAGTAGCGCGTAAAAACGCGAATGTTTTTCAGTCCGCCTTTTTCGGCAATCCAGGTACTGGCTTTCCGAAGAGCAGGATAATCTTCGGAATAGCCCAGTGACCGTAAAGCCGCATAAGCTTCTACCGTGGCGTTGATATCGCCATTTCCTGCCCCGAAATAAATTCCCCAGGACCCATCTTCGCGCTGCATTTCAAGAAGGGCATTGCCTAGCCGGGGGCGAAGCGGATGATCTTCAAGACCGAGAAACCACAGAGCAAGACACCACTCAGCTTCCATAGACGCATTGGACGCAACAGATCCAACCCAGTGGCCGTCCCCCTTCTGCTGCCCAATCAACCAGTCACAGGCGGAAGACACAGTATGAGCCAGACTATTACTCATACCTTTGAGTATTGGCGCATTCATCCTACAAACACCCATACAGTATATAAAATCATGCTTCTGGCAGCTTATTATCAGCCTCGCCTGAGAGCGTCAGCCTTTGAATATCAGCATAAACAGCATTCCATTCTGCTTCCTGCATATCAATGAAGCCAAAGCTGCGAAGACAGAATGCACCTTCTGCCGCGAAAATCATGGCACGTATCTTTCTGGCTTCGCTGGACTGGCACACATCGGATTTCAGCCACCCTGAATACCAGTCTCTTACTTTCTGCAAATGACCAGGAGACTGTAACAAAGTGATGAGTATTCCCACCATACGGGCGCGTGTTGCATCATCAATCTGGCTGCAGACCTGAACATAAGCCCGCGCACGGTCAACAGCACTTGCATCGGGAGGAACGTGCCTGAGCACCTCGGCATCAAAGGCAGAAATCCAACGATCGATCAACGCAGCAATCAGATCATCCTTACTCCCAAAGCAGTATTGCAAACCGCCCTTGGTAATTCCGGCTTCTTTGGAAACAGCATCAAGAGTAAGCGCCGTGGCACCTCCTTCTCGAACAAGGCGCTCCGCACATTCCATCACCTGCTCGCGATTAATGGTCCTGGGACGCGCCATAAACTTTCCTGCTGGTTTCATTCCGTCTGTATGGAATTAAACCAGCAGTTTTCTGTTGGCAAGACTACCCATGCAGAGGCTTAATGCCGAAGCAGATCACTGATTTTATTTATAGAAAAATTTGGAATCTGGAGACAGGGCAGACAACCTACATGGAGGTATCTGCGAGATCACACCTTTCCAATAAGACAGGGAATGCGCTGTAAAAGCAGCACTGTCGCATCACAGAATATATAGACTTTTTATTTCGTGTTTCAAAAAGAGGAGCCGCCACAAAAGTGGCAAGCTCCTCCTCCGGTAACGTACTTTAAGCTGGCTTGCGCGAATTGGCAGCGGCCACGAATTTACCCCACTTCACAAGTGTCTCGGTGCAATCCGTCCGATCAAGCTTGCATTCGATGAGTGTGGGTCCGCGAGTATTCTTCCGGGCCTTCTCAATAGCCTCAGCGAGTTCTGCGCCTGTGGTAGCATGCAGACCCAAGCCGTATTTCCCGCTTTCCTCACCCGGAACACCCTGGTTGAAGCAGTTGATCAGAGCAGCGTAATCCCAGTTCTGAATATAGTTATAGGGACCGTCATGGATCTTGATCTCAATGACGTAACCGTAATTGTTGATCAGGAAAATAATGACCGGCAATTCATAGCGGATCATCTGCGCCACTTCCTGCGCAGTAAGCTGGAACGACCCATCTCCGACCATCAGCACGTGCTGGCGATCCGGAGCCGCCATGGCATTGCCGAACATGGATGGCACAGACCAGCCAATGTGCCCCCACTGCATTTCAGACTCAACCTTCGCGCCTTCAGGAAGATTCATCCGAATGGCGTTGAACCAGGAATCACCTGTCTCTGCATAAAGCGTCGTATTTCCATCAACCAGGGCATTGATTTGACGCGTCATCTCATCATTGGTGAGTGGAGCGGCTGGATCATTTTCCGGCAGGGTGACGGGCTTGTATGACACCGCCAGCGACGCAGACTTCTTAGGGGCATCCTTTGTCAGAGCAACAACAAACTCTTTCAGACTAAAGCCTTCGAAAGTCTTCCCGGCAACCGTCACACGATGCGGCTCAACTTCCAGCACACGCTCACCGCGAACCAGATCACGCCAACCAACAGATGAGTAGTCGTTCCAGACAGGCGCCAGAGTAATAACCGCATCCGCCTTTTTCACAACGTCTTCGACGCCCGGGCTGCTGACCTCTCCCCAGTACACCCCTCTGAAGCCCGGATGCGTTTCAGGGAAGAAGCTCTTTGCCGCCGCCATGACCGTCACTACGCAGCCGAGCTTGTCAGCAAGGGCGATTGTCTCGTCCAATGCTTCGCTGGCACGCAGCTTGCTTCCCACGAGAATAACCACATTCTCGGCCTTCTCCAGAAAGCCAAGACTTTCCGCGAGTGCAGCCTTCAGGCTTTCCTGATCGGGCGTAAGCTGGGACAGGAGAGAAGAGACCGGCCCCGGACGTACACAGGGCTGGCTCGCTACGTTACAGGCGATCTCAAGATATGCCGGCTTCTTTTCACGCAGGGCCGTGCGAATAACGTGATCGATTTTTTCAGGCGCAGTTTCTGCGGATGTAATGCTCTCAGCGGCGCACGTGACGTGCTTCGCCATTTCCATCTGATAATTGTATTCTGTGGTTCCGATCGTGTGATGCAGAACACGTCCGGAGCCATGGTCGTTGGAATTCGGAGCCCCTGAAATCAGAATAACCGGCAGGTTTTCCGCATACGATCCTCCCAGACCGTTCATGGCGGAAATGGCTCCCACGCTGAACGTCACAACGGCAGCAGCTGCCCCATTGGCACGCGCATAACCTTCAGCGGCAAAACTGCAGTTCAGCTCATTACAGTCATAGATCTGCTTCATCCCGCCATGCTCAATCAACTGATCGAGCAGGATCAGATTATAGTCACCCGCAACAGCAAAGTGATGCTTGAGGCCAATCTGGGTCAGCCGTTCAGCAAGGTAATGTCCAACAGTAAAAGCCATGATCCGGTCCTCAGAAATTTTCTGAGGCCTAGAGTGCGCGACCTTTCTTCTGCCGTCCAATATATAGTTGAAGCCTTTTCCATATATAATTAATATGGATAAATGGATTTAAGACATTTGCGCTATTTCGTGGCGATCGCGGATCATGGAAGCTTTACGCAGGCTGCGGAGGCTCTTCATATCGAGCAGCCTCCTCTGAGCCAGCAGATCAAGGCCCTGGAAACGGAGTTGGGCCTTAAGCTCTTCACACGGTCCCGAAGGGGTGCCTCCCTGACAGATACCGGAGCCCAGCTTCTTGAGCAGGCGCGCACGATTTTAACACTGGAACGCCAGTTCCATCAGCTCGCGCAGGGATTGGCCCGGGGTGAACAGGGAAGACTGAGAATCGGCATGGCGGGTGCCGTAGCAATGTTGCCCCTGATTCCACGTGCTATCCGTGCTTTTCGCGAACGGTGGCCGGAAATTCTGATCACGCTGGAAGAAAGTAATACTCCCGCGCTGTGTGAAGCTCTGCGCGAACGTCGGGTTGATATTGCAATTGTCCGCCCCCCTGCTCCCGATCCAGGGATCTCCCTGCATCTTCTTCTGGACGAACCGACAATGATCGCCATTCCGAAAGGCCACCCTCTTTCGGAACACCACACCCTCAAGCTGTCAGACGTAGCAAAAGAACCTTTCCTGATTTTTGATCGCACAATCGGCCCAGGATTTTACGACGCCATTATCGCAGCATGTCAGCAGGCTGGCTTCACGCCCCATTTCGGACAGTCCGCCCCACAGATTGCAGCTACAGTTCCTATGGTGGCCGCTGGCCTGGGTGTCTCTGTCGTGCCAGCGTATCTTAGTCAGATCCATGCTGACGGCGCCACTTTTCACCCGATTTCCGGCCCTGCCCCACGCGCAACAATTTCACTTGCATCGCGCGATCCGGATCTGACCGGTCCCAGCTTCAACTTTTATCAGATTCTTCTCAAACTTGCCGAAGCCTCATCAAGAACCTGAAGGCCACGTTCGCCCGCCCAGATGCCCGCGGCTGACAACAGGCGTCCGCATGGACGCTCTCATAAGCAGACCACTCCGACCACTCGTGACAGCGGTCCTTCACCTCTGCGCGCCTCTGAAAAAGTGTGTCTGCTGTGCAGCAATCCGAACTTCAACGCGTTTCTCTGGTCTGCGGTACTTGCAAATGACTCGCAATACCGATACGAGCCGTTGGCCATACGCCAGCAGGAACCAGCAATGAGATCGGACATGCCTCGCAGCAGGGCTATTTATGCCATCCCTCTTTCCCTTTTTGTGAGTGGTACTGCCATTGCAGCCGATCAGACTGAAAAATCCGATCGTTCTCACCCTCAGAAAAGAACTGTCGAAACGCAGAAACCCGGAACTGCCGATACTCGTGTAACGAGTGTCGAGAACCTGAGAGTCCGTGGGCGCAAGCCGTCAACAGTGGCGTCATCCGCCACCAAATCAGATACGCCTTTGGTTGAAACAGCCCAGTCCGTCACGGTCATTACCCGCAACGAGATGGATATCCGAGGGGTTCTGAGCCTTAACCAAGCCGTTCGGTACGCTGCTGGCATTACGCCTGATCTGCGCGGCGGCGAAGGCACACGATATGACCAGTTCCTCCTGCGTGGTTTCATGATTCCGACATTCCTCGACGGCCTGAAACTGCAGGACAGCCCGACAGGTTACGCTGTTGCCCAGACCGACACGTCACGGCTGGAGCGCATCGAAATCCTCAAGGGTCCTGCCTCCGCGATCTATGGCCAATCAAGTCCGGGCGGTCTCACAGCCCTGTCCAGCAAACTCCCTACGGACCAGCGGTTCTATGGTGGAGTTAATGCAACAGGCGGCATGTTCGACCTCTACCGCGTAGACGCAGATGTCGGCGGCTTTGCGACAGATAACGGCTTCGTCCGGTATCGCATCAACGGCACTGTCAACGGTCAACATACGCAACTTGCCCGAACAGGAAGCCGACGTTTCAGCATCAGCCCGTCCTTCACCTTTGGCGGCGACGGCCCGACAACCCTGACAATCCTCGGCAACTATCAGTACGACCCAGAGAATGGTTCTTACGGTGGCGTCCCGCTGGTTGGCTCGCTCAAGCGCGCGTCCTTCGGGTATCTGCCCCGCAACTTCTACGATGGCGATGCCAACTATGAGAAGTTCAACCGCAAGCACGGTTCCATCACCTACATCCTGAACCATCGTTTCAACCAGGACTGGAGCTTCAGTACGCGCGGTCGCTACGACGACATCAAGACGCAGTACCGCAGCGTCTACAACAGCGGTTACTACACGGACGAAGCGAACGGTCTTCTCGCCCGCTCTGCTTTCGGAACGAATGAACACACACACAATCTGGAATTTGACAGCCAGTTCAAGGGACACGTCCACACGGGGCCACTAACCCACTCTCTGATGTTCGGCTTTGACTACATGCAGCAAACAGCATCCGAACTGGCCTTCTATGGCGCGGCCCCGGACCTGAACGTGTTTCATCCGAACTCCAACATGGCCATTTCGGCTGCCACCCCATACCTCAATTACAACACGACATCTCATCAGGTCGGGGCCTATGGACAGGATGAGATCCACTGGAAGCGTCTGATCCTGACCGGTAGTATCCGCAACGACTGGTATCGCTCCCATCAGGTCGAACATATCTATGGTTCGGACACAAAGCAGAGCCCAAGCCAGATCACATGGCGCGCTTCAGGCCTCTATCACTTCGACTTCGGACTGGCGCCTTACATCAGCTATTCAACGTCCTTCCAGCCTCAGAACGGTACGGTTTCGAGCAATGGAGGTGCCACCTTCCGTCAGGCCAACCCGTCCATCGGCAAACAGCTTGAAGGCGGTGTGAAATATCAGATTCCCGGCACCTCAATCCTGCTGAGCGCGGCCGGCTTCCACATTGAGCAGACAAACGTACTCGTGGCAGTCGCCAACAGTGCCTACAGCATTGAAAGCGGCAAGGTTCATTCCGACGGTTTCGAGCTTGAAGCCCATGCCGAACCCTTCAAGAACCTGATGCTCACGGCAGCCGTCAGCTTCCAGAAGGTCAAGGATGACTCAACGGGCAAGCCTCTTATCCAGTCTGGCAGAGGCAATGCTTCACTGTTCGCATTCTACACCCTGCCCTCCGGCCCGCTGAAAGGCTTCGGCTTCGGTGGCGGTATGCGCTACACGAACAAGTCTTATGGCGGCGAAGCGGATTATGGCAGCGTCTGGGTTCCTCAATATGCCGTCTTCGATGCGTCTGTCCGCTATGATCTTTCAAAGGCATCGCGCTCTCTTCGTGGTTGGAATGTCTCAGCCAGCGTCCGTAACCTGTTCGACAAGAACTTCGTTGCCAACTGCCTGAGCTACGCCTCCTATGGTCAGGAATTCTGCTACTATGGAGAGCGCCGGAACGCTCAGGCGACCATTGGCTACAGTTGGTAAGTCACCTTCTCTGAAACGCTGGGATCTGGCCTGCCGGATCCTGGCGGCCCTTCCCGGCGGCTACGCGCTTTCGGCCTTCGTTGGGATATGCCTTGCACTCTGGCTCCCTGGCCTACGGATCGAACGCGCCATGACAGGAATGCTGACCGGACTTCTGATCTGGCCTGTCGCGTTCATGGCGAGCTTCGCTTTTCCTGACGGGCGCAAGGTACTTGGCGGCACAGTTATTACTCTCCTTGCCCTCATGGGGCTGGCAGCACTCAGAGGCTGGCGCCCATGAAGGGAACATTCCGTGCTTCCATGGCGTGGCTGCATACAGGCCTCGGACTTGTCACAGGCTGGGTTCTGTTCGCCATCGCACTTTCAGGAACCCTGAGTGTCTTCAGAGAGGGTATCAGCGTCTGGATGCGACCTGAACTCAAGACGGCGCACGTCCAAACCGTCGATGCCACCGCACACGCGGTAGCATGGCTCACAGAGCATGCTGCCAAATCCTCTGCCTGGTATCTTGCAGTTCCGAACCATCGTGCGCCTTACGTCTTTGGAACCTGGGAACAGCCTGACGGACGCTACATCCAGAAAGCCCTGAACCCCCTCACCGGAAGCCCGGATGGTATCCGCGATACGCTGGGAGGCGAGTTCTTTTACCGCTTCCATTTTGAACTTCAGCTTCCATACCCCTACGGGCGCCTGATCGCCGCCCTGGCAGCTCTTGCCCTGGTCGTGGGACTGATCACCGGACTGATCAGTCATCGGCGAATCTTCGCAGACTTCTTCACATTCCGTCCGAACAAGGGACAGAGAAGCTGGCTGGATGCCCACAACTTACTGGGCGTTCTGGCTTTTCCTTTTCATCTGATGATCTCATTTACCGGTGCCGTCACCCTTGTCACGATGTTGCTGCCGTGGGGTCCGCAAGCCGTTTACAAACACGATGTAATGGCAGGATATACGGATCTCGACCCTGCCCTTGAGTCCCGACCAGCTAGCGGAAAACCCGGTCATCTCACGCCTATAACTCCCCTGCTTCAGGACGCTGAGGAACGCCTCAGAGGGGCTGGGATTTCACAGATTTACATTTACAATCCGGCAGACGCAGCTTCCCTGATCACAGTCATCGCCGGACATAACGGCACGGTTAGTACCCTATCCCATAGCCTGACATTCGATGGGACGACGGGCCGTCTCATGAGAGAACATGTCGAGACGCGCCCAGCCGTTCGCACCTATACGTTCCTGTATGGACTGCACATTGCACGGTTCACGCCAGACGTGACGCGATGGCTCTATTTTATTTCCGGATTGATGCTGACCGCCGTCATCGGAAGCGGAATGCGACTGTGGACTGTCAAACGTCTCCGCCTGCCACACCATCTTGGGCATATTCTGACAGATCGCCTGAACGTTGGCGTTCTGGCAGGCACGCCCCTCGCATTTGCATCCTATTTTTTGGCTAACAGACTATTGCCTCCGATGTCTCTGCATCGTGCGGGCCATGAAGTGCAATGCGTTTTCATTGTCTGGGGGCTGGCACTGGTGTTTGCTCTCGTGCGCCCTGCCAGACGCACGTGGCCCGAGATGCTGACAGCCTGCGCATTTGCGTGCTTTGCAATTGCCGCCGTGAGCAGTCCATGGACCAACCCCGTCACCCAAAGCACTGCCCTTGTAAGCCTGCTCTTCTCCGGGGCTTTCGCCTACGCTGCTTTCCGTGCCTTCATCAAAAAAGCAAAGCAGGCATGATGCGAGCATCCTTCCTGTGCGGGCAATTCGCGATGCTGCTACTCGCCGCTGGATCAGCCCGCGGAAGCGGTATTTTCTTCCGAAAGTCCCCGCCCGGCTCCTACCGGCTGGGGCTGCAACTCGCAGGCTTTGCGCTTCTGGTGCTGAGCCTGTTTCTGGAGCTGTATGGCAACGACTTTCCAATCGTTGCCACGGCCACCTGGATAGGACTTCTCAGTCTTGAAGTGCTATTTGCGGCACTCATTTGCACAGCTTTGAATGCCCGCAAGCGATCTGCCCGATAATCTCATTTCCTAAGATCCCGCAGAACTGTTCCTGATCGTTCGAGCGCAAGCGACGTCTTGGGCGTTCCAATGCGCTGCGCCTGATAAATTCCACTGTGGCCGGACGCCAGATAGGCGATGAAACAGCCCGCCGCGTAGTAAACGACATCTGTGGCACCGAAAAGCTCAACCGCCATGAACGTACAGGCCAGAGGCGTATTCGCCGCGCCTGCAAAGACTGCCACAAACCCCACACCTGCCAGTAGATCTGCCGGCACACCAAGTACCGGCGACAGCGCATTTCCCAGCCCGGCGCCAATGAAGAAAAGCGGCGTAACTTCCCCGCCCTTAAAACCGGACGCGAGCGCTACCAGCGTGAAGACCAGCTTCCAGAACCAGCTCCAGGGATAATACCCCTGGCCGAAAAAATTCATGATGCTGGCGCCGTCGACGTCAGGGGACGCCACACCGAGGCCGAGATAGTCCCGCGTTCCTAATAAACCGACCAGCAGAATCGTCAGAATCCCGCCCAGTGCGGGGCGCAACCATGCCTGCGGGCAGAATTTCTGAAAAATACCTGCCAGTCGGTGAACGCCCGAGGCAAAAGCACGGCTCGCAAGACCGAAGCACACGGCCGCGAAACTGACTTTTACAAGAAGCAGCGCATCGACATGAAACATCGTGCCATCGGCAGCAGGAACTCCCCGAAAGCCAACATGATAGGCGGCATGGTGAATGCCCCATGCATGGCAGGTCCAGTCAGCAACGATGGAGGCCACGGCAGCAGGAAGGAGCGCCGCATAATCCAGCCGTCCCAGCGTCAGAACTTCCAGCCCGAAAATTGCCCCAGCGACCGGAGTTCCGAACACGGCCCCGAAACCCGCAGCAATCCCCGCCATCAGCAAAAGACGCATTGCCCGGTCATTAAGGCGAAACATTCTGCCAATCGCCGCCGCAAAACTTCCTCCAATCTGAACGGCTGTGCCTTCCCGCCCAACCGAAGCCCCAAAGAGATGGCTGACGACCGTGCCGAACAGAACAAGAGGCGCCATGCAGAACGGAACGCCCCCGCCCGGCTTGTGAATTTCATCAATGATCAGATTATTGCCAGCCGCCGCCCTGCCGCCGTAGCGCTGATACAGAAGCGCTACCCCGATCCCCGCCACCGGGAGCCCGAACAACAGCGACGGATGCAAGAACCGAAGTTGCGTCACCTGATCGAGCAGCCACAGGAACAGCGCACAGATCGAGCCGACACTAACGCCCAGCAGCAACAGGATCAACCCCCAGTGAAGAGCGATCTGAGCAAGCCGTGGAAAATTCTGGAACGTGCGCATTGGATAGACGTCTCCTGCCATGCTTCCTGGGAAGCGAGTTTGACAGGAATCATCAGCATCTCGCGACGGAGAGCGGTTCGACCATTACGGTCAGGCAGAATCCATTGCCGTTATGAGAATGCTAGCGGTCAAAATTCCCACTGTCATCCCCGCCCCAAAGAAAAAACGGCTCCTCCTGCTTCCAGAAAGAGCCGCATTTCCCCTCAAGACTAGAGCTTGGGCACCGCCATTTTCTCCCGGATCAGAAACCGACGGAGATATTTCCCGTCACGCTGAATCGCGGGTAGAGATAATAGGTCGGCGTTCCGCTGGAACTGATTGTGCTGCCATAGATGCCCTTGGCTGCTTTCGCATTGGACACAAGGCTGTACGCACCCGTTCGAACAAAATCGCCTCCCAGGTTGCTGAAATTCAGTTGGAACTTCGGTGCCTTGAAACGGCCATAGGAGTTGAAGCGATAGCCGAGCGACAGGTTATCCGTAATGTAGCCTGGAATTTTCTCATCATTCATGAATGTTGAGTACTGGGACGACACATAGCTGACGCTGCCATTGGCGAAGAAATGACCGTCATCATAGGTCAGGCCTGCACTGGCATGAACATGCGGTGACTGCACCGCCGTCTTCCCCTTGGTCGGCAGCAGGTCACTGACAGTCTGACCATTCAGCTTGCCGGTCGTGAGGATGTTGGAGTCCATCGTCGCATTCAGATACTCGACGGAGACATATGGGCTGAAGTAGTGCCACGGATGAGCAGAGATCATGAAATCCACACCACGGGCTGTCTGGTTGCCCGCGTTAATGGTGGAACTGATCGCCTGATTGTTGATGTACACACTCGTGGACAGCAGACGGTTGGTGATGGAGTAGTTGAACAGCTCCAGATCCGTCATGAAGTAATCATTATCAAAGCGCCAGCCGAGTTCTTCCTTGATGGAATACTGCGGCTTCGGGTTGTACGGATTGCCGACATACCCACCGGTCTGCGCATCATAGACCTGACCCAACGATCCCGGGTCCGGCATGCGAAAGTCACCTTCCGCATTCACATAGATCAGGTTGTGCTGGTCAAGCCGATAGCTGATCCCGACCTGCGGCAGAGGCACAACCTGGTTCTGTTCGGTACGGGGCGTGGCGGAGGCCCCATTGACCGTCCAACGATTGATCATGGCAACCTTAATGCCGCCATTCAGCGTCAGACGATCATGCAGAAGCTTCGCGGTGTTCTGGAAGAACAGTGAATGGATCTTCCAACCGGCATCGCCCTGATAAGGCATGTAACGCTGGCCACTGACGTAGATGCCCTTGGAGGTGTTGTACGGGAAGTGCTGGCTGCCATTGGTCTGCAGCACGGAATACATGTTGTTGACCTGGTTATCCTGATAGTCGAACCAGTACCCCAATTCCATATGGTCCCAGCTGACCGGGTCATAATTCAGCTTGGCCACAGTCCCTGCGTGCGGGCGATATACGCTGTAATAGGAGGCCGCTGGCACGCTGCCTGTGATGGCACTTCCACTTTGCCCGATCGTTGCATTACGACCGGCTCCGTTGAAGAGGCTGCCATTGTAAGTATAGCCTCCATTATAGACGTAATACGGCTTGAAATCGAAAGAGAACTTCGCGGGCAGATGCACATGGACAGGCAGTGTCACAAAGACTTGGTCCCACATATTGCCGTTCAGCATGCCATATTTTGACGGGTTCGACGGATCATAGGACGAGGAATAATTGTACGTCCCGAGACCATCTTTCTTGTTGTAGAACTGCTTCGCGGTCGGCTTGAGCGGCTCCATCGTGAACTGATGGTTCCACGACACGAACAGATTGACGGACGAGCCATCGCTGAAGTCTTTGGCCGCGCCGAAATCCAGATGACGTCGCTCGTTGGTGCCAGGACCGTTCCAGTTCCGGGAATGGGTATGCGAGAACGATGCAAACGTACGGATACCGGAATTGCCGATATCGCCACTTTCAACCCGGATGAATTCGCGGGACAGGTTATTCGTCCCATATGAGAAGTCCATCAGGCCGCCGAATTTGTGAGACGGCGTCATGGTCTGGGAGTCCATGATACCCGCAGCCGCAGACGTCACGGGCAGGTCAATGGCAGATGATCCGGGTGTGACGGAAATCGTATTGACGTTTTCAGTGTCGACGTTCTGGTTCAGGTAATACGCAGTCGCCACAGGAACGCCATTGAGCAAAATACCCATGTCTGAATCGGTCAGGCTGCGGCTGTTGATCTTGCCACCCAGAATGCCAGAGCTGTCGACAGTCGAAACGGTAACACTCGGGAGGTTCTTGATCATGTCGAGCGCCGTGCTGGCCGGGCTCTGCATCTCGATATACTGCCGCGTCACGGTCTGGACAGAGTGAGACGCCATCTCATGGCGCATCATGCCGCCGCCGCCATTCAGAGCCTGACGGGACACGTGCACGGAAATTGCTTCCGCGTCCTGGGCATCAACGGCGGTACGATGATGAACAGGCGCTGCATGAGAATGAACTGGAGCAGAATTTTGCGAACCGCCCGTCGCAACCGGATGCCTGGCCCGAGCATGAGGAGCCGCATACCCGGCCGTGTCACAGAACACTCCCGCCAGCACTGTCGCTGTCAGCAATGTGAGACGTCTGGCACCAAAATTCATCTTCACCCGTCCTAGATGTATCATTTTCGGTGCAGAAAATATTCAGAACGTCGTTCGTGACAAGTCACTTGAAGAAATTATTTGCCACTCATTTTGATTAAATCGCACTAATTCTCTATATGTGACTTTTTTAACACACATATTACAAGATAGTATTTTAGTGAAATCGTTTCTTATCCAAGTAAATAGATAAGTATCTTAATCTATATTTCAAAATGTTTTGTCATCTATAAAAGGCATCACTCCGTTGCCTATAAGAGAACACCCCTCCCAGCGGAATATTCGTTTTCGAGAACTTTACTGTAGGCCGACCTCATTATGAGAACGGAACGACAGAGGAAACCATGAAAATTATCTCCAGTGTGCAACAAATCATGCCATGGGCATTTTCCTTAGCTTGCAGCGCTCCTCTCATCCTTGCCGGAAACCATGCAAAAGCTGCCGATAAACTTTGGGACAGCCGCGCCGTTGTGCTGACTACATACGAGATCGGGGCCGATACTGGCGATCGCGAAGGCGAGTTTCACCCCTGGATCGAGGGAGAGCATCTCACTGAAAAAGTACCTTTCCCGCTTGGGATTCACTCGATCTGTACAGATCCAGACGCAGGGCAAGAGCCATTTTGTCTCCAGCGATATGGAAGATTCAGGCATCCTTGAAGCCCTCACACGTTTGGGGCAGGCAGGACGCGTAGATAGCAACCGTGTTCTGATTCGTCGCAGCGCGTCCAACTACACCGAGCAATCTCGCAGCATGACCGCCGTCCAGTCCATGAACAGTGGTTGAGAAAAAGTCGCGCTGGATAATGGCTATCGTGTTGGATACTGGATCATTCACGAACTGTTGCAACACTGGGACCAGTTTGGCTCAAAAACGCCCTGATACGGTTTCGGGCTGCATCTTCATGAAGGACGCTGCTCGAATATTGCGAAGTCTTGCTGGAGGGTTCATACACCATGCCAGCCTCCCTTTTCCGTGAGGGAGTACGACATTGAAGCGCCCCCTCCGCTTCAGCCGGACCGGACATGTTATTTCTGACCGCGCCCCTTCCGACGGCTCCTGCCAGGACGCTTCGCGACAAGACAGGGGATCTCACATGAGCCGGGAAACCAGCGCCACCCTTTTCCTTGAAAAGCAGGGCATTCCTTTCAGCCTTCACGACTACGAATACAATCCGAATGGCGGACTGATCGGCAGGCAGGCCGCAGATGCTATCGGCGCTGACCCGAGCAGTGTTCTGAAGACGCTGGTCGTCGAAATTGACAAGAAACAGCCCGCCTGCGTCGTAGCGCCGGCTCATCAGAAGCTGAACCTGAAGAAGGTCGCCGCACTTTTCAGCGGCCGGAACGCCCGCATGATGAACCCGGAGAAAGCCCACGCGCTGACAGGATATCAGTCCGGCGGCACCAGCCCTTTCGGGCAGGCAACCTCCATTCCCATTGTTCTGTCCCAGGATGCGATGGGTCAGGACCATGTCTATATCAATGCAGGCCATCAGGGCTTTGTCGTTCGGATTTCCCCTCAGGACGCCCAGCGGATTACAGACGCCAAAGTCGCCGATGTCGCCGCAGACTGAGCAACAGGGAGGAACTCTCGCAAAAATGCCTCTCCCGCACGTCAACGCAGCCACTTCCAAGCTCTCGCCGTCCCGGCCGCTCTCCACGGAACAAACTGCCCTTCTCCAGGAAGTGCTATCGTTCTGTTCTGACCATCTGGATGACCAGAGCGCGCTTCTCGTCATTGAAGGCGCTGCGGGCACCGGCAAAAGCGTTGTGCTGAACGCCATTTTCAACACCATTCAGACACGGGCACGCTCCAGAAACCCTGCCGATCCTCTCAGCGGCACGCGCAACGCACTTCTGGTCAACCACCCCGAAATGCTGAAGCTCTATCGCAATATCGCGGCAAAAATACCCGCACTCAAAAAAGCGGATTTTGAACGACCAACAACATTCATCAACCGCCTCCATAAATCTGACAGCCACGCAGATATTGTTCTGGTCGATGAAGCACATCTGCTCCTCACCCGACCGGATCGCTACAACCATTTCAAACAGCAGAACCATCTTGAAGAGATCCTGGAACTGGCACGTGTGGTCATCATCGTCTTTGACCCGTTGCAGGTTCTGAAATTCAAGAGCCACTGGTCCACCACCATGCTGGATGAGTTCCGTAAAGGCCACCCGACCAAGACCCTGCACCTGACCACTCAATTCCGGGTTGGTTCAGGCCCAGCAGTCAGACACTGGCTGGATGCGCTGGCAGAAGGGCAAATCCTGCCATGCCCTCTTGATCCGAAGTTTGATCTGCGGATCTATGACGATTGCGCACAGCTTTACGAAGACCTGCAGACCCGCAACCGTGAGGTCGGTCTCTGCCGCCTTCTTTCCACCTACGATTATCCATATCGCCTGGATGGCGAAGACCACTTCATTAAAGAAGGACGTTTCCGCCTGCGATGGGACCGCTCCAAGCCAGACGAAAAACTGCCTTGGGCCGAACGCCCTGACACCATTGATGAGGTCGGGTCCGTCTATACCATTCAGGGTTTTGACCTGAATTATGCAGGCGTCATTCTGGGACCGTCCCTCTCCTATGACGCTGCGACCGACAGTATCCGTGTTGATCCGTCACGCTATGAGGACAGTGCTGCGTTCCAGGGCCGGGATGGCATTGCGGCCCCTGAGAAAGCGAAAGAACGTGTCATCCTGAATGCTCTGAACGTCCTTCTTACACGCGGGATGAACGGACTGTACCTCTATGCTCACGATCCTGCCCTACGAAAGCGTCTTCTGAACAGCCGGATAGACATACAGAACGACTAGCCGGACCACGCGTTCAGCCTTTACCGTTCAGAGCAATTTAAGGGTGAATTGCTGTCTGCCTCATACTCGGCCCCAATGGGGCAAGGAGATTGATTTATGACCTTTCAGTACCCCGCCATTCTTGCAGCATTTCTTGGTGCTTCTGCCCTTATCCCCAGCGCGTATGCTGCAGACACTACCGATAAGGGCTATGTCTCGTCAGGCAATGTTAAAATCATCGGTCGTTTTCAGGACGCTCAACCCTCGGGAATTGCCGCCCTTCCAGATGGCCGCCTGGTTCTGGGTTTCCCCCGGAGTGTCAAAGACCACGCGGGACCACGCCTCGCCACTTATGCGAATGATCATCTGACACCGTTCCCAGATGCCGCCACGCAAGACCAGTTCGTTTCTCCGCTTGGAATGACTGTCGATGCCAAGGGCCATCTCTGGGTGCTGGATGAAGGCATGCTGGCGAGCAAAGGAACAATTGCCGGGGCCCAGAAACTCTTCGAGATCGACCCGGGCTCAAACAAGGTGCTGAAGGTTCTGACGCTCTCCGCCCCGACACTTTTGCCAGACAGTCACGTCAACGACGTTCGTATTGATCTGACGCATGGCAAGGCAGGTACGGCCTTCATTACCGATACATCCACTGGTGTTCATCCTGCACTGATTGTCGTGGATCTCGCATCCGGCAGGCAACGCCGCATTCTGGCAGACACCAAACCGGTTATGCCGGAGACAGGTTTCGTCGCGGTCATGGACGGTCGCGCTGCACGTTATGATGCGTCCCATGCCAAGATGCCTCAGGGCGGCGCAAATGGCGTCGGTATCAGTCCGGATCAACAGACACTTTACTGGCAGCCCCAGACCAGTCGTCGTCTTTATTCTGCCCCAACCTCCGTTCTCTCAGACCGCACAGCAACCGAGAAACGGATCGAAGCCTCCGTACACGACGAAGGCGAAACAGGGATGGGCGACGGTATGGCAACCGGACCGGACGGCGCGCTCTACATCACAGACGACGAGCGCCATGCCATTCTCAAACATGCTCCGGATGGGACGATCTCCGTGATAGCGCATGATCCCCGCATGATCGAACCTGATGGCCTGACCTACGGAAAAGACGGGCTGTATTCCACCATCGGACAATGGGCACGCCTGCCAGATTTCCATGACGGAAAAGACATGCAAGAGCTTCCCTATCTCGTCGTGAAAATAACCCTGCCACAGTGACTGGACCTGATCACGCAAATCTGGTCAGACGGACAAACGAAAACCCCGGTTCGCTTCCGAACCGGGGTTCACAATGTCTTCGAACACAGAATTTTTTCTCAAGATGATCCACAAATAAATTAATAACCGAACGATCTGTCAATTTCTCCGATCATTTCCATTCCATTTTCATACTTCATAATATTTTTCGAAATCATTTCTCCTCCCGTCGACGCCCGCGAAGAACTGGCAATATGCGGCGTAAGAGCAATCAGAGAGTGGTTCCAGAAAGGATGATCTGCAGGGAGAGGTTCAGGGTTCGTTACATCAAGAACAGCCTGACTCAGCTGGCCAGTATCCAGCGCCCAGAGCAGATCATCCTGTACGAGATGCCCTCCCCTGCCACAATTGATAAGACACGCTCCTTTAGGAAGCTTTGTAAACAGTTCCCGATTCAGGATCCCTTTTGTGGCGTCCGTCAAAGGCATCAGGCACACAAGAACATCTGTGGAAGCCAGAAAAGCATCCAGTTCGTCCGATCCTGCATAGCTTCTGATACCTTGAATATCATGCCGGCTTCGGCTCCAGCCGTTACAGACATATCCAAACTGCGACAACTTCTCCAGAACAGGCGTTCCAAGCGCCCCCATGCCCATGACCCCAACCCGAAACAGGCCTGAAGACACGTTTGGCTCCCCCCGCCATACGTGCTCCCTTTTCTGGCGGGCGTAGTGAAACATATTCCGGTGATAGGAAAGAACGGCCCAGAGAACGTATTCTATCATCCCTTCAGCCAGCCCTGGCTCCATCATCCGGACGACCCGGACACTCTCAGGTATCGAGGCAAGGTTCAGTTGATCCACGCCAGCACCAACAGAAAATAGAACTTCCAGATTGGGGAAAACCTCTGCCAGATTTTCTGGCGGCTGCCACGCGGCCAGATAGCGGACTTTCTGCGGATCTCCCGTCTCCGGCCAGACATGAAAAGGCATCTCGGGCAGTTCACGGGCGAACATGGGCTTCCAAAGGCGCGCACGCTCTTCGGTGGACTTTAGAACAAACGACATGGCAGCAATCCTTAACCGAGCGCCTGACTGGTCAGGGCAAAATATTGCGGGGCATTGTCAGAAATCACGACGGGTTCGGTGGCCATTGTGTTGACCACATCCACCCGGATCAGTCCCATTTCATCCAGCCAGGCCGACAGACCTGCTGACGTCGGCGTATCGATCCGGATAAACTCCCCGCCATGAGTGCCTATCCAGTGCGAAATAAGGGCTTTCGCCTGCTCTGCGGTGGTCGCAGCGACTGGCCCAATCAACCATCCCCAGCCGAACCGACGACAAAACGAGTACCCTCGGATCCCATCTTCCGTATCAATCACCACGCCTTTGGCGTTCTGTACCAACTCTTCAACAAGAGCAGCCCGGTCCATGCCGGTGGCGGCATTATCGAACGTTATGAGGTCCTCAAGGTCGTATTGAACAACAGGACGCATCCGTTGTCCGGCGTCGAGAGCAATGATGGGAGAAGAGACACCATTTCCCTGATGCTGCTCCACAATTCCCGTCGGAACAAAGCCCAGTTTTTCATAAAGCGGCTGTCCGGCCGGGGTAGCGTTCAGGGAAATTGAGCGACCGGGAAGAAGCCTGCGAACCGTCGTCAGCAGGCTGGTGCCAATTCCGTGACCTTGCCAGGCACTATTAACGATGATCAATCCCACCGTCGCGTAACGTTCCCCAAAAGACCACCACATGATGGTGCCAATAATTTCCCCACTTTCCAGCGTCGCTACCAGACCATGACCAAGACGCAGCATGAACTCCCAGTCCTCAAGGCGATGGGGCCAGCCCAGCACTTTTGAAAGACCGGCGGCGGCTGCCAGATCTTCTTCGGTCATACTCCGCAGGTTAATAGCCGTCTGTTCACGCAGCTTCGCATTTTCCGAGGTCATAACGAACGCTCCGTGTTCCTGGTAAGATTTTCAATCAGAAATGCAGGCTTCAAGATGGGAGATTTTATAACAATATAGCTGAAATACTTCTCAATACCAATATTCTGATCGAGAAGAGATTCTATTGTTTCCTGATAATGATCAATATTCCTGACCATGAATTTCAGAAGATAGTCGTAGCCCCCGCTGATGAGATGCGCCTCTACAAGGGATTCCACTTTTTGCATTGCCGTCTCAAAGCGGAAAAAATCATCCCGCCTGTGATCGGATAGTGTTACTTCCGTAAAGACGGTCATGACGCTCGAGATTTTTTGCAGGGCAATCTGTGCCCCATACCCCACGATATAGCCCGCTGCCTCCAGCCGCTTGACGCGGATCAGACATGGACTGGCAGACAGGCCGACACGATTTGCCAGTTCCACATTGGTCAGTCGGCCGTTCTTCTGCAACTGAGCCAGAATTTTAAGATCAATACGATCGAGCTTGGGCGCGATTGCCATAAGTCAGGCCATTCTTTCTTCAACCAGGGTCATCACTCAGTCGGTAGTCCGATATGGAAGCTCTTCGTCTCGAGAAATTCTTCAAGACCG
Organism: Gluconobacter thailandicus F149-1 = NBRC 100600; assembly: GCF_000964465.1. Taxonomy (GTDB): domain Bacteria; phylum Pseudomonadota; class Alphaproteobacteria; order Acetobacterales; family Acetobacteraceae; genus Gluconobacter; species Gluconobacter thailandicus. The sequence goes on along the minus strand of NZ_BANH01000003.1, from coordinate 20,921 downwards.
AGTGCGCCACCTTCCCGGCCAAGACCGGACTGCTTCACGCCCCCGAAAGGCGCCGACACCAAGGAGATGGATCCAGTGTTCAGTCCCACCATACCGAAATCCAGAGCCTCTCCAACCCGCCAGCCTCTGGCAATGTCATTGGTGAAGAAATAGCTCGCCAGACCATACGGAGTGGCGTTGGCCTGTTGCACGGCATCCTGCTCGTTTTCAAAGCGGAACACTGGAAGGATCGGGCCAAACGTCTCTTCCTGCGCGATCCGCATGTCGGACGTTACATCTGCCAAGAGTACGGGCGATGCAAAGCGGCCGTTGACTTCCAGTGGCTTGCCAACAATGCGCGCGCCTTTGGCCAGGGCGTCTTCCACATGCTCCCTCACTTTTGCAACAGCAGCTTCGTTGATCAGCGGCCCAATCTGCGTCTGCGGGTCAAAGCCGTCGCCCGTTCTCAGTGTCGCTACTTCTTCAGCAAGTTTCTCCAGGAACGCATCATGGATACCGGACTGAACATACACACGGTTTGCGCAGACACAGGTCTGGCCAGCATTGCGAAACTTGCTGACCATCGTTCCTGACACCGCGACAGAAAGATTAGCGTCATCAAAAACGATCAGTGGAGCATTGCCGCCCAGTTCGAGACTCAGCTTTTTAATCGTATCCGCTGACTGACGCATCAGAAGTGCACCCACTTTCGTGGAGCCCGTGAAGGACAGTTTCCGGACAACGGGGTTTGCTGTCAGTTCCGGGCCAATGTCCTGTGCATAACCTGTCACAATGGACAGTAGGCCTTTTGGAAGCCCCGCACGCTCTGCCAGAACAGCCAGAGCCAAAGCAGAATACGGCGTGAGTTCTGACGGTTTGATCACCATGCTGCACCCAGCGGCAAGAGCCGGAGCGCATTTGCGGGTAATCATTGCCAAAGGGAAGTTCCAGGGCGTGATGGCGGCTGTCACCCCCACCGGCTCTTTCAGAACAATAACACGGCGGTCCGCAGTTGGTACCAGAGCGCTCCCCTGAACATGCTCGGCTTCCGCCGCGAACCATTTCAGGAAAGACGCAGCGTAAGTGACTTCGCCCTTGGCTTCAGCCAGAGGCTTCCCCTGTTCAAGGGTCATGATCTGGGCCAGATCGTCCGCATGATCCAGCATCAACTGGTACCACGCCATCAGCAGGCCGGCACGCTCAGCAGCTGAACTTCGGCGCCATTCCAACTGTGCGATCCGAGCGCTTTCAAGGGCGGACCGGGTTTCTTCAGCCGTACAGGCCGGGATAGTCCCGATCGTCTCTCCCGTTGAGGGATTATCCACCGTTAGGCTTTTGCCACTCACGGATGTTTTCCAGTCGCCTCCGAGGAAGGCCGTCTGGCGGAAAAGATCTGGATCGTTCAGGGAAAACGTCATGATAAGAACTCCGGACGTATGGACGCAGGAAGGTGACAAAGGACGCTGGAGCCTTGTGAAACAGAAAGAACAGGAGGAGGAACCCTGTCACAGAGGCCGCCGACACGATCGGAACATCGCGCAAGAAAGCAGCATAGTTCCGGATCGGGAGAGAGAGGATTTAATGTGGTAACGGGCGTAGCTTCTGCCAGACGCCGTCTCTGTGTTGCCTCAAGCCATCCTGGCTCCATGAGAGGAACGGAATCATGCAGCAGCCGGGTATAGGGATGATGAACCCCCTTCCCCAAAGTTGATGCTGGACCGACTTCCACCGCCTGCCCCGCATAAAGCACAGCAACACGATCACAGATAGACTGAAGAGCATGCAGATCATGGGTAATGAAAATGAAAGAAAGCCCCAGATCACGCTGCAATTCCTTCATCAGATCCAGAATAGCCGCCGCAACAACCGTATCCAGAGCCGCCGTAATTTCATCACACAGTACGATCTGCGGATCTGCTGCCAAGGCGCGCGCAAAGTTGATCCTCTGCTTCTGGCCACCTGAAAGTTCCGAAGGCAGACGGGAGGCCAGAGCAGGCGAAAGCCGCACCATATCCAGCAGTTCGTTCACACGCCGCGTTGCGGCTTCTCCCTTCAAACCACTATAAAAACGAACAACACGTTCAAGGGTTTTTCCAATCGGCTTCGAAGGGTTCAACACGCTGTCCGCATTCTGGGCCACAAGCTGCAAATGACGTCGCTGCTCTGGCGTACGCTCTCTAACGCTCCCGGCCAGCGATGCTCCATTCAGAAAAAGCTCGCCGGCCGCCCAAGGCTGAAGCCCAGAAATCGCGCGCGCCAATGTGCTTTTTCCACAGCCTGATTCCCCAATCACGCCCAGCATGCCCCCTTTCGGAACACTGAAGCTGACATGATTGACAATCACTTTCTCTGGTAATCCGGCGCTCGTGGCCTGCCCATACCCCACCACCAGCTTACGTACATCCAACAGAGCAGGTTGCGCAGGCCGCTTGGCGAGGTCCGTCTGCCGTGAACGAGGTTCCGCAGCGGCAAGAAGGGCCTGACTGTACGGATCTTCAGGCTGAAACAGAATCTTCGAGACTGTTCCGGTCTCCCGGATGGCTCCATCTTTGAGAACAACGGCGTGATCAGCAATCTGGGACACAACCGACAGATCATGGGTTACATAGACGCCCGTTATGCCGCGCTCCGCAAAAACTTCCTTGAAGACGGCAAGAACTTCGATCTGGGTCGTGACATCAAGAGCAGTTGTCGGCTCATCGAAAATGACGACTTCAGGGTCCGTCATCAGAGCCATGGCCGCCATCAGGCGCTGCAGTTGGCCGCCCGAAAGTTCGCCCGGATATCTTTCCCCGATTGTTTCCGGCTCAGGAAGCGCCAAGACCCGGAACAGGGAAACAGCCCGGGCTTCCAGCTCCCTTCGTGGAAGAATACGATGAACCAGCGCTGGCTCCACCACCTGTCGCATGATGGACAACGCCGGATTGAACGCACTCCCCGCGTTCTGCGCAACATAACTGATAACTCGTCCCCGCATTGAGCGCCGCTCATGCGGGGTCAGAGCCGTCACATCATATCCCGCAACCCGGATCGTCCCCCCGGCAATACGACATCCACTCCGGATATGGCCAAGCAGCGAGAGTGCCACTGTGGTCTTGCCGGAACCGGACTCACCAATCAGAGCCAGCATTTCTCCACGCTGAACTGAAAAGCTGACGTTCCGGACGATCGGGAGTTCTTCTCCCTTCCCCCGGCGCCCAACGATCTCGAGGTTTTCAACCTGAATGGTGGCAGCCATAATCAGCGCTTCCCACTGCTGGAATCCAGCGCAAGATTGATCCCGACGGTCAGCACTGCAATCACGATAACTGGTACGATCATCGCAGGCGAACCATAGGCCATGCCCAGCATGTTCTCCCGGACCATGGAGCCCAGATCGACCTCGGGCGGCTGAACCCCAATCCCAAGAAAGCTGAGATTGCTGAGCAACAGAACCGAATAGATGAATCTTAACCCCACATCTGCAATCATCGGACCTGCCATGTTGGGCAGAATTTCCTGCAGGATGATGTAGGGCGTGCTTTCACCTCTGGCCCGCGCCACGGTCACAAAATCGAGCCGGGCGATCCTCTGGGCCAGCGCACGGCTCGTGCGGTAGGCCCCAGGCGTATAAATGATGCCCATTGTCATGATCAGTGCCCCTGTCGAAGTTCCGAACACGGCAATGACCAGCAGAGCGAACAGAAGGCTTGGGATTGAGAGAAAACCGTCCGCCAGCCTCCCCGTCACCGCTTCCACCCAGACTCTGGATGTGACCGCTGCAATCCCAAGGAACGTGCCGACGGAACAGGAAAACAGCGTGGACGCAAAGCACAGAAGAACCGTGTGGCGAATACCGTTCAGCAACCGCGCAAGCGTGTCGCGCCCGAGATAGTCTGTCCCCAAGAGATGCGCCATTGAAGGACCCGAAAAAACAGGTTGCATCCCAATTGCCCCTGGATCGTGAGATGAACACAGAGGCCCCAGAAGCGCCAGCAGGATCCAGAATGCAATCAGCAGAACCGCCCGGTCATGCTTGCTGCGGAGCTTTCCGAACATGACGATCACGCTTTCCGTCCCCTCGGAAGAGACAGGATCGTCACAATATCTGCAAAAGTTGTGAGCAAAAGATAGGTCACACAGAAAACAAGCGCACAGGCCTGCACCGTCGGAACATCCCGTGAGCTGACTGCATCCACCATCAGCCCGGCAATTCCGGGGTACGTGAACACAACTTCAATCACGACCACACCGCCAAGCAGGGAAGAGAGACTGAGCGCCACCGCATTGATGATCGGGCCAATCGCATTGGGAATGGCATGGACAAGAATTAATCGCGCAGGCCCGACGCCCTTGAGAAGCGCCATTTCGATATAGGGTGCAGACAGCGTATCCACCATCGCAGCGCGTGTCATGCGAACCATCTGCGCCAAAGTGACAAGCGCAAGGCTGGCAACTGGCATGAAAAAGGCGGCGAGAAACTGCCTCAGAGAATGAACGCTTCCCACATCTGCCAGTGCAGGCAGCAGGTGCAGACGTACCGCAAAAACATAAACCGCCGTCGTGGCGATCACAAATTCGGGGACGGATACCATTCCCAGCGTCATGATCGAAATAACACGGTCATAGACCGTATCTTTCCAGATGGCAGATGTAATCCCCAAAAAGAGCGAAACCGGAACGGAAATCGCAGCTGAAGCTCCCGCGAGAAGGAGCGAGTTGTGCAGACGTGGCCCGATAACGTCCGCAACGGACAGACCATTCAGCAGGGAATGTCCAAACTCTCCATGCAGAACACCCCAAAGCCAGACCCAGAAGCGAACAAATACTGGCTGATCGAGACCAAGATTATGCCGCATGGCCGTTATGGCCTCTGGTGTTGCTCCCTGTCCCAGAAGAGCGTCTGTTGCATCGCCTGGAAGGATATTCGTAATGGCAAAGACAGTGACGATCACGAAGGCCAGCGACGTACAGGCCGCAAGAAAGCGTCGACCGATTAGAACTGAAAGCTGACTGTTCAACCTGTCCGCCCCCCAGTTTCGTTGAGCCAGACCGAACGTGCAAAATCATAGCCCATTAATTGGCCGGCTTGGCTAGGGCGGAGTCCACAGACATGCGGAGCATACGCATCCAGACTGTTCGTGAAATTCGGAATACAAACACCGGCCCCAGATGAAACAAGCGCCTGCATGTCCCAGTAAAGCTGGCGCTTTCTGGTATCGTCCCGAGTGGATTTGGCGTCCCGCAGAAGGCCATCGAAATGCGGATTGCGCCACCGGGACTCATTCCAGGGTGATGCACTGGCAAAGCCAACTTCAAACGTCAGACTGGGAGCCGGTCTCGGATTAATGTTGCCAAAACCCAAAGGGGCCTTCATCCAGTACTGCGTCCAGTAGCCGTCTGCGGGTACACGCTGCACAGCCATTTTCTGCCCGATCCGGGATGCGGCATATTGCAGGACGACAGCAATATCGACGGACGCCAGAGCCGCAGGAGAACAGACCATAGGAATGGTTTCGTCCAGTAACCCGCTGCGCTTCAGTAGAAACCGCGCCCTGTCCGGATCGTAGGGGCGCTGGGGCAATTGATGATTGAAATACGGACTTTCAGGGGGAATAGGCTGGTCATTTCCAATTCTGGAAAACCCCAGAAAGACGGATTGACGGATCTGCTCCCGATTGAGAAGGAACTTGATACCTTCGACAAAATCTGCCGAACGTCCATATCTCTGATCAAGCCGTATGGATAAATCCGTGTAGGTTCCAACAGGACTTTCCACTACGCCAAAGCCATTTTTTTTCAGCATCGGAACAAGGCGCGGGTTCGCTGTCGCAATCAGATCCACATCTCCCGACATCAAGGCATTGTGCCGCGCCATCTCATCGGGAATAGCGATCAGTTCAACACTGTTCAGATAAGGTTTCTGCCCCCAGAATTCCGGGTTCCTGAGGGCGACAGTGCGGATGCCGGGTGTAAACGCCTCACACCGAAAAGGACCAGTGCCATTTGCAGTTCTGAAATCTGTTGTTCCGGCTTTCAAAATAGCAAAGTTACTGATCCCCAGAATGGCCGGGAAATCGGAATTGGGGGCATCGAGAACAACTTCCACCAGAAGTGGCGATATGGCCCGCACGGACTGCATGGTTCGGGCCAGCGCATATTGTTGTGAGCCTACCTCAGGTTTCTGGTGCCTCAGCAGGGAAAAAACGACATCATCTGCAGTGAGGACAGTTCCATCGTGAAACCGAACATTGCGCCGCAGAGGAATATGCCAGGTCAGAAAATCATCGCTTTCCACTGCTTCTGCGAGTGCAGGGCGAGGATTGAGCCTGTCATCCAGTGAGATCAGACCATCATAAAACAGATGCCCGCGGATATAGTCCGTGGCCATGGACTGGCGCGCCGGATCAAGGGTTTCTGAAGTCGATCCTACCGCCCCAGCGACTTTCAGATGCCCGCCAAAAATGGGGGCAGACATCCCTGGCTGCGTGGTCATTCCCGCCACCAGAAGCCCCGCCCCCTTCAGAACAGACCGCCGATCAAGGACAGATGCGACCTGCATCTCAGTTCCTCAGAAAGCGGGGCATTTGAGAATACAGACACAAGGAACAACAAAGTCGAACATCTGATCGAAAAAAGTCATTCGAATCTCCGTTGTCGTCATGCGGATTGGGCCAGCAACACTACCTTCATTTCGATAAAAGCACGATTTGGCTGAATATTTTATGCAAAATACCTATTTTTGTAGAGAAATCTGCTGAATGATTTTCTTCATGCAGCAGATTCAACGGCTTCATCAGTCAACCATAAGGAGTTCACCACGATCCGCAGCCTCTGCCAGTTCCGCAAGGGTGTGATAATGATAATCTGGGGTCGTCAGTTGCTGCACAGCAACCGTTCCCCCAAACCCCCCACCAACAGCCTTACGACGCTCGATCCAGCACACGGTGTAACCTAACTCCCGTGCAATCCCGATATCATGAAACTGACTCTGGGCCACATGCAGCACGTCGTTCTTGGTGTAACCGTCCGGCGCAAGCTGTTCCAGCACATAGGTAAAATACTGCGGATCGGGCTTTTCGCAGCCACTGTCGTCTACTGTGAAGCCCTTGAAAAAAGGGTATTCGAGTGTTTTGTCCATCCCATCAAACGCCCATCTCCGTGCATTCGTCATGGCAACAAGATGGAAATGCTTTTTCAATTTTTTCAGGGCGTCCACACTGTCACTGAAAGCAGGCCAGGACGTAGCACTTTCGACGAATGCCTTCTCTTCTCCATGACCTGTTGGAAGGTTGAATTTTTTTGCGAGGAGCAAGTAGATAGGCGCCAGATCTTCTGGAAACAGAAGTTTGTCTGGACGGTTCCGCAAAGCGCGATATTCCGTCAGGAACGCCTCAAAATCCAGCGCCTCCTCCCTGTTTTCCAAAATTTGCAGCAGGGCATTTTTCATCCCGTTTTCAAAATCGATCAGTGTGCCAACCACATCAAAGGTCAGCACTTTCGGTTTGCGCGTCATTATCTGAATTTTCCTGAAAAATCTGGTTAGAAACCGGTTGTGAAGGAAAGGACGCCCGCAAAGCCGCCGCCCACAAAATAGGTCGGGGAACTGCCGGCAATGGTGGTTCCGTAAACACCTTTCGTAGATTTAGCGTTCGTGCTGAGGCCACTCACACCAGAAAGGAAACCATTATTCCCGATATTCATCAGGTTAAGTTGAATCTGAGGGTGCTTGAGATACATATAGCTATTAAAGCGGTATCCAAAGTTGAGATTGAATGTCTCAAATGATGGAATACTTTCGTCATTCATGAATGTTGAATACTGCTTGCTGATGTAGTTCATATTGAAGGCGCCAAAAATGCTGCCATCATCATAAGACAGTCCAACAGCGACTGTGACCTTCGGGCTTTTTACAGCAATTTTTCCTGCGGAACGGACGTAATCATTACCAACCTGCAGGTTGTTGTCGGTCGTGGCATGCAGGTACTGGGCTGAAACGTAGGGGCTGAAATGATGCCAGGGGCGCAGTCCCATCTCGATCTGTGCGCCGCGAGCCGTCTGACCACCACCGTTGATGGACTCTGTAACAGGCGTACCGCTGGCATACGTTGTCGTATTAATCTGACGGTTTGTGAAGTTATAGTTGAAGAGTGCCAATGCTACGCTGACAAGACCGGTGTGACGATACCCGATTTCCTCTCCAATCGCATATTCAGCTTTGGGATTAACCGTATGAGAACGCGTCTGCGCCCCCGTGGAGACGCTGTAACGGTCTACATATGACATGATTGAAGCGGGCAAACGAAAAGATGTTGTTCCGTTGATATAAATCTGGTCATGCGGGGTAATTTTGTAGCTGATAGCGACCTGAGGCAAAGGCGCTGCGTCACTTTGCCCATTCTGATAATTCGTACCTGGAATATTTTGGGTCACCTTACGGGTAACCATCGTTTCTTTGAAGCCTGCCGTCAGCGTCAGACGATCATTTAAAGCCTTGTAAGTATCATTAATGAACAGGGAGTTTGTCTGCTGGATGAGATGAATGTCATACTGAGAAAGTAGTGATCCATTCTGCGTTCTGACGGCCCACTGTCCATACATACTGGATACCTGCCCATCCGGGCCAAGAGCCTCATAAAGGGATGGTTCAGACTGATCAAAGTAAGAATACCAATATCCAACAGCGAGTGTATTGTTTCCCTTGGCCCAAGAAAGAGTTGTGTTCAGACCGCTATAATAGAGGTTGTACTTATCGATCGAAATAGCAGAGAAAGAACTCCCGCTGTCGGTTCCAGTGTTCTGCAGGATGCCAGCAGGTTGATTGCCGTAATAGCTTCCAGTTCTGGACAGAGTAGTGCCGCCATTATCATAACCGGTCGCGTAGGTGAAATAGGGCGTCGTATTAAGGCTAAGTCCATGACCAAGGTTAAGATTGACCGGCGCTCCGAGAATGAGCGTACGATGCAGGTTTTCCTGAAGCTTGTAATAATCAGAACTGCCTTTTTTGTATTTATCTGCATAATTAAAATTGACACCGTACTGCCCCCACTGGGTCTTTGTAGGTGCGCGAAGGTAGTACTGAAGCGGGTCATTATAGGACAGAACGAAGGACGCCTTATTGCCCTCCCCCCATTCCTTCACGAATTTTCCGTCTACATGGTAACGTCGCGTCTGACCTACACCACGCCATTCATCGGCCGTTCTGGCAGAAAAAGACAGAAATCCGCGAATTCCCGTATGACCAATATCCCCCGTATCCACACGGATGAATTCCCGGCGCAGGCTGAATGAACCATAGGAGAAATTGGCAAGGCCACCGAATTTGTGAGACGGATCACGCAGGCTTTCTGTCAACTCTCCCCCCACAGCGTTGTAGAGTGGAGATGTAATGTCGGGAGACCCCTGTGTCAGGGTGATACTTTGAATATTTTCGTTATCTGCGGTGGAAGACGTATACGGCAAAAGATAGACCGGAGCTGCGGTAGGAATACCTTCATAAAGATACCCGATTTCCGTCTGATCCAAGCCACGGACACTTAATCCCTGCTGATCATCATTCGTTCCCAGAGGATCATTACTTGAATAAACGACCCCTGGGAGACTGGCGACCATAGACACAGGATTCGCCGTCGGACTCTGCTTCGCAATGAAGTCACGCGTGATGCCACTGCGGGACTTTGCCACCGTCTGGGGAGGCATAAGCCCCCCGCCTGGCGTCGTGTTCGTTACGCCTGTAGCGGAGGCGATGCCCTTGTGGACTACCATGCTTTCCGTTGCGCGGGATTCAACGTCATGATGCACTGGCACAACAGCAGGCGTATTTCCCTTAAGGGGAGGTGCGGCATGCTGTACCACCTTGCTGGCAGGACGAGCATGCCGGTGATGATTAAGCTCTGCTGCGCTGGCTTCCTGCATGGACAACCATGTTGAGAGCGTGAGGAGGGCCAGACGCCCCGGCTTCTTTGCAACCCTGGAAAGCGCTTTGAAACTGCAACATTGAAGAACGAACATTTGCGCTGTGTCTGACATGTCGGTTCCCATCGGTGGCAGGTTCTCCTCAAATTCTCAGAGAACCGTATTGGCATTCTTGCTGTCAGACAATTCGTTGCATATTCGGTTCAGTTAATTCTCCCGTTTCCCTTCACCGATCGGCAGATGATTCCGTTGTTGGAACAGTTTCCCCACGTTGATCCTCAGAGCCCATCAAATGCCTGAAGCCAGTGCTCTGGCGATGACGCTCCCGACATCTGACGTCCTGGCCTGGCCGCCCATATCCGGCGTACGAGGAGCATCGTGTTGAGACAGAACATCTGTCATGGCTTTCAAAATGAGCTCAGCGGCCTCAGACTCTCCCAGATGATCCAGCATCATGGACGCAGCCCAGATCTGGCCAATCGGATTGGCAATATTCTGGCCAAAAATATCGGGAGCCGAGCCATGAACGGGCTCAAACATTGAGGGGTATTTCTTCTCTGGATTGATGTTGGCAGAGGGAGCAACAGCAATCGTGCCCGTCATTCCGGGGCCAAGATCAGAAAGGATGTCACCGAACAGATTGCTTCCCACGACCACATCAAACCGTTCCGGAGACATGACAAAACGGGCAGCAAGAATATCAATATGGTACTGATCCATACGGACATCCGGGTATTCCTTACCGATCGCCGCAAAGCGCTCATCCCAGTATGGCATGGAATGATACAGGCCATTTGACTTCGTAGCGGATGTTACATGAGGGCGACCCATTTTCCGCGCCAGTTCAAAAGCATATCGCAGGATCCGGTCTGTACCGAGTTTCGTAAAGACCGCGCTCTGGACGACGCCCTCCGCCTCTGTCCCCTCTGCAAAGCGGCCTCCAACCTGGGAATATTCTCCTTCAACGTTTTCCCGAACGATCCAGAAGTCCACATCGCCGGGTTTCTTGTTAGCCAGAGGGCACGGAATGCCCGGCAAAAGCCGCACAGGACGCAGGTTTACATACTGATCGAACTCCCTGCGAATTTTGAGCAGAAGCCCCCACAGGGACAGGTGATCCGGAACCCCCGGATAGCCCACGGCCCCCAGTAAGATGGCATCGTTCTGAGCCAGTTGACTCATGCCATCCTCAGGCATCATCTGACCGGTTTTCAGCCAGGTTTCGCAACTCCAGTCAAAGTGGGTATAATCAAACCCGATCCCACACAGACGCCCGACACTGTCGAGCACCTTGATGGCTTCCGGCATGACTTCCTTGCCAATTCCGTCTCCCGGAAGAACAGCAATCTTGTAAATCGTCATGGTCAAATGTCCTGATTGATGCGCAGGCATGTGTGGGCGAGTGCCACCCAATACGCGATGCCCTGCGGAATGATCGTGTCATCAAAGTCGTAATCGGGCGCATGCAAAGGCGCGGAGGCCCCGTTTCCCAGCATGACAAGCGCACCGGGCCTTTTTTCCAGCATGAAGCCGAAATCCTCAGAGGCCATGCTGGGTGTCATGTCAGAAACAACCGTTCCCTGCGTGCCAATAACCTGCTTCATGGCAGCCAGAGCTAATTCTGTTTCATCCGCCGTATTCACTGTCACGGGATAAGGCTGATGAAACTGTACTGTGATGGCTACGTCATGCGCGAGCGCAAGCCCTGCAGCCAGACGGGTCATCCCCTTTTTCAGCGCTTCGAGTTCCTGCACATCGAGAGAGCGGATTGTGCCGCGAAGCGTGGCGGTCTCAGGCAAAATGTTGTCTGTTGTGCCTGCATGAAAAGTACAGATGGAAAGAACGGCCGTCGTCAGCGGGTTAGAGCGACGCGAAACCAGCAGTTGTGCTTCCTGAACGAATGCGGCTCCGATAGTTAAAGCGTCTCGCCCCAGATGAGGCTGAGCAGCATGTGATCCCTGCCCTTTTATTTCCACCAGAAACCGCCAGCCTCCAGCCATGATTGCCCCTTTGCGGGTCGCCATGGAGCCAATTGGAAGGCCGGGCCAGTTATGCATTCCAAAGACACGCCCAGCGGGAAACTGCTCCAGCAACCCCTCTTCCAGCATGACTTTGGCGCCAGCACCGCCCTCCTCTCCCGGCTGGAAAACAAAGTGGACTGTCCCGCATTCCGGCGGGTCAAGAGCCAAGGCCGCAGCGGCTCCCAGAAGCATAGTCGTATGCCCGTCATGTCCACAGGCATGCATCCGCCCCGGATGACGGGAGATATGCGCATGATCACCCCGCTCCTCGATTGGCAGGGCATCCATATCCGCACGCAAAATGATGGAGGGCCCGGGCTTCTTTCCCTGAAGAGACGCCACAACTCCGGTTTTCGCCAGCCCCCTTGAGGGGCGATACCCTAGGGATGTAAGAACTTCCGCTACGATATCAGACGTTCGAAGCTCTTCGAACCTCAGCTCTGGATGAGCATGAAGATCTTTTCGCAGGGCGACGAGATCAGCAAGATCCATGGCTTAGCCCTCAAACGCCATGAGGACACTTTTGTAGCGCAGGTTAGCCTCGACAGCCTGACGCCCAAGATCCTTGCCAATGCCTGACCCACCATAACCGCCCGTGGGAATCACGAAGTCCGATGAACGGCCATAACGATTGACCCAGACAGTCCCTGCTTTGAGGTTGCGCACAGCACGCATGGCACGTCCCAGATCGGCTGTATGCACGCCTGCCGCGAGACCGTAAGTGGCATGAGACGCCAGAGCGAACGCCTCGGCCTCGTCGTCAAATGTCTGAACTGTCAACACAGGGCCAAAGAGTTCGTCCTTAACCGCCCGTGTCTGCGGCGTAACATCGGAAAGAATACATGGAGAGAGAAATACTCCCCCAGGACTGCTCAACCGGTTCAAGGGAAGGAGTGCGGAAGCTCCTGCCTGCATACTCTCATGAACGGCAGCCTCAATGGATGCAGCCTGTCGCTCCGAAATGATGGGAGAATAGCGCGTTTCGGCCTTTTCAAGTGAACCAGATACAAAGCCCTGGGCCCGCTCGATGATCTTTTCCAGAAGAACGTCATGAACCCCCTTCTGAACGATAAGGCGCGAACCCGAAACACACACCTGTCCCGCATTTCCCGTAAAGGCTCGCAGGATACGATCAGCAACCGCATCTGCGTCGCGGATATCGTCGAAAACGATCTGAGGGCTCTTCCCGCCCAACTCGAGTGTGACAGGCTTGGGCCCGCTCTCGGCAGCAGCCTTCATGATTTCGATGCCTGTTCGCGTGGAGCCCGTGAATGTCAGCTTTCCGCAGACTGGATGTCGGGCCAGAGCGTCCCCCGTAATCGGACCTGTTCCCTGTACAACGTTGAACAGACCTGCCGGAACTCCGGCCTCGACTGCCAGTTCCGCCAGTCGAATGATTGAAAACGGCGTCATTTCTGATGGTTTGAGCACGACGCCATTTCCTGCCGCCAGTGCCGGAATAACTTTCCAGCTCCCCATGACCAAAGGAAAATTCCAGGGCGCAATAGCACCGATAACGCCATAAGGCTCAGCCAGAACCATACCCAGCAGGTCACTCTGGGTCGCAGCGACTTCCCCACCCAGCTTGTCTGCATATTCAGAGAAGAAACGGATGCCTTCTGCCGTAAAAGGAACATCCCAGGCCGTTGTCTCTGCAATCGGGCGCGTCGAACAGACTGTCTCCAGACGCGCCAGTTCCACAGCATTCTGTTCTACAAGATCAGCCCATCGCCTCAGAACACGCCCACGCTCCCGCGGAGCACAGGTTGCCCAACCGGAACGGATCTGGACATCCTGTGCAAGACAGACCGCATGATCCACCAGATCAGCTCCAGCTTCCGGCAGATGACAGAGCAACCGACCATCCGAGGGCGTATGAACAGGAGTAGCTCCCTCACCTTTCAGAAGCTTTCCACCCACAAAATGCGCGTTTGGCAGCGCCACCTGGGTCGGATCAAAGGTAATGCCTGTCATCATTCATGCCTGCGAAAGATCATTGCGGGAGGGATACAATGTGCGCAGCCGTACATGTGGAGCAAACGGCAAAATACTCCCTCAGCACATTTGAATACCCCTGCTATTCCGACCGCACCAACAGCATTTTATGCTCCGGATATTGGCTTTTCTTGCATTACATATCACGGTCTTTGCGCAATGATCGTGGTCAGGATCAGGACAGGAATCATTATGGATACGCCACGTCTCGTTTCGCTTGATCGCGAACATCTCATCCATCCCGTTTCGTCATGGCAGGGCCACGAAACCAGTGGGGCAACCATTCTCGAATCCGGCAAGGGCGTCTGGCTGACTGACAGCAAAGGAAACCGTCTTCTGGACGGTTTTTCCGGACTTTGGTGCGTCAACACCGGTTATGGCTGCGAAAGCGTGATCGAGGCCGGCCGACGTCAACTTGAGAAACTGCCCTATGCCACCGGTTATTTCGGTTTTTCAAACGAGCCCGCCATCGAACTGGCTGCACGGCTGACACGGCATGCTCCAGGGCATCTCAATCACATTTATTTCGCACTCGGTGGTTCCGATGCGGTGGACAGCACGCTCCGTTTCATCCGTTATTACCAGTACGCACGTGGCACGCCCGAAAAGCGTCATGTCATCGGCTTACAGAAGGGCTACCATGGCTCTTCTTTTGTCGGCGCCGGCCTGACCGCGCTTCCGGTCTTTCATCGTGATGCCGATGTCCCGCTTCCGTGGCAGCATCATATTCCCAGCCCCGATCCCTATCGTCATCCTGCAGGACCCGACGCTGAAGCCATTATCCGGGCCTCAGTCCAGGCATTCCATGATGAAGTCACCAAAATTGGTGGTCCACAGCATGTCGCGGCCTTCTACTGCGAACTGGTTCAGGGATCCGGGGGGGTGATTGTACCGCCAAAGGGCTGGGCAACAGCCATGCAGGCCGCATGTCGTGAACTGGATATCCTGTTCGTTGTCGATGAAGTCATCACAGGCTTCGGGCGGACTGGCCCCCTCTTTGCCTGCGCTCATGAAAATATCGAACCAGACATGATGACCGTCGCAAAGGGTCTGACGGCTGGCTACGCCCCCATGGGTGGTGTTTTCATGTCCGATACGATCTACGAGACGATCCGTGACAAGACCCCCCCAGGCGTCTCTGTCGGACATGGTCAGACCTATAGCGCCCATCCGGTCAGTGCGGCCATCGGCCTCGCCGTTCTCGACCTGTATGAAGGTGGCCTTCTTGAGAACGGAACCCGCGTCGGCGAGCATCTTGCCACACGCCTGCGCGGCCTCGGCAATCATCCATTGGTGGGAACAACCCGGTCTCTTGGAATGCTCGCCGGCATTGAGCTTGTGACCGACAAGGCAGCCAAAACCAAACCTGACGCGCAGCTTGGAATTTCCGGAAAGCTAAGCCGGTATGGCTACGAACAGGGTATTCTCTTCCGGGCCTTTGGCGATGATGTCATCGGGCTTGCACCGCCCCTGTGCAGCACAATCGCCGAGATGGATCAGCTCTGTGACGGCATTGTCTCGGTCCTGGACCGCGTCCTGGAAGACCCAGCCGTGGCCAGCGCTCTGAAGGTCTGAATGAACCATGAAAGGAAGCAGAAGGTTGCCCACTATGACATCTGACGCTTCCTCCTCCATGCCTATGACATTGGATGATCTGCCGCCCGCCGGATTTCATTCAAAACTCGCTTTGATTTCTGCCGGGGGCCCGTTCTGTGACGGCTATATCCTCGGAATCATTGGGATTGCACTTCCCTCCATCGTGCGGGAACTTCACCTCACCGGCGTAGAGACAGGCCTTGTCGGCGCGGCCGCACTCCTTGGCGTTCTGGCAGGCGGCATGCTGGGCGGAGCAGTCTCGGACCGACTTGGACGGCGACCTCTCTTCACACTAAACATTGCCGCTTTCGTGGTCTTTTCCCTGCTACAGGGTGTAGGTTCCAGCCTGTTACTGCTCGTAAGCCTCCGCTTCCTTCTCGGTGTAGCAGTCGGGGCGGATTATCCCATCGCAACGTCCTACGTCACGGAATTCATGCCTCGCAAACTCCGGGGCCCTGTCCTTTCCGGACTGATCCTTGCCTGGTGGATGGGATATACGGCAAGCTATGCCGTGGGCTACGGGCTTTCCTTCTTTCCGGACATGTCATGGCGGATCATGCTGGTCTCCAGCGCTGTTCCATCACTTGTGCTCTTCTGCCTCCGGATGGGGCTACCTGAATCTCCCCGCTGGCTGGTTCAGCAAGGACGGACCGAAGACGCGAGAAACGTTATACGGGCACACCTGAAAACGGACATTCTCCCACGCGCAGAAAGTCAGGGACAGCTCTCCCTGCTCCAGATCATTCGATCCCCTTATCGGGGTACGCTCATGTTCGTTAGCGCATTCTGGATCCTGCAGAGTGCTCCGGGGTTTGCCATTCATACGCTGCAAGCCCAGCTCCTGCACCAGTATCATGTCCAGAATGCTTTGTTGGGATCATTCTGTATTACGGGACTGACCATTCTGGGTATCCTTCCCGTAACGCTGGGACTGATCAACCTGGTCGGGCGACGCCTGTTACTGATTGGTACCTTCGCCATCAGCATGGCAGGGCTTTTACTCCTGGGAATATCGCCTCATCCTGCCAACTGGATGATCTTTTCCGGCTTCATTCTTTATTCGATATCCGAAGCAGCCGGAAGCGGACTGCAGTTTGTCTATCCCAATGAGTTGTTTCCAACTGCCATACGGGCGAGTGCAGTCGGCATGGCGTGCTCGTTCAGCAGGCTGGGGGCGGCACTTGGAACATTTCTGCTGCCGCTTGGATATGCTCGGTTTGGAATGCAACCCATGATGCTCACAGCGGCTGGTTTCATGCTGGCAGGCCTCATGATCAGCTGGATCTGGGCTCCAGAAACAAAGAATGCCTCTCTGGGAGAGCCACCCTCTTTGGCCGAACCCTCCTCTTCTTCCATCTGTGCCTCCTGACGGAGATCATCTCGTGAAACTTGTTCCCTATTGGCTGGACAGCATTGTACCTGTCTCTGGCACCGATCTTTCTGAGTTTCCTACACGTGCAGATGTCGTGATCGTAGGCGGCGGCTTTACCGGCCTTTCAGCGGCCCGAACGCTAGCCAAGGCCGGCAAGACTGTTGTCGTCCTGGAAGCAGACCAGATTGCATGCCACGCCTCCGGCCGAAATGGCGGACACGTCAACAACGGGACGGCTGGCAATTTTCAGGCCATGGCAGGAAAATATGGTCTGGAGCAGGCCATTGCATTGTACCGCTTCTTTGATGACGCTGTTGATACGGTCGAACAGATTGTTACGACCGAAGATATTAACTGTGATTTCCGTCGGTGCGGAAAGCTGAAAGTTGCCTGGACTGAAAAGCATCTGGCAGGTCTGCGTGCGGATCAGGAAGCTGTAAAGCAGCATGTTGACCCCGAAACCGATCTCCTTGACCGCGAGGAGGTTGCAGCAGAAATCGGTGGGTCGACAACCTTCGAGGGCGGCATTCTGTATCGTAAGAGTGCGCAGATGCACGTTGGAAAATTCGGAAGCGCTCTTGCAGCCAAAGCCATGTCGGCAGGTGCCAAAATCTTCGAAAACACACCTATGACTGCCCTTCGCCGTGCGGGCAGCATGTTTGAAGTTTCCTCTTCAGCAGGCGTTATTCAGGCGCAGAATGTTTTGCTGGCAACTGGAACAAGCCGGAAAGCACCAAGCTGGTTTCGACGCCGCATTATGCCGGTCGGCAGTTTCATTGTCGCCACGGCACCCATGCCTGAAGACCTGTTTTCCCGCATTCTGCCTGGGCGCCGCAATGTCGTCACGACACGCAATATCCATAACTATTTCCGAACCACCGCAGACCGACGATTGGTCTTCGGCGGACGCGCCAACTTTTCGCAGTCCGGCGAAAAATCTGACATTCAGTCAGGGCAGATCCTGCATGCCGCACTGACGGAAATCTATCCTGAGCTTGAAGGCACGGAAATCGACTATTGCTGGGGCGGCAACGTCGACATGAGCGTGGACCGCCTTCCGCATGCCGGAGAGTGGAATGGCGTCACCTACGCGATGGGCCTGAGCGGACATGGTGTTCAGATGTCCGTTCATCTTGGCCATCTGCTAGGTCGAAAGCTTGCCGGGGAACAGGTTGATATTCCTGTGTGGAACCGTCCATGGCAGCCCATCCCCGCCTACGGAATTGCTACGCATTTCATGCCAATCGTCGGGGCTTATTATCGTACCAAAGACAAATATCTCTAATTTCTTCAAGAATGCCAGCAGGAGAGCGATGCTCCTGCTGGCTGAGTGTCTTTAAAGGCCGAAGACACCGGGAAGTCCGCTGATATCCTTGATTTCTTCATATTCGTAAAAAGGGTTAGCCGGTTCATGGCCGCGGTTGACCCAGACTTTTGATCGGATCCCCAGATCATAAGCGGTCATGAGATCATAGCGGAAAGACGACGACACATGCGTGATGTCTTCCGGTCCGCAGCCCAGAACATCCAGCATGTATTCAAACCCGTTCATCTGGGGCTTGTAGGTTCCTGTTTCCTCGGCCGTAATGACCTTGTGAAACGGCGCGCCCAGCTTTTCGACATTCGACATGATCTGGCTGTTCATGGCGTTGGAAAGAATGACCAGGGGAATTTCCTTGGCAACCTTGGCAAGTCCCGCAGGCACATCAGGATGAGGCCCCCAGGTTGGAACCTCATTGTAAATCTGCAATGCGTCTTCTTCACGAAACGTCACGCCATTCTTCTTGCAGGTGCGCTCCAGAGCATTATGCACAATCTCCGCATAAGGTTTCCATGCGCCCAGCACCTCATCAAGCCGGTAAGCGGCAAAATTCTTGATGAAGAGCTGCATTGCCGGTTCGCTCAGTGTTTCACCGTAAATCCTGCGGGCTGCACCAGCCATATCGAAGAATGTCAGTGTGCCGTAGCAGTCAAAGGTAATGAACTTGGGACGGAAGGTCATACACGATTCCTTGTGAGGCCATTACTGTCTGGCATGATCGTTATGATGCCGCCTTCAGGCCAACAGTCGTTATCAGGTTTCCTTCATTCGGCGCAGGAAATTTCATATTGAAATGAGGATGCAGCACGCCCTGCTATACAGGCCTGAAAATCAGGATCAGAACCGGCGTGAAACACTGCACATTAGGTCTGCAAATTCCCATTCTATGAGACCCTCCATGAACCTGCTTCTCCCTGTCAAGACAAACCCGGACTTTACACCACGCGAATCTGCTTCGACCCCGGAACGTCTTATTTCAGGCAATCCAGCTTTCAAGACATGGGCGTTGGATACGTCACGCAACGGAAATGTTCGCACCGGTATATGGGAAGCCACTCCCGGCACGACCAAATCCATCAAGGGTGAGGCTTTCGAATTCTGCCATATCCTTGAAGGCCTTGTCAGAATTACAGAAAACCAAGGAGAGTCCTATCTCTTCAAAGCCGGAGACAGCTTCATTATGAAGCCCGGTTTCATCGGAACCTGGGAAACGATCGAGACCGTAAAAAAGATCTACGTTTTCGTGGAATGACCATACGCTTCGAGACCTGCTGAACCAAGGCTGAACTTCGAAATACCCTGCCATTCATTACAGGGTTTGCAGTGTCAAAAACTACCTGAATGCCCCTACACTCTTCCGCACACAGCACGGAGACTTTCATGCCTGCCCCACTGCACCTGATTCAGACCGATCCCAGCGTTCCAGCAGAAGCGGACGTTGTTGTTGTAGGCGCCGGAATTGTAGGGGTTTCAGCAGCCTACTGGCTGGCTAGGGCGGGAATGAAGGTCGTTCTTCTTGAAAAAGGGGCCGTCGGGGCTGAGCAGTCCAGCAGGAACTGGGGTTGGTGCCGTCAGCAAAATCGCGACGCACGTGAGTTGCCCCTGTCCACCCGGAGCCTCTCTCTCTGGGAAGAAATGACAGCTGACATCGGTGAAACTCTTGGGTTCCGCCGCTGCGGATTACTGTATCTGACGAATGATCAGCCTGAACTGGATGGATGGGCACGGTGGGGCAAATTCGCTCGAGGTGAAGGCGTTGACACCCGACTGCTGAATGCGGACGAAGCCGCACAACGAGGGAAAGCCACACACCGCAAATGGCTTGGAGGCGTATGGTCACCGACCGATGGTATTGCTGACCCCGCTCTGGCTGCCCCCGTGATTGCCAAAGGTGTCCTCAAACATGGTGGCCATGTCATTCAGAACTGCGCGGCCCGAGGCGTCGAACTGTCCGGAGGAACTATTTGCGGCGTTGTGACAGAGCGCGGAACCATTCGCACGTCACAGGTTGTCATGGCAGGGGGCGTGTGGGCTCGTTCCTTTCTGAATCAGGTGGGTGTTAGCGTTCCTCAAGCATCCGTCCGTTCGTCAATTCTCTCAGTCAAACCTGGCGCATCAGGTCTTCCAGACGCTCTTCATACTCAGGATGCATCTGTCACACGCCGTGGAGATGGCGGCTACACACTTGCCATTTCCGGAAACGGGCGCGTAGATCCAACCCCCGGAATGCTAAAGAGTGCCAGACAGTTTCTTCCGATGTTTGCACGTCGGTGGCGTCAGCTTGCTCCCGGCGGTTTACAGGCGTGGCGGTATGGTTTCGATACAAGTGCCAAATGGAAACTGGATCAACCGACGCCTATGGAGAAAACCCGTATCCTTGATCCTCGCCCAGATACTGGAACGATTCATAAGACTTTGCAGCATGCTAGAGCGCTTCTGCCCGCTCTGAAGAATGTGACGGTTCAGGCTGAATGGGCTGGGTACATTGACAGCACCCCAGATGGCGTTCCCATTATTGATCCAGACAGTGGTATTCCCGGCCTCTTTATTGCAGCGGGTTTTTCTGGACATGGTTTTGGGATTGGGCCGGGTGCAGGGCATCTTATAGCCGACATATTGCTGGGTCGGCCACCAATTACTGAAGTTGAGCAGTATAAACTTTCTCGCTTTAGAAATTCTTCTTGGGGAAAAGTTTCAGATTTTTAGGCTCAGGACCCATTGATTTTTGTAGGGAATTTTGATT
>NZ_BANH01000004.1 GCF_000964465.1 Gluconobacter thailandicus F149-1 = NBRC 100600 | reverse complement strand
TACGAACTAGAGCGGAGATCAAGCCCCCGAAAAAACCCGCACGCGCATCGCTGATCTTTGAGGGATAAATCCATTCGTCACGAAAGAATTTCATTGACGAATCAATGATACCCCATTTATCAGAAAGAAATCAGCGAGGAATCAGACCGATATGGCGAATATCTTTGAAGACCCCAAAAAGGCAGCCAGAAAGTCACAACTCTTTGAAGCTGGCATTCATGCGTTAGAGAATGACGGATGGCAGGTCGAGAAAATCCCCGGCTTCGGAAAAGGAAGCGTTCGGAAGATTACAAAAGGCAGCCAGGAACGAATCGTATCAATCAGGACGACGCAGGATCAATGGATTGCGTTTCCGAGGAATGATGCCGGTGATGCCTGGGTCACGTTGTCCGATGTGGATGCGATCGTGGCCGTTTCTGTAGATGACAAGGAAAATCCGCGCTTTGCGCAGGTGCATCTTATTGAAGGTGATGAAATGCGCGCGCGCTTCGACCGGGCATATCAGGCTCGGATCAAGGCCGGACATAGTGTACCGAAAAAGCGGAGAGGGATCTGGATTTCACTCTACGATGAAGAAGCCAGCAGCCCCGTTTCGCGTGTGGGAGCTGGTGCTGGAATAGCTCATAAGCCGATCGCGCGCATACCTCTGGCAGAACCTGGTCTTCCTGCCGAACAGGAAAAGAAGGAGGCCGGTCATGCCGGCACCGATTTGCGGCCACTTTCCATAAGCGATGCGAAGAAAAGTCTGTCGATGTTTCTCGGGGTGCCGGAAGAATCCATCGAGATCATCATACGATCCTAGAGACAAGCGTGTTGCAGTGAGGTCGCTCAATGGCATCGCGCGCCGACGCCGCGATGCGCTTCCGTGGAGCGAACCGCGATATTTAGGACACGCTAGAGGATACACTAAAGGGCACGTCACAGGATACGCACGGAGCGCGGTTTCCGTTTATGCTTGACTCCCGCCGTGTATCAGCTTAAAAGCCCACTTAATATGGCCGTCTCCGCTGTTGTGCTGCGCGCAAGCTCAGGACATCAAGGGACGGCCTTCTTTATTTTTAGGCACATGCGTCCGCCTTATACCAAGCCCCACCTCAGTTTTGCCGATCAAGTTGATCTCCTGATAAACCGGGGCTTGGGAGTGACAGACCGGACCAAGGCGATCCATCACCTTCAGCGCATTGGTTACGGGCGTCTGGCACCGTATTGGGAGCCTTTCGAACAGAACGGCCCCGATCCTCGCGATCCGTCCCGCATCATTCGCACCGACCAGTTCCGACCGGGTGCTGAGTTTCGCCACGCAGTCGATCTTTACCTGTTCGACAAGCAGCTCCGTCTTCTGTTCCTAGACGCAATCGAGCGGATTGAGGTGGCATTGCGCGTGGATCTGGCACACACGCTCGGAAAGCGCGATCCGTGGGCACATCTCTCGCCAGCTTTCCTCGACACGCGCCGAGCGAACACACCATTCCACGACGGCACACGCCACCAGAATTGGCTCGACAAGGCCAATCAGTCGATCCGACGTTCGAAGGAAAGCTGGGTAAAGCAGTTTTTCGACACCTACAGCTCGCCCCTGCCGATCTGGATGGCCGTTGAGACTTGGGATTTCGGCACGCTTTCCTGGCTTCTGTTCATGGCGCACCCACGGGACCGCTTCGCGATCGCGTCACGATACGGTCTGCTTCCCGATACGCTGGTGAGCTGGATCAGGTGTCTTGCGTTCGTCCGCAACATCTGTGCCCATCATTCCCGCTTATGGAACTCGCCGATCATCAATCAGCCCAATGTTCCGAAAGAGCAGGAGGCACCCACAGTCGTTCATATCGGAACGGAAGTCGTGCGGCGAACTCGTGTTTATGGTGCGGCAGCCGTGGCAAGCTGTCTCGTCAAGGAGATCAGCGCCGGCACATCATGGAGCCGCCGGATGAAAGCGCATTGGATCGACTTCCCGACAATGCCTCTTGCAAGGGCCAGCCAGGGCGGCTTTACCGCGCCGTGGGACACGCTTGAGATCTGGACCTAGACCCTTCCATTCTTCTGTACTCGCGGCTGGTCCGGTGCTAGAATCTGGTTATGGGCAGGACCGTCATGAAATCCAGACAGTCGAAAAAATCCGCCGCCTTGCATAAGGCGGCCCAGCTCGCGTTGTTCCCGCTTACGGCACGTCTTCGGCGTATTCGACCGGAGCTGAATGAATGGCGCTTTTATGCGATGTCCGTTCAACCTGACCTGTTCGGCGGCGCGGCGCTCGTGCGGCAGTGGGGCCGGATCGGCACGACGGGATCGCAGTGTCTCGATCTCTATCCGGACGAAGGTACGGCCATCAATGCGCTGTCGAAAATGGTCCGTTATCGGCAGAAACGCGGCTATACGCTCGCCGTTGGTCAGGATTAACTCAGGGGCAGTGTGGTTCCTGCATGGCCCTGCGACAAACTCCATTCATTGAGCGAGCTGCACCATGCTGACACGAGGGTTTCACTCGTGTCAGCATCAGTTACCGCTTTCCACGCAGCATGAGTCGTTTGTTGAAATCTCAGGCTTGCGAGCGGGCTATCTTAAATCCGAAGCGCGGGAAGTGGACGACGACTGTCCCGGCATTCTCCTACTCGTTTTCTCATTCACTGGACGGTGATAATAATGCAATCAAGATAATGATTGCATTGTGATAGCATCTAGGTGCAATCATTCTTCTATCGAAGGAGGATGATCCTGTGCCAAGTCTGACAATCAGGAATTTAGACGACACTCTTATCAATGCTCTGAAGCGCAAGGCCGGGGCGTCGGCCCGATCCGTCGAAGCCGAACTGAGAATTGCGCTGAAGGCGTGGGCAGACCAGCCCGCCATGATGCAGGTCGAGGCAGTTTCACAACGCTTGCAGCAAGCGATTGCCCTCGCAGAAAACGGGCGAGCAAGCGATTTCTCGACACGTCCACCATATAGCGCCGCGCGCCTGGCTGACGCGATCGGAGAAGATCACGTCACGCCTGTTGCACAATGGATTGAGGGGATAGCTGAGCCCAGCCTTTCCCAACTCAAGGCCATTGCCGCTTACTGCTCGGTATCGGCAGACTGGCTGGCTTATGGCGAGGGCACCCCATATCTTTGCGAGTATGACCGAATTCCAGAGAATGCCGGTCAAGGGGTCCTGTGGCTGCTCGATGCAGACCCCAAAACCCTGAAAACACACCTTCAGGGGCTACGGTTCATCCGATGCGCCGGCGAACGCGGTGGATTGCTCCTGGTGAAACAGTGGGCTGACAAGGATCTGGTTATCCGCACGCCTTACGTTGTATCCGAGGACACGGGCGGGGGCGGTCGGAGTTCCCTGCGTAATCTTACTCAGGTCTGGCACCTGCTTTATCAGGTCTACAGCGAGTGCGATCTGGCCCCGGATCTCGCAATCACGAGCCACATCGCAAGCGAGCGCACCTACCGCCAGCTTCAGGACGGTTGGCACAACCCGTCAGCACTGCTTCACGACCTGCCCTCCCAGCCGTGGTGGGAAGACATTTGGGATTCCAATGAGTTCGCACGGAGCAATTACTGGCCGGGATGGAAAAAGCTCTGCACGGATCTGTACGAAGAAATTTCTGACAGTAAGAGCGCATCGAACATTCGGGAGTCGATCGAAAGCGGTGAGCATCCGCTTTTGAAAGAAATCGAGAACGCAGCCCTTCTAGGGAAGCTCGATACGTGAAACAGTTCGCCTGTCACTTCAGACCAAATACATCTGTTGTGCAAAATCTATATGATCTCAGGCCCGCGCATATTGGATGGTGGCAAGTTTTTTTCGTTTGTCCGCAAATGAATAATAATAAAATCTGTTTCCATCACCTGCACCGAAACGATAACGTCGGATCAGAATCATCAAGCAGACAAACAAGCCTTGCGTCACACGCAATATGCTGAACAACGTAGCAGGGAAGAGAGGGATCGGACGAATGAGCAAACGCAAATCACCGCCTGAACAGAGTGAGCTTGTGCTTTCTCCGACAACCGCGCGCGTCATCCAGCTCTCGGCCGAAATCCAGGCAACACCGCCTGACGACATTGAGTTCATGCACACGGTCCTCTGCCAAGTCGGGCTCCCCCGCAAAAGGACGAAGGAAACGCGCTTCGAGCGAAACAATGGCAAGGCGTCCCTGCTCATTACAGCCGGCGAAATGTACAACGACGGTCATTGGGAAAAGCTCTTCGTTCCTTATGGGACAAAGCCGCGCCTGGCCCTCTTCCATATCAGTACCGAAGCCATCCGGACCAAATCGCGCACTGTCGCGGTCGGCCGGACCATCAGCGAATTCATGAAACGGCTGAACATCAGCCAAAACGGCCCATCCCGTGAGGCATTCAGGGCACAGATGAACGCCTTGTGCGCCTGTGAAATGAAGCTCGGTTACGGGTCGCGCAATCTGAACGCCCGACCGGTAGACGAATTCGATGCGTGGACCAAAAATCTCGCTAAAGACAGCACAATCGAACTGTCCGAGAAATTCTGGCACGAGTTAAAAGAAAACGCCGTCCCCCTTGATCCTCGTGCACTTGAGGGCTTGCAGCATTCCGCACTGGCACTCGACATCTATACGTGGCTTGCCCATCGGCTTCATCGCGTGCGGGGATCTGGCGAACGGCTCACCTGGTCCAACCTTCGGCTACAGTTTGGGCAGGAATATACGGACGACAAGAATTTCAAGAAGGCATTCCTGATAGCCTTGCGACAGGTTTCGGCTGTTTATCCGGATGCGAAGCTAGAACAGGTTCGAACGGGTCTGAGGCTGATCGCATCGCCACCCCCTGTCCCGCGACAGACCGTTGTCTCTTTTCAAAAAGTAATTGGGTCAGAGGCTTAACTCAAAAATTCGGGTATAATGGGCGGTGCAATCACCACCCTTTGGACAGCGTGTCTCCCGGTTTATCACGGTGCAATCACCACCCTTTTGGGAGCGATTCCGACATCCTCGGTGCGGTGCAATCGCCACCCCTTTGCGTCCGATTCGTCCTCAGAAACAGACGGTGCAATCGCCACCCTTTTTCCAAGCGGATCTCCGCAGGAAAGACGGTGCAATCACCACCCCTTTTATCCGCCTCACAGCCACCAAAAACACGGTGCAATCGCCACCTTTTTTGGAGAAAGGCTCGCCTCTGTGGATAAAAAAGTTATCCCGGTGCAATCGCCACCCGGATGCGGTGCAATCACCACCCCAAAAGACGGTGCAATCGCCACCCGTAAGGACGGTGCAATCACCACCCCCCTAAAACCGGTATGATTCCCGATAAATAAACCGATAGGTTTTTCCGGTAGTTGCCTGCGGTTTTCCGGTGGATTTGTGGACAGTCGCCCAAGGGCGAACGCTCGAAGCGTGTGGACAGCTCTTCGACCTGCCCACACGCTCCGGCTCTGACCACAAGTCCACCGGACAACTTCAATAAGATTTTTTTTGATAGATTTAAGGGGAGGGCGCCGCTCGCCTTCGGCGCGGCGCTATGCGCAGACCTAGGAGGAAACGAAGAATGGGTTTTCTGAGAGACATCCTGATTATCAGGGAGCGAAAACGACTGCGACGCGAGAAAGCCGCTGTCGCTAAGCGATTAGCTGTCTCCCCGATGTTCAAGAACACATTCGCGACTGATCGGGTGCTCGCTGATCGTATGCGATCGAACGGGGTTCCGCGGTGGAAACGAGCCCTCATGATCTTCTTACTCAGATAGTGCCCAGGAAGCAGCACATGGTCATATCCGGCCTATAAGCCGTTCTGATGCGAGTCTGTTTTTTCGCGGGATACTCTCCCCCTAGGCAGGGTCATCGTCTGGACAGTGAGGCCACCAAGACGATCGTCTCCGTCTAGAGGGTTATCGACATGACACCCGAGGATATTAGCCGCGAACCGACGGACTATGACCGCGCCGGCATGGGCTGGTGAAATAATCTGGATGAGGCCACGCGGCATTTTTGGACGAGCTCGCTGGCAATACCGTTCGGACTGTTGACACCAGGCAGACATTCAAACGTGAAACCAGTTGGGAAACAGCAGCGGTGAGGGCGGGCCGGTACGACAATGCCGTTCTCCTCTTAAAAATAGTGTCTCATAAGACGATCGTTAAACGGACACTTTCAAAAGACGTGACAGCGGAACGAAAACCCTACACAAAGTTCGTCTCATAAGGGTGGTACGGTAATAATCTCAATAGAGGGGGGCTTTACGTTACATGATGCTGATCGGTTACGCCCGTTGCTCACGGGACACACAGGATCTGGCCGCGCAACGCGCTGCCCTCGCTACTCTCGGGGTGGATGAAGATCGCATCTATGTCGATTTTGGATATTCTGGCACGAAGCGGGAGCGGCCGGGTCTTGACCAGGCACTGGCTGCGGTAAGGCGGGGTGACACGCTTGTCGTGCCGAAGCTTGATCGCCTCGCCCGATCTGTTCCCGATGCGCGAAGCATTGCCGAAATGCTGACCTCCAAAGGGGCGAAGCTGGCAATCGGCTCGAACGTCTATGATCCGACTGACCCAATGGGCAAGATGTTCTTTAACGTCTTGGCAACATTTGCCGAGTTTGAAGTCGATTTGGTGCGACAGCGAACACGCGAAGGCATGTTAATTGCCAAACAAAAAGGTAAACTAAAAGGCAAAAAGCCAAAACTTAGCGTAAGGCAACAGCAAGAATTACGCAGAATGCACGAAACTGGTGAGTATTCTATCAGTGATTTAGCTGATGTATTCTCTATTTCTCGCCCAACAGTATACAGAACCATCAAACGAAACGTGGAATAATCGTTTATAACGCCTTTTTCCGTATTTATAATATCAGTACGAATATACAAAGTGATACAAATTTATTTTGAGCATGAACGGCATTTCAGCACCATTTTTGCCACGAAAAAAAGTGAAAATCCCACATAACAAATATCGTCGTTCACGCCTGATCGTTTTCTTTACATTTGTCACAATTCCGTTATGTTCGACAGAAGTCGAACGTAATTTGTTCTAAATTTCCACGGATTACCGCTGTTCGAGATCATTTCATCAGCCTGAACGACTTCTTGGACCAAGGCTTTTTTTGTTGCGGCTCGTGAGAAAAATTCGATATTTCTACAAGGCAAGATATTTCGATGCGGTCAGATCGCTGACGATCGGGTGTCTCAAACGAGAGGTTTCGTCCTTGCCATGCGAAATTCTTCGGCCTTGCCAAAACTTAACGCCCCGGTTTGTTTTCCTGCTGGGCCTCTCCGCGTTCAGGAGAAGGCTATTGTAGGAAGGGGGATTGTCACTTGCTGGAACCGTTCGAGCTGGCAGACATCAAGGTCGGACTTCGGGACGGCGGGAAAATTTTGGGCGTTTTCATCGTCGCACGACCGGACAGCGATGAAGGACCGGTCTTTGTGGTCTATTTCCGAGCGGACTGGACACAAAGCCGCACGTTCAGGATTCTTTCCAGGTTCCGAACCGAAGGCGTACGAACGTACAAGAATCTCGGCAGTCTCTATAAGACCATCCGCAGCATCGGCTACGACGGACGGATCACGATTTATCCGTCTGGCGACAACGCGCTTCATACGTTCGTGGGCGTCCTTCCTGAAGATCTCGGCGACCATCCCGCAGATATGGTCACGTCGGAAGGCGACAAAGAGTAATCTAAAAACCGCACACTTTGCTGCTGCCGCGTTATTATTACCGCTCGCAGCGGGCGAAGTGTGCGCGCAGCCTTTGGCAATAAAGGATTTCGGACAGCTCGCGCTGAAATGCGGTCCGAATGTCGCGCCTATTACTTTGGCCTCGATCGCGCAGACTGAATCAGGGTTTGATCCATTTCTGGTTCACGACAACAACACGAAAAAAGCGTTCAATCTGGAAACAGATGCCGAAGCTGCGGAGCTGGCAAGCCGACTGATCTCGATCGGCCATTCGGTCGATCTTGGGCTTATGCAGATCAATTCGCATAACCTGCCCGCTCTTGGATTACGGGTTCAGGATGCGTTTGACCCCTGTGTTTCGATAGGTGCGGCGTCGATTATCCTATCCGATACCTATGTTGGCGGTGAGAGCCACGAGGCGCAGCAGAAGGCGCTTCGGGTAACAATCTCCCGATACAATACCGGAGATGCACAGCGCGGCTTTACGAATGGCTATGTGGGCAAGGTGGAAGCATCTGCCCGCAAGGTTGTTCCTGCGCTCGATGTAGGCATGGGTCAGAGCGGCGTGCCGGCCGCTCCCCAGCCGCAACAGGTTGCTGTTCCTACTGATCCAAACGCCCCCCCGGTGTGGGACGTGTGGGGCAGCTTCGAATACAGCACAGCGTCTGACACCAAGAAAAAAGGAAATGATCCTCGGGCTTCAGATGCGGTGTTGTTTGTCCAGGCTAGGCTCAGGACTCATAGCCAGAAGATGACGGTTGCGGCGAG
>NZ_BANH01000005.1 GCF_000964465.1 Gluconobacter thailandicus F149-1 = NBRC 100600 | reverse complement strand
AGCTTGAATCACATCAGATCGATTTTCCAAACAGGCTCTAAGGTTTTTCGATAAAAACTCGTTAATAATGTATTTGTACTGCTTTTTCTCTTTTTTTCAAAAAAAATTAACGCTATCAGCCTGAGTGTGACGAAAGGTTTCTTTCGGTTCGCTGTGATGTGTTTTTTTGAAATATTTTGAGGGAAATGATATGTCGTCCCGGAACAAAACCGATAACAGTTCAACAACTGCCGCGGCTCAGGCAACG
Source organism: Gluconobacter thailandicus F149-1 = NBRC 100600 (assembly GCF_000964465.1). Lineage (GTDB taxonomy): Bacteria > Pseudomonadota > Alphaproteobacteria > Acetobacterales > Acetobacteraceae > Gluconobacter > Gluconobacter thailandicus. The sequence continues at coordinate 217,355 of NZ_BANH01000005.1, read as the reverse complement.
GCTTCGGCTCCTACCACAAGCGGGGGAAGCGGGACGAAGACTGACCCTTATATTCTTTCCAGTAATTCAGGAACTATTACCCTTAAGGCCGGGAAATACTATGTGGTTCCTGATAATGTGACGATCGGAAAGGCTGTTACTAACAGCGCTACAAACGATGCCAGCGGCGGGATCAATGTTAATGGCGCATATCTGGAAATTGCGTCTAACGCTCACGTTAATGGTACAATCAACATGAGCGTTTCGGGTTCATCCCTGAAACTGGATGCAACACCGAAGTGGGTTTACAGCGAGTATAATCCGGGCAAGGGCGGTACGGGTCAGTCGACGTGGACGTGGCAGTCCATTCAGTCTGCTGTCATTGATGGTCTTGTTACCAGTGATGACAAGCCCAATAAGGCCGTTAGCATTGTGGCTGAAGGTGTGACCAGCGACGGTTCTGTCCGTATTGTTGGAACCTACGGCACCAGCACCGCCAACGGTTCTGAGCTGATTTACGACAAGACATTCAAGCCTGCTGGCAGTAAGAGCAGCGGCTATCTTGGTTTTGAGGTTCTCGTTCCGGCTAAGAGTTCAGTTCTGAGCGGAACGGCTAAAACTCTTCCCTCGAACAAGACGAGCGATGGTGAGTACATTGTCGGTGACATCGGTTCCAATGTATATGTCTGTTTCCTTGCCGGCGCGATGATCCGGATGGCTGATGGTTCTGAAAAGGCCGTCGAGGATATTCAGGTCGGCGAACAGGTTGCTGCTCTGGTTGATGGCCAGTCAGTTGCTCGTGAGATCGTCTGGACGGGACGGAAATTTGCTTATACGCGAGCTGGTCTTCCAGCGGATGAGGCAGGCTACCCGGTCCGTATTGCGGCCGGTGCTATCGCTGAAGGCGTTCCCTCGCGTGATTTGTTTGTCACGTCCGAGCATAGCCTGTTTCTGAATGGCGGTTTTGTTCCTGTCCGTATGCTCGTCAATGGTGGTTCTATTGCATACGATCGCAGCCAAAGCAGCTTCTTCTACTATCATATCGAGACGGCTGATCACTCTGTGATCTTCGCGGATGACTGTGCGACAGAATCCTTCCTGGATACGGGGCACAAGGGCATCTTTGAAGGGAGCGACAACATCATTTCCCTGCGGGCCAAGACATGGGCGGATGCAGCTGCGCCCCTCATGACTGCTCGGGATATTGTTGAGCCACTTCATGTATCTCTTGCCGCTCGTTCGATCGAGCAGGGTGTTTCTGTAGACGGTGCCGCTGAAGTAACGACAGATGCAGGTTTGCATCTGGTGACGACCGAAGGGCTGACGGTTCATCCGCTGCGTCAGGTCGGTTCAGACGTGTCGTTCATGCTGCCATCTGGTACGCGTGGGGTTTATGTGGTTTCCCGCACCAGCCGTCCTTGTGACACGATCGGGCCATTCGTGGATGATCGTCGTCAGTTGGGTGTACTGGTGGGTGCGGCTCATCTGACGTCTTCGAATGCAAACCAGCATAGGATTGTCTCCCATCTGGACGGTCAGCTTTCGGGCTGGAATGCATCGGAAGGTACGCATCGCTGGACTACGGGCTATGCGTTCCTTGTACTTCCCGCCTGTGCGACGAATGTTAGTAGCATCCTGACGCTGGAAATTGCGGGCGCTGGTCCATATCTCGTGGCGGACGTTGTAGAAGGTGCTCAGGCGCTTTCAGCCTAAAGTTACTTCTGAAATACTGAATAAAAAAGGCGACACATCTTCGGAGGTGTCGCCTTTTTTATTCGCCCTTTTGCAGGGGCGAAATTACTTGTTGGTAGAAGAAGTCTTGTCGGGAACGATGGATGTCACAAAGTCTTCAGAAACAAACACGATGGAGTTCAACGCTTCATCAAGAGCTTCCATGGCCTCTTTTGGGTGTCGTCCTTCAGTGAAGACAGTTGCGCGGTTGATGGTGCCCTGAAGTGGCGAAATGGGTGCGAGCGCAAGAATGAAGTCTGCATTCTGGCCGACAACCTTCATTGTCTGAGACGCGGCATCAGTGTCACCGTTTTTCAACTGCGTATTGGCTGATGCGATGGCGGCTTTCTGCTCTGGCGCGAGCGTTTCGCTGGCAATGAATTCGCCCCCAACTGGCAGCCAGTCAAGCTGACCTGTGGCTGCGTGATGCTCCGGAGGAAGGGGGTGGCCTGGTGCTGTATGAAGCTCACTTTCTGCAGCCTGGAACTTCTGGGTGGCCTTCGTGGCTGCAACGAGGCGCTTCTGCGCATCATAAAGGGCTGGGATCGCCGCGTCAGTCTGTCCGGCAGCCAGAATCTGTCGGGCTTTCAGAATGTCCGTCATGGTGTGCTGGCCATCTGAGGACAGGTGGTGGAATGCTCGATGTGCTTTGAAAGATTCCCAATCCTTGTGGAGTGATGAGGCGTGAGCCGGAACGGTTGAGAGCGTCAGAACAGCGGATGCAAGAAGAGAAAAGAAAATCTTCATGGAAATATCCTGTAATCAATAAGTCTATTCCGCTTGTATGTGGGCGTGTCGGTCGCAATTTCAATTGAAATATGGTTTATTTTTCGTCGATTATTCGGATAAAATTTGTACAGAATACTTGCTTCTCTGTTTCTTGATTTTAATAATACAGAAAATTTCTCGGAAAATGGATCATTCTTAAATTGTAAGCGCAAGCTTTCTGGGTATTTTGTTTCCATTTTGTGTGGCGTTTATGTTCTAAATGGAAAGAAAAAACTCAACAAAAAGAAATAAAATAAAAATATTTCCCTAAAGCACGGGAAGGGGTGGTTGCCGTTGCAAGTCCGTTTCCGTATGAACATAGCCCCTTCACGAGGCTGTGTCTTTCAGCGGAAAGAACGTTTTTTCCGTCTGGCAGCGCGTGTGTCAGTTGAGCAGCGAGTGTTCCAATGTCTTTGAATTCCGTCGTCGAGAGTGTGACCGCCCGGATTATCGAGCGTTCGAAAGTCTCCCGTCGCCGTTATCTTGCTCTGATGGAGCGGAACCGGGCGAAGGGCGTCTCGCGTCCGCGTCTGGCCTGCGGAAACCTCGCTCACGCCATTGCTGCTGCCGCATCTGACAAACCGGACCTCATGCGTCCCACGAGTACCAATCTCGGGATCGTCACGACGTATAATGACATGCTTTCGGCGCATCAGCCCTATGGCCGTTACCCCGATCAGATCAAGCTGTTCGCCCGTGAGGTCGGTGCGACGGCTCAGGTCGCGGGTGGTGCGCCTGCCATGTGCGATGGTGTGACGCAGGGACAGGAGGGCATGGAATTGTCCCTGTTCTCCCGTGACGTGATTGCCATGTCCACGGCTGTTGGGCTGAGCCATGGCATGTTTGAAGGCGTTGCGCTGCTTGGCATCTGTGACAAGATCGTGCCTGGGCTTCTGATGGGTGCGCTCCGCTTCGGGCACCTGCCAACCATTCTTATTCCTGCTGGTCCGATGCCGTCCGGCCTGCCCAATAAGGAAAAGCAGCGGATCCGCCAGCTCTATGTTCAGGGCAAGGTTGGGCAGGATCGCCTGATGGAGGCGGAAAACGCGTCCTATCACAGCGCTGGAACCTGCACCTTCTATGGTACGGCCAATACGAACCAGATGATGGTCGAGATCATGGGTCTGATGATGCCGGATTCCGCCTTCATCAATCCGAATACGCCTCTGCGCCAGGCTGTGACTCGAGCCAGTGTTCACCGTCTGGCAGAGATTGGTCTCAACGGTGAAGATGTCCGTCCGCTGGCGCATTGCGTGGATGAGAAGGCGATCGTCAATGCGGCTGTTGGCCTGCTGGCAACAGGTGGTTCGACCAATCACACGATCCATTTGCCAGCGATTGCCCGTGCTGCAGGTATCATCATTGACTGGGAAGATCTGAGCCGTCTTTCTGCTGCCGTACCGCTGATGACGCGCGTTTACCCGAGCGGATCGGAAGATGTGAATGCGTTCAATCATGTTGGTGGAATGCCGACCGTGATTGCTGAACTGTCCCGCGCTGGTCTGCTGCACACGGATATTATGACAGTCTCACGGGGCGGTTTTGCAGATTATGCCTGCCGTGCCAGCCTGCAGGACGATGAGGTGGTCTACACCCACGCCAAGCCTTCACTGGATCGGGATATCCTTCGGGATGTCAGCGAGCCCTTCAAGGCGGATGGCGGCATCAAGCTCATGAAGGGCAATGTGGGGCGTGGCATTTATAAGAGCAGCGCAATCTCCGAAGAGCATCTGACGGTTGAAGCGCCTGCGCGTGTTTTCCACGACCAGCATGACGTGGCAACGGCATTCCAGAATGGCGAACTGGAGCGGGATGTCGTCGTAGTCGTGCGTTTCCAGGGGCCGGAAGCCAATGGAATGCCAGAGCTCCACAAGCTGACACCGACGCTGGGTGTGCTTCAGGATCGTGGCTACAAGGTTGCGCTGCTCACGGATGGTCGCATGTCCGGCGCGAGCGGTAAGGTTCCGGCTGCCATTCACGTTGGCCCGGAAGCTCAGGTCGGGGGCCCGATCGCGAAGGTGCGAGATGGCGACATGATCCGTGTTTGCGCTGTGACGGGGCAGATCGAGGTTCTGGTGGATGCGGCTGAGTGGGACGCCCGTGACGTTGTGCCGCCGCCACCGCCAGGTCTGGGAACAGGCCGCGAGCTTTTCGCGCTCATGCGTTCGGTGCATGATCCTGCTGAGGCTGGCGCATCCGCGATGCTGTCTCAGATGGACCGCGTGATCGAAACCGTTGGCGACGATATTCACTAAGGACAATTTTCATGACTGATACCGCAAAACTTGATGCCGTCATGACCCGTTGCCCGGTCATTCCGGTGCTGGTGGTCAATGACGTGGCACAGGCTCGCCCGCTGGCAGAAGCGCTGGTCGCCGGTGGCCTGAGCACGCTCGAAGTTACGCTGCGGACGCCTTGTGCGCTTGAAGTGATCGAAGAGATGTCCAAGGTAGACGGTGCTTTCGTCGGTGCAGGCACGGTTCTGAACCCGAAGGATCTGGAGCGTTCCGTGAAGGCCGGTTCACGCTTCATTGTTAGCCCAGGTCTGACTGCACCGCTGGCGGATGCTGCCCGCGATCATGATGTGCCTTTCCTTCCGGGTGTGGCGAATGCTGGCGATATCATGCGCGGTCTGGATCTGGGCCTGACGCGTTTCAAGTTTTTCCCGGCCGTAACCAATGGCGGGATTCCGGCTCTGAAGAGCCTGGCGAGTGTGTTCGGGAATGTCCGTTTCTGCCCGACCGGTGGGATTACGGAAGCAAGCGCACCGGAATGGCTGTCACTTCCCTCAGTGTCCTGTGTCGGCGGCTCCTGGATTACGGCTGGCGAATTTGATGCCAAGACCGTCACACAGCGTGCGACGGCTGCCGCACTGCTCCGTCAGAGCTGAACAGCAGACTGTTTGTGAGGAACAAAGGCGATTCGGAGAAACTTCGGATCGCCTTTTTTATTGTCGTAATGCTGCTGTTGGTGCGCCATGAACGGATTGGGAACATCACAAGTAGCCTGTTTGTGGGATTTAAGGAATTTATCGTGAGAAAATAAGGGATTATCTCTTTTCTGAGGCGATGAAGCGGATCATAAGAGCGCGTGACTGGACGCTCTCATCTCCTCATCGGCGGTTTCGCCGTACTATGTGCCATGCGGTGGCACATTCTTGCATCAGAGCCGCTTTCCGTGTGTACGGGGCTCCTCGGCAGCCTGCTGCCTGATATTGATACGGAACGCTCAATGCTTGGCGCGAGGGTGAAACTCCTGTCCCGCTTTCTGGCTCGAACGGTAGGTCATCGTGGATTAACGCATTCTGGCGTTGTTCTGCTTCTGGCTGCGTGTCTGGTTTCCGCTACCATGGGCAAAGATGCCCTGTATGGCCCGGTCGGTGCCCTTCTTCTGGGGGCTGCGACACATATTGCTGCTGATCTCCCAACCGGTGGGTGCCAGCTTCTCGCGCCGTTGAGCCGTTCCCGACTGTCTTTCTGGCCCTACGTCCGTACGGGCGGCTTGGGTGAGATCATGCTTCTTCTGCCCACCCTGTTTTTATTGGGTTGGGCAGGGTTCGCGGGCCGTGATCCATTCGGCGATCACGCTCCTCCTGCCATGCATCACCAGCGGTTGCATGGACATGTTTTGAAGGATATTGCAGTTCCATCATGACTGAGACCCGACTCCCCGTCCGTCGCGCCCTTCTCTCCGTCTCTGACAAGGCGGGATTGATTGAACTGGGGCGTGCACTTGCAGCCCACGGTGCAGAACTGCTTTCGACGGGGGGCTCGGCACGGGCGCTGCGTGAGGCAGGTCTGACAGTCAAGGATGTTTCCGAACATACCGGCTTTCCTGAAATCCTTGATGGCCGCGTCAAGACGCTGGTACCGCAGGTTCATGGTGGCATTCTGGGACGTCGTGATCTTCCGGCTCATCTGAGCCAGATGGAAGAGCATGGCATCGCTCCGATCGACCTTGTCTGCGTCAATCTCTATCCGTTTGCGGCAACCGTTGCTTCCGGTGCTGGTGACGAAGATTGCATCGAGAACATCGACATTGGTGGCCCTGCCATGATCCGCGCGGCTGCCAAGAATTTCGGGCATGTCGCGATCCTGACATCGCCGGACCAATATGGTGACTTTGTAAAGTCGATTGAGGCTGGTGGAACCTATCTGAGCGAACGCCGGGATTATGCCGGTGCCGCCTATGCTCATACGGCGTCTTATGACGGCATGATTTCGCGCTGGTTTGCAGAGCGGGCAGGGGAACTTCTGCCGCCGGTTCTGACGCTGAGCGGCTCACGTGATGAATTGCTGCGTTATGGCGAAAATCCGCATCAGAAAGCTGCTTTTTATCGCGATGGCAGCACGCGGGCGGGGATTGCGACAGCACGTCAGGTTCAGGGTAAAGCGCTCAGCTACAACAACCTGAATGATACGGATGCCGCGTTTGAAGCGGTGGCAGAGTTTGATGCGCCTACCGTCGTAATCGTGAAGCACGCCAATCCGTGTGGCGTGGCTTCTGCGGCTACGTTGGAAGACGCCTGGATTGCCGCTCTGCGTTGTGATCCGGTTTCAGCATTCGGTGGCATCGTTGCTGTGAACCGTACTCTGGATGGTGCGACGGCTCAGCGGATCAGTTCCATCTTCACGGAAGTGATTGTGGCACCTGATGCAGACGAGCGGGCTATCGAAATTCTGTCCCGCAAGAAAAACCTGCGCCTTCTGCTGACCGGCGGTATGCCTGACCCTACTGCTGAAGGGCTGGCGTTCCGCTCTGTAGCAGGTGGCTTCCTGGCACAGAGCCGGGATGCAGGTCGTGTGACAGAACAGGATCTGAAGGTCGTCACAAAGAGAGCGCCGACTGCTCAGGAAATGAAAGATCTTCTTTTCGCATTCCGGGTGGCCAAGCATGTTAAATCCAACGCCGTAATTTATGTCCGTGAAAATGCGACAGTTGGTATTGGTGCGGGTCAGATGTCACGGGTCGACAGCGCACGGATTGCAGCGCGCAAGAGCGAGGACGCCGCAGAGGTCGCTGGTGAGGCCGCGCCGTTGACCAAGGGCTCTGTCGCAGCCTCGGATGCGTTCTTCCCCTTCGCGGATGGTCTGGAAAGTGTTGTTGCTGCCGGTGCTGTCGCTGTGATCCAGCCAGGTGGCTCCATTCGCGATCAAGAGGTGATCGACGCCGCAGATGCGGCGGGTATTGCCATGGTCTTCACAGGCATGAGGCATTTCCGGCATTGAAACCTTTCGCATTCGCCAGTCTGCTACTGGCTCTTTCCGCTCCTTTGGTGGCTGACGCTGCGCCCTGTCTTTATGATATGTCGCCGCTTCCGGTCACGAAGGGTATTGTTTCTCGGATTACGCCGAGTGGCGTACTGTTGAGAGACGGAACAACGGTCATTCTGCCGGAAGAACTTTTGGCGAATGTTCGGCTGGCACAGCCTTTGGCCGTTCGCGGGCTTGTGGCCCAGGCAACCCACACGGTTCAGGCTTTTGCCCTGGATGGTAATCCGCCTGTTTGCCCTAACCCTGCAGCAGTGGCTCGCGGTCCGTTCCCGGGATCGCCAGGGTATGATCATATTCAGAACTGAGCTTTCGTATCCCTCTGAATAGAGGGGTACGTCATAAACCTTTTCTTCACATCTATTGTGCAATTCTCCTCCCCGGATGTCCGTTACTCACAGTCGGGGAGGGCTTGGTGTTGTTACAAATTCTACCCTCCCTACATGCAGGGGGTGATCAGAACTGGTCGTCTGTTCTTGTAGGAGCGCAACTCGCTTCAACAGAACGGTTTCAGGATTTTCTCAAAAGCTACGTTCACACTGGTGAAGAGCTGGTCTCGAAAACGCCCGTGCGTAATAATGCGGCGCAGTTATCAGGGAAAAAAGAACCTGATCCGTTTCCGGAAACGCCCAATCCTATTCAGGATAACAAGATACAGAAGGCTTCGACCTCAAGTACTGTGGGTCAAAGCGAACTGCGTCAAAACTGTGATCAGAAAACTCAAAAAACCCCAGTTTTGAAAGCTGAACCCCAGTCAGTACAGCTTCGTTCGGGTGGACCTTCAACATCTTCCGCAGAGAAAATTTCGTCTGAGACCGATGAGAAGGAAGTGCAGTCGAAGTCATCATCCGGAACAGAAGAACCGGAAAGCGAGACCTCAATTTCTGCCGAAGAGTCCGTCAAAAACACTCCTGAGTCTCCAGCGGCCAAAGATGTCTCTCTTCAGGTATTAAATTTGACAACACAGATACGCCCTGAGAGTGGGCAGACAATCCCTTCTGAACCTGTCGCGATGCAAAACACAGCGACTGGAAGTGCGGTCTCTGCGCCTGATAACGCAACACAGTCTGTAGATGACAACTTAGCCGCCCCTATTGCCTCCACTCTCTTGGATAGTACGCCAGAAGATGAAGTGGTCTCAGTTGAGGACGACTTCTCGGTGTCTGAACAAAGCGCAACACAGGAAAATATTTCATTTCCTGGGACAATCGGATCTTCATTAACTCCTGTATCGAATATGCGAGCAGAAGGTTCTGATGCGGCGGATGGAAGTAAAGGGCAGGCGTCAACCGTCGAAACGGTTTCTGCGCGTTCTGACGTCAGGTCCGCTCCGGCACAGGAGGACATGCCGGTCATCTCCCATCTATCTTCCGCAAGTCATCTCAACACAGAGATTGAAATGTCCCTGGGGGAAGGTGGAAAGGTTCATGTTTCCATTGACCAGGCGGAAGATGGCGAACGACATGTTCATATCCGCGCTGAAAATCCTGATGTTCTCCAATCTCTGGCGGAGGATAAAAGTGAGCTTTTTGCCACTTTGAACCAGGGTATCATTCCAATATCACCTGATCAGCCCATTATCCCGACAGATCTCACGCTGAGCCTGATGGGACATTTCTCTGAGAGTTCGGGGGACGGATCTGGTCAGGAAAACCGTTTGGCGACCGGGGATGCTGAGCATCTTGGATCGCCTTCGATTTCCAGAAACAAAACACAAGCATCTGCTCAATCGTCTCGAACACTGCTTCGTGGCGTTGTTGATCTGACAGCCTGAAGGAAGGTTTTTTATGGTGTCTTCTGTCAGCACTACGGCCAGCAGTGCCACGTCGCTGCTTAGTCAGGCCGTTTCTGCGGCTAAATCGAAAGCGGCCTCACAGACCTCCAATACGTCTTCATCAACGTCTACGACAAGTAGTGTTGCCAGTGCTGCGCTCTCATCATTGGCTGGAAATTTCAATCAGTTCCTGACGCTGCTGACAACTCAGCTTCAGCATCAGGATCCTAGCAACCCGACGAGCACAGACAGTTTTACCAGTGAGTTGGCCCAGTTCGCGGGTGTACAGCAGCAGGTGGAAACCAACAGCAATCTGACCAGCCTCCTTACGGCTACGCAGGACACACAGATGACATCCGGTATCGGGCTGATTGGAAAAACAACGACGGCAACCTCGTCAGCGCTACCATTGCAAAATGGGAATGGTTCTATGAGTTTTGTCGCGAGTGTAGCCGGCCCTGTAGCGATTGCTGTGACCGATTCTAATGGCCAGGTGGTCAAGACCGATACCGTAACGGCTCAGGTCGGTACAAATTCTTGGTCTTGGAATGGTGTTAGCGATAGTGGCACGCAGCTATCGGATGGGCAGTATTTTGTCGCCGTAGAGGGCACGGATACAACGGGAAGTTCCACGGCTCTTTCAACAACAGTTTCTGGTACCGTAACCGGCTTGAACCGGACATCCAGCGGCGTGAATGTGCAAATGGGTGATACATCAATCGCACTAAGCGATCTTGATGGCTTTTCTGGAGCCTGACAACGCGATGAGGAAAACTGCGCTCGTTTTAAGTAGGCATTAACCTTTTCCATACACAATGCTCATCAGTAATTGCAGCGTTAAGGGTGACACGCATGTGGATGGGCAAAATGCTGTTGCCAGACAGGTCTGTAGATAGGTTTGCCTCCATGAGGTGGGACTTCAAGTGAAGGCTTTTCTGGCAAATCTCAAACAGCTTGGTCTGCCACGTCTGGCCGCTCTGGGAGGCGTGGGAGCGGCCATGCTGGTGCTTCTTGGTGTGCTGGTCATGCACGGGGCAGACTCAGCCAACGCGCTTCTCTATCGGGATCTCGATCCCCGGGAAGCCGGCGAGATCGTGGATCAGCTTGCCAAGGATCATATTTCCTACCATCTCCAGGATCAGGGCGCCACGATCATGGTGCCGGATGATGATGTCGCCAAGGCGCGCCTTCTGCTTGCGAAAAGTGGTCTGCCTTCCGGTGGGTCCGTGGGCTATGAAATTTTCGACAAGGGCAACAGTTTCACTGCGACCCAGTTCGAGCAGACAATTAACGAAACGCGTGCTCTCGAAGGCGAATTGGAACGGTCGATCCGCCTGATTCACGGTGTCAGAAATGCACGTGTCCATCTTGTTCTGCGGCATCGAGAACTTTTTTCCACAGATGAGCAGGGCGCGCAGGCAAGTGTTCTTCTTTCAATGGATGGCGCACGCCGACTGGATGAGGAAAGTGTAGCGGCCGTGGTCAATCTGGTTTCTGCTGCTGTCCCCGGCCTCGACGCCAAAAATATTTCGCTCGTGGATAACCGTGGACACGTCCTGCTTCGTCAAGGTGGTGGAGGTCTGGATGGCAATCAGACGGCTGAAGCACAGCGTCAGGCCTTGGAACAACGCATCTCACGTGAGGTGGAAGATATGCTGGGTGCGTCAGTCGGCGTTGGGCGTGTGCGTGTGGATGCCACAGTTGCGATGAATAATGATCACGTCAAAGAAACCCAAGAAAGTTACGATCCTGATCAGCAGGTTCTTCGTTCACAGCAAACGAAAAATGAAAAGAACATCAACACGCAGGCCTCAAACAACACGACGGTCGCTAACAATCTGCCGAATGCGAATGCTGGTCAGCCCCAGAATGGAAGTCAGAGCAGCCGACAGGAACAGACGGACAATTATGAGATCGGCAAAAAGGTTCGCACACTGGTACAGGACCAGCCCCGAATTGCCCGGATCAGTGTCGCCGTAATGGTTGATGGTGTTAATCAGGCGGATTCAAAGGGCCAGCATATCTGGCAGCCTCGTAGTCAGGCGGAGCTGGAGCGGCTTACAGCGCTTACGAAAAGCGCCATAGGCTTTGATCAGACGCGTGGAGACGTTGTTACGGTCATGTCCATGCAGTTCTCTGATCTGGATGCAGTCATGCCGCCTGTTTCGACGGGTTTCATGAATGGACTGCTTAATCGCTCGAACGAGATGCAAGCCATCCGGTTTGGCATTTTTTCGCTTTGCCTGTTGATGGTCCTTTTCTTCGTAGTCCGTCCGTTGTTGCGCCCTCTGCCCGGAACGAGTGCAACTGACGTTTCGACGTTGTCCAGGGATGTGAGCGGCGGCCTGGCTCTTGCGGGGCCTGCCGTCCGAGCTACAGGGGATAGTGGAAGCCCGGGAGGCAGCTTGCTGCCCGCTCCATATGACATCGTAGACGCAGAACTTCAGGATGGTGAAGAAACAATTGTGGTTAATGGTGTTGCCGGAAGAATTCGCGCCTCATCGGTACAAAAAGTCGTGGATCTGGTGGAAACGCATCCGACGGAAAGCATCGCTCTGATGCGGAGTTGGCTCATGCCTCAGCAGGAAGGGCGCTGAAATGATTGGAATGGAGAAAGCCGTTACGGGCGCGCAGAAAGCAGCCATTCTGATGATGGCGCTGGGCGAAGAGAACTGCGCTCGACTGTTCGAGCAAATGCACGAGGAGGAAATCCGTGAAATTTCTTCTGCAATGTCTCAGCTAGGGATGGTTTCGGCTGAAACGGTCGAAAGTGTCTGTCATGAGTTCAGTCGTAGTCTCGGGTCCTCTGAAGTTCTTATCGGCGATATCGAGACCACTGAGCGCCTTCTGAAAAATGCGCTTCCTGCTGGCCGCGCTGCGGCGATTATGGAAGAAATTCGTGGTCCAGCAGGGCGGACCATGTGGGATAAGCTAGGGAATATCTCCGAGACAGTCCTGGCAAATTATCTCCGTAACGAATATCCCCAGACAGTTGCTGTAGTATTAAGTCGCATTAAAGCGGCTCATGCCGCACGGGTATTGTCTCTTCTTCCAGAGGATTTTTCTCTGGATGTCATGACACGTATGCTGAAGATGGAAAATGTTCAGAAAGGAGTTCTGCATAGCGTTGAGCAGACGTTGAGGTCAGAATTCGTCTCAAACCTGCCTCGTGGGGCTCATCGCGATAGCCACGAAGTGCTCGCGGATATTTTCAATAATTTCGATCGTCGTCTGGAAGCGCGTTTCATGACTGCGCTCGAAGAGCGTAGCCAAGATGACGCAGAACGTATCAAGAGCCTTATGTTTACATTCGAGGAGTTGGCCCAGGTTCCGCCTGAAGGTCTGATGGTACTGCTGAATCAGATCTCCCGGGAAATCCTTCCTATGGCTCTCAAGGGGGCGAGTGAAAAACTTAAAAGTGCGTTTCTCGCGGCGATGTCTGAGCGAGCTGCTCGTATTCTCATGGACGAAGTGGAAGCATTGGGACCTGTCCGCATCAAGGATGTAGATGCAGCTCAAAGTGAGATTGTGATTGTCGCCAAGAGTCTGCTTGATCGGGGAGAGATAGAGATTCTGGATCAGGAGCAGGCAGGTAATGAGATGCTCCTGTGACAATGATGGATTACGAAAGGCCGGATCGGGTTGCGGGTGTTCTGTATGCGGAAGATTTTGATTTTCCCGTCCCGGCAGATGACCAGCCAAACGTGCATGCAGAGATGGAGCGTGAGCCGGAAGTTCTACCTCCCTCTTATACAGACGAGGATCTAGAAAATGCACGGCGTGTAGGGGAGGAAAAGGGAAGGCGTGAAGAGCGGCAATGCTTGGTTCTCGAAAAAGAGAAATGGCAAATTGGTGTTGAGAAGAAAATTCTTGAGCTTATCACGCAAATGAACGCCCAATCCGAGGACATCGTAAGAAAAATGTCTGAGGAAGCTGCCGCAGTATTACTTTCTCAGATGGCAGCGCTTTTTCCATCTTTGCTTCAAGATATGGGAAAAAAAGAGCGTGATGCCGTACTGTGTAAAATTGTGCCTTTCCTTAAAAGGGCCGTGCGGTTGCGCATAGAGGCACCGGAGCATGAAATAAATTATCTGTCCGGCCTATGTACGCAAGCGGGGGTGTCGGAGGTCGATTGTCATGTCAACGATACTCTTGCGCCTGGTGATTTTAGGTTCTCATGGCCTGAAGGACAGGCTTTTCGAAATGCAGGGAGTATCGCTCAGGATATTCTATCCAATTTTAAAATATTGAGCTGATTCATAGGAGTACTGATGATGACTGAGACAAAAAAAGAATTTGAGATTGATAGCGTTGAGGAAATGCCGTCCTCAGCAAATGAAGTTCCAAGGTTCGCGCATGACCTGGAGGCGATTTACGATATTCCTGTAACGGTAAGTGCGGTACTCGGCAGAACGACCATGCAGGTTAGCCAATTACTGCGTCTGGGGCGCGGGGCCGTTGTTGAGCTGGACCGAAAAATCGGCGATTCCATCGATATTCTGGTGAATAACAGATTAATCGCGAGGGGAGAGGTTGTCATGGTTGATGAGTCCCGGCTGGGCGTAACGATGACAGAGATCATTAAATCCGAAAAAGCTAAAAACTAATCGGCGTTTTTACGGATACTTAACTTTCTGGGGAGATACTTCTTACACCCGGAGCGAAAATAGGTTCCTCCGTTTTTATTTGCGGAGAGAGGCCGATGAGTGAGGCGCGAGGCAATCTTCCTGTTGTTCTGAAAATGCCTGCGATTTCTGATGCGCTCCAAAAGATACCTCTTCCAAATTGGGCGCGAGGGTATGCGCGCTGGCTGCCGGGATCTGATGTAGGGCTGGCTTTAGCGGTTGCAGCACTCCTCTCCGTACTTGTTCTGCCTCTTCCAACATTCATTCTGGATGTGGGGCTGGCTCTTTCAGTTACGGCCTCCGTATTGGTTCTGATGGTCGCGCTCTTTCTTACGCGCCCGTTGGATTTTACATCTTTCCCGACGTTATTACTTTTAACGACTTTGCTGCGTTTGTCGCTTGAGGTTGCTACAACACGTCTTATCCTCAGTCACGGATATGAAGGGACCTATGCTGCCGGACACGTCGTAGCTGCGTTCGGTGGTTTTCTCATGGGTGGCGACGTTGTCATTGGTGCCATTCTGTTTGCCATTCTTCTTGTCGTGAACTTTATGGTCATTACCAAAGGTTCAGGTCGAATTGCTGAAGTGGCAGCCCGGTTTTCCCTGGATGCAATGCCTGGAAAACAGATGGCGATTGATGCTGAGCTTTCGTCTGGTGCAATCAGCGATAAAGTGGCTCGACAAAGGCGAAAAGAGCTCCAAGAGGAAAGCGGCTTTTATGGCGCGATGGACGGTGCAGCCAAGTTTGTCCGTGGGGATGCAATTGCCAGTCTGATCATTACGGCCATCAATATTGTCGGGGGCTTGGCCATTGGCATTGGTCGACACGGGATGTCGATCGTTGATGCTGCTTCCGCTTTTACGACATTGACGATTGGCGATGGACTGGTTTCCCAGATTCCAGCTCTTCTGGTTTCTACGGCTTCCGGCATTGTTGTGACAAAAGGAGGCACTGAAGGAGCGGCAGATGTCACGCTTGTTCGACAGCTTGGCGGTAATCCGAAGCCATTAGCATTGGCCGCAGGTTCTGCAGCGGTTTTGGCTCTTATGCCGGGACTTCCAGCTCTACCTTTCTTGGCACTTGCCGCTCTTGCTGGAGCCGGAGCCTGGTTTCGACATCGATCGCCAATTCAGGACCAGGATTCTGATGGCGACGCGGTCAGTTTGCCTGAAAACACTCAGGCCACTGAGGTACCTATTTCAGAGAGCTTGCGGGTTGATCTGCTGCGGCTTGAGCTGGGGTTCAATCTCCTGTCAATTGCCAGTGGTGATGGCGCGCGCCTGACCGAACAGATCAAGATTCTAAGGCGAACAATTGCTGGAGAGATGGGCTTTATCCTGCCTCCTGTTCGAATACAGGATAACCTACAGCTTTCTGCAGATGCTTATTCTGTAAGGATCAAGGAAATAGAAATTGGTCATGGGGAAGTACAAATAAGCCGTCTTATGGCCATGAATCCCAGAGGCGGTTTACCCGATTTACCTGGTGAGCAGACGCGGGAGCCAGCTTTCAACCTGCCAGCTCTCTGGATCGATCAGAACCTGCGGGAAAAAGCGATCATGCAGGGATACACGGTGGTGGATCCGGCGAGCGTGATCGTTACACATCTGACTGAGCTGGTTCGTGAAAATATGTCTGACCTTCTTTCTTACACGGAAACGCAGAAGCTCTTGGACGAAATGCCGCGCGATCAGCAGAAGCTGATTGTTGACCTTGTTCCTTCTCAGCTCTCAGTCAGCGTTATACAGCGCGTTCTCCAAGGACTGCTCGCTGAGCGGATTTCCATAAGAGATCTCTCGGGTATTCTCGAGGCTCTTCAAGAAGGGTGCGGGCAGGGGCAAAAATCAGTGTCTGCTCTTACGGCTCACGTACGCGTCCGGTTGGCTCGACAGATCAGTGCCGCGGTGACTGGCCCTAAAGGTTATATACCGATTTTAACATTAAGCCCGGACTGGGAAGTCGTCCTTTCAGAAAACATGACTGGGCCAGCTGATGATCGCCAAATTTCACTTCCACCGTCCCGTCTTAACGAATTCGTAGGGAAGTTACGTCAAGCTCTCGATATGGCGCTGGGGCAAGGCGAAAATCCGGTCATTCTTGTTGCAGGAGGTTTTCGTCGGCCGGTCAGGATGATCGTAGAGCGTATAAGGCCGGCGACTATGGTTCTTGCGCATGCAGAAATTTCAACTCGTGCGAAGATATATACCGTGGGAGTCATTCAGTGAGACAAAGTATGGAGAAGGGTGGATCATGCGCATAAAGCTGATCCGGGATGTCTCAATGTCAGCTGCGATGGCGACACTCCGTAAGACGCTCGGAGAAGACGCCTTTATCCTCTCATCTCGGGCGACATCTGATGGAGGCGTCGAGCTCACTGCAGCGCTTGATCCAGAAGTCCCCGATGAAAAAGAGCAGATCAAATCTGCTGTTCCGCTGAAGACAATCCCGAAAAAGACCTTCCATGACTGGCATGGTTTGGATTTGAGTAGTTTTTCTGACCATGGGGCAGAGTTGAATTACAAAAGGATTTTGTCGGAGAATATTTCGTTCGAAGCCCTCGACCTGTCTGCGGACGCTCCTCCCGTTATGGTTTGTGGGGTTCCAGGCAGTGGAAAAACCCTGACCATCGCCCGCTTTGCCACGCGTCTGGCTCTCGTTGGTATATCGCCTGTAGTTATGACGACAGACACAGAACGTTCTGGTGCGCTCGAACAATTAGCGGCGTGTACTCGAATACTTGGGCTGGATCTTATTGCGGTTGAAAGTTCTGAAATGCTGGAAAATCTGTGCCGCGTAAAACAGGGAAAGATGCCCATACTCATTGATACAGGAGCGGTCGTTCCTTTCGATGAGAAAGGGATGAAAATATTAACCGACCTTCAAAAAGCCGCCCAGGCCAGCCTGACATTGGTTCATCCTGCCGGCGAAGATCCAGCTGAGACAGAAGAAACGGTTTCATGGTTTTGTAAAAATGGCGCCAGTAAAATGATAGTCTCCCGTACCGATTGCGCGCGCCGTCTAGGGGGTATTGTCAGAGGAGCCATGGCTGGTATCCCTCTGGCCGAAGCAAGTACGGGAAGCCAATTGATTGGTGGTCTCAAACCGCTGGATTTTTCCAGTCTGAATGAACTGATGATCTCCAAATGGGAGATGGCTTCAGCAGTTTCTTCAGATGGACCTCAGAAGAAACTTGCTCAGAGTGCTATGCCTGTTGTTTCGAGGCGGCCTGCGAATTCAGATTCAACTCTCTTAAAAATGAACGCGCCTAGTGTGACTGGGGCAGCGGCGCTCATGAAGCATATTGCTGCGCAGGGTGGTGCATAATGGGCCCGGTCATGGATCATCAAATCAAACCGTCCCCACCGAAAGCTACAGGAGTTACTCCCTCTCGTTCGAGCCGGACGCGGATTATTGCAGTGGCGTCGGGGAAGGGGGGCGTGGGAAAGACCTGGCTTTCTGTCTCGCTGGCACAGGTTCTGGCATGTTCGGGATATAAGGTTCTCATTTTTGATGGGGATTTCGGCCTGGCGAATGTGGATATCCAGCTTGGACTTGTTCCAACCTACGATGTGATGGATATTTTATCCGGAAACATAACGATTGAGGCGGGTGTTCAGCATTTTCGTGGAGGAGCTGGTCTCTCTGCGTTTTCGTTTGACGTCCTCCCGGGAAGGTCTGGTGTTTCGGCTGTTTCCGGGATGGATTGTGCGTCGCTTGACAAGCTGCTGCTGTCTCTCCGGCTGGCAAAACAGTATGATTTCATTCTGCTGGATCTCTGCGCGGGAATTGACCCGATCACCAGGCATCTGGCGGCTATTTCAGATCAGCTACTGGCGGTCACCACGGACGAGCCTACGGCTTTGGCAGACGTTTACGCCATAATGAAGCTTTATCTAAGAGATCGGCGACGGGTCGGCGGAGACGATATGCACTGTCAACTGGTTATCAATCAAGCTTCCAGTCATCGTAGTGGCATCCAGACATATGAAAAGCTGCTGCAAGCGTGTCGTTTCTTTTTAAAATGGGAACCTCAGCTTGCAGGAACAGTGCGGAAAGACAGTAGAGTTCCTGCGGCAATCCGGAAGCAGTCCAGTCTTCTGGAAACGTTCCCGGCTTCCCCGGCGGCCGTAGATGTTGGCCGGCTGGTTCGCCAAGTGGTCCAGGGGAACTTACCTGCGATGGAGTAAATCGCGGCTTACGTCTCTTCAAGGGATCGCCTATGGTTCCTGGGTTACTGTTCCCAGGAAATGTACCGACCATGCGCGTTGCCCTGATCCAGATGGCTCCTTCGGCGGACCGGAGTGCCAATATCCTTCAAGCTCAGCGGCTGGTTTCAGAAGCTGTCAAAGCTCGGAAGCCAGATCTTGTGGTGCTGCCTGAAATCTGGAGCTGTCTGGGTGGTTCGGCTGCGACCAAGCAGGCTAATGCAGAGCTTCTACCTGATCCAGGCGATGCTGGAGGTGTACTCTACGAAGCGTTGAGGGCCATGGCCCGGGAACATAATGTCTGGGTTCACGGTGGTTCAATTGGAGAACTTGTAGGGCCTGAGTCGGGCGACAAGCTTGCCAATACTTCACTCGTTTTCAACCCTGATGGCGAGGAATGTGGGCGTTACAGAAAAATCCATCTCTTCGATGTTATTACACCCAATGGGGACGGCTATCGTGAAAGCGATAATTATGTGCCCGGGGAAGCGATCGAAGTCGTCGATATTGATGGCGTCCCGACCGGCCTCGCGATTTGCTATGATTTGAGGTTTGCTGAGCTGTTTCTTGCACTTCGGGCTGCGGATGTTGAGATGATTGTTCTGCCCGCAGCGTTTACGCAGCAAACGGGTGAAGCTCACTGGGACATTCTTGTCCGTGCTCGCGCTATTGAGTCTCAGACGTGGGTAATAGCGTGTGGAACGACTGGCTGGCATGTCGATGGGCAAGGCAATCAGCGCCAGACCTATGGCCATTCCATGATCGTCAATCCATGGGGAGAGGTTATTCTTCAATTGGGTAGTGAAGAAGGCTGGGGGGGGGCTGATCTTGATATGGATGAGGTCCGACAGGTGCGGGGGAGAATGCCCGTGCAGGCAAACAGGCGGCTGATTTGACCACTATGAAAATCGCTTTCACAGCTGCTGCTACCGATGCGGCACAAGACGCGCTTGCTGTGTTTGCTGCCCGTTATGGCAATGTCCCTTTAGAAGAGGCAGATGTTGCGGTCAGTCTGGGCGGAGACGGGTTCATGCTGGAGACACTTCACCGGGTGCTCGGTCTGGATCTCGCTGTCTATGGTATGAATTACGGCACCATCGGCTTCCTCATGAACACTCCGGATGAGGATAACCTGCCGGAGCGTTTGCTAAACGCTCAGCCTTCTCTGCTTCATCCGCTTCATATGACTGCGACAACTGTCAGTGGTGAGGTCGTCGAAGGGAAAGCTTTCAATGATGTGTTCCTCTTTCGACAGACGCGGCAGACTTCCAGGATCCGGATTGAGATTGATGGCCGGACAAGGCTGGAGGAACTGATTTGCGATGGCGTGATTGTTGCTACGCCGGCAGGATCCACAGCCTACAATCTTTCCGCACATGGCCCGATTGTGCCTCTGAGTGCGAATATTCTCCCTTTAACTCCTATCTCGGCTTTCCGTCCGAGGCGGTGGAGGGGAGCTCTTTTGCCGTCAACGGCTGTGGTTCGGTTGACGCTGCTTGATACGGACAAGCGTCCGACTGCGGCAGTAGCGGATTTCAAGGAAATTCGGAATGTTGTGGAAGTCGTGGTGAAAGAGGACCGCAGGCAGCATGCTACGGTCCTGTTCGACCCGGATCACGGTCTGTCCGAACGCATTATCGCCGAACAGTTTCTACCCTGACGTCACAGAATAGGCGTCAGTAGAGACTTACCTTCGAAATGGGCCACGAGATTGTCGACCATGAGATTGCCCATTACCGTTCTTGTCTCGATAGTTGCCGAGGCCTGATGGGCCTGAAGAACTGTATTCTCCAAAGTGGAAAACTCTGGATTGATATTAGGTTCGTTCTGGAACACATCCAGGCCCGCTCCAGCAATACGCTTCTGCTTCAGAGCAGACAGGAGAGCGGCCTCGTCGACAACTGAGCCGCGCGCAATATTGATGAGCACGCCGTCAGGTCCGAGTGCGTCCAGAATCTCGGCATTGACCATGTTCGCCGAGCGTGGACCGCCCGAAACCGCCAGAACAAGAACATCCGACCATTCTGCCAAGGCTTTCAGATCGGGTTCAAAGCGTAGTGGGCTTTCTGCACGGGGGCGGGAATTGAAGTAAGCCAGATCCATGCCAAAGGCTGCGGCACGGTGTGCAATGGCTTGTCCGATGTGGCCAAAGCCCGCAATTCCCATACGCTTTTTGGTAACGCTTCTGGAGAGGGGAAGGGGCTGAGTTGGCCATCTGCCTTCGCGGACGAGGCGATCATTGAGAACGGTTTCGCGCATGACCGCAAGCGTGAGGACGATGGCCATGTCTGCGACGTCATCCGTAAGCGTTCCAAGGGTTGTCGCTACACCAATCTTGCGTTGGCGTGCGTCTTCCAGATCAATCTGGTCAGTGCCGACCCCGTTTACCGAAATGACTTCCAGAGCGGGAAGGGCGTCCATAATGGGGCGGGGAAGGCCTGATCCGCCGCCCGTCGCCACGCCGCGGATTTTATTCGCATAAGGCGAGAGGGCTTCAATTCCTTCATACTGATGGACTGTAAACAGGCTTTCCAGTCGTTCCTTGATTGCCGGCGGGAACTGGTCGATTGCGAGAATGTCAGGGCGGGAAGACAAGGCGGTTCTCCAATCTGGTGACGTTAAGCCTCAACCGGGCCAAGTTCTTTTTCGGCAAGATGGCGGCACGCTGCTTCGACTTCCTGCCAGGTGACATCAAAACCTTCGTCAGAGCCGTAATAGGGATCTGCTACGGCGCTTCCCTGTCGACCTGGGAGATGGTCCAGCATCAGGGAAATACGAGCCTTGCTTCCATCGGGCTGAAGATTACGCAGGTAAGACAGGTGGGAATGGTCGAGCGCAAGAATATGATCAAAACGCTCAAAATCTTCGCGTGTTACCAGCCGAGCGCGAAGGTTCGACGCATCCAGTCCGTGTTGAAGTGCGACACGACATGCTCTTGGATCTGGAGGGTAACCGAGATGCCAGTGCCCGGTCGCGGCTGAATCGATATCAAGCTTCAGGCCGCGGATCGTAGCTTCCCGACGCATGGCGAGTTCTGCGAGTGGTGAACGGCAGATATTACCTGTGCAGACAAACAGGAAACTCTTCAAGCGCCGGTGAGCCATATGAAAAATGCCATCGTTGCAATGGAACTGAGTGTTCCGAAAAACAGGACCGATGCGATTTCGCGTTCGAGCACATGATACCGCATCGCCAGGATAACGTTGATGGAAGCGCTCGGGATTGCCATCGTCAACACACTTTCCTGAAGTGCCTGAACAGGAAGGTGCCACAGGCGTGCGAGAATGTAGATGATGCCGGGGATCATAATATTCCGAACACCTACAATCGTACCGACCAACGGGCTGAAACGGACCTGGCGGGTAAAAAGTACGACCCCGGAGGCGAAAAGGGCAGCGCCGCCTGTTGTGCGTCCCAAAAGCTGGAGCGAGCCTTTCAGAAAGTGCGGAATGAAGGCGCCTGCGCTCACAAGGATCAGCGCCATGAGCGGCACCCAGACGACTGGTTCGCGGCAGGAGTGCAGGAGGTGTCCTACAAGTTCCTTCAGTTCGTCACGCCGCTCGGCAGATGGTGACCGGGGTTGGCGGCCTTCATGATCATGCCCCATGAGGATGAGCGTGATAGGAAGCTGGATCAGATTCATTGCCAGCGCAGCAATGGAGATGGGGACGCCACTTGCAGCGCCAAAAATCTGACCAAGAACCGGAATACCAATGAAGGGCACCGAAGGTCCGGTAACGGTCATGGCAATCATGGCCGCTTCGCTCAGTCGGCGTTTGAGCGCAAAACGGAAAATTGAAAAGACAACAAAATACCCGCCGACCATCGCAAGAAGGATCAGTACGGCAACAGGTCCAGCGGAAAGAACCTGGGCTTTCGGGGTGCTGAGAATGGAGACCAGAAGTTCGAGAGGCAGCGCGTAAAGCATGACCAGCCGCGTCAGAACACCCGCCTGCTGGGCATCGAAATCTTTGCGATAAGCAGCGAAATAACCGAAACCGAGCGTGACCAGGATCGGAAGGATCGCTTCAACGATCGTGAGCAGCAGGTTGGGAGAACTGGTCATGTAATGCTCATAAAAATGCGGAAGTTCCAGCTATGTCAGGGTTCTTTCGTAATGACATCGTTACCATTCGTCCATCCCTGCAAGTGCGGGTAGTGATTGACCTGACTGCTGGGGAGTGTCTTTCTGGAGCAAATCTGTCCCATTTTCTTTCATGGTCAAATCATGCAGTCCATTTTTGATACGCTGGTCGGCTTCATTCTGACGTTGCTAGGGCTGATCGTAGCCGCGGTCACCTTTGTCGAACTGGCGGTTCGTTCTGCTCTGGGCAGTATGGGGATCCAAGGCCCGATCCAGACGATATTGCTGCTGCTTCTGTTCTTCGCACTCATCGGACTGGCGTTACGTATTTTCGGCCGACTGCTGGCCGTTCTGCTTACGGCAGCCTTCCTCGTTTATCTCTTGCATGCCCTTCTGGGAATTCCGCACAACATTCCCATGCAGCGTATTCCGCAGGACAAAACTGTCAGCTTTTAAGGGAAGTGTGGTGTCCGCGAGAGGATTCGAACCTCCGGCCCCAGGATTCATACCACTTCGGCTTTCGCCGCCGCACTTTTGATTAAGTGCGTTCGTGGTCTGGACTGTCTCTTCACCAAGGCTTTCTGAGGGCCCAGGTGTCGCCCGTACAGTCTCTACACCTTCTCTCTGCCACGGCAGGGAGCTTGGCTCGGGATTGGCACGACTCAAGAAAGTCAGAGCGTTCCCCGAATTTGAGCGAATCCACTATGGAGTTTCCTGCCATAGCGCCCAATTCAAACTTAGGAATCCTGTGCTCTATCCTGCTGAGCTACGCGGACACACGTTGGAAGTGTTATCGCACGACCGTTCTTTTCGCAAGGCGGGGCGGGTATCGGCTGACACTGAAAAAATACGTTAAAAATAAAAAAACTAAATCTTTCCAAACGTTATTCTGAGAAAAAACATATGAAAATTAAATTACCAATTTCTAGAAACAATTTAAATATTATTTCCAAAACAAGGATTCGAGAGAGCAATTCCTACAAAAGGATGCCATTTCAAAGAGAAGATGTTTCTTGCGCTTTTGTTTCGGCTGTGCTTCCAGTCACCAACAGCCTGTTAGGTTTCTTGGTATCAAACTTATAGAAACGTCTGTATCAAGAAAATATTCTCAGGTGGCTTTCTGTTCGTAAGCTGTCCTCCGGACGGGACGTGAGAAAGTAGAGCATTTGGAGGCATGTCTGCCCGCCTTGTCTTGGTGCTGCAGGTTTTTAACCTCCAAAAAAAGGCCGTAATCCATCGTGAGTTTGAATCTCGTGCGGCGGAGAAGTGGTCGCTGGACATTATCAGCGCTTGGGTAGGAAGGATGGCAATGCGGCACCCTGTTCCTACAGCATGCGCTTTGAAGCGCAGCTTCAGGTTTGCTTGGGTTTGAGGGTGCTTGTCATGATTTCGTGTCGGATGTCTGCTTGGGTTCAGTGCTGTTTTCGCCCGGAACCACGTTCTGATTACGGATATTGATGGGTATGACCAAAATGCTTTCCGGTTCCGTACGTCAGGCTCGTGAAACCGATCCCACATTGCTACGTCTCAAGTTAATCGGCCAGATGGAGGCACGGACACTGACGGACGAAAGCGTTCTTCCTGTTGGTGGAAAGACGCGTGCGCTTCTGGCTATTCTCGCCCTTTCGGACAGAAAACCGGTTCTTCGATCCCGGCTTGCCGAATTGCTATGGAGCCGACGGCCTGAAGATATGGCTCGTGCTTCGTTGCGACAGGAAATTCACCGGCTGCTGGATGCTTTGAGTCCTGTGGGCGTCGATCTCATAGATGTGCAACGTCATTCTTTGACGTTGAAGTCGGCTCTGACCTCTGTGGACGCCGAACGTATCCTGACAGCCAGTGTCCGGACTATTGATAGTATTCCAGCTCCTGAAGAAATTCTTCTCGGAGAATTGAGTGGTATTGATCCAGCCCTTGATGAGTGGCTGGATCAGCAGCGAGCCAGACTGTCTCATCATTTACTTACGATTTATGAAGGCTGTCTGCGTGAGTTGACGGACCCCGAGCAGGTTGACGATGTCACGGACCGTCTTCTTAAGGTTGATCCACTCAACGAAGCTGCGTGGCGGGCCAAAATCCAGAATGCTTTACGGCGGGGGGAGCACGCTCGTGCCACGATGCTGGCTGAGCAGGCTACCAGAGTACTGGGGCAGGAAGACGGACTGACGCTCAGTCCTCTTACTCAGGGGGTGCTGGCAAGTGTTCTGAAAGCTCCCGGGCAGGCCCATAGTGCTGCATCTTCGGATGTCATGGTGCCCGAGGTGGTTTCTGCGCAGGCTTCAGTGGGCGATGAGAATTTTTCTGGAGGAGTGGCGGGTCAGCGAACCGATCCCATGCTGGCTCTGCCTCTGCATCTCGCCAGGATGGCTGTTGGCCAGTCACGCAAGATTTCCCTGTTGATCCTTTCGCCCTTCACGACGGATGGACATAAGGAAATCGAACTGAAATGTGCGACCAGTCTCAGCGATCAGTTTGAACTGCTGTTCGTGCATGTCGATACATTCGACATTGTCGCTATGCCTGAAGGCTTCATACCGGACCCTGCGAACCCGATGGCATCCTACCGCAGCCTTGGGGCGGACTACATCATCACAGGCGCGGTGCGTGTTGGGGCTTCAGATCAGGCACTTCGCCTGATTCTGAAAGTTATGGATGTTCGGGCGGGTGGTGTTATCGTCTGGGGCACTCACTATGATCTCCCGGGGACAGACCCGATGTCGGTGGCTTCAGGTTTGATCGGTCCTGCAGCGGCTATGCAGTGGGGGCTTTTGCTGGCAGAAGCGAGACGCACAGCCAACAGGGCGAATAGCGAGCTGTCTGCCCTGGGGAAAGCGGCACGAGTTTTCAAGCTCCTTCTCAAAGGGAGTAACGAGGTCTTTCCAGAGGTTAGTCAGTTGCTGGATATGGCAGGGGCTGAGGACGCGCGGGAGGGGAATGTTGCCCTCATGCAGGTTCTGTATTGCCTGATCCGTTACGAAAATGACTGGAGTAATGAAGGGACAAAGCTTCTGGCGAAGGGTGTTGAGTTTGCTCGACAGCTTGTCAATCTCAAGCCTGATGCATCGGGAGGGGCGGTCCTGCTGGCGACGCTGCTTATGCATGATCGAGGCTCTCTTCCGATGGCCCGGTCCATTGTTCGAATGCTGGCAAAGGCCTTGGGTGGTCTCAAAAGCGGGAATGATCTTCCCGACTACATGCTGTGTCAGCTGTTGCTGCGCCTGTTCGACGAGGATTTGAAGGGGGCGGCAGAACTCGCCGGGCAGTTACGAAACAATCCGTATCATTCACCTCTTTATATCCTGATCAGGCCGTTCTTCATGATGGTCATGATGCTTGGGGGCGAGCGCCGGGATGTCATCGAAATGGGGCGTCTGATGGCAGGGCTTTACCCCAACTACCCGAGTGCGTTGGTCTATTATCTTGTTGCTCTCGTTGAAGAAGACGAAAGCGATGAAGAAATCCAGCATGTGCGTGACCACCTGAACAGGCTGGTCCCGGATCTGACAATTTCAAAGATTCTGAGCCGTTTCCCATATCTTGGGGATGCAAAAAAGACTGAACTTCATCAGGCTTTTCTGGCCGCCGGCCTGACATAAGACATCTATAAACGGGGAGGGCGCTTGGCCTTGCCCGGCGGGCGCGATATGAACACGGAATTGATGTTGCCCGGATGCAGGTTTCGCCAGTCTGTATCCATGCCCGTGACGGCCCTGGCCCGGCCCGCAGGACCACCATGATGTCTCGTACACAGATGACTGCTTCCCGCTCTTTCCACCGCTCCGCAGTCCGCGTTGCCCTCGGCATGCTTGCACTCGGAACCGTCGCTGCCTGTGGCGGTGCGCGTGACCCCAGCAGCCTGACAGCGCCTCGCAATCATCTTCTCGGTGTTGACCGCGGCGCAGAAGGCGGCGCCGACCAGCTTAAGGGCGGCGTGAACGCCTATTTGTGGCGTGGCGCGATTGACACCCTGTCCTTCATGCCTCTGGCTTCGGCAGATGCCGTCGGTGGGGTGATCCTGACGGATTGGTATCAGCCGCCTGCCAGCAAGGATGAGCGTTTTAAGATTGCAGCTTATGTGCTGGATCGTCGTATGCGTTCTGATGCCCTGCGCGTTTCCGTATTCCGTCAGACGTTTCAGGATGGCCAGTGGCAGGATACCCCTGTCTCCGCCACAACGACTTCCGACATCACGACCCGTATCCTGACCCGTGCCCGCCAGCTTCGTGCGGAAAATGGCGAGCGGGGCAACTGAGTTAGACATGAGCGATTCCACGACCCCGGCTTTCGATTTTCACTCAAGAGAGCCGTTCTGGCAGGCCGAGTGGAAGCAGCGGAACGTTTTTGCCGTTCCGGATGTGCCTCCGGCCGACCGTCCGAAGTATTACGTCCTTGAAATGTTTCCGTACCCTTCCGGCCAGTTGCATGTCGGACATGTACGAAACTACACACTTGGAGACGTCGTAGCGCGCTACAAGCGGGCACGTGGCTTCTCCGTACTGCATCCAATGGGATGGGACGCGTTCGGACTTCCAGCAGAAAACGCAGCCCGTGAACGCAGTGTGCATCCCGGCAAGTGGACGATGGAAAACATCGCTACCATGCGCGGAACGTTGCAGCGTCTGGGGTTCTCGCTGGACTGGGATCGTGAGATCGCTACCTGCCTTCCGGAATACTACGGCAAGCAGCAGAAGCTGTTTCTGGACATGCTGGCGGGCGGCCTGGTCGAACGGCGTGATTCGTCGGTCAACTGGGACCCGGTGGACCAGACAGTTCTGGCCAACGAGCAGGTTGTTGAAGGACGTGGCTGGCGTTCAGGGGCACTGATCGAGAAGAAGGTTCTCTCGCAGTGGTTCCTGAAAATCACGAAGTTCGCGGAGCCTTTGCTGGACAGTCTGGGGAAGCTTGATCGCTGGCCTGAGCGCGTGCGGACGATGCAGGAACGCTGGATCGGTCGTTCCGAAGGCGCGCGGGTGCGTTTTGCGCTGCACAATCCGCCTTCCGGGTTCGACATGGATCTGGACGGCATTGAAGTCTTCACGACGCGTCCGGATACGCTGTTTGGTTTGAGCTTCGTTGGCATCGCTGCGGACCATCCGCTGGCTGCCAAGGTGGCGAAAACCAACCCGGCTGCGGCAGAGTTCATCGAGGAGTGTCGCCGCCTCGGAACTTCCGAGGAAGTGATCGAAGCTGCTGAAAAGCGTGGTTTCGATACAGGTCTTCGCGTCAGCAATCCGCTGAACCCGGATCAGTCCGCACCGATCTGGATCGCGAATTTCGTGCTGATGGATTACGGAACAGGCGCGGTGTTCGGTTGCCCCTGTGGCGATCAGCGCGATCTGGATTTCGCCCGCAAGTATGACCTGGCTGTTCCGCAGGTTCTGCTGCCTGCGGGAGAAGATGCCGAGACGTTCACGGTTGGCAAGAAAGCCGTGACCGGAGACGCGAAGCTCTACAACTCTGGCTTCCTTGACGGCCTCGATGTCGCAGTTGCCAAGAAGACGGTCATCGAGCGCCTGGAAGGCATGGGCGTCGGACATGGCGTCGTGAACTGGCGCCTGCGTGACTGGGGCATTTCCCGTCAGCGGTACTGGGGTTGCCCGATCCCGGTTATCCATTGCGACAGCTGTGGTGCGGTGCCGGTTCCGGATGATCAACTGCCGGTCGTCCTTCCGGAAGATGTGACGTTTGATCGTCCGGGCAATCCGCTGGACCATCACCCGACATGGAAGCATGTGGCTTGCCCGAACTGTGGCTCTGCTGCGACCCGCGAGACCGATACGTTCGATACGTTCGTCGATAGTTCCTGGTATTTCGCTCGCTTCACAAGCCCGCATGCCGCGACGCCGACGCTGCCGGGAGCTGCCAATGGCTGGCTGCCGGTCGACCAGTATATCGGCGGTATCGAGCATGCGATCCTGCATCTGCTGTATGCTCGTTTTTTCACGCGCGCGATGCATGAAACAGGCCATCTCGGGATTGATGAACCGTTCGATGGCCTGTTCACGCAGGGCATGGTGACGCACGAAAGCTACAAGGACGGGAGTGGCTGGCTCTATCCGGAAGAGGTCGAGCGTCGTGGCGAGCAGGTTGTTCGTCGGGATAACGGAACACCTGTTCAGGTGGGCCGTTCGGAGAAAATGTCCAAGTCCAAGCGCAACACGGTTTCCCCTGTGGAAATTATTGAGCGGTTTGGCGCGGATACGGCTCGCTGGTTTGTGCTCTCGGACAGTCCTCCAGAGCGCGATATGGAATGGACGGCTTCTGGCGTGGCGGCTGCCGCCCGCTTTGGGCAGCGTCTCCATCGTTTGGTGTCGGCTGTTGCCGCTGCTGATCCCATCGAAAGTGTCCATGGTTCAGCAGGCGACGATCTGCGCCGTGTTACGCACCGGACTATCGCCGCTGTTACGGACGCTCTTGAAGCCTTCACGCCCAATGTTGCCGTTGCTCGACTGCATGAACTAACCTCTGCTCTGGCGGAAGCGCAGAGCAAAAACGGGGAAGGGTTGTCGGCTGCGCGTCGTGAAGCCGCATCCGCGCTTTGCCTGCTCATTGCACCCATGATGCCGCACCTTGCGGAAGATATGATGGCCGTGCTCGAGCCGGGCGGCGAGCTTGTTGTGGACAGGACATGGCCAGAGGCTCAGGATGAGTGGCTGGCGGTTCAGAGCGTCACGATTGGCGTTCAGGTGCTGGGGAAACTGCGTGGAACCATCGAGGTGCCGCCAGATGCTCCGAAGGATCAGGTTCTTGCCGCAGCAAAAGCTGAACCGAACGTGGCTCGTGCCCTTGAAGGCAAGCGTCTCGTGAAGGAAATCCACGTTCCGAACCGGATCGTCAATTTTGTAGTGGCAGGCTGATCGTGAAACGTAGCAGTGCTCTGGCAGTAGCGGGCTTTCTGATGCTGGGGGGGTGTGGCTTCACACCCCTTTATGGAAAGCTTTCCCCTAAAACCGATGTTTCCGCAGAACTGGCTCAGGTTTATGTGGTGAACATTCCGGGGCGCTACGGTCAGGAACTGCGGCTGGCACTTCAGAAAAATCTGGCCGGTGCAGGGCCCGAAAACCCGCAGCGTTATACGCTGCGAGTCAGTTCAGGAGCCAACACCGAAGCGATTGATATTCACCAGGATAATACGTCTGGACGAAACCGTGTAACGGGTAACGCGCATTGGCAGCTCTTTACGGTGGACCAGTCCCCGCAGTTTGTGACGGAGGGGGATATCACGACACTTGATGGATATGGCACGACATTCGAGCAGTACTTCGCCCAGACCCTGAACGATGAGACGGTCAGAGGGCGTGTCGCGCAGACACTGGCGCAGAATTTGACTGAACAGCTGGCGATCTGGTTCAGGTCTCACAACACGCCGTCTAAAACTGAGCAGACAGAACTGCCACGGTATATCAATACCGACAGGATGCCTTCTGATAATG
The DNA here is from genome assembly GCF_000964465.1 of Gluconobacter thailandicus F149-1 = NBRC 100600. Taxonomy (GTDB): domain Bacteria; phylum Pseudomonadota; class Alphaproteobacteria; order Acetobacterales; family Acetobacteraceae; genus Gluconobacter; species Gluconobacter thailandicus. The sequence goes on along the minus strand of NZ_BANH01000005.1, from coordinate 187,483 downwards.
GGCCTGCAACTGACAGAGTCGGGGCAGATGGTTTCCCGGCATCGGCAACCGGACGTCTCTCTCAGGGATCAATATCCAATTAATGAAGGTCGAGACCCGTAATATCGGGCGCGCCCTGGCCGATGCTGGCACGTGGCGTGCGATCCTCCTTTACGGAGAAGATACGGGACTTATTCGCGAACGTGCTGCGCAGTCAGTCCGGCAGGTTGCAGAAACACTGGACGATCCCTTCCGTGTGGCGCAACTTGACCGGGACACTCAGGACCGTCTGGAAGATGAAGCAACGGCGCTCTCTCTGATCGGCGGCCGACGTGTGGTTTGGGTGCGGGATGGGCAGGATTCAGTGGCTCCGCTTCTGGCGCGAGCACTGGAGACGCAGACCGACACGCTCATCGTCATTGAAGCACCGGGCCTTTCCTCACGGTCCAAGCTTCGTGCGCTGGCGGAGAGCCGTAAGGATGTTGCGTCGATTGCCTGCTACCCTGAAGAGGGGCGCGCACTTTCCCAGACTGTCACTGACGCGTTGTCACAGACTGGCGTGTCCATTGATCGCGATGCCTTGACCTGGCTGATGGGGCGGTTGGGTGCCGACCGAAGTGGAGTTCGAGGCGAAATAGAGAAGCTTGTTCTCTATGCGGGCGCTAACGGGCGGCTGGATCTGGACGCGGTTCAGGATTGCGTGGGCGATGCCGGAGGAAGTTCTCTGGAAGACGCCGTGTTTGCAGCCCTGTCCGGAAATCGGAGTGAAGCCGATCAGGCCCTTGAACGCGCTTTGGCGGATGGTGCCAACCCGGTTGCTGTGGCCCGTGCGGTATTGGGTGTTCTGGTACGGTTGCAGAAAGTCGCACTGGGCGTGAAGAGCGGGCAGGGACGTGCGGAAGCCATGAAGTTGCTCAAGCCACCTGTGTTCTTCAAGCGAACTGCCGCATTCAATCAGGCGCTCGATCGTTGGAATAGCGATGCTCTGGCACGGGCCATGCGGGAAACGCAGGCTTTTGAACTGGCATGCAAACAGAGTGGTACGCCAGATATTGCGCTCTGTCGGCGCCATATCGCCTCTCTGTGCGGGATCTGGAAGGGCTAACACGCCTTTCCGGGACTATATCTCGAATTTACTGAAACCCGCCTCCGGGTTGGGGTCTTTCCTCTGCATGTCCGCAAATGAGTGCTGTGTCGGTGTTAGCCGGCAATTAGCACCTTTACAGGGAAGGGTCTGACAATGAGTGAAGAAACCTCCGACGATGCACGTCGCAAGGTTCTGAAAGGTGCGGCTGTCGGTCTGGCTGCCATGGCGTCTGCAGGCCATTCCAAAGCCGAAGCATCGCCTGCGCAGGGTAAGGCTGCTGTTCCATTGATGGATCCCGGAAAGCTTCATACGGCCGGCCCTTTCAGGTCACAACCTCAGCCTTGGCCAGGTCTGGCTTCGCATATGACGCCGCGCCCGGATCACGGGGAGAAAACCTATCGTGGCAGTGGGCGCATGGCGGGGCGTAAGGCTCTGATTACCGGTGGCGACTCAGGTCTTGGGCGGGCAACGGCCATTGCCTTTGCCCGCGAAGGTGCTGACGTTGCTATTTCCTATTTGCCGCAGGAAGAAGAGGATGCCCGGGAAGTCATCCAGCTGATTCAGGCTGAGGGGCGCAAGGCTGTGGCGTTACCCGGTGACATTCGCACCGAGGCCTTTTGCCAGCAGCTTGTAACCGATGCCGTTTCTGGTTTGGGTGGTCTGGACTGTCTCGTAAACTGTGCTGGTCGACAGCATTATCACGAGAGTATTCTTGATCTGACGACCGAAGATTTTGACTGGACTCTGAAAACCAATCTTTATGCCCTCTTCTGGATCATCAAGGCAGCCATTCCACATATGCCGCCGGGGAGTTCGATCGTGAACACGAGTTCTTCCAACGCGTATGAGCCATCTGAAATTCTCGTGGACTACAGTATTACCAAGGCTGGCATTGCAAACCTGACAAAGAGCCTCGCCAAGCAACTTGTCCCGAAAGGGATACGGGTCAACGCGGTTGCACCGGGGCCGTTCTGGACGGCGCTGCAGGTCTGCGGCGGTCAACCGATGTCTGCGGTCGAAAAATTCGGCTCTACAGTTCCGATGAAACGACCGGGGCAGCCCGCAGAAATTGCGCCCATTTATGTTCAGCTTGCCAGCACGGATGGCAGCTACATAACAGGGCAGGTGTTTGGTGTGACAGGCGGCACCGGGGTGCCGGGCTGATAAAAAACCGGCGGAGAAGCCGCCGCCGGTTTGGTTCTGTCTCAGAAGCGGGCTGAGACATCCAGGTAGTAGTAGCCGCCCGCAATACCGAGCTGGTTGGTGCTCATGTAGTACTTGGGAGCGCCCAGATAACGGTTTGCTTTAGGCACCGTGGACGGATAGGCGGCGAAGATATTGTTGCCACCAATCGTCGCGCTCCAATGCGGGTTGATGTTGTAGGTGACAGACGCGTTGGTCGTCCATTTTGGAGCGTTCTGGAACTCGAGGTAATTCGTCGTCGAGAACGCATTGGGGCCTGTGTAGTAGGTCAGGTTCGACGTTGTCTGGCCATACCGGATTTCGTGTACTGCCACTGCCCATGTGTTGTTGGGAGAATGCCAGCGGCCACCGAAGATGATTTTGGAGCGCGGATAAGCGGTCGTCAGGTAGGCGAGTGTTGGGATTGTCAGCAGGTTTGCACCGGTGGTTGTGGTGCCCTGATGACGCAGGCGCGTCCGGTTCAGGTTGATGGCCACGTCCCAGTCCACATGACCGAAGCGGCCAAACTCGCTTGGGTAAGTCGCATTGATATCCAGACCTTGCGTGCGGGTCGTGGCCACGTTGGCGAACCAGTATGTGGAAAGCTGACCGGCTCCCCAGTTCTTGGAGCCTTCTGGAAGAGGGAAGTTGTTCATGGCAAGGGCGCTGTAAGCGTCTGAGCCGTAAATCGTTCCACCTGGCTGGATGCGGTCGCGGAGGTCAATCTGATAGGCGTCTACGGTCACATGTAGCTTGCGAATGGGTTCGACGACGATGCCGCCCTCGACGCTTGTGGCTTGCTCGGGCTTCATCTGGGATGCACCGTTGGCCAACGCGCCCGGAGAGTTGGCTGCAATCAGGCCGCGCGCGGCAGTCGGGGAGACAGCGAGCGCGGAGTAATGCTGCTGGGCCAGTGTCGGGGCATGGAAGCCACTGCTGAACGTTCCACGGACGGCAAAGCGTGGGCTGAAGTCGTAGCGTGTGGCGATCTTCCCCGTCTTGGCATTGCCGACATCCGTATAATGCTCGATGCGTCCGGCCAGATCGACCTGCCAGTTCTTCATCAGATGCGTTGCAATGTCGATGTACCCGGATGCAACATCACGAGACCAGTTGCCTGCGTTGTATTGGGTAGTTCCGGGAATACCGTCAGCGCCGCTGCCGGCCGTGCTGTCTGCTGAGCCTGTCCCCATGGAATAGGACTCATAACGGTAGGCTGCACCGCCAGCCACGTTGATGCTGTGTGGCCAGAACGAGAAGTTGAACTTCCGGGAAAGATCGAAACTGCTCGTCCACTGGGAGTTGTTATACCCCTGTGCATTGTAGAAGTTCGTCGGCGTGCGACCTGAGGCCGTATAGACGGCGCTGTTGATCGTGCTGAGGGCGTCAAACCGGTCAAAATCGCGGCCATAAACTGTGGACAGGTCCCAGTGCCAGCCTGCAAGCATGCCTTTGAAACCAGCCGTCAGCTCGTAATCGTTTTCTTCCAGCCCCAGGATCGGTGAATAGCCGTAAGGGTATTTTGCGGCGTATCCTGGATAACTCCTCAAGGTCGAGGGCAGGCGATAATTCTGATAAGACTCTGCGTGGCGATGGGCGTAGGTCGCGCTTGCGTAGGCCTGGACATTCTCAGTGATGTCGTAACCGGCGGTGACCGCTACGCTTTCACGGGTCTGTTCAGGCTGGCTCAGGACCTGATTGGTATACTGGTTCGTGCGGTTATCTTTCCCGGACCGGAACGCATGGTCCTGATGCACGAAATCGCCGCCGATATGGACATAACCGCGGTTATGAAGATTGAAACCGCCATCCAGATAGACGCCCTGCTGGAAGCCATCCCCTTCGCTGGTAATACCCGTATTGGAGCGCATGTTCAGGCCGTGGTCCTGCTTTTTGGTGATGATGTTCACCACGCCGGCAATCGCGTCAGAACCATACTGGGCAGAGGCGCCATCGCGCAGGACTTCGATATGGTCGATCATGGACATGGGGAGCATGTCGATATCAACTGGCGTTGCACCCTGTGACGGGCCAGGATCGGCATAGATGTTGGCTGTCGTGTGGCGGCGTTTGCCATCAACAAGCACAAGGGTCTCGTTTGGGTTCAGGCCTCGCAGGGCGATCGTATCCGTGAGTGCGCCTGCGTCGAAGCCAGCAGTTGGGACTGTCAAAGAGGGCAGCAGCAGGGAGAGGGCGTCACGGAGGGTTGGCTGACCGGTGGATGCGATCTGCCGGTTGGAGACGACGTCGATCGGGGAAATCGAGTCGCGGGCCTTTTTTCCAAATTCCCGGGTGCCTGTGACGATCACGGATTCATTGCCGCCGGAAACATCCTTTGCAGGTGCTGGCGCAACTGACGTGCGGCTCTTTGCTTTCTTATGGGTGGTTTCGGCTTTTGCAGTAGGAGCTGCACAAAATCCTGTAACCGGCATGATGAGGGAGGAGCCAAGAAGAGTGGTACCCAGAAGCACGATATGCCGGGAGGAAAAGCGTACAGACACGATTTCACGATCTCACGAGAGTGTTTGATAATTTGACAATTTGTTATCGTGTATCGATTTGGTCAACGGAATTTCTTCCGTTTCAATAACATTTGCGTATTTTTTGCCTCAGTGTGGCGCCGTTCCCTCACTTGGCACGTTATGACACAGAATTGTCGTAACGAAAAATGGGAGTCTGATCTGTGAAGCGTCGCCATTTCCTGCAAACGGCCTCAATCGCACCGGTCTCTTTGGCCGCCGTCCCGCTGGGCGCATCCCCGGCTTTCGCTGATGCGAACGAGGACCGGGGAACAGCCCCTCATGGTGTTTTCGATGTTGTGGCGAGCTTCGATGGCCCCGGTCCGTCGGGTATTGTAGTGTTGCCTGATGGACGCGTTTTTGTCGGCTTTCCCCGGCATGCCGTTAATCATAAAGGAGCAACGCTCGGGGAATTGCTGAAGGGAAAGGTGGAACCTTACCCTTCACGAGAAGAGAGCCTTCCTGGTCATCGCTCTGATGCGGAGTGTCTGGTGTCTATTCACGGAATGACCCTGGACCGTAACGGACGTATCTGGGTCATTGATGATGGAAAGCGGGCTGGGCATCCGATTGAGCCGGGGGCCGCAAAGATCGTCTGTATTGATCCGAAAACCAATACCATTGTGCACAGGATCCTTCTCAAGGCACCGGTTCTGCTTCCGAACAGCCATATGAACGACCTGCGTGTGTCGTTGTCGCATGGGGCTGCGGGAACGGTTTTCGTGACGGATTCGTCGTTCGGAACTGAACCGGCTCTGGTTGTTGTGGACGTTGCGACCGGTCAGGGGCGTCGGGTTTTAAGTCAGAGCAGGGCCATTCTTCCGGAGACGGGTTTTCTGGCGATTATCGAAGGTGAACCCCGGCAGTATCTGCCCAAAAAGCCACAGCTGGTTTCCGGTGGAGTGGATGGCATCGCCATTACGAAGGATGAGCAACGCCTTTACTTCGCACCCCTGACCAGCCGGAGACTTTACAGTTTGCCAGTTGGTCTTCTGGCAGATCCCACATCAGATGACACCAAGCTTGAGGCGGCCATTCGGGATGAGGGGGAAAAGGGGGTAGCGGATGGTCTGGATTTTGACAGTCATGATCGCCTCTACACGACCAATTATGAGCACGACTGCATTCTTCGGCGGGATATTGACGGATCATTCAAGCTAATGCTCCGTGATCCGCGCATACTTTCCCCGGATGGGATTTTCGCATCCGAGACGCATGTCTATTGCACGTTCGGACAGTGGAACCGGCTGGCGTCTTTTAATGACGGAAAAGACAGACGGGAGCCGCCTTATCTTCTGGCCCGGTTTCCGATTGAGGAGCCAAAGCCTGCTAATGCTTTGCCTGAGGCTGCTCCGACGAAACCCGGAACGCCAGGAGACTGAATAAAAAACCCCGGCCAATTTCCTGGTCGGGGTTTTTGTGTTTGTTCAGGCTGTCTGCTCTGGAGGAACCTGTGTGCCTGTCGTGTGCTGATCTACCGCAGCCGGAAGAAGCTGAGCCAGTGCGGGCAGAATGGTGGCCGCTGGCAGGCCCGTCTTGGAAACGAGCATCTGGACCTGCTGGTCGGTCAGAAGATTGCGGAGTTCGTCTGTTGTGATGGGCAGGTTCTCACCATTGCCAATCCATGAATGGATCTTGTCTTCCAGGCCGGCGCTTTTGGCCTGATTGATGAGCATGTTCAGGCCTTCGCCCTTGAGCATGTCACCAAAGCTGCCACCAAGCTTGTCCCCCAGCTGGCCACCAAGAGCACCCATGGCCTGATTGACGATGTTTCCGAAGAAGCCGCTCATAATGTGTCTTCCGTCCTTTGATGCGGCCACACGGCCGCTATAGAATATGGGTCGGGCGTGCCGTTCTGTCAGAAGATCAGGATGCGCGCTTGTTGCTGAGTTCCTGCGGAACTTCGACATCAATTTCCAGCATCGAGCAGCCACTGCCACGGTCCAGCTTGATCTGGACCTTGTCCTGATCCACGGCGACATGGCGGGCAATAACCTCCATAATCTCCTTGTGAAGCTGCTTCAGCAGGTCGGATTCACCTTCTTCCCCAGCACTGCGCTCATGAGCCAGCAGGATCTGGAGACGATCACGCGCAACGGCGCTTGTTGACTGCTGCCGCCTTGCGAAAAGGTTTGCGAGGAAGCTCATGCCGCACCCTTTTTGCCAAACAGCCAGTCGATGAAGCGGCGCTTCTCGGTTGGCACCGAAACATCAATTTTTTCGCCTGACAGGCGCCGTGCGGCTTCAAAATAAGCCTGTGCCGGAAGGCTTTCAGGAGAGGACAGCGTGACGGGAGCACCGACGTTCGAGGCTTTCAGAACATCTTCGCTTTCTGGAACGATACCCACGAGCGGGATCGAAAGGATTTCCAGAACGTCTTCAACGCTCAGCATTTCCTTGCGTGCTGCGCGAGCCGGATCGTAACGAGTCAGAAGCAGGTGCTTCTCGATCTTCTCGCCGCGTTCTGCCTTCTGGGTCTTGCTATCGAGCAGGCCGATGATGCGGTCCGAGTCACGAACGGAGCTGACTTCCGGGTTTGTGACGATCACGGCAGCATCTGCATGGTACATCGCAAGCTGGGCGCCACGCTCGATACCGGCTGGGCTGTCACAGATGACCCAGTCGAATTTTTCGCGAAGTTCGTCCATGACGCGTGCCACGCCTTCAGACGTCAGTGCATCCTTGTCCCGCGTCTGGGAGGCAGGGAGGATGGAGAGAGTTTCGCAGCGCTTGTCGCGGATCAGGGCCTGCGACAGACGGGCATCACCCTGTACGACGTTGATCAGGTCGAAAACCACGCGGCGCTCGGCCCCCATGACCAGATCAAGGTTCCGGAGGCCGACGTCGAAATCCACGACAACGACATTTTGCCCGCTTTGCGCAAGTGCTGCGCCGAGGGCAGCAGTTGATGTCGTCTTGCCGACGCCACCCTTGCCTGAGGTGACAACCAGAACCTTGGCCATGAAAACTCCAAAAACTGCGTCTGCGACTGTTTGCCGCCTAATGCACGGAAGCCGCGCCTATTCTTCGCATACTATGGGATAGTGAAGCCTTACGGCAACATGGGAATAGGGGCGGTTTCGTGGCACCGGGTCACTTTAACGCCGGTGCAAGATCTTTACGTTACCGGGGAAGCGGTAGAACACGGACCCGGTCTTCATCAAGAAGAGCCTGAGCGGGCTGACCGAAAATCGCGGGATCGATATCTTCCGTGACGGCATAGAAGCCATCCAGCGCAAGAAGTTCAGCTTCCATCCGGGATGCGAATATTCTGGCTTCGGATTTTCCGCCCACACCCGCAATGGCCCGCCCACGGAGCGAACCGTAAACGTGAATGGACCCGGCAGCCACGATTTCCGCACCCGAGGAGACAGAGCCGAGAATGACAATATCACCCTGCATGTGCTGGATGCACTGGCCTGAGCGGATTGCGCCATCAAGTACAAGGGTCTGACCGCCGGAAACGGCTGAGGCCGCTGCGGTATCTGCTTCAGTGGCCTGTTCCGGTAGCTCGACTTCACCGGAAGGACGGCCGCCTTCAAAAGAGGCTGGCCAGTCCCAGTCGGCTACGGCAGGCCAGGAGCGGTCGCCGCCCTCAATGCTGATGATACGGACGCCCCGCAGACGAATATCTTCGAGAAGGGTCGTCAGACCGACGGTATCTGCGGACAGAAGGCCGAGATCGAGAATAACTGGTTTGCCGCTGAAGAGTCCCCCGGAACGTACGATCTGCTGATCGAGACCAGCCAGCCAGAGATCGAGTGGGGCTTCCGGAGACAGGACGAGCGCCAGGAAGGAACGACCACGGGCACGGATGCGCATCGGGGAAGAGGCGTGGGAAGCGGATGCAGTGTCTGACATCGGAAAATTCGTTGGCCCTGTAAGGAAGCGGTGACGGAGGCTCTTGTGAGCGGGTAGTGGCTGACTTAGAACATGAAGCATGCGTATCCTGCATCACCTTCCACTCTCCCCGCAATGCCGTCTGGTTCGGCTTGTGCTCGGCGAGAAGAGACTGCCCTGCGAACTCGTGATCGAACGGGTCTGGGAACAGCGTGAGGAATTCCTTGCGCTGAACCCCGCTGGCGAAGTTCCCGTCCTTGTTGAAGAGAACGGGCTTGCCGTTCCCGGCGCCCGGGTTATCTGCGAATATCTGGACGAAGCTTACCCGGATACCCCTCTGTTAGGGCGTACGCTGGCTGAGCGCGTTGAGGTTCGCCGCCTGATGGACTGGTTCGAAAGCCGGTTTGCTCAGGAAGTCACACGTAATCTTCTGGGTGAGAAGGTGGACAAGCGTTTGTATGGTCGTGGTCATCCGGACGGTAATGTGCTGCGGGCTGGCTATGGCAACATGCGGTTCCACCTGGATTATATCGGCTGGCTTGCGGAGACGCGGTCCTGGCTGGCGGGCCCATCCATTTCGATGGCCGATTTCGCGGCGGCAGCGCAGCTCTCTGCGCTTGACTTCATTGGGGACGTGAACTGGGCCAAGGCACCTGCTGCCAAAGACTGGTATGCCCGGGTCAAATCCCGCCCATGTTTCCGTGGACTTCTGACGGACCGGATGAGTGGCATTACGCCTCCCGGTCATTACGCTAATCTGGATTTCTGAGCGGGAGTTGTCCGTGACGTATGATGTGGTGGTCCTTGGGGCTGGTGCGGCTGGCCTCATGGCTGCTGCGAGCGCCGGGCAAAAAGGTGCGAGTGTTCTCGTTCTGGATCACGGGCCGGAACCGGGTCGCAAGATCCTGATTTCGGGTGGTGGTCGATGCAATTTCACGCATCTGGAAACCGGCCCGAACTGTTTTATCTCTCAGAACAGGCATTTTGCCCGCTCTGCGCTGGCACGTTACACGCCGCGCGACTTCGTGAAGCTGGTGGATCGTTATCGCATCGCCTGGCATGAGAAGGCCAAAGGGCAACTGTTCTGCGATAGCTCTGCACGTCAGATCGTGGACATGCTGATTGCCGAGTGTCAGGCAGCGGGCTGCGAAGCACGCATGCAGACGCGAATCACAGATGTCCGCTCTGACGGAAGCGGATTTGTCGTGCAGACGGATGCCGGCGATGTTCAGGCGCGCTCTGTTATTCTGGCAACAGGCGGTCTTTCCATTCCAAAGCTGGGCGCTTCTGATCTTTCGTTGCGGATCGCGAAAGCGTTTGGCCTTAAGATCGTGCCGACGGCGCCAGCGCTTGTTCCGCTCGTTCTGGCGGATGCTGATCCGTCTCTGGCTGGCGTGTCCCTGAATGTCGTCGCCACGACGGGCAAGAAGGGGCCGCGCTTTGAAGATGGCATGGTCTTTACGCATCGTGGCGTGTCTGGCCCGGCGATCCTGCAAATTTCGTCCTATCTGGAGAATGGCGGATCGGCTCAGATTGATCTGCTTCCCGGTAAAGACGCCCTGAAGATGCTGCTGGAGATCAAGCAGGCTCGCCCGAAAGCTCTGCCTCCCAGCCTTTTGGATGCAATCCCGTCTCGTCTCGCAAAAGAGCTTGTTGCCGATCTCGGGGATACGATGCTGGCCAATCAGCCAGACAAGAAACTCCGTGCGCTGGCGGATCGTCTGTCCCGCTGGGAGATTTCTCCTGCGGGCACGGAAGGGTACGCCAAGGCGGAAGTTATGCGGGGCGGGATCGATACCAGCGGTCTTTCGTCCCAGACGATGGAAGCGCGTGATGTTCCGGGGCTTTATGCGATTGGCGAAGCCGTGGATGTGACAGGCTGGCTTGGTGGTCATAATTTTCAGTGGGCCTGGTCCAGCGGTGTTGCGGCGGGACAGGCTGCGGCTGATCGCAAGTAAGCTGGAACAATTACGCCACAGGATTGCCATACCGGCGTAGGATGCCCGCAACTGACGCAGTGGAAATCCGTTTTCCGCTCATTCATGTTGTCTTGAGAGGGTCATACCGATGTCTCGTTCCATTCGTCGTTCTGCGCTGCGTGTCGCTGTGGGGCTTTCTTTTCTCGGGCTGGGAGCCTGCGTGGGAACGGCTGCTCCCGGGCCTGTGAACCCGTCTGCTCCGGTCGCTGGTTATGGCTACACCTGTAAGGCCGGGATCTATACCTGCAAGATGCCAACTCAGGTCCCGCTTGGGACATCGTGTTCTTGCCCGGGTCTGGGGGCTGCCAGTTACGGCAATGTGCATCAGCCGTAATCCCTGACATTGGCCCTTTGGGCTGAAGGAGATAGAACCGCGCCATGCAGGATGGGATTTCCGGTATGGCGCAGCTTGTTCCATGGATTATTGCCGCAATTTCGCTCGTCGTCGCGGCTCTTGCGATCATGCAGGGCGGAAGTGGCGACGTTGCGCGTCTTCTGAACCGTGAAGCGGATGAGCGGGCGCGGGATGCCGAGTACCAGCGCGCTCATCTGGCAGACGTCGAACGCGTCCTTTCCAGTCGGATGGATCAGCTTCGGCTGGAAACAAACGACCGTCTGGGAGATCTGACCCGGAGGGTCGGGCAGGATCAGGCGGAAGGCCGTGTTCTGCTGTCCGAGGCGCTTCGAGAGATGGCGCAGACCCAGAATATACAGATTGAACGTATCCGTGCTGCCGTGAATGAACAGCTTCATGGTGCTGTCGAGAAGCAGATGCAGACCAGCTTCCAGCGTGTGGTCGAACAGTTCAGCGCCATGCAGAAAGCCTTGGGCGAAGTTACGAACGTCACGGCTCAGATTGGTGACCTCAAACGTCTGTTCTCCAATGTGAAGACGCGTGGCGGATGGGGTGAGGCGCAATGCCGCGCCATTCTCGATGACGTCCTTCCGGAAGGTAGCTACGATACGAATTTCCGTCTCGGAGATGGCGGGGAATCAGTCGAGTTTGCCATCAGGATGCCAGTAAAGGGTCACGTTGCGCCTCGTCTGGCCATCGACAGCAAATTTCCGACAGAAGCTTATGAGCGCCTTCTGAACGCGACCGAACTCTCTGATGCGAATGCTGAAAAGGCAGCGCGTAAGGAACTTGAAGCAACGATGAAGCTCGAGGCACGCAAGATTGCCTCCAAATACATCTGCCCGCCGATCACGGTTGAATTTGCAGTGCTCTATCTGCCGACAGATGGTCTCTATACCGAGATTGCCCGGATGCCCGGCGTCATTGATGAGATCGGGCGTCTGTATCGCGTGATCGTTATGGGGCCCTCCCTGCTTCCGGCCATGCTTCGCACTGTTCATCTCGGTTATGTGACACTGGCGCTGGAAGAACGGACAGAAGCGATCGCTACCTTACTTGGAGCAACCCGGCAGGAAATGCTTCGGATGGATCAGGTGCTGGACAGATTGCAGCGGAATGCAGGGACAATGGGCAATACGATTGAGGAAGCCCGGCGTCGGACACGCGTGCTTGGACGTCGCCTGAGAGCCCTGGATGGGGTAGAAAATCTGGAAGATACTCAGGACGATCTTGATCTTCCCGAAGTTTAAGACTGATTTTAATGGGATGACAGCTGATATTCCCCCATGTGACAGTCATGAGCATGATGCCCGTATCTGAACACGAGGCGGCTTCCCGCCCGAATGAGCCTGCTATTCGTTTGCTACTGATCGAGGATGATGAAAGCATCGCCTTGGAAGTGGCCGAGGAACTGACGTCTCGCGGTTATAGTGTTACGCACGTAGAGAACGGTCTTCTTGGCCTTGAGGCTGCGCAGTCCGGGCGATACGACCTGATGATCGTGGACCGGATGTTACCTGAGCTTGATGGTCTCAGCGTCATCGAGATCCTGCGCCGTCAGAAGATCATGTTACCTGTTCTGGTTCTGTCGGCGCTGTCCGCGGTGGACGATCGGGTGAATGGGTTGAAGGCGGGTGGTGATGACTACCTCACCAAGCCGTTCGCGATGGAAGAGCTTGCTGCCCGTCTTGAAGCCCTGCTGCGTCGCCCGACCGATAGTCGTGAGACGGTGCTTCGTGTCGGGCCGCTGGAGATGGATCTCATCGAGCGGAAGGTTTTCCGTAACGGGCGTGAGATCGAACTGCTTCCCCGTGAATTCCGTCTGCTGGAATATATGATGCGTCGGCCGGGAACGGTTCTGACACGCACGATGTTGCTGGAAGATGTCTGGAACTACCGCTTTGTCCCGCAGACCAATCTGGTGGACGTGCATATCGGCAAGCTTCGGCGCAAGATTGATGTCGCGGGTGAGCCGGCGTTGATACAGAGCATTCGTGGCGCAGGGTTCAGTCTGCGTGTATCGGACTGACATTTTCCGGACTGCCACGTTCCGCCTGACACTGGCGTTCGTGGTGGCGATGATTGGCGGTATCCTGCTTCAGTTCGGGCTCGTCTACGCCCAGATGAACGGATATGAGAGCGCGCGCTCCAGCGATCTGCTGCGGCGTGAAGCGGCTCTTCTGGTGCAGGAAAGTCCTGAGCGCCTTGAAGATGAAGTCCGCGAGCGGAGCAAAACGGATCTTCGCGTCATCCTGAATGGCGCCAGTCTGTTTGATCTGAACCATAACCGGATTGTCGGAGATATCCGCCACTGGCCGGAAGGGCTGGAGGTGTCTGACCGGACACGCCGACTAACGGTCGCTCCTCCGGGAGATACACCCTACGAAATGCGTTATCTGGCCATCGAAGTGCCTGGGCCGGATGGAGGAAGTGGAGACCGCATTCTTGTTCTGGCGCGTTCGATGCATATGGCAGACGAACTGCGATACATCATCAAGCGCGCAGCCCTGATTTCAGTCATTCCGATGGTGCTGTTTGCTCTGCTTGCCGGACTGTTTCTCAGTCATCGGGCATTGGGGCGCGTCAAAGAGATGCGCCAGGCGATCGAGCGTATCATGGCGGGTGATTTGCATGAGCGTCTGCCGGCAGGGCGCGAGTGGGACGATATCGAGCGTCTGGCTGGTGCCGTGAACCGGATGTTGGACCGGCTTGAGCATCTTCTGGATGAAATCCGCGACGTGGGGAACGATATTGCTCACGATCTGCGGACCCCTCTGGCCCGCGTTCGTGCACGTCTTGAGCGGGCTTTGTCCTCGCAGGATGATCCGGAACATCTCAAGTCGATTATCCTTCGGGCCACGCAGGATCTGGATCAGTGCTTTTCCGTCATCACCGCGCTGCTGCGGATCGGTGAAATCGAAAATGGCCGTCGTCGTGCCGGGTTTACCAGTATGGATCTGTCAGAACTGGCTGCAGGAATCGCAGATCTGTACGAACCCATTGCCGAGACGCAGGGTCTTGCCCTCACGGTCAGTGGGATCGACAGTCCGATTCCGCTGTATGGTGATACGGATCTTCTGAACGAGGTTCTCGCCAATCTGGTGGACAATGCCATCAAGTTTACGCCGCCTCGCGGTGAAGTCGGTCTGATCGCCGGGCGGGATGAATCCGGGTGTGCCTGGCTCAAGGTCTATGACACGGGGATTGGTATTGCTGAAGATGAGCGTGGTGCCGTCCTGGGGCGTTTCTATCGTTCTGACAAAAGTCGTCACATTCCCGGAAGTGGTCTTGGTCTGAGTCTGGTTTCCGCCATCGTGGATCTGCACGGAGCTTCCCTGAAAATCAGTGCCTATCGTCCGAACAGGGAAATGGCTGGATCAGTATTCACGATTCATTTTTCGGGCCGAAGCGGCGTGGATCACCCCCTCAATATTACATGACATTTCTATTTCAGGGCTGAATCGGGGCGTTCTTAAACTCAATTTTGCTTGTCGCACCATATATGTCCGGTATGACTTGTCTCAATTTGAAGGGGACGCCCGTTGAGACTGACCAAGACTGACGAAGCCGTGCAACTCCTGTCATTCAGGAACGGGAGCACAGCAGGCGCATGAATGCCATCGTCGTAACTGCCCTCAAAAGGCCTTATACGTTCGTAGTCCTGTCGATCATGATCCTTATTTTCGGGGTCAAGGCGATTGTTTCGACTCCGACGGACGTCTTTCCTTCCATTAAAATCCCGATTGTCGCGATTGTCTGGTCCTATACCGGGCTCATGCCGGAAGATATGTCCGGGCGTATCGTTTATTATTACGAACGATCCCTGACAGCGACGGTCAGTAATATCGAGCATATCGAAAGTTCGTCTTATTACGGGCGTGGTATCGTTAAAGTCTTCTTCCAGCCTGGAACAAATACTGCCGTTGCCCAGACGCAGATTACCTCTGTATCCCAGACGGTTATCAAGCAGTTACCGACTGGAGCAACGCCTCCGCTTATTATTGCGCTGGACGCTTCTTCTGTTCCGGTTCTGACGCTTCAGGTGAATAATTCGACCATGTCCGGGTCGGAAATCTACAACATGGCGTCCAACCTGATCCGCCCCGCACTGGTGCCGGTTGCTGGCGCTGCCATTCCGAATCCTTATGGTGGTCTGGCTCCGGATATCATGGTGGATATTGACCCCATCAAACTTCTGGCGCACCGCCTGTCTCCTGAGGACGTAGCAAACGCTCTGAACAGACAGAACATCGTCCTGCCCGCGGGTGACCAGAAGGTTGGCGCGATTGACTGGATGGTGAAAACCAATTCTACGCCTTTGGATCTGTCCGTCTTCAATAAGATGCCGATCAAGCAGGTTGGAAACTCGGTTATCTATTTGCGCGATGTGGCCTGGGTACACAGGGGAGGGCCGCCTCAGATCAATGCAGTGCTTGTGAAAGGCCAGCAGGCCGTTCTCATTGTTATTCTCAAGAGCGGTGATGCCTCCACGCTGTCTGTTGTGGCGGGCGTGAAGGCTCTGCTTCCTCAGATCAAGGCTACACTTCCAGCGGGAACAACCCTGAACATACTGACGGACGCGTCAGGCTTCGTGAAGGAATCCGTGTTTGACGTGGTCCGTGAAATGATCACGGCTGCAATCCTCACAAGTTTGACTGTTCTGCTCTTCCTTGGGTCCTGGCGCTCCACGGTGATCGTGGCGACGTCCATTCCGCTGGCCATGCTGTCTTCGATGATCGGTCTCAGCATCGCGGGGCAGTCGATCAATGTTATGACACTGGGTGGTCTGGCGCTTGCCGTTGGTATTCTCGTTGATGACGCGACGGTCATGATTGAAAATATCGATGCTCATCTTGAGATGGGTAAAGAGCTTGAAGAAGCGATCATTGATGCGTCAAACCAAATCGTTGTTCCGACCTTCGTTTCGACAACCTGTATCTGTATCGTCTGGCTGCCGCTGTTTGAGCTGACAGGCGTTTCTGGCTGGCTGTTCATGCCCATGGCTGAAGCCATCATTTTCGCGATGATCGCTTCATTCATCCTGTCCCGGACGCTGGTTCCGACGATGGCGAACTGGCTGTTGCCAGCGCAGGTCAAGATGCATCGTGATCCGGAGTGGCATCATCGCAAACCAGGTTTCTTTGGGCGCTTCCAGCGTGGCTTTGAAAGCCGCTTCACGAGCTTTCGTGAGCATTACAAGGGCATTCTGTCTGGATTGATCGCTATCCGGGGCCGGTTCGTGACCATGTTCCTGCTTGCGGCCGTAGCATCCATGGCGCTTTTGCTGTTTGTGGGGCAGGACTTCTTCCCTGAGATCAAATCCGGTACAATTCAGATGCATATGCGCGCCCCGGTTGGGACCCGCATTGAAGAAACCGGCAAGATCGCCGGGCTGGCGGAAAAACGGCTTCGCAGCATCCTGCCAGGGCAGGTCGAGAATGTGGTGAATAACTGTGGTTTGCCGTTCAGCCAGTTGAATCAGGCCATGGTGCCATCTCCGACAACGGGTGCGCAGGACTGTGACATCACCATTCAGCTCAAAAACGATGAAAGCCCGATACCGGAATACCGTCAGAAGATCCGTAAGGGTCTGACCGATGCTTTCCCGGGAACGATCTTCACCTTCCAGCCGGGGGACATGACAGCGAAGATCCTGAACTTTGGTTTGCCGTCCCCAATCGATGTGCAGATTTCCGGTCGTGATCTTCAGGCAAACTTTAACTTTGCCGCGCGTCTGGCCAAGAAGCTCCGTCATATTCCGGGCATCGCCGATGTATCGGTACAGCAGCCGATGACGCAGCCGACCCTGATGGTCAACAACCGCCGAAGCTTTGCGCTTGGAACGGGCATTACCCAGCAGGATGTTGCCCTGAACTCGCTCGTGACGCTGTCAGGCAGCGCTCAGGTCGGTCAGACCTACTATCTGAATGCAGAGGGGACGTCGCAGCTCATCGATGTTCAGACGCCTGCCAACTACCTGCAGACGATGAATGATCTTGAGATTGTTCCTATCGACAAGGGAGATGGTAATCCGACGAACCAGACACCACAGTTGCTTGGGGCTCTGACGGAAATCGTGCAGACCGGTACGCCTGCCGAGGTTTCGCATTACAACATCATGCCGGTGTTCGACATTTATGCTGCACCGGAAGGCACGGATTTGGGTACACTCTCCCGGACTGTGAACCGTATTGTAGATGGTGAGCGCAAGAACCTTCCGCACGGATCCACTCTTGCGGTACGCGGACAGGCTGTGACGATGAATGATGCATACGTGCAGCTCATCGGTGGTCTCGCTCTGTCTATCGCGCTGGTTTACCTGATTATTGTCGTGAACTTTCAGTCCTGGCTCGATCCGTTCGTCATCATCACGGCGTTGCCGGGCGCACTGGGCGGCATCTCCTGGAGCCTGTTTCTGACGCATACCGCATTGTCCGTGCCCGCACTGACAGGTGCCATCATGTGTATGGGTACCGCGACGGCGAACGCCATTCTTGTGGTGTCCTTCGCTCGTGAACGACTTGATCATCATGGGGACGTTCTTCTGGCCGCGCTTGAAGCTGGCTACGAGCGTATCCGTCCTGTTCTCATGACAGCGCTTGCCATGATGATCGGTATGATCCCGATGTCGATTAGCAATTCTTCCAACGCTCCTCTGGGCAAGGCTGTGATTGGCGGCCTTCTGGTCGCAACGATCGCCACTCTGCTGTTCGTGCCCTGTGTTTTTGCCCTGATCCATTACAAGCGGCCTGCTGGGCCTGAAGGAGACCGCGCGTGAACCACTCTTCTGAACAGGGGCACGGGCCTCACGGGCAAGAACCGAAGGGTGGCAGCGCTATGCGTAACCGGTTGATCCTGCTGGCCGTCGTCGCCGTTGCCATTGTTCTGGCAGCGTGGGGAATTATCGAGCGCGGGGTGCATTACCACTCGCTGTCTGGTGTGACGGAAGAAGCGGCTATTCCGCCGGTGACGTTGATTTCTCCACAGGACGGTCCCAAGACGCGCCAGGTCGATCTGCCGGCCAATCTTGCTGCCTGGTACGAAGCTCCCATTTACGCGCAGGTCTCCGGGTACGTGAAAATGTGGTACAAGGACTACGGCGCGCATGTGAAGCGCGGAGATGTTCTCGCCGAGATCAGCACCCCGAGCATTGACGCCCAGTTCGAGGCTGCCAAGGCGCATTACAACGTCATCCTTGCCCGGTATAATCTTGCCGTCATCACGACCCAGCGCTGGACGGCATTGAAGGGGACGCAGGCCGTCTCTCGTCAGGAAGTGGACGTACAGGCAGCGAATGCAGCGGCTCAGAAGGCCGAGCTTGAAGCGGCTGAACATGAAGTCGAGCGTTTCCAGGCTCTGGAAGACTTCAAGAAAATCGTTGCGCCATTTGATGGAATTGTGACCTCACGTCTCGTGAACGTCGGTGACTACGTGAATGCTGGCGGCGGTAACGTGAATTCCCGTGGAACGGCTTCGGAGCTGTTCTCGGTGGCAGATGTGCATCGGATGCGCGTGTTCGTCTCGGTGCCTCAGGATTTCGCCAGCGTCATTTCGCCGAAAATCACGGCTGATCTGTCTGTTCCGCAATATCCGGGCCGTCGTTTCCGGGCGACGTTCCTCGCGACAGCGAATGCGTTCAATGCTGCGACCCGTACGGTGACGACGGAGTTGACGATCGGCAATGAAGACAATCTACTGTGGCCGAATTCTTACGCCACGGCACATATCTCGGCGCCGGGTAATCCAGACATCCTGATTCTTCCTGAAAGTGCGATCATTTTCCGTGCGCAGGGCATGCAGGTCGCCAAAGTCATCAACGGGCATGTCCATCTGGTGAATGTGACCGTTGGAATCAACTTCGGCACGACCGTTCAGATCCTGAGTGGTGTGACGAAGAATGACCAGCTTATTGCCAACCCGACCGCTGATCTGCTGGAAGGGGATGAGGTTCGTGTCGTGCCGACGACACCGGGTTACAATGTCCCGACCAAGGCCCAGCAGGAAGAGGATCAGAAATCAGTGCGTTTGCATGATGCCAATCCGGGTGAGGCTGGATCCCGTTGATGAGAGTGACGGATCTGAAGCGCGGGTATTTTTCTCGTCCACGCCGCCATGTCGCTACTGCGTTGGCCGGTGTTCTGTCCATCGGGCTGGCGTCCTGCAATCTGGCACCTGAATACCATCCCCAGAAATTCCTTTACCCCGAGGGGTGGGAAGGGAAGGGTGTCATGGGCAACGCTCACCCTGCGGACGACACGCTTCGCAGCGATTGGTGGACGATGTTCCATGACCCCATCCTGAACGAGATGGAAACCAAGATGCTGCAGGTCAATCCAGACCTGCAGGCTGCCGCGGAAGCCTTCACTCAGGCTCGGGACGTTGCCAGAGAGGCGGAAAGCAAGCTGTATCCGCAGCTCACGGGTTCCGCTCACATGAGCTATAACAAGGGCTCTATTGGTCGGTTGTACAACAACCCGCGGACAAGTTCTTCGCTCGTGTATGAATCCAATCAGGCCTATAGCGGAGCTGCGACATGGGAGCCCGATTTCTGGGATTCCATTCGTAACTCAACCCGAATGGAGAAAAACCTCGCACAGGCGACTGCGGCTGAATACGCTTCCGCAAAGCTGAGTCTGGAAGCGGAACTGGCAAGCGATTACATCGCGTTGCGAGGTCTGGATGCCCAGAATGCGGTCTATGAAGACTCAATTCATTATTTCCGGGCAGCTGTAGAAATTACCGAATTGCGACAGGCCGGCGCTATTGGCGCGGGTCTTGATGTGTCCCGTTCTGAAAACCAGCTTTATTCAGCGATGGCCGCCCAGAGCAATCTTCTTGCTGAACGGCGGGTAATGGAAAATGCGATTGCGGTGTTGCTGAATACGGCACCTGCTGGCTTTCATATTGCGCCTGTTCGCGATGTGAAAATGCATTTCGGGGCTGTGAAGGTAAACCCGGGGATACCGTCTTCGCTGCTGGAGCGTCGTCCGGATATTGCTGCCGCCGAGCGTAGAATGGCTGCGGCATCCCGGGCGATCGGTGTATCCCGTGCCGCTTTTTATCCCCGTATTACCCTGAGCGCGGATGGGGGGTTTGAGGACGGGGGCTTTGATCTGGCCAGTATCTCACGGGCTTTCTGGAAGATTGCCGTTCAGGCGGTCGAACCCGCTTTTACAGGCGGTCTACGACGGGCGGCCCTTCAGCGGTCCTGGTCTCAGTATCGGGAAACCGTAGATGATTATCGTGGGATTGTTCTGTCTGCCTTTCAGGATGTGGAGAACGGTCTGACGCAGAGCGGGCAGTACAAGATTGCCCAGGATCAGCAGCAGCGGGCTGTGGAAGCTGCCCTGCGCACCCAGAGCATGACAATGGCTCTCTATACAGGTGGTCTCTCAAACTACCTGGATGCCCTTGTTGCCCAGCAGGATGCTCTGCAGGCCCGTCTTGCTCTCGTGCAGACACAAACTTCCCAGATCCAGGCAACAGTCCGTCTGGTTAGAGCGCTGGGCGGTGGTTGGGATGCCAGCGAGTTGCCCGGTGTGAAGCAGATCGATCCGTTTGGCGCCTTCCAGTATGAAGGGCTGCACAAGCCACAGCCTGTTGCTGGAATCGACAACCATGAGTCTGCCCTCGACAATGATCTTCGCGGCGATCATGCGGATAAAAGCTTGACGCACTAGGTTAAAGCGGTCTAGGGGACCGCCTCACTTCGAACGCGGGAGGAGGCGGGTCAGCCGACTCCGTTAAACCGCGGTTCGGGAACGAAACAAAAGGGAGTCCCGGATATGGCCAAAAAAGTTGTTGGCTACATCAAGCTTCAGATTCCGGCTGGTAAGGCCAACCCGTCTCCGCCGGTAGGTCCGGCACTGGGTCAGCGCGGTCTGAACATCATGCAGTTCTGCAAAGAGTTCAACGCGAAGACGCAGCAGCTTGAGCCAGGTATGCCGATCCCGGTCGTCATCACCGCTTATGCAGACCGTACGTTCTCCTTCATCACGAAGACCCCGCCGAACACGTACTTCCTCCTGAAGGCCGCCAAGATTTCCAAGGGCAGCCAGACGGTTGGCAAGGCCGCTGCGGTTGGTTCCGTGACGACGGCTCAGCTTCGCGAAATCGCTGAGACGAAGTTCAAGGACATGAACGCCAACGACATCGACGGTGCCGTGCGCATGCTCGCAGGTTCCGCCAAGTCGATGGGCCTGAACGTGGTGGAGGGCTGATACCATGGCAAAGAACAAGCGTTTGAACGCCGCGCAGGCAACTGTCGAGCGTAACAAGCCGTACGCACTTTCCGAGGCTGTGGCTCTGGTGAAGAGCAACGCCAAGGCAAAGTTCGACGAGACGATCGAAATCTCTCTGAACCTCGGCATTGACCCGCGTCACGCTGACCAGATGGTCCGTGGTCTGATCTCCCTACCGAACGGCACGGGTAAGACCCTGCGCGTTGGTGTGTTTGCGCGTGGTGCCAAGGCTGAAGAAGCTCTGGCAGCTGGTGCGGAAGTCGTCGGTGCAGAAGATCTGGCTGAAAAGATCCAGGCTGGCGAAATCAACTTCGACCGCTGCATTGCAACGCCTGACATGATGGCTCTGGTCGGTCGTCTTGGTAAGATCCTTGGTCCGCGCGGTCTGATGCCGAACCCGCGTCTCGGTACGGTGACCATGGACGTCAAGGGTGCCATCACGGCTGCCAAGTCCGGTCAGGTTGAATACCGCGCCGAGAAGGCTGGTATCGTTCATGCTGGCGTTGGTAAGGCATCTTTCGATGAGGCCAAGCTGATCGAGAACATCAATGCTCTCGTTGATGCTGTGCAGAAGGCTCGTCCGTCTGGCGCCAAGGGCACTTACATGAAGAAGGCAGCACTGTCTTCCACGATGGGTCCAGGCGTCCGCGTTGACGTTTCCAGCTTCGAGGCTTGATCGAAGCGGGGGCTTTCTATAGAAGGCCCCCAACAAGGAATGACACTACGCTTCGGCGTGGTGGCGTAGGGGTAATTCGCTTGCGGATTACTTCCAAACCTGTCCAAGACCGCACGTAGCATCTCTCGGATGCTTTAAACGCCCTTTATGGGTGGCGAGCGTCAGGCGGGGCGCCAGTGTTTCAGTGGTTTTGCCACCATGCACTGGGTTCGCTCACTTCTGTGGACAGGCGAGCGGGATATTTCCATGTGCGGGGATATCTCATGGGTAACTTGGTTCGGATTGTTCCGGACTGACGAGGAGACAGGTTTTGGACCGTACGGAAAAGCGGGCCTTTGTCGAGTTCCTCGCCGATGTGTTCAACAGCACGTCCATGGTTGTCGTCACCCAGAACAAGGGTCTGACGGTTGCTGATGTGACGGAGCTGCGTCGACGCATTCGTGCGGCAGGTGCGACATATAAGGTTGCGAAGAACCGGCTGGCCAGCCGCGCTCTGGATGGGACCCAATTCGACGGCATCGCGCCGCTGCTCAAGGGGCCAACGGCCCTGGCTTGGTCTGAAGACCCGGTTGCAGTTGCGAAGGTGATCGTCGAGTTCGCCAAGACGAATGACAAGCTTGTAGTGCTCGGTGGCTCCCTTGGTTCCCAGACGCTTGACGTCGATGGAATCAAGACACTCGCCGAGCTGCCGTCTCTGGACGAACTGCGTGCGAAGCTGGTGGGTATGATTCAGACCCCGGCTACGCGTATCGCAGGCGTTGTTCAGGCTCCGGCAGGACAGCTTGCTCGCGTCTTCGGCGCCTATGCCAAGACCGGCGAAGCCGCTTAAGAGTAGGGTCAACGCTGCGGCGTAGGCTTGAACCCATTCAAACAGTGCATCACTTAGGATAAGACCATGGCCGATCTGGCAAAGATTGTTGAAGAGCTGTCCGCTCTTACCGTTCTCGAAGCTGCTGAACTTTCCAAGCTTCTCGAAGAGAAGTGGGGCGTTTCCGCTGCTGCTCCAGTAGCAGTTGCTGCTGCTGGTCCGGCTGCTGGTGCAGCTCCGGCTGAAGAGCAGACCGAGTTCACTGTTGTTCTGGCCGCTGCTGGCGACAAGAAGATCAACGTGATCAAGGAAATCCGTGGCATCACGGGTCTGGGTCTGAAGGAAGCCAAGGATCTGGTTGAAGGCGCACCGAAGACCGTCAAGGAAGGCGTGTCCAAGGACGAAGCCGAGAAGATCAAGAAGACCCTGGAAGACAACGGCGCCAAGGTCGAAATCAAGTAATCAACTTGATCGGGTCGTCTCTTTTCTGAAGGGGCGGCCTCTGCGAGAGCAGACGGATAGGGCGGGGATCGCATGCGGTTCCCGCCCGATTTGCCGTTGGTGGAAATAAGAGTATAATACGCGGCTCGCTACGTATTGAAATTACTGAAAGCCGGTCGTTCCGGTCGTCCGTGTCGTGTCAGGCGGTTGTCTGACAATGAAATCCCGGGCGACTCGAAGGTCTGGTGCAGAGGGCAAGATAGATGAACGCGATCACCAAATCGTTCACGGGACGCAAGAGGATCCGCAAAAGCTTCGGGCGCATTCCCGAAATTGCGCCGATGCCCAATTTGATCGATGTGCAGCGCGCTTCCTACGAAGCGTTTCTGCAGATGAATGTGAGCCCTGACGCACGTCAGAACTCCGGTCTGCAGGAAGTGTTCCGTTCGGTTTTCCCAATCAATGACTTTGCTGGTCGCGGTCGTCTGGACTTCGTGTCTTACGAGTTCGAAGAGCCGAAGTATGACGTTGAAGAATGCATTCAGCGTGGTCTGACATACGCAGCGCCGCTGAAAGTCATCCTGCGTCTGACAACGTGGGACATTGATGAAGATACGGGTTCGCGCTCCATTCATGATTTGAAGGAACAGCCGGTCTACATGGGCGACATGCCGCTCATGACAGACAACGGCACTTTCATTATCAACGGTACCGAGCGCGTCATCGTTTCTCAGATGCATCGTAGCCCAGGTGTCTTTTTCGATCACGATAAGGGCAAGACGCATTCTTCGGGCAAGTATCTCTTTGCTGCCCGTGTGATTCCATATCGTGGTTCATGGCTCGATTTTGAATTCGACGCCAAGGACCTGATCTACGTTCGTATTGATCGCAAGCGTAAGCTTCCTGTCACGACGCTTCTGTACGCACTTGAAGGTGCAAACTACATCGCGCAGCGCGACCAGAAGATCGCAGAAGGCGGGGATGTCGAAGGTCTCGACATTCGCGGCATGGATCAGGACGAAATCCTGTCTTACTTCTATGACATGGTTCCCTTCGCCCGGATGGGTGATGGCTGGGCGCGTCCTTTCGAGCCAGAAGCATTCCGCGGCCAAAAGCTGCTGAGCCCGCTGGTCGATGCTGACACGGGTGAAGTGGTCGCTGAGGCAGACGCCAAGCTGACGGCGCGTATGGTCCGCAAGATTGCAGAAAAGACCCGTGTGGTGCAGGTCGGTCGTCTTGATGTGTTGGGCCGTTATATTGCGCATGACCTTGTCAATGAGCACACCGGTGAGATTTACGGCGAAGCTGGCGAGGAACTGACGGAAGATCGTCTTGTTGCTCTTGAAGAGCTTGGCATTACTGAACTTCCGACGCTTTCGGTTGACGGATCGCACGGTCCTTGGATCCGCAACACGCTGACTGTTGACAAGAATAACAGCCGTGACGAAGCCCTGATCGATATCTATCGCATCATGCGTCCGGGTGAGCCGCCGACCAAGGAAACCGCCGAAGCGATGTTCCGTGGTCTCTTCTTCGATCAGGACCGCTACGATCTTTCGTCTGTTGGTCGTGTCAAGATGAATATGCGTCTTGATGTCGATGCACCGGATACCCTGCGCGTTCTGCGCAAGGAAGATATCCTGCGCACCATCAAGATCATGTGTGACCTCAAGGACGGTCGCGGCCAGATTGACGATATTGACAACCTTGGTAACCGTCGTGTTCGTTCTGTTGGCGAGCTGATGGAGAACCAGTATCGCGTTGGCCTGCTCCGTATGGAACGCGCCATTCGTGAACGTATGGGTTCCGTCGATATTGATACGGTCATGCCGCATGATCTGATCAATGCAAAGCCGGCGGCTGCTGCGGTTCGTGAGTTCTTCGGTTCGTCACAGCTCAGCCAGTTCATGGATCAGACCAACCCGCTCTCCGAAGTGACGCACAAACGTCGTCTTTCGGCGCTTGGTCCGGGCGGTCTGACCCGTGAGCGTGCAGGCTTCGAAGTCCGTGACGTTCATCCGACGCATTATGGCCGTATCTGCCCGATCGAGACGCCTGAAGGCCCGAACATCGGTCTGATCAACTCGCTCTCGACTTATGCTAAGGTCAACAAGTACGGCTTCATCGAAACGCCGTATCGTCTGGTCAAGGACGGCATTCTTCAGGACGGCTGGAAATATCTTTCCGCCATGGAAGAAGAGAAGCTCGTCGTTGCGCAGGCTGATGCCAAGCAGAGTGCAGATGGCCATCTGACGGACGAGCTGGTTTCCGTCCGTAAGTCCGGTGACTTCCGTGTTGTTCCGCCTGAGCAGGTTACGGCCTGTGACGTGTCTCCAAAGCAGCTTGTTTCGGTTGCTGCGGCTCTCATTCCGTTCCTTGAGAACGATGACGCCAACCGTGCGCTCATGGGCGCAAACATGCAGCGTCAGGCTGTTCCGCTGGTGAAGGCTGATGCCCCGCTGGTTGGAACAGGCATGGAAGCAGCTGTTGCACGTGACTCCGGCGCGACGATCGTTGCCAAGCGTCGCGGTATCATCGACCAGATCGATGGTGCGCGTATCGTTGTCCGTGCGACTGACGATGCGGGTTCGACGCAGGGCGTCGATATTTATCGCCTGCGTAAGTACATGCGTTCGAACCAGTCTACCTGCATCAATCAGCGTCCGCTGGTGAAGGTTGGTGACACGGTTCATGCTGGCGACATCATTGCGGATGGTCCGTCCACCGAACTGGGTGAACTGGCTCTGGGTCGCAACGTGCTCGTCGCGTTTATGCCCTGGAACGGTTACAACTTTGAGGACTCCATCCTCATCTCCGAGCGTATCGCACGTGATGACGTCTTCACTTCGATCCACATCGAAGAATTCGAAGTCATGGCTCGTGACACGAAGCTCGGCCAGGAGGAAATCACCCGCGACATTCCGAATGTCGGTGAAGAAGCTCTTCGTAACCTTGACGAGGCAGGCATTGTCTATGTCGGCGCCGAGGTGAATCCGGGTGATATTCTCGTCGGTAAGGTGACGCCGAAGGGTGAAAGCCCGATGACGCCGGAAGAAAAGCTCCTCCGCGCCATCTTCGGTGAGAAGGCTTCTGACGTTCGTGATACGTCCCTTAAGCTGCCACCTGGTACGACCGGTACGATTGTTGATGTTCGCGTCTTCTCACGTCGCGGCGTCGACAAGGACGAGCGTGCGATGGCAATCGAGCGTTCCGAGATTGAACGCCTGACCAAGGACCGGGATGACGAACGTTCCATTCAGGAGCGTAGCTTCCACAATCGTCTACGTGAGCGTCTGGTTGGCCAGGTTGCTGGTGCCGGGTTCAAGGGTATCCGTTCTGGTACGCCGATCACGGTTGAAGTTCTGGATGAGCATCCTCGTGCGGCATGGCGCAACATCTCGGTCTCCTCTGATGAGGTGACTGCTGAACTCGAAACACTGCGTTCCGAGTTTGATGAAGCTGTCCGTCGCATCAATGCGCGTTTTGACAACAAGGTTGAAAAGCTGCAGCGCGGTGACGAACTGCCGCCTGGCGTGATGAAGATGGTCAAGGTCTTTGTTGCCGTGAAGCGTAAGCTTCAGCCGGGTGACAAGATGGCTGGTCGTCACGGCAACAAGGGTGTCGTTTCCCGTGTTGTCCCTGTCGAAGACATGCCGTTCCTTGAGAATGGTCAGGCTGTTGACATCGTTCTGAACCCGCTGGGTGTGCCGTCGCGCATGAACATCGGTCAGATCCTTGAAACCCATCTTGGTTGGGCTTGTGCCAATATCGGTGCAAGCATCGGTGAGATGGTTGATGAGTATCAGCGGACTGGTGAGCGCAAGCAGGAACTGCTTGATCGTCTGCGGGACGTTTACGGGGACGAAATCTTCGAAACCGACGTTGCTACTCTGCCGAACGAGCAGCTCATCGAGTTGGCCAACAACCTTCGCAAGGGTCTTCCGATTGCTACCCCGGTGTTCGATGGTGCTTCCATCCCGGACATCGAAGGCATGCTGGAAAAGGCTGGTGTGAACAAGTCGGGTCAGTCTCAGCTGATCGATGGTCGTACGGGCGAGACATTTGAGCGCCAGACCACGGTTGGTTACATTTACATGCTGAAGCTGCATCACCTTGTCGATGACAAGATCCATGCACGTTCGATCGGTCCGTACTCCCTCGTCACGCAGCAGCCGCTGGGTGGTAAGGCGCAGTTCGGTGGTCAGCGCTTTGGTGAAATGGAAGTCTGGGCACTGGAAGCATATGGTGCGGCTTATACGCTGCAGGAAATGCTGACGGTGAAGTCGGATGACGTTTCCGGCCGTACCAAAGTCTATGAGGCTATCGTGCGCGAGCAGGATGACTTCGAAGCAGGCATTCCGGAGAGCTTCAACGTTCTGATCAAGGAACTGAAGTCTCTCGGCCTGAATGTCGAACTCGAGCAGGGCGAGATTTAATTGTCTCGCTCCCCTCTCGCTTCACGGTTCAATTTTGAAGTGCCCGCGGGACGCCGCGGTGCACATTGGGGTTTCGGCGCATGAACGAACTCATGAAAATCCTGGGTCAGGCTGGTCAGTCAGTCAGCTTTGACCAGATCAAGATCCAGCTTGCTTCCAGTGAGCAGATCCGCTCCTGGTCCTACGGCGAAATCAAGAAGCCGGAGACCATCAACTACCGTACGTTCAAGCCAGAGCGTGACGGGCTTTTCTGCGCACGCATTTTTGGTCCTATCAAGGACTATGAATGCCTTTGCGGCAAATACAAGCGGATGAAGTTCCGCGGCATTGTCTGTGAAAAGTGCGGCGTTGAAGTCACGCTTGCCAAGGTGCGCCGTGAGCGCATGGGGCATATCGAACTTGCTTCCCCAGTTGCGCACATCTGGTTCCTTAAGTCGCTGCCGAGCCGCATTGCCACGATGCTGGATCTGCCGCTGAAGGACGTTGAGCCTGTTCTGTATTTCGAGAAGTTCCTCATTCTCGACAAGGGTGTCTGTGATTCCGATCAGATCGACTCCTACAAGAACGGCAAGAAGCGCGATCAGTACCTTCTCGATGAAATCCGTTGCGAAGATCTGCTCGACGAATATCCGGATGCGGGCATTGACGTTGGGATCGGTGCCGAGGCGATCAAGCGGGCGCTGTCCAGCTACGACTGGGGCATTCCTAATGCTCAGGAACGCGAGCTGAGTCTTGCCGCAAAGGCAAAGGGACTACCGGATCCGTTTGACTATGACGCTGAAGTCATGGAAGGCGATTCCGAAAAGACGATGATGCGCAAGAAGCTGCGCAAGGCAACGTCTGAAGCTGCTCGTAAGAAGCTGGTCAAGCGTCTGAAGCTCGTTGAGGCATTTGTTGAGAGTGGCTCACGTCCAGACTGGATGATCATGGACATCATTCCGGTGATTCCGCCGGAACTTCGTCCACTGGTCCCGCTGGATGGTGGTCGTTTCGCAACGTCTGATCTGAACGATTTGTATCGCCGTGTCATCAACCGTAATAACCGTCTGAAGCGCCTGATCGAGCTTCGTGCGCCGGACATTATTGTCCGCAACGAAAAGCGCATGCTTCAGGAAGCTGTTGATGCGCTGTTCGATAACGGTCGTCGTGGTCGTGCGATTACGGGTGCCAACAAGCGTCCGCTGAAGTCCCTGTCTGATATGCTGAAGGGCAAGCAGGGCCGTTTCCGTCAGAACCTTCTCGGTAAGCGCGTCGATTACTCTGGCCGTTCGGTCATCGTGGTTGGTCCGGAGCTGAAGCTGCATCAGTGCGGTCTGCCGAAGAAGATGGCACTCGAGCTCTTCAAGCCGTTTATCTACTCCAAGCTGGAGAAGTACGGTCACGCCACTACCATCAAGGCTGCAAAGCGCATGGTGGAGAAAGAGCGTCCGGAAGTCTGGGATATCCTCGAAGAGGTTATCCGCGAACATCCAGTGATGCTGAACCGTGCCCCGACGCTTCACCGTCTTGGCATTCAGGCGTTCGAGCCGACCCTGATTGAAGGTAAGGCTATCCAGCTTCACCCGCTGGTCTGCACCGCGTTCAACGCTGACTTTGACGGCGATCAGATGGCCGTGCACGTTCCGCTATCGCTCGAAGCGCAGTTGGAAGCACGCGTGCTGATGATGTCCACGAACAACATCCTCAGCCCTGCAAACGGCAAGCCGATTATCGTGCCGTCTCAGGATATCGTTCTGGGTCTCTATTACCTGAGCCTTGAAGTTCCTGAGTATCGTGAGACACCGGATGAGGCCGTCATCGAAGGTGGCAAGGTCGTGAAGGCTGCGCCACCGGCCTATTCCGATGTCGCAGAAATCGAGAGCGCGATGCTCGCCGGTTCCCTGCAACTTCATGATAAGATCCGTCTGCGTCTTCCGACCGTTGATGAAAACGGTAACCCGATCCGCCAGACGATCCTGACGACTCCGGGACGTGCGCTTATTGCGCAGATCCTGCCGAAGCATCCTGCGATTCCGTTCAGCCTGATCAACAAGCAGCTGACGAAGAAGAACGTGTCCGATGTTATCGATACGGTCTATCGTCACTGTGGTCAGAAGGAAGCAGTGATCTTCTGTGACCGTCTCATGGGCCTTGGTTTCAAGCATGCTGCCCGTGCTGGCATTTCCTTCGGCAAGGATGACATGATCATTCCGGCCGAGAAGGCAACGCTGGTTGGTAAGACGTCTGAAGAGGTCAAAGAGTTTGAGCAGCAGTATCAGGACGGTCTGATTACGGCTGGCGAGCGCTACAACAAGGTGGTTGATGCGTGGTCGCGTTGCACGGACGAAGTGCAGGCTGCCATGCTGAAGGAAATCTCCAAGCAGGTTATCGGCAAGCCGACCAACTCTGTGTGGATGATGAGCCACTCCGGTGCTCGTGGGTCGCCGGCCCAGATGAAGCAGCTTGCGGGTATGCGTGGTCTGATGGTGAAGCCTTCTGGCGAGATCATCGAGCAGCCGATCATCGCGAACTTCAAAGAAGGCCTGTCGGTTCTCGATTACTTCACGTCCAGTCACGGGGCTCGTAAGGGTCTCGCTGATACGGCTCTGAAGACCGCGAACTCGGGTTATCTGACACGTCGTCTTGTTGACGTTGCGCAGGATTGCATCATCGTTGAGCCGGATTGCGGTACGGAACGCGGTCTGACGGTTCGTGCGGTAATGGATAGCGGTGAAGTCGTCGCATCCCTTTCCGAGCGTATCCTGGGTCGCACAACGTCCAAGGACGTACTGCATCCTGTAACGCATGACGTTCTTCTGCCCCGCAACACGCTGATCGAGGAGCCGGAAGCCGAGCTTATCGAAAAGGCTGGTGTTGAGAGTATGGAAATCCGGTCGGTTCTCACGTGTGATAGCCGGGTCGGGATTTGTGCACACTGCTATGGCCGTGACCTTGCACGCGGCACGCCAGTGAACATTGGTGAAGCTGTTGGTGTCATCGCCGCTCAGTCCATCGGTGAGCCTGGTACACAGCTGACGATGCGTACCTTCCATATCGGTGGTGCGGCAACGCGTGGTGCGGAGCAGTCGATGGTCGAGGCGTCCCGTGATGGACGTGTGACGATCAAGAACCGCAACGTTGTCGAGAACTCTCAGAAGGTTCTGGTTGTGATGTCGCGTAACTGCGAAATCCTCCTGACCGATGAGAACGGTGTCGAGCGTGCCCGCTATCGTGTGCCTTATGGTGCGCGTCTGATGGTGGGTGAGGGTGAGGCGGTTGCACGTGGCCAGAAAATGGCTGAGTGGGACCCGTACACCCTTCCGATCATCACCGAGCAGGCTGGTACGGTAGAATACCTCGACCTAATCGACAGCATCACGCTTGTCGAACGTATGGATGAGGTCACAGGCCTCAGCTCCAAGGTTGTGGTTGACTACAAGCAGGCTTCCAAGGGTGTGGATCTTCGTCCGCGTCTGCAGCTCAAGGATGCTGCAGGGAATGTGGTCAAGCTCGCCAACGGCAATGATGCCCGCTACTTCCTCTCACCAGACAGTATTCTGTCTATCGAGAATGGTGCGGAGGTTCATGCCGGTGACGTTCTTGCGCGTATTCCGCGTGAAGGTTCCAAGACGCGTGACATTACCGGTGGTCTGCCGCGTGTTGCCGAACTTTTCGAAGCTCGTCGTCCAAAGGATCATGCGATCATTGCCGAAGGCGATGGACGTATTGAATTCGGCAAGGACTACAAGTCCAAGCGTTGCGTCATTGTGAAAAATGACGAAACCGGCGAAGAAACCCAGTACCTCATCCCTAAGGGCAAGCACGTTTCCGTTCAGGAAGGCGATTTTGTTCAGAAGGGTGATCCGCTGGTCGATGGTCCGCGTGTGCCGCATGACATTTTGAAGGTCATGGGTGTCGAAGCGCTCTCGGATTATCTGGTTAATGAAATTCAGGACGTCTATCGACTGCAGGGCGTGAAGATCAATGACAAGCATATTGAGGTCATTGTTCGTCAGATGCTGCAGAAGGTTGAAATTCTGGAGCCAGGTGATTCGACCTATCTGATAGGCGAAACCGTTGATCGGATTGAGTACGAGATCGAGAATCAGCGCCTTCAGGAAAATGGCGATACCCCAGCAGTGGCTATGCCGGTGCTACAGGGCATCACCAAGGCTTCCCTGCAGACGCAGTCCTTCATCTCTGCGGCCTCCTTCCAGGAGACCACACGCGTGCTTACCGACGCCGCTACATCTGGCAAGGTCGATACGCTGAATGGCCTCAAGGAGAACGTGATTGTAGGTCGTCTGATTCCTGCTGGTACTGGCAGCGTCATGAACCGTCTGCGGGGTATTGCTGCTAGCCAGGATCGTCATCGCGTCGGTCGTTCAGCGGCCGAAGTGGAAGACGCAGCAGAGTAATGAAAACCTCTCTGTTTTCTTCTGGAGAGAAGGGCAGAGAGGGGAAATATGCCGATTCCGAGAGTTCTCTTCTCAGAATCGGTGCATTTCTGGCTGAAACACTTGACTCAACGCGGAACCCTTCGTAGGTTCCGCGCCCTCGGCTACTCCCGCCTGAAGAGGCGAAAATTAAGCCGTCGAAGACAAAGAATCGCATGTGGTGCCGCTAACCCGGTTTCGGGGAATGCCAAGGCCGCAGGCTACAAAAGGAGGGGAATGGCAATAGCCGTTTCCCTTTCCAAATGTGGGATAGGCAGGCGGTTCAGCCGCATGTCGATTTGAATAAAATGTCATGGCAGGAAGCCTGGTGCTTCCTGTCCGGAATAGGACAAGGATTGGGAAGGGCGCATGCCGACCATCAACCAGTTGATCGCGAACGGCCGTGAGCCGGCCGCAAAGCGGAACAAGGTCCCTGCACTACAGGGATGCCCCCAGAAGCGTGGCGTTTGCACGCGCGTGTACACGGTAACGCCAAAGAAGCCGAACTCCGCTCTGCGTAAGGTCGCCAAGGTGCGTCTGACCAACGGGTATGAGGTCGTGAGCTACATTCCGGGTGAAGGTCATAACCTTCAGGAGCACAGTGTTGTGCTGATCCGTGGTGGCCGCGTGAAGGATCTTCCTGGTGTGCGTTATCACATCCTGCGAGGCGTGCTCGACACGCAGGGCATCGCCAAGCGTCGTCAGCGTCGTTCGCTGTATGGCGCGAAGCGTCCGAAGTAAGAGGTATTTGGAATGAGTCGCCGTCACCGCGCTGTAAAGCGTGAGATCCTTCCCGATCCAAAGTTCGGAGACATCGTTATCACGCGCTTCATGAA
Organism: Gluconobacter thailandicus F149-1 = NBRC 100600; assembly: GCF_000964465.1. Lineage (GTDB taxonomy): Bacteria > Pseudomonadota > Alphaproteobacteria > Acetobacterales > Acetobacteraceae > Gluconobacter > Gluconobacter thailandicus. Next base: position 154,689 of record NZ_BANH01000005.1, on the reverse strand, counting down.
TGCGCTGATGTACGATGGAAAGAAATCCACCGCTGAGGGCATCGTTTACGGTGCGCTTGAGGTTCTGCGTAACCGTGGTGGTAGCGCTGCTGACCCGGTGGCCATGTTCCACTCGGCACTGGACAATGTGAAGCCGGCTGTTGAAGTCCGCTCACGTCGTGTCGGTGGTGCTACCTATCAGGTGCCTGTCGAAGTGCGCGCTGAGCGCCGTCAGGCCCTGGCGATCCGGTGGCTGATCGATGCCTCCCGCAAGCGCGGTGAGAACACGATGCAGGAGCGCCTGTCCAACGAACTGATGGACGCGGTCAACAATCGTGGCGCTGCTGTTAAGAAGCGCGAAGACACCCACCGTATGGCTGAAGCTAACAAGGCATTCAGTCACTATCGCTGGTAATCAGAACCCGCTAAAGGGCTTTCGGCAGCATCCGGGAATCTGGATGCTGGCTGGAATGAACTTTCAGTCTTACCCCTGTCTCGTGGGAGGCAGGGTTTTGGAGATAGACGATGGCAAAGGCTAAATTCGAGCGGACGAAGCCGCACTGCAACATCGGCACCATCGGTCACGTCGACCACGGCAAGACCTCGCTGACTGCTGCAATTACCAAGACGCTTGCGAAGAGCGGCGGCGCCGAGTTCAAGGCGTACGACATGATCGACGCAGCGCCGGAAGAGCGCGCTCGTGGTATCACCATTTCCACGGCACACGTTGAGTATGAGACGAAGAACCGTCACTATGCTCACGTTGACTGCCCGGGTCACGCTGACTACGTCAAGAACATGATCACCGGTGCTGCCCAGATGGACGGCGCGATCCTGGTTGTGTCTGCTGCTGACGGCCCGATGCCGCAGACGCGTGAGCACATCCTGCTCGCACGTCAGGTTGGCGTGCCGGCTCTGGTCGTGTTCCTGAACAAGGTTGACCAGGTTGATGATCCGGAGCTTCTGGAGCTCGTGGAGATGGAAGTTCGTGAACTTCTTTCTTCCTACCAGTTCCCGGGCGACGATATCCCCATCGTCAAGGGCTCCGCGCTTGTGACGCTTGAAGACGGCGATGCCACCATTGGTGAAGATCGCGTTCTTGAGCTGATGGAAGCTGTCGACACGTACATCCCGCAGCCGGAGCGTCCGGTTGATCGTCCGTTCCTGATGCCGATCGAAGACGTGTTCTCGATTTCCGGCCGTGGTACGGTTGTGACGGGTCGTGTTGAGCGTGGCGTTGTCAACGTCGGTGACGAAGTTGAAATCGTCGGCCTGAAAGATACTATCAAGACGACCGTTACGGGCGTTGAGATGTTCCGCAAGCTGCTTGATCGCGGTGAAGCTGGTGACAACATCGGTGCGCTGGTTCGTGGTACGAAGCGTGAAGACGTTGAGCGTGGCCAGGTTCTTGCAAAGCCGGGTTCCATCACCCCGCACAAGAAGTTCAAGGCTGAGGCTTACATCCTCACGAAGGAAGAGGGTGGTCGTCATACGCCATTCTTCACGAACTATCGTCCGCAGTTCTATTTCCGTACGACCGACGTCACTGGTGTTGTGACGCTTCCGGAAGGCACGGAAATGGTGATGCCGGGTGATAACGTTGCTATGGATGTCGAGCTGATTGCTCCGATCGCCATGGACGAAGGTCTGCGTTTCGCAATTCGCGAAGGCGGCCGCACCGTGGGTGCAGGCGTGGTTTCCTCCATTAGCGCCTAAGTCCTGCGTTTCGCCGTTGATATGGAAGCCCCGGCCAGATTTATTTCTGGCCGGGGTTCCCTTTCAGATGCAATGGCAGTAGGACGAGACCCGAATTTTTGAGTTGGACGAATTAAGACTATGGACAACCAGAACATCCGCATTCGCCTTAAGGCGTACGATCATCGCGTGCTGGACAACAGCACCAAAGAGATCGTAAACACGGCGAAGCGTACGGGTGCGCGGGTTCGGGGTCCGATCCCGCTGCCGACGCATATCGAACGGTTCACGGTGAACCGCTCGCCACACGTGGATAAGAAAAGCCGCGAACAGTTCGAAATTCGGACTCACCGCCGGCTGCTCGACATTGTCGAGCCGACCCCGCAGACCGTGGACGCCCTCATGAAGCTCGACCTCGCCGCTGGCGTTGATGTCGAGATCAAACTCTAAGGTCCAGACGATGCGTACCGGATTGATTGCAAAAAAGCTGGGGATGACCCGGCTGTTTAAGGAAGATGGCACTCATGTGCCTGTGACGGTGCTGCACCTTGACGAAGTTCAGGTTGTAGATTCCCGCACGAATGAGCGTGATGGCTATACGGCCGTTCAGCTCGGTCTTGGAAATGCCAAGGTGAAGAATGTCACCAAGGCAAATCGTGGCCATTTCGCCCGTACCAAGGTTGAGCCGAAGAAAAACCTCGTAGAGTTCCGCGTTGCGGAAGATGCTCTGCTTGAGGCGGGCACGAAGCTGTCTGCAAACCATTTCGTGGTTGGGCAGAAAGTTGACGTCACGGGTCAGAGTAAGGGTAAAGGCTTTGCGGGTGTTATGAAGCGTCATAACTTCGCTGGTCTTGAAGCCTCCCACGGCGTGTCCATCAGCCATCGTTCTCATGGTTCTACGGGCCAGCGCCAGGATCCTGGCAAGGTCTTCAAGGGCAAGAAGATGGCAGGTCACATGGGTGATGTGCGTGTTACCACGCTGAACCTTGAAGTGGCTGCCGTGGATGAAGAGCGTAATCTGATCATGGTCAGAGGCGCGATTCCTGGTGCGAAAAACAGCGTTGTGCTGATTCGCGATGCAATCAAGAAGGCACGCCATGCCGATGCGCCGTATCCGGCTGCAGTCGTGGCGGCCGCCGGTTGAGGGCGAGGGGCATGGAATACGATATCAAAACCCTCGATAATGGCAGCGCAGGCTCAGTCGCGCTTCCAGAAGAGATTTTCGCGGTTTCTCCGCGTGCCGACATCATGGCGCGTGTTGTGCACTGGCAGCTGGCAAAGCGCCGCGCTGGCACACATCGCACCAAGGGCATGGGTGAGATCTCTGGCACGACCAAGAAGCCTTTCCGTCAGAAGGGTACTGGTTCTGCTCGTCAGGGCTCCCTGCGCGCTCCGCAGTTTCGTACTGGTGGCGTGGTGCATGGTCCGGTTGTGCGTGATCATGGCTATGACCTTCCCAAGAAGGTTCGTCGTCTTGGCCTGATTTCTGCTCTTTCGCAGAAAGCTGCCGATGGCAAGCTGATTGTGCTCGACACGGCAAACGGTGTCAGCAAGACCCGCGAAGCGGCTGCAAAGCTGAAGGCACTGGGCTGGTCGTCTGCGCTGATCGTGGACGGTGCGGTTGACGAGCAGTTCGCTCGTGCGATTGCCAACCTGCCGAAGATCGACGTGCTGCCGACAATCGGTGCGAACGTCTATGACATCCTCAACCATGACGTGCTGGTTATTACCCGCGCAGGTCTTGAGGGTCTTAAGGAGCGTCTGGCATGACCATGTCTATCGTCATGAACGCACGTAAGACTGCTGAGAACATGTCTCAGGAAGCTCTTTACGATGTGGTCCGTTCGCCGCTGATCACGGAAAAGGCTACGCTTCTCTCAGAGCGTAATCAGGTTGTTTTCAAGGTCGCTACGACTGCAACCAAGCCGCAGATCAAGGCCGCTGTCGAAAAGCTCTTCAACGTGAAGGTTACTGGCGTGAATACGCTGGTCCAGAAGGGTAAGACGAAGCGCGTCAAGGGTCGTCCTGGTCGCCGCTCTGACATCAAGAAGGCGTATGTGCAGCTTGCCGAGGGTCAGTCCATTGACCTTACAGCGAAGCTGGGCTGACGCGGGGTAATCAACCATGGCACTAAAGCACTTTAATCCCACGACGCCGAGCACACGCGGCACCGTGCTGATTGATCGTAGCGAGCTCTGGAAGGGCAAGCCGGTCAAGCAGTTGACGGAAGGTAAGAACAAGTCTGGCGGCCGTAATAACCACGGCCGTACGACAGTTCGGTTCCGTGGCGGCGGGCACAAGCAGTCCTATCGTTATGTCGATTTCAAGCGTCGCAAGTTTGATGTTGGCGCAACGGTCGAGCGTCTTGAATACGATCCGAACCGTACGGCGTTCATTGCGCTGATCAAGTATGATGACGGCGAGCTGGCCTACATTCTGGCTCCTCAGCGTATCAAGGCTGGTGACCGCGTGATCTCTGGTGCACACACTGACGTGAAGCCAGGTAATGCGATGTCCCTCGGTGCGATGCCGGTCGGTACGATCGTGCACAATATCGAGCTGAAGCCGGGCGCTGGTGGCAAGCTGGCTCGTTCTGCTGGAACGTATGCACAGCTGGTCGGCAAGGATGCCGGTTACGCCCAGATCAAGCTGCAGTCCGGTGAACTGCGTCTTGTCCGTGGCGAATGCATGGCAACGGTTGGTGCTGTCTCTAATCCAGACAACATGAACCAGCACATGGGTAAGGCTGGACGTTCCCGTTGGCTCGGACGTCGTCCGCACAACCGTGGTGTTGTCATGAACCCAGTCGATCACCCGCATGGTGGTGGTGAAGGTCGCACCTCTGGTGGCCGTCATCCGGTTACGCCGTGGGGCGTTCCGACGAAGGGTTACAAGACGCGTGTTAACAAGAAGACGGATAGCCTGATCATCCGTCGCCGTAAGTCCGGCAAGTAAGAGGGGGCAAATAGAGATGGCACGTTCCGTCTGGAAGGGCCCGTTCGTTGACGGGTATCTGTTCGGCAAAGCAGAAGCAGCTCGTGCTTCTGGTCGTAACGAAGTGATCAAGATCTGGTCGCGTCGTTCCACGATTCTGCCGCAGTTCGTCGGGCTTACGTTCGGCGTCTATAATGGTCACAAGTTCCTGCCTGTGCAGGTCACGGAGAACATGGTCGGTCACAAGTTCGGTGAGTTCTCACCGACGCGTACCTACACCGGTCATGGCTCTGACAAGAAGTCGAAGCGGGGCTGAAAATGAGCAAGCCGAAGCACATCCGCACGCTTGCTGACACCGAAGCGCAAGCGATTACGCGCAATATTCGTGTCAGCCCGCGCAAGCTGAACCTGGTTGCGGCAATGATCCGTAACCAGCCAGCTGACAAGGCTATTGCCGCTCTGACCTTCTCGCGTCGTCGTATCGCGCAGCAGGTCAAGAAGACTCTTGAGAGCGCCGTGGCCAACGCTGAGAACAATCATCAGCTGGACGTTGATCGTCTGGTTGTGAAGACAGCTGAAGTCGGGAAGTCCATTGTCATGAAGCGTTTTCATGCTCGTGGCCGTGGCCGTTCGGCTCGCGTCGAGAAGTTCTTCAGCCACCTGAAGATTGTTGTGGCCGAAGCTGCAGAAGCATCGGAATCCAGCGAAGAGCAGAAGGCAGCTTGATCCATGGGACATAAGGTCAATCCAATCGGGCTTCGGCTCGGTGTTAACCGTACCTGGGATAGCCGCTGGTACGCAGGTGCAGATTACTCACGTCTTCTTCATGAAGATCTGAAGCTGCGTGCTTTCCTGCGTCGTAAGCTTTCAGGTGCCGGCGTTTCCCGCGTCGTTATCGAGCGCCCTGCCAAGAAGCCTCGCGTGACGATCTACGCTGCCCGTCCGGGCGTCGTGATCGGCAAGAAGGGTCAGGACATCGACGCACTGCGTAAGGAACTGAGCCGTATGGCGAAGACCGACGTAGCGCTGAACATCGTTGAGATCCGCAAGCCGGAAATCGATGCAACGCTGGTTGCTGAGAACATTGCTCAGCAGCTCGAGCGTCGTGTTGCCTTCCGTCGCGCCATGAAGCGCGCAATCCAGTCTGCAATGCGTCTGGGCGCCCAAGGCATCCGTATTACTTGCAGCGGACGTCTGGGTGGTGCCGAAATCGCACGTGACGAGAAGTATCGTGAGGGACGTGTGCCGTTGCATACGCTTCGCGCTGATATCGACTATGGCACGGCGACGGCCAAGACGACTTATGGAACCTGCGGCGTGAAGGTCTGGATCTTCAAGGGTGAGATCCTGGCTCATGACCCCCTGGCACAGGACCGTCGTGCCGCGGAGCAGGCTCCGCAACGTTGAACTGTAGGCGCAAGCCTACAGCTCCATTGCTGGTGCTGATTGAGGATTTAACAACATGCTTTCCCCAAAGCGGACAAAGTTTCGTAAAGCCCACAAGGGCCGTATCCACGGCCTGGCGAAGAGCGGAACGCAGCTGAATTTCGGTGCATATGGTCTGAAGGCTCTTGAGCCAGAGCGGATCACAGCCCGTCAGATCGAAGCGTCCCGTCGTGCTATTACTCGTGCGATGAAGCGTGCTGGTCGCGTGTGGATTCGTATTTTTCCGGACCTTCCGGTCTCGACAAAGCCTGCAGAAGTGCGTATGGGCTCCGGCAAGGGTTCCCCAGAGTACTGGGCAGCTCGTGTCAAGCCGGGTCGTATCCTGTTCGAGATTGAAGGCGTTCCGCCGGAAGTCGCCCGCTTGGCACTGAGCCTGGGAGCTGCAAAGCTTCCGATCAAGACCAAGTTCGTTCAGCGTATCGGAGACGCGTAAGATGGCCGACACGTATAAGCCTGCAGATTTGCGCGCGAAGAGCGAGGACGAGCTGAACGCTCTGCTCATCGACCTGAAGCGTGAACAGATCAACCACCGTTTTGCGGCTGCCACAGGGCAGTCGGAAAACACCAGCCGTGTCAAGGTCGTGCGCCGTGCAGTGGCACGTATCAAGACGCTGGCTCAGCAATCGAAGAACCGTGCGGGCGCCCAAACGTCCGCCGCAAAGTCCTGAGAGGAGACGGACGATGCCAAGGCGCGTCCTGACAGGGCGGGTAACAAGCGACAAGATGGACAAGACGGTTACCGTTCTTGTTGATCGTCGTATCATGCACCCGCTCTATAAGAAGTTCATCCGCCGCTCCAAGAAGTATGCGGCCCATGATGAAGCCAACGTCTGCCAGATTGGTGACCTGGTTCGTATTGAAGAATGCGCACCGATCTCCAAGCGTAAGACTTGGTCTGTCGTCGCACGCAACGGAGAGGACATGGCTTCGGCTTCCTCTTCCGTCAGCGCATAAGGGGGTAGGCACATGATTCATCCCGAGACCAACCTTGACGTCGCCGATAATTCCGGTGCGCGTCGGGTGCAGTGCATCAAGGTGCTGGGCGGCTCCAAGCGGAAGACTGCCTCGGTCGGCGACATCATTGTCGTATCCGTTAAGGAAGCCATTCCCCGCGGTAAGGTGAAGAAGGGTGACGTCCATCAGGCCGTTATCGTTCGTACATCTTATCCGGTACGTCGTGCAGACGGATCTGCGATCCGTTTTGACAAGAATGCTGCTGTGCTGATCAACAAGCAGCAGGAGCCGATTGGCACGCGTATCTTTGGCCCGGTCGTTCGTGAACTGCGTGCTCGCAAGTTCATGAAGATCATCTCCCTGGCGCCGGAGGTGCTGTAATGGCTGCACGTATTAAAAAAGGCGATCAGGTCCTCGTTCTTTCCGGGAAGTCCCGGGGAGTGCGTGGCGAAGTTCTCGCAGTGATGCCGAAGGCTGAAAAAGCTGTGGTACGCGGTGTAGCTGTTGCCAAGCGTCACACGAAGCCCAACCGCATGGGTGGAGAAGGTGGAATCATCGAGCGCGAGATGCCGATCCATCTCTCTAACCTGAAGCTGGTTGATCCCAAGAGCGGTAAGCCGACTCGTGTTGGTTTCCGTGTTCTTGAAGACGGTCGCAAGGTTCGCGTTGCCAAGGCAACCGGCGAAGTGATCGAAGGCTGAGGAACGCAAAAATGAGCGATAACAAAACCGCTTTGCCGCGTATGCAGCAGCGTTACGAAGAGCTTCTTCGTAAGCAGCTTCAGGAGCAGTTCGGCTACGCAAATCCGATGCAGGTTCCCAAGCTCGAGAAGATCGTGCTGAACATGGGTGTCGGTGAGGCTGCTGGCGATCAGAAGAAGCTGGATGCAGCGGTCGCTGAAATGGCAGCTATTTCAGGTCAGAAGCCTGTAAAGACGCTTGCTCGTAAGGCTATTGCCGGCTTCAAGATCCGTGAAGGTCTTCCGATCGGTTGTAAGGTTACTCTGCGTCGTCAGCGTATGTATGAGTTCCTTGACCGTCTCGTGACGATCGCTATGCCGCGCATCCGTGACTTCCGTGGTCTTCCGGCAAACAAGGGCTTTGATGGCCGTGGCAACTTTGCCATGGGCATCAAGGAGCAGATTGTTTTCCCGGAAATCGAATATGACAAGATCGATGCTGTACGTGGCATGGACATCATCTTTGTGACCACTGCAAAGACCGATGCTGAAGCAAAGGCTCTGCTGAAGGCCTTCGATCTGCCGTTCGCAGGTTGATCAGGTAATTTTTCAGACCGATCGCGACTAAAAATAAGGATTCGGCCTTCCATTGGGAGGCCGCTTTCCTTTATAGACACGCTGATTGGAAAACCGTCGGGATAGGCCTGACAGGTTCCGGGAGAAAATTCGAGATGGCGAAGATCTCAGCGGTTAACCGTAATAACCATCGCGCAGCTCTTGCAAAGCGCGATAAGGAAAAGCGGACCGCTCTTAAAAACATCATCAAGGATCGTTCCCTTTCGGTTGAAGACCGATTTGAAGCGACTCTTAAGCTGGCACAGATGCCACGTAACGGATCCGCAACGCGTGTTCGTCTTCGTTGCAAGCTGACCGGTCGTCCCCGTGCTAACTACCGTAAGTTCGAGCTTTGCCGTATCGCTCTGCGTGATCTTGCGTCCGCCGGCCAGATTCCTGGCATGGTCAAGTCGAGCTGGTAAGGGATAGATCGAATGTCGTTGTCTGATCCACTGGGTGATATGCTTACCCGGATCCGTAATGCTCAGCGTGCCCGTCATGCTGCATGCGTTGCGCCCGCTTCCAAGCTTCGCACGAACGTGCTTGAGGCTCTGAAGCGTGAAGGTTACATCCGTGGTTTCTCCACGGAAGAAGTCCGTAAGGGCGTATCCCAGCTCCGTATTGAGCTGAAGTACGTAGAAGGACAGCCGGTCATTAAGGAAATCCACAGGGTCTCCAAGCCTGGCCGTCGTGTCTATTCGAAGATCAAGGAACTTCCGCGCGTTTATGCCGGCCTTGGTGTGTCGATCCTGTCCACCCCGCGTGGCGTCCTTTCGGACGTCGAGGCCCGCGCTGCCAATGTTGGTGGCGAGGTTCTCTGCCGCGTCTTCTGAGGAGGGTCGCATGTCTCGCGTAGGTAAATATCCCGTAGAAGTTCCGGCAGGTGTCCAGGTTGCTGTTGTTGACGGCATCTTCACCGCCAAGGGCAAGCTCGGCGAACTGAGCTTTCCGGTGTCCCGTCATGTGGACGTCACGATTGAAGCCAGCTCTGTTGCTGTTGCTCCAATCGGTCGTCGGTCCCGTGAAAACTGGACGATGTGGGGAACAACACGCGCTCTGATCGCTAATATGGTCAAGGGTGTGTCGGTTGGTTTCACCAAGGCTCTCGAGATTCAGGGTACGGGTTTCCGTGCTGCTGTTCAGGGATCCAATCTGGTGATGAACCTCGGCTTCTCGCACGATGTCGTTTATCCCATCCCGGCCGGTATCAAGATCACCACGCCGCGTCCGACCGCTATCGTCGTTGAAGGTAACGACAAGCAGCGCGTTGGTCAGGTCGCTCTCGATATTCGCAGCTTCCGTAAGCCTGAGCCTTACAAGGGCAAGGGCGTCCGTTACGAGACGGAAGTTCTGCGTCGCAAGGAAGGTAAGAAGAAGTAATGGCATCGCAGCAAGGATTGCAGGAACGTCGCCGTCAGCGGCTGCGTTTCCAGCTTCGTCGCAAGAGCGGCGGCCGGCCGCGTTTGTCGGTCTTCCGTTCCAGCAAGCACATTCACGCCCAGATCATCGACGATGCACAGGGTCGTACGCTCGCCAGCGCTTCAACGCTGGAAAAGGAGCTTCGCGGCAATGGCACCAGCGGTGCCAACGTGGACGCGGCTTCAGTGATCGGCAAGCTGATCGCAGAACGTGGCCTGGCAGCTGGCGTAACGGCCGTCGTGTTCGATCGCGGCGCTTATGTCTATCATGGCCGGGTCAAGGCCCTGGCAGAGGCTGCCCGCGAGGGCGGGCTCTCGTTCTAAGGAGGATCACACATGGCACGTGAGCCAAGAGAAGGCGGCCGTGGTGGTCGTGAGCGCGAGCAGGGCGATGATCTGGTCGACAAGCTCGTAACCATCAACCGTGTTGCCAAGGTTGTTAAGGGTGGCCGTCGCTTTGCTTTTGCAGCGCTGGTTGTCGTTGGCGATCAGAAGGGGCGCGTTGGTTACGGAGCGGGTAAGGCCCGCGAAGTTCCGGAAGCGATCCGTAAGGCAACCGAGCGCGCCAAGCGCACAATGATTCGTGTACCGATGAAGGAGGGTCGTACTCTCCATCACGATACGTTCGGTCATTACGGCGCTGGCAAGGTGGTTGTTCGTGCGGCTGAAGCCGGTACGGGTATCATCGCTGGTGGCCCAATGCGTGCAGTTTTCGAGAGCCTGGGTGTTAACGACGTTGTCGCTAAGAGTCTCGGAACGCGTAACCCGCATAACATGATCAAGGCTACTTTCGCTGCCCTTGAAAAGGCCAGCAGCCCGCGCAACGTCGCTTCGCGTCGTGGCAAGAAGGCTGCAGAGCTTTTCGGTAAGCGCGAGCAGGCTCAGACTGAGGAGGCTGCAAATGTCTGAAAACGGTAAGACCGTTCAGGTAACGCAGATCGCTTCTGTCATTGGTCGCAAGCCGGGCCAGGCAGAGACCATTGTTGGTCTCGGTCTGCGCGGTATCGGTTCCACCCGTACGCTCGAAGATACCGCTGCTGTGCGTGGAATGATCCGCAAGGTTGCCCACCTCATCAAGGTGGAGGGTTGAAATGAACCTTAACGAACTCCGCGATAACGAGGGTTCTCGTTATCGCAAGAAGCGTCTTGGACGTGGCATCGGTTCCGGCAAGGGTAAGACCTCCGGACGTGGTGTTAAGGGTCAGAAGGCTCGTGAGGGTGTTTCCCTCAATGGCTTCGAAGGTGGTCAGCTTCCGCTGTATCGCCGTATGCCTAAGCGTGGCTTCGTGAACATCTTCCGCAAGGAATATGCTCCGGTGAACCTTGGCGCCATTTCGAAGGCTATTGAAGCAGGCAAGCTGGATAAATCCGCTCCTGTTACGGAAGCTACGCTGCGCGCTGCAGGTCTTGTCAACGGCAAGACTCATGGTGTTCGCCTTCTTGCGAAGGGTGAACTCTCGCATGGTCTGACCATCGAAGTTGACGGTGCTTCTGCAGCAGCTCTTGCTGCTGTTGAGAAGGCTGGTGGCTCCGTAAAGGTGCTTGCATCTAAGAAGGAAGTTCAGGCTGAGGCCTGAGTTCTCCTCTCCCGGATTTATCCGGGGTATGGTTAGATAGTGAACAGCGTCCCGTGCAGATGTGCGGCGACGCTGTTTTCATGAAAGGACAGGTGGATGGCTTCCGCAGCAGAGCAGCTCGCCGCCAATCTCAATATGAGTTCCTTTGCCAAGGCGACTGAACTCAAGAAGCGTATCTGGTTTACGCTTCTGGCCCTTATCGTTTACCGACTGGGAACATACATTCCTGTTCCCGGTGTTGATGCAACGGTGATGGGTCAGCTGCTGGCACAGCATCAGGGTGGCATTCTGGGCATGTTCGACATGTTCACGGGTGGTGCTCTCGGACGCATGACTGTGTTCGCCCTGAACATCATGCCTTACATCAGTGCCTCCATTATCATCCAGCTTCTCTCTACGGCTCTTCCTTCGATGGAAGCCATGAAGAAGGAAGGTGAGGCCGGTCGTAAGAAGCTTAACCAGTACACGCGTTATCTTACGGTTTTCATTGCGCTATTCCAGGCCTATGGCATCGCCGTAGGGCTTGAGAACATGACCTCTCACGGTGCTAGCGCTGTAGTTATGCCGGGAATGTTCTTCATCGCCTCCTGTGTTGTTACGCTGGTAGGCGGGACGATGTTCCTGATGTGGCTTGGTGAGCAGATCACGTCTCGTGGGGTTGGCAACGGTATCTCGTTGATCATCTTCGCCGGTATTGTCGCAAATCTGCCGCACGCTTTGGCCAGCCTTTTCGAGCTTGGCCGGACAGGAGCTCTGTCTCCTATCTTTGTCATGATCTTCCTTGTGCTCGCGATCGCGACCATAGCGTTCATCGTGTTCATGGAGCAGGCTCAACGGCGTGTTGTTATTCAATACCCGAAGCGTCAGATCGGTAATCGCATGTTCGGTGGTGACTCCACGCACATGCCACTGAAGGTAAACACAGCGGGTGTGATTCCACCGATTTTTGCATCCTCGGTTCTTCTGATTCCAGTTACGATTTCAGGCTTCATGAACGGGCATAACATGCCTGGCTGGCTCTCGGTTCTCGGGCAGCAGCTGGGGCAGGGACAGCCGCTTTACATGCTGTTTTACGCAGCAATGATCCTGTTCTTCTCGTATTTCTATGCGGCTGTGACTTTCAATCCGGAAGAAACTGCCGAGAACCTGCGTAAGCAGGGAGGCTTCATTCCCGGTATTCGTCCCGGGGCGAGCACGGCGTCCTATTTTGATCGTATTCTGTCCAGATTGACGACCATTGGCGCGCTCTATCTCGTCGTTGTTTGCCTGCTGCCACAGATCCTGATCAGCAAATATAATGTGCCGTTCTACTTTGGTGGCACGAGCCTGATCATTATTGTGTCGGTCACGATTGATACAGTGACGCAGGTCCAGTCTCATCTGGTGGCTCATCAGTATCAGGGGCTAATCCGGAAACAGCGTAGTCGTGGATCCCGAAGCTCGGGGCCTGGAGGGAGCAAGCGTCGATGAACATCATTCTTCTTGGCCCTCCCGGCGCGGGGAAGGGAACTCAGGCGAAACGTCTGGAGCAGTTATATGGTCTGAAGCAGATCTCTACCGGAGATATGCTTCGTGCTGAGGTTGCTGCGGGTACGCCGATCGGACGGGAAGCAAAAGCGATCATGGAGCGGGGGGAATTTCTTCCTGATCCAATTATGGTCAAGATGATCCAGGGGCGCATTTCTCAGCCGGACTGTGCTCAGGGTTTCATTCTGGATGGCTTTCCGCGTACAGAAAGTCAGGCGGAAGCGCTTGATGCCATGCTGGGTATGGATGGACTGAAGATTGACGCAGTCATTCTTCTGGATGTTGCGGAAGATCAGCTCGTAGAGCGTATTGCTTCCCGGACAACTGAGGATGGTACCCGCCGCCCGGATGATAATCCGGAAGTGGTGCGGTCACGCCTGGATATCTATCGCCGTCAGACTGCTCCTATCCTTCCATATTATGAAAAGGCCGGACGTCTGAAGCGTGTGGATGGCATGCAGGGTGTTGATGAGGTGGGTGCCGAAATCGACGTGATCCTCGGAAAGACGACAAAAAATTGATTGAATGACCAATGATCACGCAAAAGTGATCATTGGCATTTGACTCAAGGGGGGTGCCCGCTATATTGCGCGCCCTCGACATATCTGCAGCGTGAGTGCGGCCTGGGTTCCGGAATCGGACTGGGACTGACGTCAGCTGCGATGCAATCGATCCGGTTCCGACCGGGCATGAAACAGGCTGACGCGGTCCATTGACCGCGTCGATGGGAGAATTGGCGTGGCACGTATTGCCGGCGTAAACATTCCGACCAACAAGCGGGTGGTCATCAGCCTGCGCTATGTCTACGGCATTGGCCCGTCGACCGCGCAGGCAATCTGCAGCAAGCTCGGTATCCCCGAGGCAAAGCGCGTTAACGAACTGTCTGACGACGAGATCGTGAAGATCCGTGAGCTGATCGACGGCGAATACCGCGTCGAAGGTGATCTGCGTCGTGAGACGGCCATGAACATCAAGCGTCTGATGGATCTGGGCTGCTACCGCGGTCTGCGTCATCGTCGCGGTCTTCCGGTCCGCGGTCAGCGTACGCACACGAATGCCCGTACCCGTAAGGGTAAGGCTGTGGCGATTGCTGGCAAGAAGAAGGTCACGCGCTAATTCGCGCCTGACTGCTTCACTCTGACGCTTTTCGCTAACTTTTAGGACGACCTCTATTATGGCTAAGGCCGCAGCACCGCGCATTCGTAAGAAAGAGCGCAAGAATATCATCTCTGGCGTTGCTCACGTGCTTTCCACGTTCAACAACACCATGATTACGATCTCCGACGCGCAGGGTAATGCAATTGCATGGTCCTCCTCGGGCGCACAGGGCTTCAAGGGCTCGCGTAAGTCCACACCGTATGCTGCTCAGGTTGCAGCTGAAGACGCAGGCCGCAAGGCTCGCGAACACGGTATGGAAACGCTTGAGATCGAAGTGTCCGGTCCGGGTTCGGGGCGTGAAAGTGCTCTTCGCGCGCTGCAGGCTGTTGGCTTCACGATTACGTCCATTCGTGACATGACGCCGGTGCCGCATAACGGCTGCCGTCCGCGTAAGCGTCGTCGCGTCTGAGTGATGCTGTGCTGCGCATCCCTGGGGATGCGCAGCATGTTTTGTGATTGCATCTTCTACCGCACGATCCGTGCGGGCCAGGTGCCGCCAATTTTGTTGGCGGGCTTCGTTGTTTGAAAGGCCACGACCTTGGTTCTCCAGAAAAACTGGCAGTCCCTCATCAAGCCGGAGAAGCTTGAAGTCGAGCCCGGCCCGGTTGCCTCGCGCATCGCCACCGTCGTGGCGGAGCCGCTGGAGCGCGGCTTCGGTATGACGCTCGGCAACGCGCTGCGTCGTATTCTTCTGTCTTCCCTTCAGGGCGCAGCAGTAACTGCCATCCAGATTGATGGCGTTCTGCATGAGTTCTCTGCTGTTCCGGGTGTGCGCGAAGACGTGACGGACATTGTCCTTAACGTTAAGCAGCTCGCACTGCGCATGCATGGTGAAGGCCCGAAGCGCATGATTCTCACGGCGACTGGTCCGGGAGAAGTGACGGCAGGGCAGATTCAGGCCGGTCATGACATTGAGATCATGAATCCTGACCTCGTGATCTGCACTCTTGATGATGGTGTGAAACTCGGAATGGAGTTCACCGTCAACATGGGTAAGGGCTACGTTGCGGCTGCTGCAAACCGTCCGGAAGACGCACCGATCGGCATGATCCCGATTGATGCCATCTACTCGCCGGTTCGTCGCGTGTCTTACAAGGTCGAGCAGACCCGCGTTGGTCAGGTTACTGACTACGACAAGCTGCTGCTGACGGTTGAGACGAATGGTGCTGTAACGCCGGAAGACAGTCTGGCTCTTGCTGCGCGTATTCTGCAGGATCAGCTTCAGCTGTTCATCAACTTTGATGAACCGCGTCCGGTCCAGCACGAAGAGCCGCAGGATGACCTGCCGTTCAACCGCAATCTTCTTCGCAAGGTTGATGAGCTTGAGCTTTCGGTGCGTAGCGCCAACTGCCTCAAGAACGACAACATTGTTTATATCGGCGATCTGGTGCAGAAGTCCGAACAGGAAATGCTCCGTACGCCGAATTTCGGGCGTAAGTCGCTCAACGAGATCAAGGAAGTTCTCACCGGTATGGGGCTGTCGCTCGGCATGAGCGTTCCGGCCTGGCCGCCCGAGAACATCGAGGATCTGGCCAAGCGTCTCGATGAGACGTTTTGAGAACTTCTTAGGGTAAGGAAAACTAGCAATGCGTCATGGTGTGAGCGGGCGTAAGCTCAATGTCACCTCTTCTCACCGCGCTGCCATGTTCCGCAACATGGCCGTCGCACTCATCAAGCACGAGCAGATCACGACGACGCTGCCGAAGGCGAAGGAACTTCGCCCGGTTGTCGAAAAGCTGATCACGCTTGGCAAGCGCGGCGATCTGCACGCTCGTCGTCAGGCTTTCGCACAGCTGCGTGACGACACGATCGTCAGCAAGCTCTTCAGCACGGTCGCAGAGCGCTACAAGACGCGCTCTGGCGGTTACTCCCGTGTTCTGAAGGCTGGCGTGCGCTACGGCGACAACGCTGACATGGCTGTCATCGAACTCGTGGAGCGCGATGCAGATGCAAAGGGCCAGGACAGCGGTCCGAAGCCGGTTGCAGAAGAGCAGGAAGCCGCCTGAGGCTCCTTTCTTCGCGAATAGAAAAAGGCCGGTGCAGTCATGCATCGGCCTTTTTTTTATTCTTCGGTTCACATTCCCGTGCCAAGTGTGTAGTTTTGCCACATCTCTTGCAGGACGATTCCCGTCCGGTTTTTGTAACCGGCTTTTTCTCCCTTTTTATTGGGGCGGAGAGGATATTTTTGAACGCAGGCAATCTGTCAGCGTCTTTTCATTCTGCATCATTTTGAGAAACGGGTCCGAGCACTCTCGTAGGGCCCGCAACGACGCATCCCATATCTGTTTCGGCAATGAGGTCGAGGCAGGTTCGTGACGCGCCTACGCCTGGAGAGCATGAACATGTCCGAAACAGCCGCACCAAAACGCGGGCTAGCGGAAATTCTTGGCATCCCACGCGCCCTTTTCTGGGCTTTTGTTGGTCAGCTTCTATTTATGGTCGGGGATGGCGTCGAAGCCGGGTACCTTGACACTTACATGCTGCATCACGGCCATTCCCAAGGGTTCGTTAACGAACTCTTCACCTTGTATGGCATCACCGTCATGATCGCAGCCTGGTTCTCCGGGCCTCTGTCTGATCTTATGGGGCCAAAGAAGGTCATGTGGATCGGGCTGGTCCTGTGGTCCGTGCTGGAAGTCTGCTTCCTGACTTTTGGACTTGGACCCAATAGCGGGCCGATGATCCTTTTTTTCTATGCACTGCGTGGATTTGCCTACCCTCTGTTCGCGTATGGTTTCCTTGTGTGGATTGCTGCCGCTACGCCGGCCGCCATGCTGGGTTCAGCTGCTGGCTGGTTCTGGTTCTCGTTCTCCGCGGGCCTGCCGATGCTTGGTTCGCAGTTCGCCCGCTACACGATTCCATATCTTGGCGAACTCAAGACGTTCTGGTGCTCGCTTGGTCTGGTGATTGTCGGCGGCCTTATTGCGCTTCTGTTTACGCATGAACCCACAGGCAAGAAACGCCTTCTGCCGGATCATGTTCCAACCAAGGATATTTTCTTTGGCTCGCTGAGCATTATGTGGCGTGAGCCAAAGACGACGATTGCGGGCATTGTTCGTATCGTTGATACGTCTTCGGAATATGCCTTCCTTGCGATTATGCCGGCGTTCTTTGTGGACCAGTTGCACTTTACTCTTGGTCAATGGCTGAACCTGCTGTCGCTGATCTTCCTGAGCAACATTCTTTTCAACCTTGTTTCCGGCATGGTTGCTGACATGCTGGGTCATCGTTTTGTGGTGGCGGTTTTCGGTGGTATAGGTGGTTTCATAGCCATTCCCCTGTTCTACTATGTGCCGCTCTGGTTCCCGGGTAATTTCTGGGCCGCTGCTGCTGCCGGTATCTTCTATGGTTCTACCGTTGCGGCTTTCGTACCGCTCTCGGGTCTGATGCCGCAGATCTGCCCTCGTGAGAAAGCTGCTGCACTTTCTATTCTCGGATTGGGCGCAGGTGCTTCTACCTGGGTTGGGCCGGCAGTTGTGTCTCTGTGTGGCGCCGTATTTGGTCCCGGTTTGAATTATGTAATCTGGACGTTTGCTGTGATCTATCTTGCCTCTGCCGGCATGACGCTGGCTCTCAAGATTTCTCCGGAAGCTCGTCGCTATACGGAGGAGGCTGCTGCCCGGGGCGAAGTGACGACTGCTGTTGGTCACTAAAGCTATCGGTCACATTTCCGTCTTCAAGGTCTAAGGAAACAGGGGTGGTTCTTTATCGAACCGCCCCTGTTTCTGTATGGTGTGAATGAAATGATTATGGAGCTTTGAAACGATGGATGCAGATCTGGCACCGTATCTGGATGAAACAGTTCCTTCTTTGCAGAAAGGGGCCGAGCGTCTTGTGAATTGTGACTGCGTCAAGAAAAATATTGGCACTGTTGCAAATGAGAGCCGGGCTCTGCTGGCAGATCTGATGGTGGATCAGCCGTTTTTCTTGCTTTTGTGCGCATTCGTCAGCGGTCTGTTGTTGGGACGGAGTCTTTTTTCGGAAAAGAAACCTTCCTGAGGCATATGACGTTACGACATGACCACGACCTGTAATTCGAGGATCATGTCCCATGCTGCACTACGCTATCGTTTTCTTTATCATTTCCATTATTGCCGGCGTGTTCGGCTTTTCGGGGATCTCCGCTGCTACGGCGGGTATCGCTAAGCTTTTCTTCATTATCTTCCTGGTTCTTGCCGTGCTGGCAATTCTCGCAGGTGTAGCCGGGCTGCACGCTCTCTAAGAGCTTTCAGCATCGCTCTATGAGGGCATGAAACATGAAAAAGGGCGGGTACCGGTAGGGTCCCGCCCTTTTTGCTTTCATCGCCCGTTCTTGTCTTTCTGAATGAAGGACGGGAGAAGCGGATTATCTGTTTGGAGAGACGCTTTGGTTGGTAGGTCTTTCGTGCTCCAGCCGCCTCCCAGATCTGTCAGAAGAGCAACTTCAGAATTGAATTGCTGCTGCCGGATACTCAGTTGAGTTTGTTCATATTGCAGGGCAGTCTGCTGCGCCGTGATCACGGTGGTGTAGATCTGGGTGCCGGCAAGATATTCGTTCATTGACACCCGAACCGCAGCCTGAGCGCTTTCAACGGCCTGATTCTGAAGTGTCAGCTGTTGTTCCAGATAATGGAGGTTGGACATCTGGTCTTCCGTGTCCTGCATGGCAGCCAGGACTGTCTGGCGATAGGTCGCCACCGCATTATCGTAGTCCGCTTCTGCCTCACGAACAGCGGCAGTTCGAGCGCCACCCTGGAAGATCGTTTCTGTTGCCGCGGCCCCAAGACTCCAGGTTCGTGTCGCTGTCTGAATCAACTGCTGCAACGGGTTCCCGCTGTATCCATAGGACGCGGACAGCGTAATTTCCGGGAAGAAGGCCCCGATCGCGTAGCCGATTTCCGCATTGTAAGCTTCCATGTTCCGTTCAGCCTGAGCGACATCCGGGCGACGCTCAAGGATCATGGATGGGAGGGCGACAGGTGCGGCTGGGATGGTTTTCGGAAGCAGTGCAGATGCAATTGTCACGTCTGCAGGTGCACGACCGGTCAGAACCGCTATAGCATGTTCATATTGGGCGCGGGCAACATGGGCATTGGCCAGGCTGGCTTCCGTTGATTGCAGAAGATACTTCGCCTGAAACACGCTTGTAGGATCTGCGACGCCGGCTTCAAGCTGGTTCTGCAGGATTTTCAGATTGTCCCGGTACAGCCCGACATTACGCGCGTAGAGGTCGATCAAGCTGTCCTGATACCGCAGGCTGAAATAGTCTTGAGCCAGAGTGAGCTGGTAAGATAGGCGCATACTGGCGACGAGGGCCGCATCGCCCTGTGTCGCTGCAACCTGTTCCTGAATCTGTCTGCGAATTTTGCCCCAGACGTCCACAGTCCAACTGGCTGAAGGACCGGTGGCCCACGTGTTACTCGTATAGGACTGGGTGGAGTTGTAGGTGAAGCCGCCGCTCGTGCTGGTAGTGCTGCTGCCTTGGGAATTGCGGTTGAAGCTGAAGTTTCCACTCAGGGTTGGATAGAGACTGGCCTTGATGGAATCGATTGTTGCCGCAGCCTTGCGATACTGCGCCTCATATTCTTTCAGACTCTGATTGGATGTCGCGACGCGTTCTTCCAGATCGTTCAGGAGCGGATCATTGAAGATGGTCCACCAGTCTCCTTTGGGCATGAGAGCCAGGTCAGGCTGTGCCTTGTTCCATCCTGCTGGCGGTGGAACTTCCTTGAAATGCGGAGAAATGATCGCCGAGGGACGATGGTAATTCGGTCCGACCATGCAGCCGCTCAGGAAAGGCAGGGCGGCGGCTCCCAGAAGAAGAGCGCGCAGGGAAGGCATGCGAAGGGCGGTCATCAGATTTCCGTTTCCCGGGGCGAGATGTGAAGCAGGATGGCAAAGTGATGCCGGACGCAGCCGAGCATCTTGCCGAAACGATCGAGATAAAGAAACACGACGGGCGTGCTGTAGAGTGTGAGAAGCTGGCTGACCATCAGGCCGCCGAGAATGGCGATGCCGAGCGGCCTGCGTAGTTCGCTGCCATATCCATTTCCAAAAACAAGCGGCACGGCGCCAAATGCGGCAGCCAGAGACGTCATGAGGATGGGACGAAAGCGTAGGATGCTGGCTTGATGAATGGCCTCAAAAGCGGTCGCACCCTCACGTTGGGCAACAAGGGCGAAGTCGATCAGCATGATGGCGTTTTTCTTCACAATGCCGATCAGCAGAATGACACCGATCATGGCCATCAGTGAAAATTCCTGTCCGAAAACCTGAAGGGCCAGCAAGGCCCCGACGCCAGCGGAAGGAAGGGTAGAGAGGATGGTCAACGGGTGGATGAGGCTCTCGTAAAGCATCCCCAGAACAATGTAGACCGCCGCCAGAGCTGCAAGGATCAGCAGGGGTTCATCACTGACGGATTTCTGGAAAGCCGCCGCGTTCCCTGCGAAACCACCGTGAATGGTGGGCGGAACATGAAGTTTGACCATGGCAGCTTCCACAGCCTGAACGGCAGGCCCGAGTGAGGCGCCAGGGGCAAGATCAAAGGAGACCGTTGTGGCGACCGACAGACCGTCATGATTCACTGTCAGAGCCGTGTTTGTCATTCTCTGATGACCCAGAACTCCAAGTGGAATCATGTTCTCCGAACTGGTCGTGACAGCCGCACCACTTGAGGCCGATTTGCCGCCAGCGAGAGAGTTGGCAACAGAGTTGACGTAGGATTCCTCGCTCTGGGACAGGGTGGTGGATGTCGTGCTGGACCGTGCGCGGATGTTGTTGGAGGATGTGCCACCGGCCGCAGTGCCACCTGAGGCACTGACCCACATCTGCTTCAGGGTCTCAGGGCTTTCCCAGTAACGGGGCGCCACTTCCATGACCACATGATACTGGTTCAGGTTGCCGTAAATCACCGATGCAGAGCGCTGGCCGAAGGCGTCATAGAGCGTATTGGCGATCAACTGCGGGGTGATGGAATAACGGGAGCTCATGTCGCGATTGATGGCAATCGCAATGGCCTGACCTCCTTCTTCCACATTGGACGATACATTCATCAGGAGAGGAATTCGGGAGAGGGCGGCAACAATTTTTGGCGTCCACTCGTACAGCTCTTCAGCCGATGGCCCTTCCAGCGAATACTGATAGGACGCATCTCCGGAGCGTGCACCAACACGCACGGGTCCTGGAGCCATAAGGCGCAGTTGGGCTCCGGGAACGTTGGCGAAAGCCTTGTTAAGGCGTTGAACGGTTTTCGCCAGACTATCCTTGCGATCTTCCTTCGGCTTGAGAGCAATAAACAGATTGGCCGAGTTCGCAGAGCGGCCGCCTGCGCCTCCCATGACGCCAGCAACGTCCTTATCCGCCGCGACAACTTTCATGGCGCGGGCCGTGATCTCCTTCAGAGACTGGAAAGATACGGACTGGTCCGCCACCAGGCGCCCCATGAGCTGGCCAGTGTCTTCGGAAGGGAAGAAGCCTTTTGGCATCTTCACGAAAAGAATGCCTGCCAGAAGGAGCGTGGCGGGAAGAGAAAGAACGACCAGGAAAGGATGTTTGAGACCCCAGCCGAGGGAGAGGTCATACCCTCTTGCCACGCCGTCAATCATGCGCTCCAGAAAGGAACCGATCTTTCCCCAGAATGTCTGACTGTTCGCTGGTGCGGCATTAAGGATCATGGCGCTCAGCATCGGGGTCAGTGACAAAGACAGGATCATCGAGATGGTGAGTGTAATGACCATCACCATCGCGAATTCGTGGAACAGCCGTCCGGCAACGCCACCCATGAACATGATGGGTGCGAATACGACAACCAGAGACACTGTGATCGACAGAACCGTGAAAGCGACTTCACTGGCTCCGAGCACGGCGGCTTCCAGGCGCTCATGGCCCATTTCCATGTATCGCGTGATGTTCTCAAGCACGACGATGGCATCATCGACCACAAAACCGGTCGAAATGGTCAGGGCCATCAGGGACATGTTGTCGAACTGGTATCCCATCAGGGCCATGACGCCGAACGTTCCGATGATGGATACCGGGACGACGACAGCCGGGATAAGGATGGCCGAGAAACTGCGCAGGAACAGCAATACGACGATGACCACCAGCGCAACGGCAATGATGAGGGTCTGCTTCGTATCGTTCAGAGACGCTCGAATGGTCTTGGATCGGTCGATCATGACGTTGAGATGGGTGTTGCCCGGCAACGCCGACTGGAGAATGGGCAGGCGCCTGCGGATCCCATCCACGGTCTTGATGACGTTCGCGCCACCTTGCGTGAAAACCGTGCAGATGATTGCGCGCTGACCATTGTGAAAGCCTGTCTGCCGGAGATCCTCGACACTGTCATTGACTTCCGCAACGTCCGTCAGACGTACCGGCTGACCGTTACGGTAGGCAATGACCAGCCCCCGGTAGTCTTCGGCTTTGCTCGCCTGATCGTTCGTTGACAGCATCAGGCGGGTGCCGTGCGAGTCAATGAAACCTTTGGGGGTATGGGCATTCGCTGAGGCGAGGGCTGCCCGGACGTCCTCGAACCCGATGCCGTAACGGAACAGGCGTAACGGGTTCAATTCGACACGAACGGCGGGCAGAGAACTGCCTCGGATTTCGACTTCCCCAACGCCTTCCACCTGACTGAGCTGCTGGGTCAGGACATTGCTTGCAAACTCGTAGAGTTCCTGTGGAGTCCGGGTGTCGGACGTCAGTGTCATGGCAACGACTGGCGGCCCGTTGGAATTGGCCTTGTCGTAGGTTGGGTTTGTGCGAAGGGTTGAGGGAAGGTCCTGTCTTGCGCCTTGCAGTGCTGACTCAACATCCCGGGCAGCCCCGTTGATGTCTCGTGAGAGGTCGAACTGGAGCGTGATGCGCGTCTGGTTGACCGTGGATTCAGACGTCATTTCCGTGACGCCTGAAATGGCTCCCAGATGGCGCTCCAGTGGAGCAGCAACCGTGCTGGCAATCTCGGAAGGAGAACCGCCAGGCTGATTGGCCATCACCATGATGACCGGGAAGTCCACGTTCGGGAGGTCGGCAACGGGGAGGCTGAAGTAGCCAAGAGTGCCGGCGATCACGAGCGCAACGGCCAGAAGGGTTGTCCCGACTGGCCTCATGACGAAGAGGCGAATCAACGTCACGGATTGCTATGCGGGCTGGGGGACGGTGCCCGGCCAGCGTGATAGCGCTGCATCAGCGTGCGCGTTCTGCGACCGATCCCGTCCATGAACAGGTAGATGACCGGTGTGGTGAACAGGGTCAGCATCTGCGACAGCATCAGGCCGCAGACGATGGCGACACCCAATGGGCGGCGCAGTTCCGATCCGACGCCATGGCTCAGCATCAGAGGGAGGGCACCGAACAGGGCGGCGAGTGTCGTCATCAGAATGGGACGGAAACGCAACAGGGCCGCCTGACGAATGGCTTCCAGTGGCGTATGTCCCTCAAGACGCTCCGCCTCGAGGGCGAAGTCGATCATCATGATGGCGTTCTTTTTCACGATGCCGATCAGCAGCACGATGCCGATGATGCCCATGATGTCGAGATCCATCCCGAACAGGTAAAGACCGATCAGCGCTCCGATAGCTGCGGAGGGGAGCGTGGACAGGATCGTGATGGGGTGGATGAAGCTCTCATAGAGAATTCCCAGCACGATATAGACCGCGATGACGGCCGCCATGACCAGCCAGATCTCATTCGTCAGGGAGGAACGGAACGCTGCCGCTGTTCCCTGAAACGCGGTCTGGAACGCAGGGGGCAGGCCGATGCTCTGTTCCACACGCTCGATGGCGTTTGTTGCAGCGCCCAGTGAGTATCCCTTGGCCACGTTGAACGAAATCGTCGTGGCAGGGAACTGGCCGTAATGGCTGATGAGCAACGGTGCCAGGCTATGGGTGATGGTTGTGACCTGCTTGAGCGGCACCAGACCGGACGTCGGCTGACGTGTTGGTCCGGATGTGCTGCCTCCGGCTTCCGATGAAATGCCCGGGAGATAAAGCTGACTCAGGGAAGTCAGGTCGTTCTGCAGTTCCGGCAGGGCTTCCAGAATGACACGATACTGGTTGGCCTGCGTGTAGATCGTGGAGATCTGACGCTGGCCGTAACTGTCATACAGAAGGTTGTCCACGGTCTGCGGCGTAATGGAATAGCGAGCACCCGTTGCACGATCGAGGGAAAGCTGCGCAACCAACCCCTCGGCCTGAAGATCGGATGTGACGTCTGCGAGGGACGGCTCTTTCTGCAGCTCAGCCACAAACCTCGGCACCCAGGTCTTGAAGGTGTCATAGTCCGGGTTTTCCAGCATGAACTGGTACTGGGTCGCCGAGATTGAGGAATCCAGCGAGAGGTCCTGACTGGGCTGAACGAAAAGCTGCGTTCCGACGACATTCTGGCCGAGTTGTCCCAGACGCTGAAGGGTGGTTGTCAGGTCAGATGTACGATCGTCTCGCGGCTTCAGGTTGATGAGGAACCGCCCAACGTTCATCGTCATGTTCTGGCCGTCGATCCCTACGAAAGACGAAATGCTGGCGACGTCCGGATCCTTGAGGATTTCTGCGCCCAGTGCCTGCTGGCGGTCTTTCATGCCCTCGAAAGAAATGGCCTGTGACATGACCGAAATGCCCTGAACAACGCCGGTATCCTGCGTCGGGAAGAAGCCTTTCGGGATCGTGTAGGCCAGAACGCCTGTCAGGATGATCGTGCCAAGCGTAACCAGAAGCGTTAGCCCGCGGAAGCGGAGAACCACATCGAGCCACCGACCATAAAGCGCGATCATGCCATTGATGCCGCGCTCGGTTGCGTTGGAGAGGCGCCCCCACATGCCGTGACTTGCGGATGGAGCGTGCGTGTCCGTCAGCATCCGGGCGCACATCATCGGGACCAGCGTGATGGAGACGATAGCGGAGATCACGATGGTGATCGACAGTGTCATGGCGAATTCGTGGAACAGGCGTCCAACGACATCTTTCATGAACAGCAGCGGGATCAGCACTGCGATCAACGAAACGGTCAGCGAGATGATCGTGAAGCCGATTTCACCAGCACCCTTGAGAGCGGCTGTGTAACGGTCTTCGCCAGCTTCGATGTAGCGGGCGATGTTTTCGATCACCACGATGGCGTCATCAACCACGAAGCCGGTCGCGATGGTCAGGGACATCAGCGACAGGTTGTCGAGCGAGAAGCCAAGCAGGTACATCGCTGCCATGGTGCCCACGAGGGACAGCGGGACCGACAGGCTTGGAATGATCGTGGCGGGAACGTTCCGCAGGAAGACGAAGATCACACCCACAACGAGCAGCATGGCAAGGCCAAGCTCGTACTCCACGTCCTCAACGGAGGCACGAATGGTGGTGGTCCGGTCCGTCAGCGGCGTGATCTCGATGCCCGGCGGCAGGTCCTGCTTGAGCTGTGGCAGGATGCGCAGAACGTTATCCACGACACCGATCACGTTCGCGCCGGGCTGACGCTGAACGTTCAGGATCAGGGCAGGTGTCTTGTTCGACCATGCTGCGAGCTGGCTATTCTCAGCACCCTCTACAACTGTGGCGACATCCCGGACACGGATCGGGCCATTATTCTGATAGGCGATGACCTGGTTCATCAGTTGCTCGACGGACTGGATCTGTCCGTCAATGCGCAGGGAGGTCGAACGCTTGGGCCCGTCGAACGTGCCGGTCGGGGAATTGACGTTGACTGTCGTGATGATCGTGCGCAGCGTGTCGATCGCGATGCCGTAGGAGGTCAGCTTTGGGATGTTGACCTGAATGCGGTAGGCCTTGCGATTGCCGCCTGACAGCGTCACGAGACCAACGCCGGAAATCTGGCTGATCTTCTGCTCAAGACGCGTGTTGACGTAATCTTCCACTTCCGGGAGTGGCATCGTCTTGGATGTGATGCCCAGCGTCAGAACGGGTGTGTCTGCGGGATTGACCTTGGCATAGATCGGGGGCGCCGGAAGGTCCGTCGGAAGCAGGGACGTCGCGTTGTTAATCGCCGCCTGAACTTCCTGCTCGGCCACGTCCATAGACATGTCGAGGCCAAAGCGCAGGGTGATGACCGATGCGCCGCCAGAGGACTGGGAGGTCATCTGGTCAAGGCCTGGCATCTGGCCAAGCTGCGTCTCAAGCGGAGCGGTGACGGACGTGCTCATTACGTCCGGGCCAGCCCCCGGATAGGAAGTCGAGACCGTAATCGTCGGGTACTCGACCTGAGGTAGCGCTGAGACAGCAAGGAAATGGTAGCCGAGCAGACCGCTCAGCAGGATGGCGAACATCAGGAGGCTGGTGGCAACCGGACGCTCGATGAACAGGCGGGACGGATTCACGGTCTTGCTGTTCCCTGTGAGCGATCAGTGATTGCCAGCGGCATCGGGGGCAGACGGGTCATTGCTATGCTTGGCAGCGTCGGTGCTCTGCTGACCATTGCGATGACGATGATGGGTTTCGGCTGTCTGTGCTTCTGCTTCGGCGGTCGGGTTTGGCGAGGTATCCGGGATCGAAACCTTCTGGCCGGGGCGCAGATGACTGACGCCATCGGTCACGACACGGTCTCCAGCTTTCACGCCCGACAGGATGACCGCATTGCTGTCATCGGTCTCACCAACTTTAACCGGCACATCCTTCACGGTCATGTCGGGCTGAACAACGTACAGGAACTGTCCGTCCGGACCGGTCTGAAGCGCATTGCCAGGAATGATGAGGGCATTGTGGAGCGTGTTAACGAGCAGGTGAGCGTTAACAAATTCGTTCGGGAACAGACGCTCGTCTTCGTTGGCGAAGATACCGCGCATACGCACAGTGCCCGTCGAGGTGTCGATCTGGCTGTCCAGCGCCTTCACAGTGCCATCGGCGATTTTCTGGGTATTGTCGCTGTTCCAGGCCTCAACCGGCAGTTCACCGACTTCGCGCAGGCGATCAGCAACCGGGCCGATCTGGTTCTGCGGAACGGTGAAGATAACGGAAATCGGTTCCATCTGCGTCAGGATTGTCAGACCGCCGGACTGGCCGGCAGAGACATAGTTCCCTTTATCGAGTACGCGGATACCTACGCGGCCATCAACAGGTGCGATGATGTGGCAGTACATCACGTTCAGTTCGGCGTTACGGACGTTTGCTTCGTCGAACTTCACGGTGCCTTCAAGCTGCTGGACCGTAAATTCCTGATCCCGGGCCGTCATCGCAGATGTGGAATTCTGTCGGATCAGGGTCTGGTAACGGGCATTGTCAACGCGGGCTTTTTCAAGCTGCGCGCGGTCCGCGGCCAGGGTTCCCTTGTATTGTGCCAGGGCCGCTTCATAGGGGCGCGGATCGATCAGCTCCAGTTCGTCACCTTTCTTCACGTGCTGACCTTCCTGGTAATACACGTCAAGAATGTGTCCGCTCACACGGGGGGTGATGGTCACGTTGGTGACGGGAACGACCGTCCCAAGAAGTTGCAGGACGACAGGCATGTCCCCGGTGTGAACTGTTGCGACAGCAACAGGCTGGACGTCGCTTGCCTGACCCTTGTGCCCATTGCCGGCATTCTTTCCGTGCGGACGCAGGACCGCAAAGAGAATGAGCAGGAGAACGAGAACGATGATCCCCCAAAGGAGCCAGCGCCGACGGGGGCGTCGGGTGGGTTGGAGGGGCTGAGCGTTGCTGCTTTGGTGGCGGTCGCTGGAGCCGGCCGTCTGCTCGTCCATAATCGTTCTGTCTTTCCCGTACGCTTGGATCCGGGTGTGCTGGAGAAGGACACCCCTTTGTCAGTAGTTCCTCTATAGTGCAGGCGGCGCAACCCTGCCATGACAAGACCTTAAATCCTGTTCAGGTTTAGAAACGAATTTGAAACCACTCGCTCTAAAGAGTTGCTTTTTCAGGATATTGCTCTCTTGCTCCATTTCACGATCGCACCATATTCTTGAGGCAACCCTATGGTCCGTAGCCCGTTAACAGCGAGAACGGATCATATCCGGAGACAGGAGATACATATGGCTGACACGACGACAACCAAGGCTGAAGGCCTCCTCGACGAAGCCAAGGGTAAGGTCAAGGATGGTATCGGCGGTCTCACCGGCGATACGGCAACGCAGGCTGAAGGCAAGTTCGATCAGCTTTCCGGCATGGCTCAGCAGGAATTTGCTGATCTCTATGACGAAGGTGAGACGAAGCTTGAAGCTGCAACGGCATTCGTGCAGGATCGCCCACTGATTTCCGTGGTCATTGCTACCGTTGTTGGCATCATTGTCGGTGGTCTGCTGTTCGGTCGCAAGAGCAGCTGATTTCACGCACGGGTTACTTCGTGTGCTAGAAGCCTCCCGGAGTAATCCGGGAGGCTTTTTTTATGGAATGGTTTTACGAGAACAACGGGCAACAGTCTGGCCCCGTTTCCCGTGAAGAAATTCTGCGTCTGATCATGCAGCAGCGGATCCGTCCCGAGACGCTTGTCTGGAACCCCTCATTCGGTGAGAACTGGCGTCCGGCTTCTGCTGCGGGGCTGGTTTCACCTCTGACGGGTATTCTGAGGCCCAGTGCAGAGGTGTCGGAACACTGGGCGTGGGTGCTTCTTGTCGGTCCGTGGATCATGGGACGGCTGACGCTGTATATCATGGACTGGCGGCATGTTCCTGAGGCGGCTCGCATGAGCACTAACGGAATTGTCGGACTTCTGGTGCTTGGCCTGTTTTTTACGGCATTTACCCTGGACCGAAATGCTATTCGAGAAGCTGGCAACAATCCGCCCGGCTTCTGGTGGTGGCTGTTTCTGCCGGGGTACTTCTGGCGTCGCCGTCAGGTTGTGGGGAAAGGAACGTCCCTTCTGGTGGTCAGTCTTGTTCTGCTTGCTTTCAACATAGGCGACACGATCGCCCGTTTTCCTGAAATTCGGGAGCAGGCCAGACATGCCCATCATTCAACGGGCACTGTTCAGTCAGCGGCCCCGACGGATGGAGATAGCGAGCAGGAGAACCTGTAAAGAAGGCAGAAAGAGTCTTTCGGAACACACTTGACAGCTTATTCTGAAAAATAACCCATTTTTGGGCTTCCCTTTCGAGTCGCCATGATTCAAAACCGATTCGGTAGTCAGTTTATTGACCGGATCGGTCGGG
The DNA here is from genome assembly GCF_000964465.1 of Gluconobacter thailandicus F149-1 = NBRC 100600. Taxonomy (GTDB): domain Bacteria; phylum Pseudomonadota; class Alphaproteobacteria; order Acetobacterales; family Acetobacteraceae; genus Gluconobacter; species Gluconobacter thailandicus. The sequence continues at coordinate 125,652 of NZ_BANH01000005.1, read as the reverse complement.
GAGAAGTTCAGGAATGCCAGATTACGCCCTTGAAGCCGCCCATGGAGGGCTGGTCGTCGGGATCGACGAAGTAGGGCGTGGTCCTCTGGCTGGGCCTGTAGTTGCCGCCGCCGTCGCATTTACGTCTGAGCCTGATAAGAAGCTTTCGGCTTTGCTGGATGATTCCAAGAAACTGACGGCGAAGCGGCGCATGGTTGCCTATGACCTGCTGATGCAGGCGCCGGATATTCTGACGGGTATCGGTGCTGCATCGGTGACCGAAATCGAAAAAATCAATATTGCCCAGGCCTGCCATCTTGCGATGCGCCGGGCCCTGAACCGCCTTGGCCGTATGCCTGATCTGGCTTTGGTCGATGGCAAGCATGCTCCGAAGCTGCCGTGTCCCATTCAGATGGTGATCGGCGGAGATGGCATCAGCCTCTCCATCGCGGCAGCATCCATTATCGCAAAAATTACACGTGACCGCCTGATGGCCCGTCTTGCCGTACGGCATAATGCCTATGGGTGGGAGCGTAATGCCGGCTATGGCACCGCCGTTCATATGAGCGGTCTGAAAATTCGGGGCGTTACACCCCATCACAGGCGCGGATTTGCGCCGATCCGAAACATGATTGAAGCAAAGGCGCACGCAGCATGACCGGCGAACTTCCCGTGGACCAGATCCTGCGTGGCGAATGTGTGGAAACGATGAAGACCCTGCCGGATGGCAGCGTGGACTGCATCTTCGCCGATCCGCCATATAATCTTCAGCTTCGTGGCGAGCTCCGTCGTCCGGATGAGACGGTTGTCGATGGCGTTGACGATGCCTGGGACAAGTTTGACGACTATTCCGCATACGACAAATTTACGCGGGAATGGCTGTCCGAAGCGCATCGCATTCTGGACAAGGACGGCACGATCTGGGTGATCGGCTCCTATCACAATGTGTTCCGTCTGGGCGCGATCCTTCAGGATCTTGGCTTCTGGATCCTGAACGACATTATCTGGCGCAAGTCTAACCCGATGCCGAACTTCCGTGGGCGTCGGTTTACGAATGCTCATGAGACCATGATCTGGGCGGCAAAAAGCCCGCAGAGCCGGTATCGCTTTAACTATCAGGCCATGAAGGCCCTGAACGATGATCTTCAGATGCGGTCTGACTGGTATCTCCCGCTTTGCACAGGCAATGAGCGCCTGAAGAATGAGCACGGCCTGAAGCTGCATCCGACCCAGAAGCCGGAAAGCCTGCTCCATCGTGTACTGGTGGCGTCCACGAATGTGGAAGATGTCGTGCTCGATCCGTTCTGCGGAAGTGGCACAACGCCAGCCGTTGCGAAGCGTCTGGGGCGTCATTATGTCGGCATCGAGCGTCATCCGGATTATGTAAAAGCTGCACAGGAACGCGTGGCGCGGGAAGAGCGCCTGACGTCCGAGCAGATTGCTGTGACGCCTGCCAAGCGTGAAATGCCACGTATTCCGTTTGGCAGTTTCGTTGAAACAGGTGTTCTGCCAGCCGGGACTGCTCTTTATGATCGTCAGAAACGCCTGAAGGCGACAGTTACGCCTGACGGAACACTCGTGTCTGGCAATCAGCGTGGATCCATTCACAAGCTGGGTGCAATGTTGACGAATGCGCCGTCTTGCAATGGATGGACGTTCTGGTTCTTCGAGCGTGATGGGCAGATGGTGCCGATTGATATCCTGCGTCAGGAAAGCGTAGCTCTCCGAAACGTAGGCTAATTTTTTCCAGATGCCATTTGCTGCTTCAAAAGCTGCAAGGCGGATTGCGCGGCATCCTGCAATCGTTGGGTGGAGATGCCGTCGCGGGCCTGTACAGACAGGCCATGCAGGAATGTTGCAAAGAAATCTCCAAGTGCCTCTGGATCACAGTCTGCACCAAGTTCTCCTTCTTGCTGAGCGCGCCTGAGCCGCTCGATCAATGAGGCTGTCCGAGCCTTACGATGTTGGGTAAGCCATTCGGATATGGAGCTGTTTGCGGCCGAGCAATTGGTTGCAGATGCAACAACCATACATCCTTTGGGTCCGTCAGGCTGCGTATAGAGTGTGATAGCCTGCTGCAATATGCGTTCCATGGCAGCGAAAATAGAGCGTTCTTCTTCTAGGGCATGCGTGGCAAAAGAGCCTTCATGGGCTTCGTAATCCAGGATAGCCTCCCGGAAGAGGTCTTCCTTTGATCCGAAAGCTGCATAGATTCTGGCTGATGCCAGGCCCAGCATAGTCACCAGCTCTGACATGCTGGTGCTTTCAAATCCCTGTCTCCAAAAAAGATCTCTGGCCTTTTTCAAGGCATTCATACGGTCGAATTCTCGGGGTCTGCCAGCCATCGCGCTCACCATTCTTTGTCGATTGGTAAATATTGAGCTTGACCTCCCACATCAAGCTTCTAATTCTTTGTCTATCAACAAATAATAGGATAGGCGTGATGCATGGATGGCTTTTTCCCCTCTCTCTGAGGAGGAACTTGCAACGTTATGGCGTGGCACTTGTGATGATTTCTGCAAGTGTCTTTGGAAAGACAGGGTATGCTCAGTCTTTGCCTGCGGGCTTTCATGAAGAGGTGAGGACGGTCAATGGTCTCAAACTTCATTATGTTGAAGGTGGGGAAGGGGCGCCGGTGCTTCTCATTCCGGGGTGGCTACAGACCTGGTACGCATGGCGTACAATCATGCCGGTTCTGGCACAGAACGGGCATCGGGTGATTGCCGTTGATCCGCCCGGGATGGGGTCTTCAGATCGTCCATGGGATGGCTACGATACGGGCACTGTCGGGACAGAACTTGATGGCCTGATGCAGCAGATCAGCCCCGGACCCTATACCGTTATGGGGCATGATATCGGGATGTGGATCGGGTATGCGATGGCCGCCGATCATCCCAGGAGTGTGTCTCATCTGGTACTGGTTGAAGCGATTATTCCAGGCCTGCTGAAGAAAGAGCCGGAAGTTTTCATGCCGCAGGCTCAAAGTGCATTTTTCTGGCAGTTTATGTTCAACCAGCAGCCTGATTTACCTGAAATGCTGATCAAAGACCGTGAGCGGCCGTTCATGGCTTATCTTTTCAAGCACTGGGCTGTGCATCCTGAGCGGATCGCTCTGGATGTCTATGCCGAGACCTATCGCACGACGGACAGTATCAGCGCGCAAATGGCGTATTATCGCGCCTTTCCGCAGACGATCTCCGAAAACCAAAGCCGGACTCAACACAGACTGATGATGCCAGTTCTGGTGTTGGGTGGCGATCATGGGGTTGCAGATTTCCCACGGGAAATGCTGGCTCCAGTGGTGCGCCATCTGAGTGCGGGTATCTTGAAAGACTGTGGGCACTTTGCCCCGGAAGAGTGCCCCGAAGATATTGAGCGTCAGGTCATTCCGTTTCTTCGGAACTGATGGCGTATCGGTCGGATGAATAAAAAAAGCCGAAAAGGAGTTTTCTCCTTTCGGCTTTTTTCTGTCTCTGAAGGGGAAGTGTTTAGCGCCCGGCGAAGCCAAGGAAACCGGAAGCCGGATCAGTGCTGGTGCCCTTCTCATCGAAACGGGGGGCAACATTTTTGCGGCTCGTGGTGGACGCGCTTCCGCCGATTGTCAGGTGGCCGCTGCCGCCCTTCATCTGGACGCCACTATCCTGAACGCTTGTTTCAAGGCGACCGTCCGGATTGTAGGTACGCATTGAGAGCAGCAGGAACATGATGTCGTTGCGGTTCAGATCGATTGCCATGTCGAGGGGTGTTTGATCGAGAATGTTGTGCGCATTCATGTCCGCGCCGCGATTCAAAGCTTCCTTGGCTGCGTTCAGCGAGCCGCGGTTGATGGCATCAAAGAGAGCCGTCGTGGGGTTCGTATCTGTACGGGCATGTCCGGCGTCATCGTCAGAAGCGTCTGCGCCGGGCAGGGCTGAAGGAGGGGCCGCACGTTTGGCGGCCTTGCGGGCTTCAGCTTTTTTGGCAGATTCCTCAGCTTCCTGTTCGGCCTCTGCATCATCGGCATCCTGCGCATGGGCAGAGTGCCAGGGCACGAAAATTGTCGGTGTGGCTGCCAGTGCGGCAATCAGCAGAAGACGGGGAAGGGTCAGAGGCAGTCGCATAGGGTCAATATACTGCGATCTGAGCTCCTGTGCGAGTCTCCAGAATCGTCGTCCCCAACTTGTCACATGTCGCAACATCAGCGTCCTTCCCGCCACCAGCCGAGCCCCAGGAATGTCAGGGCCATCACAAGGGCCAGCCAGCCGGGGATAAGGTCCTGTGTCCGTGTTTCTCCGGCGACAGCAGCCTCGCTGACAGGAAGGCCAATCCAGCCGGACCCCGAAAGTTCCTGTCCAGCCTGAACCTGTCGAAGATGCGGGATTGAAAGCCCAGCCCAGTTCTGGCTGCCCCCAGAGGCGTTGGCGGTGGCTCCCATGATTGTCGCTGTGGCGCGGAGATCCTGCCGTTCCAGAGCATCCTGAGATACGGGACTTGCGAAGGCGACTAGGCCGTCCTGCCGGATAGTCCAGATTCCGCTTCCACTGACGGGAAGGGTGCCAGTCCAAAGGCCTTTTCCTCCTATCATGGAGAGCGGGTGGGTCCGGCCGTCAGGGAATGTCACCATGGCCTGAGGCGTGATGGTTGCCTGGCCAAGGGCGTGACGTTCTACAAGGAGCTGTCCGTTTTCGATGCGCGCCGTGAGGCGGTTCTCCTCAAGGTCTGGCTCTTTCATCAGCCAGTGGGACAGGCGGCGAAGCAGTTCAGCCTGTGGCCCACCACCGCCTTCGTCGCGAGACCAGAGCCACAGCTGGTCAGACAGGAGCATGGCGACACGGCCTTGTTCCACACGATCTAGCAGAAGAAGTGGGGAGCCGTCAGGGCCGCTCATCAGGTTTTGCCCATGGGACTGATCGACTTTGGCCGAGCGGTACCAAGGGCCCCAGTCGCTGCTGTTTCCAAGACCCGCAGTGACAGGATGCGCTTTGCCGAGATCAGTCAGGCCAGGCCGGAAGGGCTGGGTGACGATCCCGTCTGTTGGTACATGAGCCGGGAAAACCTGTGCCAGTGTCGTGTCCTGCAGGGAGCCGTCCTGCACGAATTCTGGTCCGGCCGTGACAAGCAGTCCGCCACCCCGGCGCACGTAATCCGCAATGTTGGTGAGGTATTCTTCGGGCAGGATGTTGCTGTTCCGGAATCCATCCAGAATGATGAGATCAAAGCTGCGGATCTTCTCCTGAAACAGCTCCCGGATCGGGAACGGAATCAGCGCGAGGTCGGAAAGCGGTGTGCCATCATCCGTGTTGGGAGAACGCAGGATGGTGAAGTGGACCAGATCAACAGAAGGATCTGCCTTCAGCAGGCGACGCCAGACACGTTCACTCTGATTGGGAACGCCCGAAACCAGCAGGACGCGAAGCCTGTCCCGAACGCCACGGATACGGATGACGTCAGAGTTGTTGAGTGTTGAAGCTTCACCGGGAAGGGGGGAAACGGACAGGCCAACCAGTGTTTCCCCGGGGTGCTGAACCGGGACGGTAATGTCCTGCGGCTGGCCGGTCTGGATCGTACGTGTTGCGGGTGGGGCATCACCCGCGCGTACAGTCAGCGTTGCCGCTTTTGCGCCGGGCGATCCGAGATCGTCTATCTGAAGGCGAATGGTCGCGTTCTGTCCTACGATGGCATAGGGCGGCGTGCTGAGGATGCGCAGCCTGCGGTCTGTTTCTTCTCCCTTGGCCGTTACAAGGAGATGCATCGGGAGCGTCTGCTCATTCGGACCGTGGAAACGCGCAGGTAAATGCGTGGGAACGTCATGGTCCATGCCGTCTGTGACGACAATGGCGCCAGCAAAGCGACCCTGCGGCAGGTCGGCATGGTCCATCGCATCGAACAGGCGTGTTCCGTGACCGTTGCCTCCCGGAACATCGACCCGGTGCAGGGTCAGGCCAGGGAGATGGGCCGCATCCTGCATGATCTGGCTGGCTGTCTGATCAGCCAGTGCAGTTCTTTGACCAACCTGCATGGACGGAGAGCGGTCCACGATCAGAAGGGCATCCTGTGGAACTGGTTTGAAAACCGGATGAAGTGACCGTGGTCCAGCCATCCAGCCCAGAAGCACCAGAACAGCGAGGGCGCGCCAGATCATCCCGCGCGCGCCGCGAATGAAGCCGTACACTGCGCCTGCTGTAATGACGACAGCGATCGTGATGAGCAGCCAGAGTGGTAGGAGAGGGGCGAGATCGAACGTCATGGTGCGTCCTCCTCGTCTTCGTCTGTGCTGCCAGTATTGGTCTGACCGTCTGGATTGTCCTGCCCCAGCCGGCGCAGCATTTCAGGGTAATGCGCCTGATCGCTCTTGTAGTTTCCGGTCAGGGCGTAAAGCACCATGTTGACCCCGAAGCGATAGGCCTGTGTGCGCTGGTCATCTCCGCCGGGCAGGACTGAATAAGGATGATTGCCGGAGGCATCGACCGCCCAGGCATGCGCCCAGTCTCCATTGCCGATAATGACCGGACTGACGTCATCATTCGCCTCGTCGCCGTTGCGGGCGACATAAACGGGCTGGCCATTGATCCGGCCGGGAAAACCGCTGTGGAGAAGATAGAAGGTGTGTCCCAGAACGTGTTTGTCCGTCAGTCTGGCAAGGGGAGGAATGATCAGGCCGTCAGTGACGCGCTTTAGTGCTGCCCGGACAGCGCCCCCTGACCCGGCATCCATGTCTGTGCCTGCGCCCTGCTGATCGATCAGCAGGATGCCGCCGTGATCCATGAAGGCATTCAGAGCCTTGGTCCGATCGGCATCTGGTTGTGCATCCGCGGTAATGGGCCAGTAGAGCAGTGGATAGAACGCAAGATCGTCCTTGCCGGGTGTAACGCCATCGGGGTGGCCCAGAGCTGCCGAACTGCGCGCACTGGTATAATCGGACAGACCTTGAAGACCTTCCTTTGAGGCTTCATCCACCTCATCGTGGCCGGTCAGAACATAGGCGAGGCGTGTCTCAAGTGCCGCTTGTGGAGCAGAGGCCGGAAGTGCTGGAGGGTGGCTGGTGGCTGGTTGAGCCTGTGCCTGCGGCATAGCGATCAGAACAAGCAATGCGGCTACTGGGCCAAGTAGTCCACGGCGTCGGAGTGACAGGACAAAATCTACCAGCAGCACCAGAAGTCCGGCTGCGAGAAGCCACGGTCCGATCGGGCGATCCGGGTGTGCGCCATCCGGAGTGATACGGGTGCCAAGCAGTGGTTCTTCCTTCAGAGGGGGAGCGTGATCGGAAACATTGAGTGCGCGAGTGCCGTGCGCTGGGCCGTAAAGGCCTGCAGGATGTGTCACGCTAACGTTCGTCTTGGAAAGATCAGCAGCTCGAATGGAGCGTGCTGCCTGGGGAGGCATGACGAGGCCTCCATCGCTGTCGAGCATGCGCCATGGAGCAAGATCTGTTGGTCCGCTTCCGGCCACACCGGCAGAACGTTCGATCAGCCGTTCCAGCATCTGTGGGAACAGTCCGGAAATGGGCAGGTTGGACCAGTCGGGAGACGCCGTGACGTGGAACAGGACGATCTCTCCATTTCCTTCCGTCCGGGCGGTGACCAGAGGGGTTCCGTCTGCCAACGCTGCCCAGACATGATCCTGAAGGCCGGTCTCGGGCTTTGCGAGAACCTGCCGGGAGACCGTCACATCAGGAGGAATGCTCAGATCAGCAAAGGGCGAAGAGACAGGAAAGGGCTCCAGTGTCTGTGGTTTGCCCCAGGACATGGGGCCTCCCAACTGGCGCATTCCGTTCATCAGGGCTACAGGCAGAAGCGCATCCTGCGTTTCTGCTGAGGCGTCGTCCTGCTGTGGAGATTGTTCTGCGGCAAGGCCGGGACCAGCAAAGCGGATGAGCATTCCGCCGTGTCGTACCCATTCCAGAACACGCTTGCGGGTTTGATCTCCAGAAAGTGCGCCATCCGTTGCGACCAGAACGGAAAGAGACGACCCGAGCAGTGCATTCGCATCGCCGTTGCGACGCTCTGACAGTGTGTCGAGGGCATGGTTCAGGAAAAATGCCGAGCCGATGAGAGGCGTTGTATCGCCCGGTGTCTGCAACAGGCCAACCGGACGGCGATGACCGGCGTCGCCGAGCAGAACGGTGGTGGCTGGTCCTGCCATGCCTTCCAGCGTGAAGTGATCGAGTTGGTTCCGAAGCAGGGCCGGAAGCGTGAGGATTTTGTCTTCACCAATCTGTGCTGGAAAGGCGGCAAGCGTGCCGCCATTGGCTGCCACTGCTCGAATCGTGACGGCTCGGGAAGGACAGTTCAGCGCTTCAACTTTTGCGTGAAGTGCGCCGTCCGGACCGGGGCCTGCTGCCAGACGCAGGATATCGCAGGGGTTCCAGCGCATATCCTGTCTGGAGCGCGATTTCCCTAATGCTGTCTGAAGGGTTGCGTCGTCGGGTGATGAGAGGCCGTCAGAGAGAACAACGACATGCTTTTCGGAGAGGTCAATCCGCTGAAGTACGCCTGCAAGCCCGGAGCGATCAACCGGCCAGGGGCGTGCGTGCAGATGTTCCAGATGTTCTGACAGGGCGTGCCCATCCTGCGTTGTGAATGGCTCAGGCATCGCGCCGTCGGAAGACCGGGCGGCATGAACGACCGTAACAGGATTGCCATTGCGAAGGGCAGTCTGTCCCAGAGACAATGCCGCGGCGACACGCTCATTCCAGTGTGGGATAGACGTCCAGCCGTCGTCGAGAACGATCAGAAGCGGCCCATTTGTCGTGTCATTCGTGTGTGGAACGAGGACCGGCCTGGAGAGTCCGAAAATAACGAGAGCAACAGCTGCGATACGCAGGATCAGCAGCCACAACGGTGAGCGCGCGGCATCTTCGCGCCGGGCTGTCAGTCGCTTCAGTAAGAGCAAGGACGGAAAGGACTTTTCCTGCGGGGCAGGCGGCGTTGCACGGACCAGCCACCACAGGGCAGGCAGGGCCAGAAGCCCCAGAAGGAGCAATGGGGATAGGAGAATCATCGTCCGCCTCCCATGGCAAGATGAAGGGCCAGCAAGGCGGGAAGAGGATCCTGTGACGTATCATGCATCACGCAGTCAACGTGCAGATGCGTGGCGCTTTTTCTTAATGCGTCCAGATGGGCTGACATGGCCTGTTCATAGGCAGCGCCCAGACTTTCAACAGCGGGAAGAGTCAGTACGCCGCCTTCGAGGCCAGAGAAGCGGATGCGCCCTGTCTGGTTAAGAGTGCGTTCTCCGGGATCAAGAATGCACAGCAGATGCGTACGGACGGGGCGGTTGGCACATTGCTTGAGCAATGCTTCGATCCGTTCCTCTTCCCAGAGAAAATCACTGATGAGAACAAGATCCGTCTGCGGGGGGAGGCCAGCCAGAGGCGGAAGATCCGGTTCGGTTGGTGAAGAGTGGAGAAGGGCTTCACCCAGGCGCCCGAGAATTTGACGGCCTGCGAAAGCCCGACCGGCTTCTGGGCCAGTCAGCAGCCCTGCTCTTTCTCCTCCCCGGAGCGCAGCCCCCGCCAACGCCAGCGTACAAAGCTGGGCACGTTCGCGCTTGGTGGGCAGCGTGGCGGCGGAGCGCCAGTCCATGGAGGGAGAGGGATCGCACCAGATCAGCAGGGACTGCGCGTTTTCCCGCTCCCGTTCCCGGACCCAGAAGGTGTTTTCGATCGGGGATCGTGCGGACTGCCGCCAGTCGATGGACGTTGCGGGCTCACCAGCATGATACGGACGGAACTGCCAGAAATCTTCGCCGCTACCAGCACGTCTGCGCCCATGCGTGCCAACCTGGAGGCTGGCAGCAATTTTTTCGGCATGCAGCAGAAGCGCCGGCAGGGCGAGACGCTCTGCCGGGGCTGTCATGGAATCTGGGGAGGTCCTGTTTCGGCGGGAAAACAGGCCCCGGAGTTTTTCGGTTGGGCTTTTCACGTTGCTCAGAGGATCGTCTGGGCCTGTTTGCGGATCAGGGCTTCAACGGTCACCCCGGAGGCACGAGCGCCAAAACCAAGTCCGATACGATGGGACAGGACAGGTTCAGCAAGTGCCACGACGTCATCGAGACTTGGTGCCAGACGGCCGTTCAGAAGGGCGCGGGCACGGGTAGCGATCATGAGGGCCTGGGCCGCACGTGGTCCCGGCCCGAAGGAAACGGCTTCACGTACTTCTGCGGGCGCAGAGGAATCTTCCGGACGCAAGGCACGTGTCAGGGTTAGAATGGTGTCGACGATCTTGTCGCCGACCGGCAGGCGACGAACCAGCTTCTGGGCTGCCAGAAGGGCAGTTGCATTCATTAAAGCCGGAGCCTGCGCTGTTGTGGCGCCTGTCGTTTGCAGAAGCATCTGGCGTTCCGCATCCCGGTTCGGGAAATCCAGCGGAATGCGGAGCATGAAACGGTCGAGCTGGGCTTCCGGCAGCGGATAGGTGCCTTCCTGCTCAATCGGGTTCTGGGTCGCAAGAACGTGGAAAGGTGATGGCAGGATGTAGTCCTTGCCCCCCTGCGTCACGCGATGCTCCGCCATGGCCTGGAGGAGGGCAGACTGGGTGCGTGGGCTGGCACGGTTGATTTCATCGGCCAGAACAAGTTGTCCGAAGATCGGGCCGGGCAGGAATCGGAAAGCGCGCTGTCCGCTGACGTCCTGATCCAGAATTTCCGCACCGGTAATGTCGGATGGCATGAGATCTGGTGTGAACTGGATGCGGGTCGCGTCCAGGCCCAGTACGCGGGACGCCGTATTGACGAGAAGTGTCTTGCCAAGACCTGGCGCGCCCATCAGAAGCGCGTGACCGCCAGAAAGGATCGTGACGAGCACCTGCTCGATCACACGGTCCTGTCCCAGCACAATTCCGCCAATAGCCTGATGGACATCGCGGAGAACAGGGGCCAGACGGTCGGCCTCGGCCACATCTGCTTCGCCGCGGAGGGTTCCGGCGGAGGCGCCGGTAGAATAATGCTGCTCGCTCATATCACCAGTCTGACAGGTGTGGGGGTTTCATCAAGGCTCGATTGCACCCAACTTGGTGTGAGAAGAGAAGTTTTCATTTTAACCGGAGGGAAAATTGAGCGCGCATGATTGTCGGGATGCCTCCCGATCCGACGTTTTCCCCGCACCAGGGGCATCCGAAACCATTACCGCGACGGCATCTGGTACCGGGGTGCGCCAGCTTCCTTTCCTGATCCGCCGGGATGGAACCTGGCTGTATCGCGGCTCTCCGGTGACCCGAAAAGCGATGCTTTGCATGTTTTCGTCCATGCTGACGCGGGATGCGGAAGGCACGTACTGGTTGAAAACGCCCATGGAAAGCGGCGTCATTCAGGTGGAGGATGTTCCCTACATCGCAGTCGAGCTCGATTTCCGGGGAAGCTGTGGCCGACATCAGACGCTCTGCTTCCGGACGAATATGGATGAACTCGTCTGTGTCGGGCCGGACCATCCGATCTCCTGCGACTGGGATCGGCCCATCGATGAATGTGGCTCCATTCCTTATGTACACCTGAGAAACGGTGAAGGTGATTTCCCGGTCCGGGCGCGAATCAGCCGCTCCGTCCATTTCGAACTCGCGGCTCTGGCTGTTCCTGGTCATGTGGAGGGCAAACCCTGCCTGGGTGTCTGGAGTCAGGACTGTTTCTTTCCGCTTTCCCGTCAACCATGACGCGTCCTTCCGGACTTCTAGCCCGCCTGAATGACCGAAGCGGTCTGGATGAGCTGTGGCGTCTGCTGCCAGAGGCGCGTCTGGTCGGTGGGTCTGTGCGGGATCTTATGCGTGGTGTGCCTGTCCATGATCTGGATCTGGCAACGCCAGACTATCCAGAAGACGTGCAGAAGATTCTGCGTGCGGGTGGCGTAAAAGTCATTCCAACAGGATTGGCGCATGGAACCGTTACAGCGGTTATCCGCGGTACTCCGTACGAAATTACCACCCTCCGCCGTGATGAAGAGACAGACGGTCGCCATGCCGTTGTGGCCTGGACGGAGAACTGGGAAGAAGATGCCGCGCGCCGGGATTTCACCATCAATGCCATGTCGCTCGATCGCAACGATGTGCTTTATGATTACTTCCATGGCGTCGAGGACCTCGCGGCGCATCGTGTCCGTTTCGTTGGAGAGGCAGGGCGGCGGATCGAAGAAGATGCGCTGAGAGCACTTAGATTTTTCCGGTTTGATGCACGGTATGGAGATGGCGCGCCTGATGCGGAGGCCTGTCAGGCAATTTCGCAGCGGCTGACCCTGATTGATACGTTGTCAGCAGAGCGGGTGGCATCCGAGTTTCTTCGCATCCTGACCGGACCTCGGGTTGTTCAAACCGTCACTGCAATGAAAGACGTCGGCCTCCTTGCGCGCTTTCTGCCTGCGCCGAACGTGCTGTCCTTGCAGCGCCTTCTGGCATGTCAGGCACCTGCCGATGCCATTCTGAGACTTTTTGCGCTCTGTCATGCCGAGTGGGACGATCTGGCAGAGCGCCTGAAACTCTCGAATGCAGACCGCGACAGGCTGCGTCTGTTTGGTCAGAACGTGCCGGATCTTTTTCCCGACATGACAGATGATGACCTTCGCCGGGCACGATTTCAGCAGCCTCTTCCAGTTCTTCTGGAGAGAAGCTGGTTAAGGCAGGCGCATGTCCTCGGTGAGCCGGATCACGGGTGGACTGTCCTGAGGCAGCGTCTGGAGCGAGAGTCACAGCCCGTTTTTCCGCTGGGGGGAAACGATGCAAAGGATGCTGGGCTTGTGCCTGGGCCGGCTATGGGAAAATGGCTCAAAGCCGGGCAGGCCTGGTGGATGCAGCAGGGTTGTCTGCCGGATCGCGCGGCCTGTCTGGCTTATTTGTCGAGCGTTTCTGAAAAGACTGAAACCTAGGATCTGGTCTGTCTGGTTTCGCGGATCGGCAGAGGCCTGCTAAACCCCCTCGCATGAGCAGAAAGACAGCCCTTGATACTGATAGCCAGATTCTGATCCGCAGGATCTGGCGTGACGAAATGCGCCATCACGTTCGCCAGATCGTGACGGTGATTGTGCTGACCGTTCTGATGGCCAGCCTGACTGCGCTTTATCCAGTTGTCATCAAGCGTGCAGTGGACATGTTTGCTGCGCAGGACCCCCGGATTCTGTATCAGGTTCCAGCGCTGGTCGTGATTGTGACCACACTGAAAGCGGCCTCCCAGTATGGGCAGACGATTGCTGTGCAGGGGCTCGTTCTGACGGTTATCCGCGGGTTGCAGTCCCGCATGTTCAGACATTCCCTTCAAACTGATGTGTCGCGCATCGAGCGTGAGGCGCCCGCCCAGTGGGCTGCGCGGTTCACAACGGATGCCGTTTCCATTCGTGAGGCCATGGTGCGTGTTGTGAACGCACTGGGTGATGCGGTGACAGTTGTCGGGCTGGTGGCCGCCATGATCTGGGCGGACTGGGAACTGAGTCTTATTGCGCTGGTGCTGTACCCTGTGGCGGCTGTTCCGATCCAGAAGCTGGGCAAGAAAGTGCGTCGGGCGTCTGGCGGAATGCAGGAGCAGATCGGTGAGACGTCTGCCCTCCTGAACGAAAGTTTTGCGCTGGCACGGCAGGTTCGGATTTACCGGATGGAAGACCGTGAAAGCACTCGTGTTGATCAGTCTCTAGACCTGCTGCACACGGCTTTTCTGCGGATTGCCAAGGGGCGTGCGCGTGTTGATCCCGTTCTGGAAGTTCTGGGCGGAACGGCTGTCGCTGTCGTTCTGGGATTTGCGGGCTGGCGTGCTGCCATGGGCGGGGCCACCCTTGGAGACTTCACAGCCTTTATTACCGCTCTCCTGACAGCGGCCCGACCAATCCGCGCCCTTGGTTCTCTCAACACGGCGATGCAGGAAGGTCTTGCGGGACTGGCGCGCGTCTTTGCCGTCATTGATGAACCGCCGGCGGTTACTGACCGAAAGGATGCCGTGTCTCTGCCCGGCGGCAAGGGGCATCTTGTTTTTGAGCAGGCATCCTATCAGTACGAAGACGGTCGGGTGGGGCTGGCTGGTCTGACGCTGGACGTGCAACCTGGTCAGACTGTGGCTCTCGTCGGACCGAGCGGGGCAGGGAAATCGACGGCTTTGTCATTGATTCCGCGTCTGCATGACGTGTCGGGTGGGCGTATCCTGCTTGAGGGCGTGGATATCAGGGATGTGCATGTGTCTTCCCTGCGCGATGCGATCGCATATGTCAGTCAGGATACGACTCTGTTTGATCTCTCGCTGATTGAGAATATCTGGATCGGCCGGCCGGATGCGAGCCGAGACGAAGTTGAGGCGGCTTGTCGGATGGCGGCTGTCGATTTTACGGACAATCTTCCGCATGGTCTGGAAACACGCGTCGGACCAGGCGGCCGTCGTCTTTCGGGCGGTCAGAGACAGCGTGTGGCGTTGGCACGTGCCCTTCTGCGTGATCCTCGCATTCTGCTGCTCGACGAAGCGACAAGTGCGCTGGATTCAGAAAGCGAGTCTCGCGTGCAGGGTGCTCTCGCAACCCTGCGGACTGGACGCACCACTGTGATTGTGGCGCATCGTCTTTCGACGGTTCAGTCCGCAGATGTGATTGTCGTGATGGATGATGGACGGGCTGTAGAGGCAGGGTCTCACGCCGAGTTGCTGAAGAAAGACGGCCTTTATGCCCGGCTGGTTCGCAGCCAGTCGTTGGAAGCAGCCTGAAACAAAGCCTTCAGTTCTGGCAGGAGCTTTTCGTAGAGTTCCTGTTTGAAGCCCAGATTGCGCTGAAGCAGGTCCTCTGGTTCTATCCATTCCCAGAGATCGAACTCTGCGGGGGCATGCAGATCCAGACGGATGTCGCTGTCTGCTCCATCAAAACCGAGAACAAACCATTTCTGTGTCTGGCCTCGGAATTTCCCTCCGAGTGCCCGGCCGATTAATGCTGCTGGTAGATCGTAAGCCAGCCAGTCTGAGCGTTCGGCGAGAACTGTTGCACGCGTACAGCCTGTTTCTTCCTCAAGCTCACGCAGGGCGGCAGTCTGGGGATCTTCCCCCTCATCGATACCGCCTTGTGGGCACTGCCAGATGTCGCCTGGCAAATCCGCACGGCGAGCAACAAAGAGTTTTCCGTCTCTGTTAAAAAGGGCAACCCCAACATTGGGACGATAAGGGAGATTGGAAAAATCGATCATAGGGGAGCCGTCTGAATGTCTTTGGGCTGAGCCGAGGCCTGCTCGCCGGTTGCGCCTTTGTCTGCCAGTGTGGAAGGCGGAACGAGAATGAAGCGGTCTGCAGCAGGGCCGTTGAGCCAGGTTGCAAGACGATCGATTGCTACGGGCGTTAGCGGGCCAACCATCAACAGAATATGGGTCGGCTTCGGGCCTTCGGGAAGCAGTGTGGCAAGCTTGGCATCGAGCGTCGCGGCGTCTGTGTCACCATTGACCCATGCGGTCGCAGTCATGCCACGGATATGGCGGTCTTCCTGCGGTGACCCGCTGAGATAAAGCAGACCATGGCTGGCGATGATGTCTTCAATCGGATGAAAGCCCGGGGTGGTGGCATATCCGCCGCCGGGCTGGCTGTCGCCGGCCTCCGAAGCATCCGTCAGGCCTGTCGCACCTTGGGCGCGGGACAGGCACCAGTCCAGTTCGCGGCGATCCTCGGCTTCGGAATTGCCATTGCCCAAGGCGTGTGGGCCTTCATCGACGTTTTCTGGATGTGCACTCTGCATCGGCAGTGTGACAAAGATTTCTCGATGGGCTGCATGCGCGCGGGACAGGACATCCGGCAGATTGCCAATATAGGGCGAGACGCCGACCGCGACCGGGGCTGGAATGCGCGAGAGCACATCGTAGGTCATGGCGTCTGAATAGCCGAAGCCCTGCAAGACGATGGCGAGAGCCGTCTTGCCTGATGCCGTGATTGAATCCAGATCGACTGCAGGCGTCTGGGCAATCGGTGGAGGCATCTGTGGAGATTTGACTTCGGGCGTCAAAGGGACCGGTGCTGTGACAGGAAGAGATTTAGGGATCGGGGCACCCTGCGTCTGCTGTACGACTGTCACAGGCTGGTGCGTTGAATGATTGGTGGCCACCGTATCCGGATGAGCAACGGGGGCGGCAGGTTTGTTTTGTGCGGTCCGTACTGATGTAGACGGTGGCGTCTGATGCCGGAGCATCAGAGCCGCTGTCGTACCACCTGCAAGAACAAGAGCCCAGAACGCGACCAGAAGGCGTCCGATAACGGGAAGACGGCTCCAGAGCCCGGAAGAGCGGGGTGAAGCGGGACGGTTCTGCACGATCTGGACTGTCCTTCTGGTGGGGAGTGTTTAATGAGTTGGTGCGGGCGGTGCAGGCTTTTTGTCATACGGTGGAGCCTTGACCTCTGTTGCCTGTTCAACTGCCGGAGCAGGGTTGGAAATCCCAGCCATCGCATTCACGACCTTGATGGCCTGCTGAAGCTGGAAGTCCGTTGCGGGCTTCGTCAGATCGAACTTTGGCCAGTCCGCTGGGGGAGCCTTGGGGATGGATTTGGAAATCTCCGGAATATCCGTGCGCGGCGTTTCAGCCGTACGATTTCCACCCACATTCGTCAGGATATGGGACAGATCGGCTTCACGATAGCCGTAGCCATCATCATCTTTGGTTTCGGCAACAGCAATGTCAGGCGTAATGCCCAGCCCCTGAATGGAACGTCCGGATGGCGTATAGTAACGGGCCGTTGTCAGACGCACAGCGCCCTGATCGCCAATCGGGATCAGTGTCTGGACGGACCCCTTGCCGAACGTCTTTTCGCCCAGAATGACTGCGCGGCGATGATCCTTCAGGGCTCCGGCAACGATTTCGCTGGCTGAAGCCGAGCCGCCATTCGTCAGGACAACAATCGGAAGACCATTCGTGATGTCTGTTCCGCGGGCATCCCAGCGCTGGTTGTTTTCCGGATGACGGCCGCGGATGGAGACGATTTCGCCTTCCTTGATGAAATCGTCAGACACGGCGATAGCCTGATCCAGCTTGCCACCGGGGTTGGACCGCAGATCCAGGATAACGCCGGTCAGCTTGTGGGCCGGGCTCTTGGCTGCTTCTGCTTTCAGCTTGTCAAAAGCCGTGTGCATTGCACTTTCAAGATCGTCATCGAATTCGGTCAGGCGGATGTAAGCTGTGCTGCCATACAGGGCAGAGCGGACAATCTGGACGTGAACGATTTCGCGCTTCATGTCGAAAGTCAGCGTCTTGCCGGTCTTGGGGCGCACGACGGTCAGGCTGATGGATGTTCCCGGATCGCCGCGCATCTTGCGAACAGCCTGATCGAGCGTCAGACCATCAATGCTCTTGTGGTCAACCATCGTGATGAAATCACCAGTCTGGATGCCAGCGCGCGCAGCAGGTGTGCCGTCAATCGGCGAAACCACGCGGACATGGCCGGATTCTGCCTGCACCTGAAGGCCAAGACCACCGAACTTTCCGGAAATCTCGGTCTGCATGTCCTTGAACTGGGCGGCCGTCATGTAAGACGAATGCGGGTCAAGCTCGCCAACCATGCCATCCAGGGCATTGTTGATGAGGTCCTTGTCCGACACCGGATGCACGTATTCGGCCTTCACGACGTCCATGACCGTACCCAGGAGGGTCAGAAGACGAACGGTTTCCGCGCTATTGTCATGGGAGACGTCGCGGGCGATGGCGGCAGTAGGGAAAGTGCCAGCGGACCCGACGAGACGCAGTGCGCCCGGTCCGACAGCCAGTCCGGCCAGAAAGGCGGTGCCCAGCAACAGGCCAGTACGGAACTTCATGTGATCTCCATCCTCGGGAACGGGCGTGCTTCCGGCGTCTCTTGCTGTGCAGGACTAGCGCGAAACGGGTTGCCGAAATGTTAAGACGTGATCTTACAGTGTCCTGCCCTGTCAGAAAACAGGGTCAGAGAAACGGAGCGGGGCTGACGATCTGTGCGCCATGGCGTAACTGGACGAAGAGCAGCCCGTCGGAGCCAGGCATTTGCCCAAGCGTGGCGGCTTTTCTGACGCTTTGCCCGCTCGAAACACCCAGAGAGCCAAGACCGGAAAGAACAAAACGATAATTCTGTCCGCAATCGAGGATCAGCATCTGTCCGAATGAGCGGAAGGGGCCTGAGAATACGATTCGTCCGCTGCAGGGCGCCTGTACAGAAGCCGAGGACGCTGCGGCATACGTGATGCCGGTGGAGGGGCCGCCCTCGGTCTCCTGTCCCCATCTCACGGCGATATGTCCTGACACAGGCGCGTGTCCGTTGCCGGAAGAAACGCCATTTCCGGCAGAGAGAGCCTTTACCTGAGCTCTTGTCCTTCGGGCCTGTTCCATCTGATGCTGTTTGGCCAGCGCACGGGCCTCAGCTTCAAGTTCGGCTTTTGCCTGCGCTTCCTGGCGGGCAATCGCCTCGATTTCGGCCGAAAGATCGGCGGAGGCTTTCATGGCTTCGGCGACCGCTGATTTGGCGCGTTTCGCGGCTTGATCCGATACTGTTTCCTGGCGTGCGGCGACCTTCGTTCTGGCTGCCGCCACATCACGCTGATGCGTCTGGGACTTCAGGAGACCATCCAGTTCTTTCTGACGGCTATCCAGCGCGTCTCCGACTGTCTGGAGTTCTTCCTGTTTTGTCTGGAGGTGCGCGGCGCGTTGCTGGGTCAGGCGTGAGAAGCCACCGAGAATGGACAGGGCTGTTACGCTGTCTGTCGCGGCAGAGGGGGAGGCCAGAAGTGCGGCATCAGGCGCGATGGACAGGCGTGCAGCGACCGGCAACAGGGGCTGCAATGCCTCGTTTTCGTGGGCGATGTCCTGCCTGATGCTGGCCTGCTTATGCGTCAGGTCATCAATTTCTGCATTCAGGGTGTCGATACGGGAGCGTGTGGTTTGAACAGCCGTCTGGGCCGTGCGTGTCTGCGCGGCGAAAGCGACCTTGCGTGCGTTGTCCTGAAGAGCTTTCTGCTGGGCCTGAATGGCGGCCTGCTGTCTGGCCCGTAAAGTTGCGGCTTCCTGCGCCTGTTGTGCTTCCAGAGTTTTTCGGGCTGCCTGTACCTGTGCAAGGGCCTGTTGTCCGGTACTTTGGGTGGACGAATGATGAGCAGACTTGGCAGATCGGTGATGAGCGTGATCTGCCGTGGAGGCAGCCATCAGCCATGGCGAGAATGCCAGGGCCAATGGCAGCAGTCTGGCCGGATCAGGCGTTTTCAAGCAGGGAAACGCCGGTCATGGCTGCAGGCTGTGGCAGGCCGAGGAGCGCTAGCATTGTGGGGGCCAGATCGGCCAGGCGACCATCATGAATGGTTTTGCCCTCGGCATGGGCCAGAATAACCGGAACCACGTTGAGCGTATGTGCTGTATGAGCGCCGCCGGTCTCGGGATCACGCATGGTTTCGCAGTTGCCATGATCTGCGGTGACGATCAGCGTACCCCCAGCACGGGTAAGGGCGTCGTTGATACGGCCCAGACCCTGATCCACCGTTTCACAGGCTTTGATCGCTGCCGGCAGGGAGCCTGTATGGCCGACCATGTCCGGGTTGGCGAAGTTCAGGATGATCATGTCGAACTGGCCTGAGTCGATAGCATCCACGGCACGGTCCGTCAGTTCGGGAGCCGACATTTCCGGTTGCAGATCGTAGGTGGCAACCTTGGGAGACGGAACGAGGATACGCTCTTCGCCCGGAAGCTGAACCTCACGGCCACCATTCAGGAAGTATGTGACGTGCGGGAACTTTTCCGTCTCGGCCATACGAAGCTGCGCTTTGCCAGCCTTGGCCACGACGTCTCCCAGAAGGTCGTCGAGGGGGAGCTTTGGGAACAGGACGGTCATGTACGGAGCAAGATGGTCGGAGTAGCGCGTCATGCCGCTGACGGCTGCGAAATTGATGCGTCGACCACTCTCGTAACCGTCGAAATCTGGCACGACCAGAACATCCAGAAGCTGGCGGATACGATCTGCGCGGAAGTTGCAGGACAGAATGCCGTCGCCGTCTTTCATGCCTTCATAATCGCCAAGGACTATTGGGATGACGAATTCATCTCCCTTGTCGTCTGCGTAGCTGGCTTTGAGCACGGAAAGGGCATCGTCTGCATGTGGGCCCTTGCCATCCCGGATCGCATCGACAGCCAGTTTGACACGCTCCCACCGGCGGTCACGGTCCATGGCGTAATAGCGTCCGCTGATCGTGGCGACCTGCACGCTTTCGGGGAGGTCCTTGAGAAGGGCAGGAATATACTCCTGCCCGGACTGAGGCGGCGTATCGCGACCATCACTGAAAATATGCAGGGCTACAGGAACGCCGGCAGCGCTGACGATTTTGGCGAGTGCGAGAACATGATCCTGATGGGCATGAACGCCGCCAGGGGAAATGAGGCCCATAAGATGGCAGGTGCCACCGGAGACTCTCAGCGCATGGATGAATTCGTTCAGGGTCGTATTCTCGGCAAGCGAGCCATCTCGGGCGCTGCGTGAGATGCGCGGCAATTCCTGCATCACGACGCGGCCAGCACCGATGTTGAGGTGACCAACCTCGGAATTGCCCATCTGGCCTTCTGGCAGGCCGACATCCTCACCGCAGGTTTTAAGAAATGCGTGTGGGGAATTGGCCCACAGGGTATCGAAAGTCGGGGTGTTGGCCAGTCTTACCGCGTTGTCAGAGTTTTCCTCGCGCCAGCCGAACCCGTCCAGAATGACGAGCATGACAGGGCGGCGTGAGGACGAAGCGGTAGAGGACATGGCTGTTTCCTGTCTTGCAGAAGGAGGAAAGAATAAGCGTCATTATGCCACCTTTCCCCACAAATGCGAACGCCCGCCGGAAGGGGCGGGCGTTGCTGTATTATGACAGTGATGTGAGCGTCAGATCTTGTCGACACCCTTCTTGACGGCGTCCTTGACGTCGCCTTTTGCTGTCTGGGCCTGACCCTTGAGGTTCTGGACAACGCCTTCGCCTTCAAGCTGTTCGTCATTCGTGGCGCGACCGACTTCTTCCTTGATCTTGCCGACGACCTTGTTGGTGGCACCTTTGAGTTTGTCTTCGATGGAGCTCATGATGATCTCCTCCTGAATAAAGAGTTGCAGGATTTCAACGGGGCGGACGGCAAGAAGTTTCGCGCTTTCCTTCAGATATGCGTGACAAAAGGGTGTCTGGCTTCCATATATCGGAAACTGAAAACCTCAGATTTTCTGGAGACTGACCATGACCCAAGGCTGCGGTCCCGTTAAGGGCGCCAATGGTGGCGGATGTGGTGTTGGCCTTACCCCGGAACAGCGCCGTATTCTGCTGGAGCATGGTACCGAATATCCCGGTTCCAGCCCGCTGAATGATGAAAAGCGTGCCGGGATCTACGCTTGTGCCGGGTGCGGTCGTGATCTGTTTTCGTCCACCACGAAATACGAAAGCGGAAGTGGCTGGCCATCGTTTTTCCAGCCGCTGGAAGGCGCCGTGGAGACGACACAGGATGGAAGCCACGGGATGGTTCGCACGGAAGTGCATTGTGCGAACTGCCAGGGGCATCTGGGGCATGTCTTTCCCGATGGGCCGCCGCCCACGGGATTACGTTATTGCATGAACGGTCTGGCGCTCGATTTTCGCCCGGCCGCAGGAGAAAAAGCATGAGTCAGGCGCTGCCGCCTATCGTTCTCACCCATCCGCTGGTGCGCCACAAGCTGACCCGTCTGCGTGATAAGAACACATCCACAGCGGGCTTTCGTCGCCTGACCCGTGAGCTCAGTCTGCTTCTGGCTTATGAAGCCACGCGTAACCTGTCTCTCGTGCCACGTCAGATCGAGGCGCCAAGCGGGTTGATGGAAGGTGAGGAACTGGACGGCAAGAAGCTTTGCTTCGTCTCCATTCTGCGTGCCGGTAACGGCCTTCTGGACGGAATGCTGGATCTCGTGCCGTCTGCGCGTGTGGGGCATATCGGGCTGCGGCGCGACCATGAGACGCTGGAAGTCAGCGAATACTATTTCAATATGCCGAGCGATGTTCCGGGCCGGACCTGCATCGTTCTGGACCCGATGCTGGCCACCGGGCACTCGGCTGCCGCTGCTGTAACGCGCGTCAAGGAAGCGGGAGCGATTGCGCCTGTTTTTGCCTGCCTTCTGGCGGCTCCGGAAGGAATTGCTCACATGACGGAACTGCATCCGGATGTGCAGGTCGTGACGTGTTGTGTGGATCAGAAGCTTGATGAGCACGGCTATATTGTCCCGGGTCTGGGCGATGCTGGCGACCGTCTGTTCGGGACCCGCTAATAGCTGCAAATATTCGGCACACGCGTTTGTGTGCTGAATACCATGCCGTTTTATGGCCGGTTATGGATCATCATTCCTTTCTTGGGAGTTTAATCCATGACCGCCTACGCTGTTTTTATTCGCGATAAACTGACAGACCCCGCCGAGTTTCAGGTCTATTCAGAGACTGTTGGGGAAACCTTCAAAGGTCATCCCGCCAAAATTCTTGCTGCTTATGGAAAGCAGGAGAAGCTTGAAGGCATCGAGCCAGATGGCGTGGTCATTATCGAATTTCCGGACATCACATCTGCCCGTGTCTGGTATGACAGCCCCGAATATCAGGCTGCTGCGAAACATCGCTGGAAAGCTGCGTCTTACAACGTTGTTATTGTAGAGGGCGTCTGAGCTGTTGCTTTAAAGTGTGGAATCAACGTGTTCGACGTGATTGGGGACGGCAATATTTTGCCGTTTCTGCGGGCAGGGACGTAGTGCATGCGTTGCACAAATTCGATCGCCGATGCGTTAAAGTGAGGGTTGTTCGACTTCACGATGTGACAGTTTGAGGGAGCGTCCGCTTTGCTGATGTCGCAGGAGACTTCAGTCTTGGCGGTTTCGCTCCGTTCAAAGGCATCAATTAGGATACTCTGGCGTCCGTGTGCTGAAGCTTTGAATTTGCCGGAAGACTGGGGTGTTCAGCCAGCATCAGGCCTGTGGCGACCACCAGTATGAAAGAATACATGAGTTTTCAGTCCCTGCGTACGATGTAATGCCGGGACAGATCGGTCTCGATCTGTTTGGCATGTTCCGTATCGCGGGCTTCAATCATCACGACCAGTTCTGCCGTTTGCACGGAGGGGGAGGCGAACAGGCGATGATGGGACACTTCTATGATGTTCCCGCCATAGTTGCCGATCCGGGCCGAAATATCGGCCAGCATGCCAGGCCGGTCAGGGATCTGGAAAATCAGACGCAGGATCCGTCCGTCCCGTAGAAGAGACCGCAGGATCGTGTTTGCCAGAATGCGGGCGTTGATGTTGCCACCAGAGAGGGGAAGGGCGACTTTGCGGCCCTTGAACAGTTCCGGATTGGCGATGACGGCGGCCAGCCCTGTGGCACCTGCACCTTCGCAAACCTGTTTGGCTTTTTCAGCGAGCGTAGTGATGGCGCTTTCGACCTGAAGCTCATTGACCACCAGAATTCTGGAAATCCGGTTGCGGAACGCGTTCAGGCAATGCTCGCCCATCGTGGTGACGGCAATGCCTTCTGCGATCGTGGAACCGCCGAGCGTCGGGCCTCCTTCCTGAGGGAAGGCGGCCAGAGACGCATAGGCTTCGACCTGCACGCCAATGACTTCCACGTCCGGCCGTAGGGCCGCCATCACGGTTGCAAAACCACCGATCAGGCCACCACCACCCACCGGGACAACCACCGTGTCGATCTGAGGGGCGTCCTGAAGCAGTTCCAGAGCCGCCGTGCCCTGTCCGGCAATGACAGCAGGATCATTGAACGGATGGACGAGAACGCGTCCTTCTGTTTTCTGAAGTTCTTCTGCTGTGACGCAGGCCTGTGCAAAATCGTCGCCAGCCAGAACGACATTCGCTCCCCAGGCCTGCGTTGCCGCAACCTTGGAGGCAGGCGTGAAGCGCGGCATGACGATTGTCGCATCAATGCCGAGAAGACTGGCCTGACGGGCCACACCTTGCGCGTGATTTCCTGCCGAAACGGTGATCACACCGCGTGCCCGTTCTTGAGCCGTCAGGAGTGCCATTTTGTTGGCGGCACCCCGCTCCTTGAAGGAGCCAATGGCCTGAAGGTTCTCGAGCTTGAGCGTAATTTCCGCGCCTGTCAGACGGGACAGGGCGGGGCAGGTAATCGTCGGCGTGCGCACCACTGTGGACGCGATGCGCTCATGGGCGCTCTCGATGTCCTGGATGGTAACGACAGGGACAGGGGACGTCAGGACGTCAGACATCAGCGGTATGTGACTTTCAGGATCTCGTAGGTACGATCGCCGCCGGGAGCGGGAACGGAGATGGTATCGCCCACGTCCTTGCCGATCAGGGCCTTGGCCAGCGGGGAAGAGATGGAGATCAGACCCTGCTTGATATCGGCTTCGTGAACGCCGACGATCTGGTAGGCATTTTCCTTGTCTGTCTCTTCATCCACGACTTCGATATGAGCACCAAAGCGCACCTTGGTGCCGGTGAACGTGGATGGATCGATCACGTCGGCTGAAGAAACAATACTTTCAAGCTCAAGTACACGTCCTTCGATGAAGGACTGGCGGTCACGAGCGGCATGGTACTCTGCGTTTTCAGAAAGGTCGCCATGCTCGCGTGCTTCAGCAATGGCCCGGATGACTGCAGGGCGATCAACGCTCTTGAGGGTACGCAGTTCGTCTTCAAGACGCTGCAGCCCCTGCGCGGTCATGGGAATTTTCTGCACTCTGAAATCCTCGGAAAAGCGTAGCTGAAATTGAATGAATAGCCAGACAATATAGGATTTAAGGGGGTTTCTTGCAAGGTGCGGTGTTTTTGTTTATCGAAAAGCGATAAATTACTTGCCTTGTCGAGGAAGGAGTGTGTTATCGATATTCGATAAATTTATTGGGGTTTTTGAAATGATATTGCCTGATCGTCAGCGAAAAGCAGGGAAGCGCATTGATTACGCCTTAAGTTTGCTGCGCATTTTTCGCTGTCTGTTATGGATAACAACAATTTTGTACGGCATGTTTTCGTTCATTTTGTTTTTGGCTGTATTCGTTTTTCATCTGCCAAAACCCAATTTTGCGGGCTATTCCCATAAGGATTTAATTTCGGGGTTCATAGCGATTTTTTCTGATTTTTCACGGTATGTTCTGCTTCTTATTTCAGTAAAGATTTTTACAAAAATAATAATATCTATAAAAAACGAGAGATTGTTTAGAGAGGATAATAGGAAAAGGTCCTATAATATTCTTGTTTTGGGAGTAATTTATATTATTATTACTTTTTTCGGAAACTTTCTGCCTATTGATGGTCCGGTTAATTATTTGAATATTAGTTGGGGAGGAATATTTTTCGAACTTCAGAGTATCGCTCTTCAGATTGGCGTTCTCTATACTGCTGTCTGGCTTTTCGATCTCGGAGCTCAGATTCAATCCGAAATGGATGAGGTCATCTGATGCCTGTTCACGTCAGTCTGGATGAACTTCTGAAAGAGCGAGGCATGTCTCTGACGGAACTGTCAGAGAAGGTGAATCTGACGCTTGCCAATCTCTCCATTCTCAAGACAGGGAAAGCAAAAGCGATCCGGTTTTCTACGCTCGAGGCTCTTTGTCGGGTTCTCGACTGTCAGCCGGGCGATATTCTTCGGTATTCAGGCGAATAAGAACGAAAAAAGCCCGCCAGATTGCTCTGACGGGCTTTTTCATGAAGCGAGTTCAGAACTCACCCTTGAAGTAAGACTGGAGCGGCGCGACACCCAGATCGCCTTCCTTGAGGACGGCGATGGCGTATGTCGCCGCACGTGCGCCCGCAATCGTGGTGTAGTGTGGGACGCCCATGGTCAGTGCGCCGCGACGGATGTCGTAACTGTCGCGGGCGGCCTGACCGCCCTGAGATGTGTTGATGACCATCTGCACGTCGCCGGAACGGATGGCATCCACGCAGTTCGGGCGTCCCTGCATCACCTTGTTGACGCGCTTCACGGGAATGTTGGCCGCTTCAAGGCGTGATGCCGTACCGCTGGTGGCAAGGATGGTGAAGCCCATTTCCACAAGCTTGCGGGCCAGAGGCTGAACATGTCCCTTGTCGCTGTCACGGACGGACAGGAAGACCGTTCCGGACAGTGGCAGCTTTACGCCGGCAGCGAGCTGGGACTTGGCGAACGCACGCTCGAAGCTGGAATCCAGCCCCATGACTTCACCGGTGGAGCGCATTTCCGGACCAAGGATCGTGTCAGCGTTCGCAAAGCGATGGAACGGGAAGACGGCTTCCTTGACGGCCACATGCGGAGAGACCGCGCCGCCATCCAGACGGAACTCGGAGAGGCGCGCGCCAGCCATGACGCGGGCACCGATCTTTGCAACCGGAACGCCTGTCGCCTTGGCGACGAACGGCACGGTACGGGAAGCGCGTGGGTTCACTTCAAGGACGAAGACTTCCTGATCCTTGATGGCGTACTGAACGTTCATCAGGCCACGGATGCCAAGCTCGCGAGCCATGGCTTCCGTCTGGGAGCGGAGTTCAGTCACCAGTGCCGGGGAGAGCGTGTAGGGCGGCAGGGAGCAGGCGGAGTCACCGGAGTGGATGCCAGCTTCCTCGATGTGTTCCATGACGCCGGCGACATAGACCGTCTCGCCATCGGCGATGCAGTCCACGTCGGCTTCGATCGCGTCGTTCAGGTAGTGGTCGAGCAGGATCGGGCCAGTCGAGACTTCCGGGCCAGCCGCACGAAGAACCGTGTTGAGGTAATGCTTCAGGCCAGCGTTGTCGTACACGATTTCCATTGCGCGCCCGCCCAGAACGTAGGATGGGCGGGCAACAACAGGATAACCGACTTCCTCTGCAACCTTCTCGGCGTCTGCGGGCGTGCGGGCAATCCCGTTGCGTGGCTGGCGTAGGCCGAGCTTGCGCAGCATGGTCTGGAAACGCTCGCGGTCTTCGGCGCGGTCAATCGCATCGGCAGGGGTACCAAGGAGCGGAATGCCTGCCTCTTCCAGTGCGCGGGAGAGCTTCAGAGGCGTCTGGCCGCCGTATTGCACAATGCAGCCCAGGATCTTGCCGCCACGGGCTTCCGTGCGAATGAGGGCGATGACGTCTTCGGCCGTAAGCGGCTCGAAATACAGACGGTCGGACGTGTCGTAGTCCGTCGAGACCGTTTCCGGGTTGCAGTTGACCATGACTGTTTCAAAGCCAGCTTCGCGCAGGGCGTAAGCCGCATGAACGCAGCAGTAATCGAACTCGATGCCCTGACCAATCCGGTTCGGGCCGCCGCCCAGAATGATGATCTTGTCGCGGCTGGTTGGCTTGCTTTCGCATTCCGGTGTGCCGAACCCGCCTTCATAGGTGGAGTACAGGTACGGCGTGTCGGAGGCGAACTCGGCTGCGCAGGTGTCGATGCGGCGATAAACCGGCACGACGTTGAGAGCCTCACGTTGTGCCGCAACATCCGGGGCGCTCTGACCGGAGAGGCGAGCGAGTTGGGCGTCAGAGAAGCCCTGGGCCTTGAGGCGACGGAAGCCGTAGGCATCCTTTGGAAGGCCATTCTTCTCAACGTCACGCTCTGAGGCGATAATGTCTTCCAGCTGGCGCAGGAACCATGGTTCGAATTTGCAGGCCTGCTGAACCTCTTCAACCGTCAGGCCAGCGCGGAGTGCCTGTGCGGCCATCAGGATGCGTTCCGGGCGTGGCTCGGCGAGGGCGGCCAGATAGGCGTCCTTTGAACCGTCGCCGGGCGCCTCAACCGGGTCCAGACCTGTCAGGCCCGTCTCCATGGAGCGGAAACCCTTCTGGATCGCCTCGGCAAAGGAGCGACCAACAGACATGGCTTCCCCGACCGACTTCATGGACGTCGAAAGCAAGGCCGGGGAGCCGGGGAACTTCTCGAACGTGAAGCGGGGGATCTTGGCGACAACATAGTCGATCGTCGGCTCGAAGGAGGCCGGGGTCGTCTTCGTGATGTCGTTCTTGAGTTCGTCCAGCGTGTAGCCAACGGCCAGCTTGGCGGCGATTTTGGCGATCGGGAAGCCAGTGGCCTTGGAGGCGAGTGCAGACGACCGGGACACGCGCGGGTTCATTTCGATGACGACCATGCGGCCATCAGCCGGATTGACGCCGAACTGCACGTTGGAGCCGCCCGTCTCGACACCGATCTTGCGCAGGCACGCCAGTGAGGCGTCCCGCATGCGCTGGTATTCCTTGTCGGTCAGCGTCAGGGCCGGGGCAACGGTAATGGAGTCACCTGTGTGAACACCCATCGGGTCGATGTTCTCGATGGAGCAGATGATGATGCAGTTATCCGCCGTGTCGCGGACCACTTCCATCTCGTACTCTTTCCAGCCCAGAACGGACTCTTCAATCAGCACTTCCGTCGTCGGGGAGGCATCAAGGCCGCCTGTGACGATCTGGTCGAACTCTTCGCGGTTATATGCGATCCCGCCGCCAGCGCCGCCCATGGTGAAAGACGGGCGGATGATGGCGGGCAGGCCGACGTCAGCCAGAGCCGCGCGCGCTTCTGCCAGCGTATGGGCGATGGTGCTGCGGGGGCTTTCGATCCCGATCTCGTCCATGGCCTCGCGGAACTTCTGGCGATCTTCTGCGCGGTCAATGACCTCTGCGTCTGCGCCGATCAGTTCCACGTTGTGCTTCTTGAGGAAGCCGGACTTGTCGAGCGCCATGGCGGCGTTCAGGGCTGTCTGGCCACCCATGGTCGGTAGAACGGCGTCGGGCTTTTCCTTGAGAATGATGCGCTCGACGAATTCCGGCGTGATTGGCTCGATATAGGTCGCGTCCGCCAGGCCCGGATCGGTCATGATCGTGGCTGGGTTGGAGTTGATGAGGATGACGCGATAGCCTTCCTCACGCAGGGCTTTACAGGCCTGTGCGCCAGAGTAATCGAACTCGCAGGCCTGTCCGATAACGATCGGGCCTGCGCCGATGATCAGGATGGACGTGATGTCTGTCCGTTTTGGCATGGCTCAGGCTCCTGCGTTCGTGCTGTTGGCGGCGCGACGGTCCATGACCGCGACGAAACGCTCGAAAAGATAGAAACTGTCAGACGGGCCAGGGCTGGCCTCGGGATGATACTGAACGGAGAAGGCGTCCTTCGTGGTGGAGGCAATGCCTTCGTTGGAGCCATCGAACAGGCTCACATGCGTCACCTTCACATCAGCCGGCAGGGACTTCTCATCCACGGCGAAGCCATGGTTCTGGCTGGTGATCTCCACGCGGCCGCTCTCGATGTCCTTGACCGGCTGGTTGGCGCCGCGATGGCCACGATCCAGCTTGTAGGTCTTGCCGCCGAGGGCCTGCGCCAGAAGCTGATGACCAAGGCAGATGCCGAAGACAGGCACGTTGGCATCCAGAACGCTTTTGATGGCCGGGACGGCATAGGTGCCGGTCGCTGCCGGGTCGCCCGGACCATTGGACAGGAAGACGCCTTCGGGCTTCAGTTCCAGAATTTCCTCGGCCGTTGCTGTCGCGGGCAGAACGGTGACGTCACAACCGGCGGTCACGAGGCAGCGCAGGATGTTGTCCTTGGCGCCGTAGTCCATGGCGACCACGCGGCGGCGGTTCTCGGTACGGGCGGGGCGGGTGCTTTCCCACACGCCTTCCGTCCAGACACGCTTTGGCTGCGTGACCTCTTTTGCAAGATCCATGCCTTCGAGGCCGGGCCACTGACGGGCGCGGTTCAGCAGGCTGTCGGTATCGATCCGACCGTTCGCCGGGAAGGCAAGGATGGCAGTCTGCGGACCATTGTCACGCAGGGAGCGGGTGACAGCGCGGGTGTCGACGCCGCTGATGCCTGCGCGGCCGTGCTGCTTTAGCCAGCCGTCGAGGGATTCCATGGAGCGCCAGCTTGCCGGAGCGGTCACGTCTTCCTTCACGATGGCGCCAAGAGCAGCCATTTTGGGCGCTTCATTGTCGTCCGTGTTCGTGCCGACATTGCCGATATGCGGGAAGGTGAAGGTGACAATCTGACCGGCGAAAGACGGGTCTGTCAGGGTTTCCTGATAGCCGGTCATGCCGGTGGAGAAGCAGAGTTCACCAACGGCGCCATCGGTATGGGCGCCGAAGCCTCGGCCCCACAGGACCGTGCCATCTGCAAGGACAAGGGCGGCATTGGCGCCGACAGGGCAGGAATTGGACACGTCCGTCTCTCTTTGTTGCGGGGTTTCAGCGGAAGTCAGATCCTGGAGTTCGATTCCGGGAACGCGCAGCAGGGCGGGCCAGTGCTTGGTCGGCACGGTTCGCGACTGACGCCATTTGCGGACGGCCTCAAGGCCGACGCCGGCAAGAGCGGCGATCTCGTCCGCGCCTCCGGCTTTTTCGATGATTCTGTCGATGTCCATGGTCGCCCGTTCCTGGCTCCGCGTTCACTTTCAGGTCTGATAAGCGATTGGCGCACGGATGGGAAGTTTTTTCCCACATGATTCTTGATGGAAAAAGAAAGGGTGGGAAAAAACTTCCCGTCTCGCGCCTTCCATTGTTGGAAGCCTGCTTTTGTGCGATTTTGCGGCCATGAATTGACACTGAGGCTTCCGGGCCTCTGAACAGATGGGAGAAGGCGCATGTCACTTCGTGCACAGATCATGGACGATCTCAAGGCTGCAATGAAGGCCGGCCAGTCCGAGAAGGTAGCGCAGATCCGCGGCATCACCGCAAAGCTCAAGGATCTCGAGGTTGCGGCTCGCGCCAAGAGTGGAGAAGTGACGGAAGCGGAAATGATTTCCGCCCTGCGTTCCATGATCAAGTCTCGCACAGAGTCTGCCACCATGTACCGTCAGGGTGGTCGTCCGGAGCTTGCTGAGAAGGAAGAGGGCGAGATTGCTACGATCCAGTCCTATCTGCCGCCTGAGCTGGATGAGGGCACGCTGAAAGCTGCGATCAATGAGGCTGTAACGGCTGTCGGTGCAGAAGGCATGAAGGATATGGGCAAGGTCATGGCGGCTCTGAAAGAGCGTTTCGGTTCCGATCTTGATCCGGCCAGGGCCAGCGGGCTGGTGAAGGCTCGTCTTTCAGCCTGAAATATAAGAACAGAACTGAAAACCGCCCTCTTTGGGCGGTTTTTTTATGCTCATGTCTTTGGACGCGTTGGTCATAAAATGTTCTTGTTTAATTAACGTATCATTAAAGATCATTTGATAACTCTCGTCCTTCTACCTTGTCAGATGCCGGTTCCTGAACCTGGCCATGGGATGTGATCGAGAGGCGAGATGCTGCAGTGGATTGAACAGACTGCCTATGTTCGGCAGAAGCTGCGTGTCATCATAGGTGCGTTATTGGTCCTGTCGGTGGTCCAGGTTGCCGTTGACTGGATTTGTCTGCGCTATCTGAATCACCTGGAGAATGTACAGGTCATCGCGCAGGTTGCGGGTGTGCTTCTCCAGATTGGGCTGACGCTGCTGATTGGTCGCTTTACCATCAAGGTGGTTGCTGTTCCGTTCGAGAAAATTACAGCGCTGACGGAAAAGGTTGCAGGCGGTGCAACAGAGGTTACGATTCCTTTCCTGGATCACAAAGACTGCATTGGTCGGCTGGCGCGTTCTCTCCAGGCCTTTTTGAAAAACAGTGAAGAGCGCATTGCGTATCAGGAACTTGCCGCCGTGGAAGCGCAGCAGGCGGCGGAAGCTGAACGTCGATTTTCGAAAGAAAGTGAGCGTATTCGACAGCTTCAGGATCAAACCATCGAAGCCATCTGCGTGGGCATGGACGTGGTGAAGTCCGGAGATCTGACATTCATTTTTGCCAAGCCTTTTCAGGATCGCTTCGAAGATTTTCGCCAGAATTTCAATACCATGATCCGTGCCTATCGGGCGGCTCTGGAGAAAATTTCGGATGGCACATCCGTAATCGCGAGCGGAACAAGAGAAATTTCCACCGCATCTGGTGATCTTGCCAGCCGAACAGAGCGGCAGGCAAACAGGCTGGCGGAGGCGGCGTCTTCCATTAACAATATCACCCTGACAGTTCGTGAGACGGCCATAGCGTCCCAGAAGGCGCGCGAAACAGCCATGGGAACGCGAGAGCAGGCGTTGTCAGTGTCGGATGTCATGCGTTCGGCCAACGCAGCGATGGGAGCCCTCCGCACGTCTTCACGCCGGATTGAGTCCATTATCGGTCTGATTGAGGAAATGGCATTCCAGACCAACCTGCTGTCTCTAAATGCCGGAATTGAAGCTGCCCGGGCAGGTGAAGCGGGACGTGGTTTCAATGTTGTTGCTATGGAAATCCGGGCGCTTGCCCAGAGATCCGCTCAGTCCGCCCGGGAAATTCAGAGTATCATCGGAACGTCCGTCAAGCAGGTGGAAGAGGGGGTTCATCTGGTGGGAGAAGCCGACAAGGCCATGCATCTCATCAACGGTCATATTGACGGCATTACTTCCGTTCTGCAGGACATTTCCTATTCAACTGCGGATGAAGCGGCAACTCTTGAGACGATCAACACGGCCATTCGGGAAATGGACCAGATGACTCAGCATAATGCGGCCATGGTGGAGCAGGTGACGGCCGCCTGTCGTAATCTGCGTCAGGAAGCGTCTGATCTGGCAAAAGAGGTCAGACAGTTTACCTTCCGTAACACCGTCAAGGCGATTATCTGAAAAACGGTCACGGGGGCGTTTGACAGAGAGGGCTGAACCTCTCCAAGTTGAGAACTGTTTCGCATCATGAGGCCAGAATGTCCGCAGGCAGTTCCGTAAAAGTTGTTTTCATCGCGCTGGGGGTCAATTTCGGGATTGCCTGTGTGAAGGGGGCCGCAGCATTGCTGACGGGCTCCGCAGCCATGCTGGCGGAGACGGTTCACTCCTTTGTGGACTGTGGAAACCAGATCCTTCTGCTTGTCGGTATGAAGCGGGCGACTGCACCTGCCACGAAACAGCATCCGCTCGGTCATCACCGGGAGCTGTATTTCTGGACGATGGTGGTTGCAGGGGCCCTGTTTGTAGGTGGCGGCGTCGCTTCTCTTTATGAGGGGTGGGAAAAAGTCATGCATCCTTCGGAAATGCAGCCCGTCCAAATCCTGGGCTATGTGTTTCCGGGCTGGTGGATGAACGTCGCTATTCTGGCAATTTCGGGAAGTATGGAGGGATACGGCTTTATTGCAGCCGTGAAAGCCCTGCCGCGTAAAGAGGGCGTTTCCCTCTGGAACATCATTCGCCGGAGTGTGGACCCGGGCCTGTTCGTTATTCTGTTCGAGGATGGAGCGGCGCTGGCCAGTCTTGTTATCGCGCTCGTCTTCACTCTGCTTTCCGTGGTGACAGGGCTGCATGTTCTGGACGGCGTGGCATCTCTGCTGATCGGTGTGGTGCTGGTTGTTGTCGCCGGTCTTCTGACCAATGAGACGCGTTCTTTGCTGGTTGGTGAAAGCAATCCCGATATTGATGCTTTTGTGCGGGCGGAAGCGACCAAACTGCCGGGTGTGGTTGGGGTCAATGAAGTTGTGACGGAAACCCGCGGTCCGGAAAGCACTATTGTGCTGGTGTCCCTGGACTGGAACGACGCAACCCCTGCCGGGGATGTGGAACGTGGGGTGTCCTTACTCGAAAAGACGACGCGCGCACGTTATCCGTCTGTATTACGTATGTATGTCGAGGCGCAGGACCGACGGGACGGGGTTCCGGCGCCTCTGAACTGATCAGGGGATCAGGACCGCTGCGCCTTCAAAGCGGCCATGGCGTAAATCGTCCAGAGCCTGATTGGCGTCCCTGAGGGCGTAAGGCGTATTCGTCACCCTGATGCCAATTTCCGGAGCCAGTTTCAGGAAATCCAGCCCGTCCTGCCGGGTCAGATTGGCGACGGAGACGATTTCGCGTTCTTCCCAGAGAGTGTCGTAGGAGAAGGACGGGATCGGGCTCATATGGATACCGCCGCAAACAACTTTCCCGCCTTTACGGACGGCTTTCAGTCCGGTGGGAACCAGTGTGCCGACAGGGGCAAACAGGATTACAGCATCCAGTTGTTCAGGTGGGAGCTCGTCTGAACCACCTGCCCAGACTGCGCCAAGGGAACGGGCAAATGCCTGTTTCTCGGTGTCTCCGGGGGATGTGAAAGCGTAAACGTCTCGTCCCTGCCAGCGCAGTACCTGAATGATGATGTGGGCAGCAGCTCCGAAGCCGTACAGACCGATTTTTTTGCCGTCGCCGGCTTTGCTGAGACAGCGCCAGCCGATCAGGCCAGCGCAAAGCAGGGGAGCAAGATCCTTGTCTTCCCCTTTGTCGCCCATGGGAAAGGCATATCGTGCATCAGCGACGGTCATTGTCGCGTAGCCGCCATTGCGGGTGAAGCCGGTGAAAAGGGGATGGTCGCAGAGATTTTCCATCCCATGCGTGCAGTAATAGCAATGCTCACACGTATGGCCGAGCCATGGGATACCGACCCGTTCCCCAACATTCAGGCTCGTAACGTTGCTTCCGAGTTTATCAATTCGCCCGACGATTTCATGTCCGGGAATGATGGGAAGAGTGGGGTTGGCGAGTTCGCCATCCACGACATGGAGGTCTGTGCGGCAGACGCCGCAGGCCCCGATGCGGATACGGATTTCGTCCGGTCCGGGTTCGGGGTCTGGCAGCTCCACCCATTCCAGAGGCTGGTGGTGTTGGCGGAGCTGCATGGCAAACATGGTATGTGCTTTCTAAAGTCTCAGGACCGGAAATCCAGAACCGTACGGCCCTGAAGGCGCCCGTTTTTGAGGTTGTCGAAGATCGTGTTGATGTTCTCGATCTTGTCTGCGGTGACGACGGATTTCACTTTGCCACGGGCGAAGAAATCCATGGCTTCGATCATGTCCAGCCGTGTGCCGACGATGGAGCCACGAATGGTTGTGCCGTTCATGACCATGTCGAAGATCGAAACCGGGAAGTCCCCTGGTGGCAGGCCGTTCAGAACGATTGTGCCGCCCCGGCGGGCATAGCCCATGGCCTGCGAGAATGCGGTGCGGCCCACGGCCGTAACAAGAGCACCATGAGCGCCGCCGACTTCCTGCTGGATGAAGGCTGCCGGGTCCTTGTCCTTGGCATTGACGGTCAGGGCGGCGCCAAGCTTTTTTGCTGTGGCAAGCTTGTCGTCGTCAATATCCACAGCCACGACATTCATGCCCATGGCGACGGCGTATTGCACAGCCATCTGACCCAGACCGCCAACGCCTGAAATAGCCATCCACTGACCAGGGCGTGCCTCGGTCATTTTCAGGCCCTTGTAGACGGTCAGGCCAGCGCAAAGGACTGGGGCAGCCTGAAGAGGATCAATGTTGCTGGGCAGATGCGCGACATAGTTCGGGTCTGCGACAACATATTCAGCGAAGCAGCCATTGACCGTGTAGCCGGTGTCGTCCTGATCCTTGCACAGCGTCTCCCAGCCACCGAGGCAGTGTTCGCAGTGCCCGCAGGCCGAGTAGAGCCAGGGCACGCCAACTACGTCGCCAACCTTGACGTGATTGACCTGACTGCCAACGGCCACGATGTGACCGATGCCTTCATGGCCCGGGATGAACGGCGGGTTCGGCTTTGCAGGCCAATCCCCTTCTGCGGCGTGCAGGTCGGTATGGCAGACGCCGCAGGTATCCACTTTCACGAGGATCTGGTTAGGCCGGATCTCGGGGATGGGAAGCCTCTCAACGGAGAGAGGCTTCCCGAACTCGCGGACGACGGCGGCCAGCATTGTATCAGCCATGAGAGTGTCTCCTTGAGAACTGGTTTACGATGTGCCGAGAGCCTTGACGGCTTCGACCATCTTGCTGAGGACGGCCTGCGCATCGCCGAAGACCATGGCGCAGTTGTCCTGGAAGAAGAGTGGGTTCTGAACAGCGGAGTAACCCATGCCCATACCACGCTTGATGACGAAGACCTGACGGGCCTGATCGGCATTGAGGATTGGCATGCCATAGATCGGGGAGGACTTATCTGTCCGGGCAGACGGGTTTACCACGTCATTGGCGCCAATGATGAGGGCGACATCCGTGTCAGCGAAGCTGTCGTTGATGTCTTCCATGTCATAGATCATGTCGTACGGGACGCCGGCTTCGGCGAGCAGCACGTTCATGTGGCCTGGCATACGGCCGGCGACCGGGTGGATGGCGAACTTGACGTCCACGCCTGCGGCCTGAAGCTGCTTGACGAAGTCGTACAGCTTGCCCTGAGCCTGAGCGACGGCCAGACCGTAACCCGGAACGATGATGACGGACGATGCGTAACGCATTGTCGTGGCAGCATCGCCCGCAGCAACGGACTTGGCTTCTTTCTGGGGACCTGTGGCCGTAGAGGCAGAGGCTTCACCGAAGTTGCTGAACAGCACGTTGGAAATGGAGCGGTTCATGCCTTTGGCCATCATGACCGTCAGCAGCGTACCGGCAGAACCTACGACCATACCGGCGATCATCAGAGCCGGGTCGGCCATGACATAGCCTTCGAGACCCACGGCCAGACCCGTGAAGGCGTTGTATAGCGAGATCACGACCGGCATGTCTGCACCGCCGATGGGGACCGTCATGCAGATGCCAGCCAGCAGGGCGCCGATGAAGAACAGCAGCGTGGCGATACCGCCGCCATCCTGATGGTACAGGAAGGCTGCCATGATGCCGAGCAGGACGGTCAGCATAAAGACGGCAGCATTAATGATACGCTGCCCACCGAAGCGGATCGGCTTGTTCATCCGGCCATCGAGCTTGGCCCAGGCAATGATGGACCCCGACAGGGACATGCTGCCGATCAGGCCACCTGCGACGGTGACGAGAAGCGGAACGATGCCTGTTTCTTTCGGACCGGTCAGCGCGATGACGGACACAGCCGCGGCTGCACCGCCACCCATGCCGTTGAAGAGGGCGACCATCTGCGGCATGGCCGTCATGGCCACACTGCGGCCTTTCCATCCAGCCCAGCCACCACCAATGACAAGGCCGAGGATGGCCAGAATGACGTTGACGACCAGATGCGGTTTTGCGGCTTCAGAAACACTGAAAATGCCGAGGAAGCTGGCTGCCGTGACGAACAGCATACCCCAGCCTGCCGTCACAATGCCGGAAACGGCCGTAACGGGAGAGGACATGCGCTTGAGGCCATAGACCAGCAGGCCGGAGGCGATAAGGGCGCTGATGGCAACGATATATTCGAGGAGGATCATTTCTGTGCTCCCTTCTGCGGAGCAGCTTTGTCACTGGGCTTGAACATGGCCAGCATACGGTCTGTCACGACGTAACCGCCGACAACGTTACCAGCCCCCATCATGACGCCGAGGAAGCCGACAACCTGTTCGAGCACGGAGGAGGCGTTGAACAGGGCTGTCAGTGCGCCGACGACCACGATGCCGTGCACGAAGTTCGAGCCGGACATCAGCGGTGTGTGCAGGATGGAGGGCACGCGGCTGATGACCTCGTAGCCTGTGAAGGCGGCGAGCATGAAGATGTAGAGCGCGATGATGAAGGTCATTGCGGTGATCATCGTGCGGCCTCCTGTCCTGAAGCCTGTGCCGGTGCGGCAGGGGCGGCAGCCGGGGCAGGGGGTTGTGGTGCTGGTGGCGCCGGGGAATTCGGATCGACGGCTGTGCGGATGCCTTCGTTCGTGATGTAGCCATCATGAGTGAGGGCGGTGCCGGAAATGACTTCGTCCGTGAAGTCCAGCTGGATCTGACCATCCTTGGTCAGGATCTGCTGGAGCAGATGCATGATGTTCTTGGAATAAAGTTCACTGGCCTGAAGGGCGAGCATGGACGGAACATTGATCGGGCCCACGATCGTGGTCGGGCCAACCTGTACGATCTGGCCTGCCTGTGTGCCTTCACAGTTGCCGCCACCTTCCGCACCGAGGTCAATGATGACGGAGCCGGGTTTCATGGCCTTGATCTGCTCGGCATCAATCAGGCGCGGAGCCTTCTTGCCGGGGACGGCTGCCGTGGTGACGATCAGGTCGGCGCGGGCGATGTGATCGCTGATGGCCTTGCGGACCGTCTGCTTTTCTTCATCCGTCAGTTCGCGGGCATAACCACCCTTGCCGGTGGCATCCACGCCGGTATCGACGAATTTGGCACCGAGAGACTGTGCTTCCTCGCGTGTTTCGGGGCGGACGTCATAGCCTTCCGTCACCGCGCCAAGGCGTTTGGCCGTGGCGAGGGCCTGTAGGCCAGCGACGCCAAGACCCATGACAAGAACCTGTGCAGCCCGCAGGGAGCCAACGGCTGTGGTCATCATGGGAAGGATCTTGGTCATGTGCACGGACCCCAGCAGGACGGCGTAATAGCCGGCGAGGGTGGCCTGACTGGACAGGGCGTCCATGGCCTGGGCACGGGAAATGCGGGGCACCAGCTCCATGGCGAAGCAGGTCACTTTCTGGTCCCGCAGGGCCTTGACCAGATCAGGGTGGTTCCGGCCGTAGATGAAGGACACCAGAATGGCGCCAGGCTTCATGGCCTGAACGGTTTCAATGGTAGGAGGCTGAACGGCGAGGACAATGTCCGCGTCGCTCAACAGGGCCTTCCGGTCCGTTGAAAGGGTGACGTCTTTATAGGTTTCATCCGGGTAGGAAGAGGCGACACCGGCCCCGTTTTCCATCGCGAAAGAGACGCCGAGGCTGCTGAGGCGCTCGACAACCTGCGGGATCAGGGCGACGCGGCGTTCACCGCCTTCATCCTGTTCTTTTAGTACCGTGATTTTTACGGTCATAGGTTGAGATCCTGCGTCTTTAAACTTTTGTGAAGGCGCGACTCATCCACCCCGCTAAAGGGATGCAGGACCCTGCGCCTCGTTCGACTGCCATATTGACGCTATATTTGCGCCTCTTCCCTTGATGGGTGTCAAAAGAAAAAAATTTCTTCTGTCTGTCATATTGTTATCGTTTCCAGATCAGGAAAATGGCTATGACTGTTTCAGAAATAGGCACTGGCCTTTTGGTTTTTCTTTAATGAGCGGTCGTGTGGGGGAGGAGTGGATTTTCCTGCCTCAGGATTGTAAGAGCCTTGTCTCCTGACGGAACTGATTGAAAGGCTCCTGCTGCCCGATGGCATTTGACGCCGCCTTTCTGGACGAACTCCGCAATCGAACGCCGCTGGCCTCCCTGATCGGACGGCGTAACAAGCTGGTTCGTTCCGGTCGTAACTGGAAAACATGCTGTCCTTTCCATGGAGAAAAGACGCCGTCTTTCTACGTTTATGACGACCATTTTCATTGCTTCGGCTGTGGCGCCCATGGCGATGCAATTTCTTTTGTCATGCAGAGCGATGGCCGGAGTTTTCCGGAAGCCGTGGAGCAACTGGCGGCTGAAGCGGGGCTTGAAGTTCCGAAACAGGACCCGCGGAGTGAAGCGCGTGCGCGGGAGGTCAAATCTCTCGGGGATGTTCTGTCTCTGGTTCAGGCCAGCTACCGGCGTCGGCTATACCTTCCGGAAGGACGGGAGGGGCTGGCGTACCTCCGTGGACGTGGGCTGAGCGAAGCGACCATCGAGCGGTTCGGGCTCGGATGGTCCGGCGATGGGCGGCAGCTGGTTGAAGAGCTGCGTGCCCATGATGTGACCCCTGACATGCTGGTACAGGCCGGTATTCTGCGCGTGGATGATCGGGGGCAACCCAAAGGGGAACTGTTCTTCAATCGGGTAACATTCCCGATCCGGGACCGTCGCGGGAAGATCATTTCCTTTGGGGCGCGGACTCTGGGGGATGGTCAGCCGAAATATCTGAACGGTCCGGAAACGGCACTCTTTTCCAAACGACGTACCCTCTACAATCTCGATCTGGCTCGTGAGGCTGTCCACAAAGGCGCTGAGCTGGTTGTGGTCGAAGGGTACATGGACGTCATTGCCCTGGACCAGGCCGGGTTCGGAGGGGCGGTTGCTCCTCTGGGGACGGCCTTGGGGGAAGAGCAGCTTGATCTTCTGTGGCGGATGTCTTCATCTCCCATTCTGTGTCTGGATGGTGATGCCGCGGGCGCGCGTGCGGCGCTGCGTGTCTGTGAAGTGGCCCTGCCGTTGCTGTCTCCGGAACGGACGCTTCGGTTCTGCCGCCTTGATCCGAAGGATGACCCAGATAGCCTGATCCGTTCTCGGGGGGCTGGCGCGATGGGGGAAGCCCTTTCAGGCGCGACCTCTCTGGCTACAGAGCTGTTTGGTCTGATGACGGGGAATATGTCGGACCCCGGCCCCGATCAACGTGCGGCGCTCCGTGAAAAGCTGGTGGCGCTTTCCAAGCTGATCCCGGATCGCGCCCTCTCGTCCGAATATCGCAGCACGTTCCTGGATATGTTCTTTGCGCGGTTCAGGCGTGGCGGAGGTGGGAAAAAACCGTTTCAGAAGAAGGGTGCGCCGCTTCCTCTGTCGACGCAGGCTCCGGGCGAAATGCGTCACATCGAGCAGGGAAGTGTGGAGCGTCTCAATATCCTCACGGCGATGCTTCTGCGGTATCCCGATATCCTTCCCGAAGTGGAGCAGGCCTATAGCAGTCTGGCGCTTCCCGGAGAACTGGATCGGATTCGCTCGGCTCTTCTGGACTGGGCCTGCCAGGACGAAGATCTGACGGAGGAGCACTGTCAGCGCTGGATCGAGGATCACGGTCTGACCGATATCGCCGCAGCCGTCACGGAAAGCCCGATGCCGCGGGAGGTGGGGCTTGGAAAAGACAGGGACGATGTTCTCAAAGTCGATATTGTAGAGAGCTGGTGGCACTTTTACGGGCTTGTAAATTTTCGCAATTTTGAGCGCGAAGTGGCCAATGACATTCAGGCAACCATCATGCAGGTCTATTCAGGCGGGGGCGACGGAGATGCGTCTTTCCCGGAAAGTCTGCTTGCGCGCATGAGGGTTCTGGAGGCGCTTCGACGGGGGGAGAATATGGAAGACGAAGGCTGAAAAAGGGCGGCGCTAACGTTTTTTCTTGCCTTGAAGTTGCATTCTTTTTCGTCTGAACCTTGACTTACAGCTCAGGATCGACCACCTGCACGCTGCCGAATTGCTTGCTTTCGGTGGAGTTGAGGGAGAGACGCATGGCGACGAAAACAGCCTCTGGTACGGATCGGAACGCGCAGGAACAGGAGGGGGATGCCACTCTTCTTGATACGCAGTCCGCTGCCGTAAAGCGGCTGATCGCCAAGGGGCGTGAACGTGGCCACATCACGTTTGACGAGCTGAACGCCGTTCTGCCGCAGGATCAGATGTCCTCCGAGCAGATCGAAGACGTGATGGCAGCTCTGTCAGAAATGGGCATTCAGGTTCTGGAGAACGAAGAGCAGGACGACGCTGAGCCTGCTCAGGAAGAAGCCAAGGAAGAGGCCGAGGAGTCCGACGAGCCGCAGGGTGGTAACATCGACGCGGAGGCTGCCAGCCGGACGGATGATCCGGTTCGTATGTACCTTCGCGAGATGGGCTCGGTCGAGCTTCTGTCCCGTGAAGGCGAAATTGCCATTGCCAAGCGTATCGAGGCCGGTCGGGACGAGATGATCGGTGGGCTTTGCGAAAGCCCGCTGACGATCCGTGCCATCATTTCCTGGCATGAGCGTCTCAAGGATGGCGAGATGCTGCTTCGCGACATCGTGGATCTGGAGGCCAGCCAGGCTGGTGAGCCAGGGCCCGAGGGCGAGGAAGGTGAAGAAGGCGAAGAGTCGGCTGACGACGATGCGAGCGATGACGACACCGAGGAAGGTGACGGCGAGCAGCAGGAAGGCAGTGGCCTCTCCCTGTCCGCTCTGGAAGAAAAGCTGAAGCCGGAAATCCTGGCGCGCTTTGAAGCCATTGAGCCGCTGTATCACAAGCTTCGTCAGTTGCAGGTCAAGCGTCTTGAGGCCCTGACGGCCGGTGAAGAATCAACGGACAAGTCCGAGCAGGTTTACGAAGAGCTGCGTCGTGAACTGGTCAGTCTGGTTGAGCAGGTTCATCTGCATAACAACCGGATTGAGGAACTGGTCGCCCAGATCAAGGTCCATGTTCAGCGTTTGAACCAGCTTGAAGGCCGGATGCTGCGTCTTGCGGAAAGCTGCAAGATCACGCGTGATGACTTCCTGCTGAAGTATCGTAACCGCGAGATGGACCCGACCTGGATCGAGTTCATCTGCACCCTTCCGGGCAAGGGCTGGAAGACACTGACAACCCGCCACCTGGAGCAGCTTCGTAGCCTGCGTGGAGAACTGTCTGCGCTGGCGCATGAGACGGGTCTGCCGGTTGGCGAATTCCGTCGCGTGTATGCGACCATTTCCCGCGGTGAGCGTGATTCCACGCGTGCTAAGAAGGAAATGATCGAGGCGAACCTGCGTCTCGTGATCTCGATTGCCAAGAAGTACACGAACCGTGGTCTGCAGTTCCTGGATCTGATTCAGGAAGGCAACATCGGTCTGATGAAGGCCGTGGACAAGTTCGAGTACCGCCGTGGTTACAAGTTCTCGACCTATGCCACCTGGTGGATCCGTCAGGCCATCACGCGTTCCATCGCGGATCAGGCCAAGACGATCCGTATTCCGGTGCACATGATCGAGACGATCAACAAGCTGGTGCGCACGTCCCGTCAGATGCTGCATGAGATCGGGCGTGAGCCGGCTCCGGAAGAGCTTGCTGAGAAGCTTGGCATGCCGCTGGAAAAGGTTCGGAAGGTCCTGAAGATCGCCAAGGAACCGATCTCCCTTGAAACGCCGATTGGCGACGAGGAAGATAGCCATCTTGGTGACTTCATTGAGGATAAGACGGCCGTCATTCCGTTGGATGCCGCAATCCAGACGAACCTGCGTGAAGCGACGACCCGTGTGCTGGCCTCCCTGACGCCGCGTGAGGAGCGCGTGCTTCGTATGCGCTTTGGCATTGGCATGAACACGGATCACACGCTTGAGGAAGTCGGGCAGCAGTTCAACGTGACCCGCGAGCGTATCCGTCAGATCGAGGCGAAGGCGCTTCGTAAGCTCAAGCACCCGAGCCGTAGCCGCAAGCTGCGGTCCTTCCTCGACGATAACTGATCGTCGGGGTTATGTTGCCGGACTGGCTCAGTCCAAAGGGGGCATCCACCCGGCTTGAGGTGGATGTCACTTTCCTGGAGACGCGCACCTCGTGTGCGTCTCCAGTGCTTCCGGAAGGTTTGGCCCTTGAACGGGTTCTGCCACCGGCTCTCACGCTTTATCGCCAGCTCTACCGTGATGTCGGAGAAGACTATTGCTGGTGGATGCGCCGTCCGATGCCGGATGGGCAGCTCGCGGAAATCCTGCATGATCCATTGGTCTATTTCATGGTGCTCCGGGATGGTGCCGGTGTAGCTCTGGGGTTTTATGAGCTGGACCTGAGGGACCATGGGGACGCCAATCTGGCTTATTTCGGTCTGGTGCCTGCCGCTATCGGGCGGCGGCTAGGGCATGTTCTTCTGGAGTGTGCGGTTTCTCAGGCTTTTGACGCGGGAAGCTGGCGGCTCCGGGTGAATACCTGCACCCTCGATCACCCGCGCGCGCTGAGCAATTATCAGAAGGGCGGCTTTGTGATCCGGCACGTCGTGCAGGAAGTGTGGAATGTTCCGGATGAATATCTGCCACCTAGACTGCGTCGACTCTGAGTTTATCCTTGATTTTCGAAGGTCTGCGTGATTAATGCAGCCTTTCCCTGCCGGGCGATGTGGCGTCGCGCCGGCTATACCCACGCTTTCCTCAAGATTGCACTGTCTCCGGCACGGGCTGGACCAGTTGGGTTGACCTCATCCGAAGGGAGTTTTCATGCCACTGTACGAAAGCGTGCTCATTGCACGTAACGATGTGTCCCAGGCACAGGTCGAGAGCCTGGTCGAGACCATTGAAGCCCTGCTGACCGAGCATGGTGGTTCCATCCAGAAGCGCGAATTCTGGGGCCTCCGTTCGCTCGCATATCGCATCAAGAAGAACCGTAAGGGCCACTACGTCCTGCTCGGTCTCGACTGCACCCCTGACACGCTGCGTGAACTTGAGCGTCAGCTTGGTCTGAACGAAGACGTGCTGCGCGTTCTGACGCTCCGCGTTGACGAGATCGACGAGAACCCGTCCCCGGTTCTGGCTCGCAAGAACGACGACCGTGGCGAGCGTGGCGGTTTCCGTGGCGGCTCCAAGCCGGCTGGC
Organism: Gluconobacter thailandicus F149-1 = NBRC 100600; assembly: GCF_000964465.1. GTDB lineage: Bacteria > Pseudomonadota > Alphaproteobacteria > Acetobacterales > Acetobacteraceae > Gluconobacter > Gluconobacter thailandicus. Next base: position 81,810 of record NZ_BANH01000005.1, on the reverse strand, counting down.
CGTTTCGAGAGCGGCCGTGGCGGCCCGCGTCGTGGTGGTGAAGACCGCGAAGAGTATCGTGCACGCGGCGAGCATGAAGATGCTCGTGAGGCGGCTGGAGCGGAGTAAGAAACATGTCCGAGACAACCACCCCCGAAGTGAACCCGGCTACCCGTCGTACCGCAGTTGGTGCACGTCGCCCGTTCTACCGTCGTCGCAAGTCCTGCCCGTTCTCCGGCCCGAATGCGCCGAAGATCGACTACAAGGACGTGCGTCTGCTGAGCCGCTTCCTTTCCGAGCGCGGCAAGATCGTGCCGAGCCGCATCACGGCCGTTTCGGCCAAGAAGCAGCGTGAGCTGGCGCAGGCTATCAAGCGTGCCCGCTTCCTTGCCCTGCTCCCCTACGTCGTGAGCTGAGGAGAGCACCATGTCCCAGACCGCACTGATCCTGCTCCAGCGGGTCGAGCATCTCGGCCAGATGGGTGATCTTGTCCAAGTGAAGCCGGGTTACGCACGTAACTTCCTGCTTCCGCAGGGCAAGGCCATGCGTGCCACGGCTGCAAACCGCAAGCGTTTCGACACGGAACGTGCGCAGCTTGAAGCCCTGAACATCAAGAAGCGCGAAGAAGCCGAGCGTCTTGCCGAGCGTATGGACAGCCTCTCGGTTGTCATCATCCGCCAGGCCAGCGACAGCGGCAGCCTGTACGGTTCCGTCAGCACGCGTGACATCGCCGTTGCTGCTACGGATGCCGGCCTGACGATCGCTCGTCAGCAGGTTGTTCTGGCTCACCCGATCAAGGTCCTTGGCCTGACGGAAGCCCGCATCGTCCTGCACCCGGAAGTTTCCATTCCGCTGACAGTCAACGTTGCACGTTCCGCTGAAGAAGCTGAGCGCCAGGCCCGCGGCGAAGCCGTTGGCGTGGAAGAAGAGGATGAGAACATCCTCGGCGAACTGCAGGCAGAGAATGCAGCTGAAGAAGCTGCTGCCGAAGCTGCAGTCACGGAAGAAGCCGAAGGCTGATTTCGTTGGCATAGCCAAAACAGAGAACCCGGCCGGGGATTCCCGTGCCGGGTTTTTTGATATCTGCTCTTCTGGTCAGGAAACTGGCAAGTGTGTCACGCTTTGTCGTGAAGCGCGTGAACAGGGGGGAGGCAGGTGTGAAGCCCATTCTCGATTTCGTTCTGAAAAAATTTATTCAGGTTGGGGTACTTCATGTCACATTCAGTGACGGTACGAACCATACCTACAGAGGCACTAAACCCGGCCTTGAAGCGGGCCTTCATCTAAAAACAAAGCAGGCCGAGCGGTCTTTGGTCATCAATTCCGGTCTGGCGTTTGGTGAAGAATACATGGCGGGCGAGTTGTGCCCCGAAGGATGTACTCTTGAAACGCTGATGCAGGTTCTGATGGCCAACATCATGGAAGGCGGCCATGTTTTTGAAGAAATCGAAGATCGGCTTCGGTGTCTGATTCATCCTTTCAAAGGATTGAATTCTCTCAAGACATCACGTCGCAATGTTGCCCACCATTATGATTTGAATGGCCGTCTTTACGATCTTTTTCTGGATAAGGACCGCCAGTATTCCTGTGCCTATTTTGCCCGCGACGATATGACTCTTGAAGAGGCGCAGGTTGCAAAGAAAAGGCATATTGCCTCCAAGCTCAAACTTGATCGACCAGGACTTGAGGTTCTGGATATTGGATGCGGATGGGGCGGTCTGGCCCTGACGCTTGCAAAGGATTATGGCGCGACGGTTGTTGGCATTACCCTTTCGAGAGAGCAGCTTGAGGAGGCGCGACGGCGCATCAGGGAAGAGGGACTTGAAAGGCAGGTTCGCTTCGAGCTTATGGACTATCGGAATGTCCATCATGAGTTTGATCGCGTAGTGTCAGTCGGCATGTTCGAGCATGTGGGTAAGCCGCAGTTCGAGCGGTATTTCCAAGGAATCAAAGACTGTCTGAAGCCCGATGGGGTGGCGCTAATTCACTCGATTGGTCGAACAGACGGCCCAGGAACGACCAATGCCTGGCTTCAGAAATATATTTTCCCCGGCGGGTATTCTCCTGCCCTGAGCGAGACATTGGCAGCGGTGGAGCGGTCAGGATTGTGGGTGACGGATTGCGAGATCCTGCGCCTGCATTATGCCAAAACCATTGCCGAATGGCGCAAACGGTTTGATGCCAACCGTGAGAAGATTATCAAGCTTTATGATGAGCGATTTGTCCGGATGTTCGAACTCTATCTGATTGGAAGTGAACTGGCGTTCCGGGTGCAGGGACACATGAATTTTCAGATTCAGTTGACGCGATCCGTGGACGCTTTACCGCTCACACGGGATTACATGTACGAGACGGAGCATACGGGCTCAGAGACCTGAGCCTCTGTGTCACGGTTCTGGCGTATAGCGAAAGCAGCCTGGGTCATGGTCGTGCACCAGACCCACGGCCTGCATCCATGCATAGACAATAACGGGCCCGACGAAACGAAAGCCACGAGACTTCAGTTCTTTTGAAATTTTTACGGATAAAGGAGACTGGCTCAGGACTGTTCCGCTGGGATTGTGAATTGGCGCGTCAGGAACGAGTTTTGACATGAAATCTGCAAAATCTTCGCCGTTATCCCGCATGGCGAGGTAGGCGCGGGCGTTCCCTATGGTCGCGACAATTTTGGCACGGGCCCGAATGATTCCCTCGTCCTGCATCAGTCTTTCGACATCTTCATCTGTAAAGCGCGCGACTTTTTCAGGATCGAAACCAGTAAAAGCACGTCGGAAGCCTTCCCGACGTCGTAAGACGATCAACCAGGACAGGCCGGCCTGAAAGCTTTCAAGAACAAGCGTTTCCCACAAAAGGCGGCTGTCCCGGACAGGAACGCCCCATTCCTCGTCATGGTATTGACGAAGAAGGGGGTCTGTCCTGGCCCAGCGGCAGCGTGGGTGATCTGTTTCAGGAGCGGGAACGGGCAAGATGTAGTTCTGCGAGGCGGGCGAACTCTGCGACTGTAAGCGTTTCGGCGCGTCGGGTCGGCTCGATTCCGGCTTCTTCAAGGAGAGCCTCGCCACCGATGGACTTCAGCGAAGACCGAAGCATCTTGCGACGCTGCCCAAAAGCGGCCGCAGTAACCCGTTCCATGGCGCGGAAGAGATTTGGCTCTGGTTGTTCCGCATGTGGAATCAGAACCGCAACTGCGGAATGTACTTTTGGCGGTGGTGAGAAGGCGCCTGGTGGAATGCGCAACGCCACAGAGCAGGACGCACACCACTGGGCCAGAACGGCCAGTCGCCCATAAGCCGAAGTGTCAGGATCAGCGCAGATACGTTCTGCTACTTCCAGCTGGAACATCAGAGACAGGCGTTCCCAGGACGCTGCCTGTTTTAGCCAGCCCACAAGCAGAGGCGTTGCCACGTTATAGGGCAGGTTCGCGATGATCTGGCGAGGGGCAGGAGCAAGGCTCGCGGCGTCCAGTTTCAGAGCATCCTGACGGACGATATGCAGGCGATCTGGATAATGCTCTGCCAGTTCGTCCAGCAGGGGCCATGCGCGCTCGTCAATTTCAACAGCATCGACCCGGGCTGCCGGGCTGTCCAGCAGGGCGCGGGTCAGGCCACCGGGACCAGGACCGATTTCCACAACGCTGCGGCCGGTCAGGTCCCCGCCGAGGGACACGATCCGGGCACAGATACCCGGATCGAGAAGGAAGTGCTGACCGAGAGACTTCTTGGCATCCAGACCATGGACCTGAATGGTGTCTTTAAGAGAAGGAAGACTCACGTCAGTTCAGGGCCGGCTTCGCAGCAGGGCGGATATCAATGATGGAGCGGCGTTGCAGATCGCGCTGAAGCTGGCGGGACGCCTGTTCCACACGTTCGTTCATGAGCTGATCTGCGATTTCGCCGGGAGTCTGCTGGGCCAGGTTTTTCTGCTGGCGGTCGCAGACCATGAGCAGGGCAATGCCATCCATCGAGACGAGTGGTCGGCTGACCTTGTTGACAGGCAATGGCTCGATAACGGACCGCATCTGCGGCGCAAGACGTTCCAGAACCTGCGTTCCCGGGTTGCTGGGGCGCTTTTCACCCAGAGACTTGTTGAGTGCTTCCAGTGCATCGCAGCTATGGATGGTCTCGATGGCGTGGGTCGCCTTCTGGAGAGAAACCTGCTGTTGTGGTGTTGGGTTTTGAGGGTTCAGAGGAGCATCAAACGGGAAGAAGGCCTGACGGAGGGAAACAAGTGTTCCCATCTGCTTGCCGACAACACGCTTGGCCTGAACGGTGGCAATGACGAAACCACCCGCGACCTGGATAGGATTGGAAATGGCCCCGATGGGCATCTGGCGCACGACATTGACCACTTCCGGATCGAGGCTGTCTTCCTGAACCCAGCCCATGGATCCGCCATCAAGGGCGGACTGTGCCTGCGAGAACTGTGCGGCGACAATCGGGAAAGGTGCGCCCTCGCGAAGCTGGGAAATGATGGTGCGCGTAAAGGCCAGTTCATTTTCGTCGTGGCGGGGATCCGCGACAGGAACGAAAATTTCGCTCATCATGTACTGCGCGCGACCCTGCTCCGCCTGAAGAGCCTGTTCACGCTGGGCAATCTGCGTTGCTGTGATACGGCCGCCTTCACCGAGCTGTTCACGCAGAACCTGCATCCAGCCGATCTGAACACGGATCTGATCGATCAGGGTCGTCAGAGAGACGCCATCGGAAGCCAGACGGTTACGCAGGGCATCCTTGGGCATGCCGTTGCGTTGTTCGATATTGCTGATGGCTGCGGCAATCTGCTCAGGTTCGACGTTGATATGTCGTTTGAGCATTTCCTGCGTTTTCAGACGCTCATCGATCAACTGATGAATGATCTGCCCGCGCATACGGTTCATGACATCCGGGCTGACAGGCAGGCCGGTGGAGAGCACGAACAGCTTTGCACGGTTGTCCACATCACGTTGGGTCAGGACCTGACCGTTGATGACGGCAAGGATCTGGTCTTCCGGAGGCGGTTTGGCGGGAGCCTCGGCCTTCTGGGGGGCGCTCTTGTGTGCGGGGGCGGTACGAGCCACAGCAGCAGGCGCTGCGACAGAGAGGGCCAGCAGGGCAGCCAGGGCCGTAGATGCGGTGCGTTGGGTCTTGGACATGCTCAGCCGTTAATTCCGAAAGTGCCGATCGTTTTGAACGTAAAGTTGAACATCACTGTGGTGTTCCGCTGCTCGCCGCCGATCCGTGTGTATTGCTTGATATACATGATATCCAGCCCGAAGCAGTCGTTGGAATAGCCAATATCTCCGCCATTTGCGACGAACTGTTTCCGGGAGAGGCTGCGACGGAAGAAGCCGGAGGCGTGATACTGACGCCAATGCGTCGATACGCCGCCGGTGATTTCGTTGGTTTTCACGACGTAAGGCGCGTTCACGCCACTCGTACGATAATTCGTGGCGTAATAATAATAAGGTGTCATGGGGGCGTAAATGTAGCCAGCGGTGAACCGAAGGGCAGGGATGCCCGCGCTAAGGAGGCCTTCGCCATAATCAACCTGGTGGGTCCAGGGGTTATAGCGCCCACGTGCCGTGACATCGACATACTGGTTCGGAGAAACCCGCAGTCGCCCAACGGGATCGGACAGGTGATGGTCCAGACCCGAATAGGGGATGCGATTATGGGTGATATGCTCCTGAACGCTCTCGCCCACGAGCATGTCGATCGTATGTCCGTTCCACATCCAGCTCTGGTGCACGCCAATATTGGCGCGCAGGCCGCCATCAAGACGGTCCGTGCCTGTGTATCGGTTCAGCGAGAAGAGCGTCGTATCCGTGAATTCATAGGACAGACTGTCTTCGTTCGGCATGTAGCTGTTGGCCGAATTGCCTGTATTCGGGGCGGCGATCGCCTGCACGATGGGCTCGAAGATCTGTGAACCATGCCCATGAGCAAAGGATCGCAGGAACGGCCAGTTCATTTTCACGGCGATAGTCGGCAGAACCTGACCCGTAAATTTCGTACCCATGGCCGTGTAATACAGGGGCTGCTGGTACGAACGGGTGGCACGGTAGATGTTTGAGTCCAGTCGGGCCGTCACAAGCCACTGCTGGCCAAGACTGTTATGGAATGGTCGATCCCATTGCATCTGAAGCTGCCCGCGCTGATCGGACACGCCATTGACACGATATACGTCAAAATCCGTCGTATTCAGGCTGAAACGGCCGCCGAGTGCGTCTGGCTGTCCCTGAAAGGCATAGGTGAAGCGCGGGAGAACCCATGGAAGGTCTGAGTTCTGAATGACGCCCTGGTTCAGGCCCTGATAAGCCTGCGCATCAATGCGGGCGTAAGACCCGGTGCCATAACCTTCAAGAAAGAGATTTGAATTCAGAGTTTCCGCACCGTAGCCTGGGACGCGGTAGTCACGCATGTAGTTGGCGGATGTTGCGAGATTGATGTTCGCACCGACCAGCCAGTTCTGGCTGAGCGAGAAATTGCCCTGCCCGAAAATATATCCCTGAAGGCCGTATTCGCCGGAGGAATTGACGTTGTTGCCGAAGGTGTTGACGTAACGGCTTTCCCGGTTGGTATCGAAAGCACCGCCTGCCGTGATGTCCAGCATGCCGAAGTTAAAGCGGTTCCGATACTGCGCCGTGATTTCCGGTCCTGTCTTGGTCGAAGCCAGACCGCGGACGGTCAGATCCTGATGTTCGTCGATCGCCCAGAAGTAGGGGAGCGTGAAATACGTACCGAGATATCTGTCGTGCGGGCTGATGCCAGGCATCAGAAAGCCGCTCTGACGCTTTACGGACGGATCGCTCATGGAGAAGAACGGGAAGTAGAATACCGGAAGTCCCAGCATTTTCAGCCATGCGTGATCAAATTCGATCCGCTTGTGCTCGGTGTCCTGCGTCGCGCCATAGGCCTGGAACTGCCAGAATGGCGGCGCGTCCGGACGCTTCGCACAGATTTCGCAGGCTGTATAAACGGCATGTGACAGATCGTTGATGAGGCCGTTCGTACGCCGCATACCGTTACCGGCCAGCTTCGCATTGTCCTCCATCTTCATATAGATGGACGTGCCGATCCCATCATGCATGCCATGGCTGAATTCCATGTACGTGGCATAGGTCGTGCTGCCATCCGGCTCCATGATGGCCACGTGGCCTGTTGCCGCGAGAACGCCGGTATTGCGGTCATAAGTAATCTTGTCAGCGCGCAGGGCATGCTCGCCCTGCCAGATCCGGACGTTCCCTTCCCACGTGACAAGGCCGTTCTTGGCGTAGCTTTCGCTATCGGCGAGGTAGGTCAGGGGATCACGCTCGGACGTAGGTTTCCCAATGACGATGATGTGCGTGTTGTCGCGTTGCATCGTATTGGCAAACATGTCCTGCGGCGCCACGAGCGCTGTTCCCGTCAGGGCGGCGCTTGCAAGGGAAACATACCTGCGTGCGCGTTTAGGGAGCCACCGGGGCACCGACATCAACCATCCTCCATGTGCAGCAGAAGCGCGACCGCAAGACAAAGCCCTGCGCCCGTAGGTGCCCATGCTGCAAGAACCGGCGGCAATGCGCCGGATTCACCAAACTGTTCAGCCACTTTCGAGATGGTGAAAAGTGCAAAACCTGCAGCAATTCCCGATCCCAGCATCCGGGCCACCCCGCCGCGCCGTGCCGGACGCATCGAAAAGCCTGCCGATACCAATGCCATTGTACCAGCAAGGATGGGAAGAGCCAGAAGCGATTGGAAATGTAACCTGTGACGGATCGACGGGAAACCAGAGTGCTCCAGCAACTGGATAAATCCAGGCAAAGCAAAGACCGAGAGCGTATCGGGAGACGCAAAACTCTCCTGAACTCGGCTGACAGTCAGATCGGACGGCAGGGTCAGCGCACCGATTTTCTGGGGCATATGGTCGGGTTCCAGAAGTGCCGAATCAGCGAGGTGCCATTCTTGATTGGCCAGCACACCCAGCGGCGATTCAACACGAACGATCAGGCGATCACGTTCGTCCAGACGAAACACGGTTACGCCTGAAACTTCCAGAGTGTTTTTGTTAAGGCGGACATTCTGGGCATGCAGAATGGCAACACCGTGTGGAATGAGACCTTCATCCGCCTGCCGGAGCCAGAGTTCGCCACCCTGCATCGTCAGGGGGCCACCGCCAGTTCGCAGATAGGACTGGTCCAGGAATTCCGCCTGCCGGTACATGGTGGAAGACAGTGCGGACATGCCCGTGGTTGTGAAAAGACCGATCAGCAGGGCGCAGGCCAGAGGACTTGCAAGGAACTGCCAGGCGGAAATGCCGGCGGCGCGGGCAACGATCAGTTCCGAAGACCGGGTCAGGCGTGAGAAGCAGACAATACCGCCGAGCAGGATGCCGAAGGGCAGCACGTAGATGACGTAATACGGAATGTGCAGACCTGCGATTTCCAGAATAAGGCTTGTTGGAACATCCGGTCTGGTTGCGGCGCGGCGAAGCAGGTCAATGAAATCGAACAGGGACACAAGCCCGGTCAGGGCCAGGACCATGGCGAGCGTATTCAGTGTAAAGTGACGGGCAATGTAGATCGCCAGCGTCGTGGAAAAGCCGACTTCGCTTTCCTGCGGGCGGAGGGTGTGGAGCAGGGTGGAGAACCAGCCGCGCCGACTATAGAACATGCGCTTCATGAAGACTGTTTCGCCTGCTGTGATGTGCCAGTCCATTGTTCGGCAAACAGCAGGGCCGCACAGATGAGACTGGGGAGAATAGCGACGGCCCAGATGAGGGGAACCAGTGCAAGGTTTCGGCCTGCAAGGTTCTGAAGCATGAGGGTCAGCGCCTGAAGGCCCACCACTGTCAGAATGGCAGTCATCGGTCTGGTGATATTTCCATGACGGGAAAACGCACCACGCAAAACTGCGACAAGCCCGATCATGGCAAAGGACAACACGGTCAGCGGCGCGGTCAGGCGATGCCAGCCTTCAACCGCGAACTTGCCGCGGTCGCGCTCTGAGACTTCGGTAGGGTTGGGATGAAAAAGCTCGTGAAGGGGCATCTCTGCCGCGTCCCGCTCTTCATGATTGTTCTGACGGGAGGATGCGAGATCGATGGTATTCCGGCCAAACGTCAGCACGTTCAGGCGTCCTGTGTGGCGATCGATTTCTTCGCGGGATCCGTTGTAGAGCACGACGCGGGGCTTGTCGTTTACGGTCACGATGGTGCCCCGTTCTGCCAGAATGGTCGTATGGGCATCCGGATCGCGATCATCTTCCACCAACACACCATGGAGCAGCCCGTTGGCATCTCTTGAACGCACATAGACGGTCATATCCCCCGACACCTTGGTGAAGACGCCGTCTTGTAAAAGGAACGCTGCCATCTGGTTACGGATCTGGAACTCGTACCGATGAAACGCATGGTACGACACGGGGGCCAGCCAGAGTGTCAGTACATAGCACAGCACGACAGAAGCCGCGCCGCAGATCATGCCGGGGCGCGCCAGTTCAAGCGGCGAAAGTCCGGCAGCGCGCATGACGGTCAGTTCACGATCTCCTGACATGCGCTGATACGTGAACAGCACCACAAGGAAAGTGGTGATTGGCAGGATAACCGCCACGAACGATGGCAGCATCAGTGACGTCAACTGCAGGAAAACGCGCAGTGACAGACCATGCTGGACGATCATCGAGACGAAGTGCAACGATTGCGTCAGCCAGATGAGAGCAACTGCGCCGCCAGTAAGGGCAAGCAGTGCGACCAGAAGCTGTCGAAGGACGTAGCGATCAATAAGGGGCAGCAGATGTCGCCCTGAAGTGCCGGGGGAAGAGGCCATGGCCCTTCGTGTATCCTTAGCCTGTGACGGGAGAAAGGCAAAAAAGCGGTGTTTAACGGAAGTAAACCGAACGATCGATCGGAGGAGGATCTGTCAGGCTGTGGTAAAGCTGGGTGGCCGCGATCCCAAGCAATAACCCTGCGCTTACGCCGAAGGCAATCGCTATGTAACGCCATGGTTGCTGGGCTTTATTGGTTACGATTTCCGCCTGAAGGCTGTAGGCGTCCATCTGTGTCCGGCTCAGGGTCGCCTGAAGAGAGCGTATTCTGCCCTGCTGTGTTCTGATTTCGCCTTCAAGTCGCGCAATGGCCTGCCGAAGTTGCGCTTCACGGGCACTTGTTCCCGTCCGCATGGGGTCTGTGGCGAGACTGGTGAACAGGTTCTTGAGGGCGCCCCCTGTCAGATTGTTGCGCCGGGCGCGCGTCCGCAGGGCGTCCAATGCATTCTGTGCGGAGCCGGGAGACTCCTCCAGAACAAGCGCCAGAATATCGGACAGAACCTTGATGTCTTTCGGGTCGAAAGTGTCGGTCATGTCTCAGCCGGGAAGGGCTGAAGACGGTCGGGGTTCAGCCGCACGCCGCAGTCTGTCCCGGATGGCCAGCCCAAGTCCCTGACGAGGGATCGGCTGGGCTGCGATACGTGTCACTCCCTGTTTTGTGCCTTCGGCATCAAGAAAGCGCAGTCCGGCGAAAAGACGTGCTGCCGCTTCTTCCAGATCGCCCGTTTCACTTAGGTTCCAGGTCAGTCCCGCCCCCGGCAATGATGGCCCGAAGGCCAGCAGGGCCTCATCCGGCTCTACCTCATAGGCATCCAGCCGGACCGGCAGCGATGGCGCGTAATGGGATGCCAGACGTCCGGGAGAGGCGGGAAGAGCCTCTGTAAAATCATCAGGATGGTGGATGGGGCCACACAGGGCTCTCAGGTCTTCGAGTGTGACACCACCCGGACGCAGCAGGAGGGGCGTGTCGCGTGTGAGATCCAGAACGGTACTTTCGACGCCGACCGAGCAGGGACCGGAATCCAGAATGGCGTCAATGCGACCATCGAGAGAGCGCAGGACGTGCGAAGCATCTGAAGGGCTGACGGTTCCCGAGATGTTGGCGGACGGGGCGGCAATCGGGGCACCGACTTCCCGAAGTAATGCCAGCGCGGTCTTGCCGCGCGGAACACGCAGAGCCAGCGTGTCTAGCCCGGCCGCAGCGAGGTCCGAAACTGTGGCGTTCGGGGAGCGAGGCAGAACCATTGTCAGCGGGCCAGGCCAGAACTTTTCCGCCAGAGCGTAGGCGATGTCCTTGATGCGTCCCTGGAGGTCTGCCTGTGCAAAGGCACTTTCGGCATCCGCCAGGTGGCTGATCAGCGGATTAAAGCGTGGTCGCCCCTTGGCTGCAAAAATACGGGCGACGGCCGTGTCGGATGAAGCAAGAGCGCCGAGGCCATAGACGGTCTCGGTTCCGAAGGCGACGAGTTTGCCCGCTTTCAGAAGTTCAGCAGCGCGGCGGATACCTGCCGGGTCAGCGGCCAGACGTTCCGTATGAAGGGTCTCGCTCATGACGCGCCTCCCGTGCAGTAAAAGGATGAGTTCAGGCGGCCTGGTTTGCCATAGAGAAGAGGCTTACCGTGTTCATCCAGCAGGCTTCCCCCTGCGGCCTCCAGAATGGCTTGCGGAGCGGCGGTATCCCATTCCATCGTCGGACCAAAGCGGGGATAGAAGTCCGCAGCCCCTTCCGCGACGCGCATGAACTTGACCGATGAGGCCAGCTTGTCGATGGACGCGATTTTTCGCCCGGCAAGCCAGCGTTCCAGCAGTTCCGTGTTGCCATGATGGCTGGATGCCAGAACGCGCAGGCCGTTTTCGGACGGAGTGGCTGTATGGATAGGTGTGCTGGTTGTGCCATCGAAGCGATGGGCGCCGAGGCGTTGGCCGCCGCTATAGATCAGGCCGTAGCCCGGAAGAGCGACGACGCCCAGAACGGGACGGTCTCCACGAACAAGGCCGATATTGACGGTGAAGTCCCTGCCGCCTGACGAGAAGCCGCGTGTGCCGTCCAGCGGATCGACCAGCCAGTAGGCTTTTCCGGCTTCGACTTCGATGCCAGAGGACATTTCCTCTTCCCCAATGGCCGCCAGAGAGGGGCAGGCGGCCCGTAAGCCGCGCAGGATGTGCTCCTCGGATGCCCGGTCGGCTTCCGTGACGACGGAGGCGTCTTTTTTGACTTCCGTGCGAAAGCCGCGGGCGCGGATCTCGTTGATGATGTCGGCGGCTTCGGACGCAAGGCGAAAAGCCAGGGACAGCAGGGCGCGGTCATCATCAGGGGAGACCGTTTGAAGAGGAGCTGAGGTCATGCCTGCAAGGCTACTTCATGAAAGGCGTTTCGTCATGTGTTGATGCGTGCCCGGAGACGCATCGTCTAATGCAGGCAGCCATTTGCGGACGGTGGAGGGTCTGCGTCTGCCGAGAGGGGAAGGCCAGTGGCTACCTTCAAGGCCGTATCGGAACTGCAGAATGTTCCCGGCACAGGAATTTTTTTGACAAAGTGAAAGTAGGAAGGCGTTCAGCCGGGCGTTCCGTCCGATGTAGTCAGGTTGTAGACATAGACGACGGTCGGGCCAGGCGATGGGACCGGGTGCTCTCCGGGATCACGGATGGCTTCGAAGAGCAGGACTGACGGTTTCCCATCCAGTAACCCCCTGGCGAACTGAATGGTCGACAAGGCATCTTCGCCGGTATGCGGCGCATCGCTCAGATGGTCCCGTAACGATGTGTCGGAACTTCGGGGTCTGGCTTCAACGCTGATGGCGCTTGTTTTTCCTTCGACAGTGTTGGTCAGAAGATACAGGTGGTAGCCCCACGCATTTCCATTGTCGCGCCATGTCTGGAACACGGAAAATGGTCCGTCTGGTCCGTTGAAACTGTTCATGCCGTCATGCAGCGGCAGGGGCGTCAGTTGCTCCAGTTTCGGGGCGGCAGCCTGTACGCTACTGGCCGAAGCCGGTGCGCAAACTGTGAAAGCACTTATCAGGAAAAGTGGGAGTGAACAGGCGGCGATGTAACGCATCCGGTTGATCATTGCTCTGGACCCTCTTGTGTGGAGCCACGCTGTTCCCGATAACGAAGGAACTGAAATGGTTCTGCCATGCAAAAGGTGTCATATGCTCGATATTTCTTTCGGTTCGTTCCCTGCGCTGAATGATGGTGCGCCACAGGCTGTTGCGCTGATCTGTCATGGCAAGGGAACGTCCGAAGACGCGACGTTCAAGGCGCTTGATGAAGCGACGGCCGGTGCATTGGGTCGGGCCGTGGCGTTCAAGGGATTCAAAGGCGACGCAGGCCAGACGCTTGTTCTGACGGCTCCTGCTGCATCGCTGTCTCAGGTCGTGCTCGTTGGCTGCGCGGCCAAGGATGGTTCGGCTGCGACTGCCGTTGCTGTTGAAAACGCTGGCGGTACGGCGGCCAGGACTCTGGATGGTGTGGAAAATGCCGTTCTGGCTCTGACGTCAGATGTTGCCGGATTTGCCGCAGAAGCCGCTTCGGGGGCACGTCTCGTCCGCTATGATTTCGATCTTTACCGTACGAAGAAGTCTTCTGATCATGCGTCTCTGAAAGCCCTGACGGTGGCAACCTCCGATGTGCCTGCCGCGGAAAGCCGCTGGGTGGCTCTGGATGCCGTGTCTCGTGGCGTGTTCCTGACGCGTGATCTGATCAGCGAGCCGGCCAACATTCTTTATCCTGAGACGTTCACCGCGCGTATCGAGGCACTGCGTGAGATCGGTCTTGAGGTTGAAGTGCTGGATCAGGCGGCCATGCAGGAGCTCGGGTTCGGTGCGCTGCTCGGTGTGGCGCAGGGCAGCGCCAATGCACCACGCACAGTCATTGTTCGCCATAACGGTGGCGGGGAAGACGCGCCGCTGGCATTCATCGGCAAGGGCGTGACGTTCGACAGCGGTGGTATTTCCATCAAGCCAGCCGCTGGTATGGATGAAATGAAGACCGATATGGGTGGTGCGGCCACCGTCATCGGCCTGATGAGCGCGCTGGCGCGCCGTAAGGCGCTGGTCAATGTCATTGGTGTTGTCGGGCTGGTCGAGAACATGGTGTCCGGCCGGGCGCAGCGTCCGGGCGATATTGTGACGAGCTATAGTGGCCAGACCATTGAAGTTCTGAACACGGATGCCGAGGGCCGTCTGGTTCTGGCAGACGTGCTGGCCTACACGAAGGACCGTTTCAAGCCGAAGCTGATGGTGGATCTGGCTACGCTGACCGGTGCGATCGTGGTGAGTCTTGGCACGGAAAATGCGGGCCTGTTCAGCAATGACGACGCACTGGCGTCTGGTCTGTTCGAGGCTGGAAAGCAGGTTGGCGAAGGTCTGTGGCGGATGCCGATGGGCGAGGCCTACAACCGTCAGATCGACTCTGATATTGCCGACATGAAGAACATTGGTGGCCGTCCGGGCAGTGCCATTCTGGCGGCTGAGTTCCTGAAGCGCTTTGTGGGTGATGCCACATGGGCGCATCTGGATATTGCAGGCACGACCTGGAAGACGACGGCGTCCCCGACGGCTCCGAAGGGTGCCACGGGTTTTGGCGTGCGTCTTCTGAACCAGTTCGTGCAGTCCCATGAGGTTCGTGCCTGAGAACGGGGGCCTGAGAGTGGATGTCGGATTTTACCATCTGACGCGGACGCCTCTTGAAGAGGCGTTGCCTGCGCTTCTGGGCAAGACGCTGGATGTGGGAGAGCGGGCGCTTGTTCGTTGTCCCGATGCGGCGTCTGTCACTGCGCTGGATACCGCGCTCTGGGCTTCGCGTGATCCGGTCTGGTTGCCTCATGGAACGGCAAAGATGGGGCATGCTGCCCGGCAGCCGATCTGGCTGGCGGAAGGGAATGATGTGCCGAATGGTGCGAAATTTCTGTTCCGTGTTGATGGGGCGGGAGAGGATGACTTCTCGCCCTTCACAAGAGTTTTTGATCTGTTTGACGGTCGTGATTCTGCCAGTGTCCAGCGGGCGCGTCAGCGGTGGGTCGCCCTGAAGGCTGCGGGGCATACGCTTGTGTACTGGCAGCAGCAGGAACGGGGCTGGAAGAAATCCGGCTGACCTTTTGGCGGAACATCTCCTGCGTTCATGTCGTTGTGTGACTGAGTTCTTCCCGGGAGACGCCTTATGAAAACCGTTACGCTCCGCAACGGCACCACTGTTCCTGCACTCGGAATGGGGACATGGAATGTCGGAGACAGTGCAGATCGTCGCTCTTCGGAAATCGAAAGCCTGCGCAAGGGACTGGAAGCCGGTCTGCGCGTCATTGATACCGCGGAAATGTACGGCAATGGCCGGTCTGAAAAGCTGGTCGGCGAGGCCATCGCGGATGTGCGTGATGACGTGTATCTCGTCAGCAAGGTTCTGCCGTCCAATGCGTCATATGACGGTGTGCGCAGGGCCTGTCGCCGATCGCTTGAGCATCTGGAGACGGACTGGCTGGACATGTATCTGCTGCACTGGCGCGGTGGTACGCCGCTGGAAGAGACCATCCGGGCGTTTGAAGACCTTCAGGCGGACGGACTGATCCGGGGTTGGGGTGTTTCGAATTTCGATGTCGATGACATGGAAGAAATCGAAGCCCTTTCAGGCTCCTGCCAGATTAACCAGATCCTCTACAGTCTGGAGCATCGGGGCACCGAGTTCGATCTGCTGGATCATGATCTGAACGCAGGCGTGGTCACGATGGCGTATTCGCCACTGGGGCAGGGTGGGGAACTGCTTCAGCATCCTGCACTAAAGGAAGTTGCCGGGCGGCACGAGACCTCCGCCGGGCCGGCCGACCCGGCGCAGATTGCGCTGGCCTGGGTGATGCGGCGGGAGAATGTCATGGCTATTCCGAAAGCAGGATCTTCGAAACATCTGCTGTCGAATGTTGCCAGTCTGGAGATTGCTTTGACGGAAGAGGATCTGAAAGTTCTGGATCATGCTTTTCCTCCGCCGCAACGCAAGGTATCTCTCGCCATGATCTGACGGGCATGATCTGATACGGCCCGTTTCCACTGCCGAAGCGGACCGTACCCTGTTCAATTTTTCGACCCTTTTTCATACCGATCCGGTCTCTCTGTGCCTCGCAGTATTGACTGTTCCTGCCGTTCTGAAAGCGGATCGGGACAGTGTGACCGGGCAGGGCCGGATTGTTCTTCCGGCGGCGCTCGTTGCGATCCTCGCGACGTCGGCTCCAGCTATTGCCGTAGCACTTGGTGTCTGGATGACGCAGGAACGCAGGGCCTGTCCGCTCTGGTGGGCGTTACCGGCGCTTCTCTGCTCCGTGCTGATCCCTGACAGTACCGTGGCCCTTCTGGCGCTTTTTCCGGTTCTTTACTGGCCTGCGCTCAGTTCGCGCGATGGGGCACTCTTTCCGGCTCTTTCATCCCTTCTTGCCGTTGCTGTTCTCTGGCATGCAGGGGCCATCAACCCAATTTTCTGCATGGCTGGCCTCGGTGCGATGATCCTTCTTGTTTTGGGACGTTGTGCATTGTGGGGAGAGAAGCCGGGAGATCTTGGGCTGCTTCGTCCCGCCATTCTGGCAACGCTCATGATTGCAGCACAGGATGAAGGTCTGACGACGGGCGCCCGGATTGCTCTGGAAGCGTTGTTGCTGGATCTCACCCTTCTGGTTCTGTACGTCCCAGCACTTCGTCTTCTTCCAGCGCTCGCTATTCTCAGGCTGCCTTTTCCGCCGTTGCCGGGATTTATCGTGCTGTGGCTTGGAATTCATGCCGCGCTTGGTTTGGCTGCGGGTGTGCAGGGCTGGAGCGTGATCGGGGTGTTTGTTGCACTTCTGATCGGCCTGATTTCGCTTGTGGATGTTCTGACCGTTGGGCGCAGACCCGAAGCGGGTGTGTTGCCTGTTGGACCTGCTGGACCTGCTGGAGCAGTTGGTGCCATTGCTCTGGCGACCATACTGCTGCCTCTGATCGTGTTCGGGGTGTTCAGCCCGGTTCTTCATCATGTGGGGGGAGAATGGGTCTGGCCCTTCTGGTCTCTGGGTGGCGGAGATGGCGCGCATCTCAGATTGCCGGCCATTGTGCTGCTTCTCGGAGCGATCTGGCTGTGGCTGGTCAAATCATGGCGGGTGGAGCGTGGGTTGGAAAAAGCCTTTGCAGATCTGTTTTCCGGGCGGATTCAGACTGCGCAGGGCGAAACTGGCCTGTTTGAAGAGCCAGCCGCTTTGCCCTGGGTTCTCCGCCGTCTGATCGTTGGTGGACGGGGACGTGCTCGTGCCATGATGTCCCTGAAAGTCGGGAAAATGCCGGATACACGGCGGATGGCCGTTGGCCTGTGGCTTGTGCTGCTGGCTCTGGTACTGGCCGTTCTGGGGCTGACATCATGATGATGGCTGTCCTCCTTGCTGTCGCCCAGACGCTTTTCCAGTGTGTTCTGCTACTGCTTTTGACGCCTGTGGTCGCGTGGCTTCTGGAAGACCTGCCGCGCTGGATCAACGGTGAAGCTGTGTCTGGGCCTGTCCGTCATGTGCGGAGTGCAGGACTTTTCTGGCGCGCTGCGTTCCGCCAGCCTTTGGCTCCTGGGATGGCTCTTGTTCTGGCTGTTTCCCTGTTGAGCCTTGCTGTTCTGCCTGCTGTAACAACGGGAGGCGCCCTGATCTCGCTGGCCAATCCGCTGCTTGTTGGCATACTGCTTCTCGTGGGCAGGCTGATGCTGGGGCGTCCCTCCTTACGGGATGAAGGGCGGCGTGTTCTTCCCGCGGTTCTGGTGCTGTGTCTGACGGAAGCCCTGATTGCTCTGGCCGCTCCGGGCGCGGATGGTCTGGGAGGGCTTTGTGCAATGTTGCACATTGAGCCGGTACCGGGACTGGAAGGCGCCTTGGGGGCCTGCGTTCTGGCTTTGGCCATTTCGTGCCCGCCACTTCGTGAAGGCGATACGCTTCAGCGTCTGGAAGGCATGAAAGATCGGGCGGCTCGGGATATGGCGCGGCAGGTCGCTCAGGTTCTGAATTTTGTCTGGATTTTCCTGCTGGCTGATCTGGCTTTGCCCATCTCCGTCGGGTTGCCGGAGGCGGGCCTTTCCGGATGGTTCGTGGGGCTGGCGGCGCTTCTGGCGCGTATCCTGCTCGTGGTGATGGTGCTTGTGACATTGAGACTGACCGCACAGGAGCGCAGCGAACGGCTGACGGCACTGTTTGCGGGCGTGGCGCTTCTTCTGGCGCTGGCCGGGAGGTTCGCGACATGATTGTCGGGTTTGGCGTTCTGCTCCTTCTGGCACTGGCGGGTCTGGGCCGGGATGGGCGGGGATTACCGTTTTATGGTTTGGTCTGTGCGTTTGCCGGAGCGACTGTGTGTGGTGGCCTGCTGGCGTTGCTGACGTCGGTTACGTTGGTCGGGCTGAATATCGGTGCCTGGATCTGGCTGCGACGTTTTGCGCCCCATGCGCCAGATCGGGGCGCTGTATTGCCTGTGGTTGGTGCTCTTCTGCTGTTGCTGGCGCTGGGCCTGTCCGGCGCAAGTCTGGGGCTCGCGCCCGTTCTCGGGGCCGGTGTTGTTCTGATCGGGCTTTGTGGCGCGGCGTTCGGGCCGTCTCTTGTGCAGTTTACGGGCCTTCTGGTGGCGGCTGACGGTCTGATCGTCATGGCGTGTATCCTGCAATCCTGGCCGTTGTTTGCAGCGGCTGTTGCGCTTTGGGGCGTGCTGGGTGCGCTGGGCGTGACGTTACTGCCGCGTCTGGCCTGGCGCCGCGTGGAGGAAAACTGATGCATCCGCTTGCTCCGGTCGGGACATTGTTTGCCGTCACGGTCTGGCCGCTTCTGGCGGCCTTCCTCCTCATGCTCACGCCCGCAAACCGTCAGCCAGCCAGTAGCCTGACATTTGCCATTGCAGGGGCGATCATGACGCCGATTGCTGTCTGGTTGATGCCAGGGGCCGATGCGCTGGCAGCTGCCTGCTCCTGTGCCGTAGCCGTCATGCCGCTGCTGCTGCCTCCCGCAAGGGATAGAACTGGCCGCATCCTGCCCTTTCTGGTGACAGGCTGTGCGCTCATGGCGCTGAATGTCCATTCTGCTTTCGCCGTGACGGTACTGTGTGGGGCGGGGACTGTTCTGCTGGCGTGGCGGGAAGGCCGCGGGGCACAGAAAGCGGCGATTGTCTGGGACATGGCCAGGTCCCGGCTTGGGGGGGTAATTCTGGGTGTTCTGGGGGCGTCGTTGCTTTCCATGGAGCAGTCTCCGCTTGGGCCTGTTCTGCTGACAGTTGGACTTTGCATGATGGCTGGACTGGGCCCGTCGCCCGTTCCGGAGCCGGAGGCTGCTCTGCTGGATACGGGTCTGCGCTTTGCCGCGATCCTTCTGATGCTGCGGCTTGATAATCATGCGCTTGTGCATTTGCTGGTTCTGGTTGCGGGCTTCGGGACGCTCATCATGAAGATGGCAGTGCAGTCGAAAGGGCGAGGGCAGTTCCTGCCAGTTCTGGCGGCTCTTGGAGCGATTGCCGCAGCGGTTGGGGAAGGCAGTGCAATTGTCCTTCTGCTCATTACGTCGCTTGGTCTGGCTGTGCTGGAACGGGAAGGAAATGCTGACCATTACCGGAGTGTCGCCGATGGGATGGCGCCTTGGCCGGTTTTCTGTGCGCTTCTCGCGATTGGACGCTCTCTCGAGCCGCTCCTTCTTGCGCTGATGATTGTGTGCCTGTTGCCGGGATTAAGGCACGTTCGTTTTGCGGGGTTGATGCCGTCTGGTCTGGCATTGAAAGCCGGTATGGTCCCGGTGGTTGAGGCTGCTCTTCTCGTGGTCGGGCTGTGCGGGCCTCTGCTGCTGGCCTGGCATCCAACACCGGGGTGGCATCCATGAGCGAGATGGGAAGGATTATCCGGGGTGGTGAGCGCGTCGCGCTGTCTCATTATTCTCTGGACGCGGAACAGTGGGAAGCCATGCTGGCAGCGCCGGGGGCGACATTGTCGCTTCTGTCCTGCTGGGCGGATGAACACCGCGTTTATGTTCTGCTGCTTGAAGGTGATTGTCCACTCATAGCCAGCACCACAATGGAGGAGCGCCGTTATCTTGCGCCGTCATCGCGCTTCCCGGCTGCGGAATGGGGCGAGCGGGTGGCCTATGATCTGTGGGGCGTCGAGGCGATGAGCGCCTCCGGGGATGGTCAGCCTGCACTGGATGAAGGGGTGTGGGAGGCAACATGGCCGTTATCTTCCCGCCCTGGACCGGGTGGGCAGGCGGCTCGTCCTGTTGCCGGGCGTACAGTTCTCCCTGCCGAAAAGTCGGGTCTGACGGGGCCGCTGGAACTGTCTTTTGATGTTGTCCGCGGAAAAGTTCAGGGGGTCTCCGTGAATGCCGGGTTGGCGCATCGCGGTGTACTGCACCGGATGATCGGTCTGACACCTGAGGAATCCCTGCCTCTGGTGTCCCGGATGACCGCCGGAGGGTTTGTGGCGCATCCGCTTGCGTTCTGCCGGGCTGTGGCTCAGGCCCGCGGTTTGCAGCCGGGTCCGGGCGTGCGGGACTGCTGGATGATCCTGCTGGAAATCGAGCGGATGTCTGTTCACCTGTTTGACATGGCCCGCACAGCCAGATCTGTGGATGCAGGGCTTTTGGCCACACATTGCGAGCATGCACGTGAGGCGATTGCTTCCGCCTGTGCTGAACAGGGCATTTCCCGGCGACTGACAGATCTGGTGCGATGTGATGGTTTTCGCGTGGGTCTGGAGATCGTTCCGCTGGCGCAGGCGGTTGTGAGTGCGATGCAGCCACGCATGGCCCAGTTGCGGGAGCTGCAATCCGTTTTTGCCCCGCGACTGAAGGGCCTTGCTGTTCTGTCTCCGGCGCAGGCGCGGGAGTTTGCGGTTGGTGGGCTGGTGGGCAGAGCCTCGGGGCGCAGTCTGGACGTGCGTCGGAGGGAAGCCGGAATGCGACTGGATGCCCTGCGCTCGACAGGATCAAGTGAAGGTGATGGCGCGGCGAGAGATGCATTGCGCCTGACCGAGATCCGCGACTCCCTGGCTCTGATCCAGCGTATTCTCGGCAGCATCGGTATGGATGATGACGAGCCTGCGCCTGAGGCCACGCAGGAAGGCATCGGCGTTGCGGAGGGAGCCCGCGGAGATATCTGGTACTGGGTGCGCCTCAGGAATGGGAAGATTGATGCCGTTCAGGCTCGTGATCCCTCGGTGTCGTTATTGTCGGTTCTGCCTGCTGTGCTGCAAGGTGAAACGCCAGAGCGACTGCCTGCCGCTCTGCGCTCTCTGGCCCTGTCCCCATCAGGAGTGGCGATGTGAGCGTGTTTCAGAAGACCGGCCCGCTGAGTGTGCTGCATGCGTTCATTGATGCCTCGCGCTGGAGGGTCTCTCCGGAAAATGATGCACCCGCCCGAACCGGGATGATCAGCCTGTATGTGCTTGAGACTGGTGGCTGCGAAGGGTGTGCCATGGAAGTCGAGAGCCTGTGCGGCTCGGCGTTTGCCCTTGAGCGATATGGTTTCAGACGTGTGGCCGATCCGGCGGATGCGGACTGGTTGCTGGTGACGGGTGCCATGAGTCGCGCCTGCGTGCAGATGCTTGATCGCGTCTGGAAAGCCATGCCGCCGGGGAAAAGCCTGGTCGCCGTTGGGGCCTGTGCGATCGATGGTGGCCTGTTCGGGGCTGGATACGCCACGCTTGGAGGCCTCAAGGCCCTGACGCAGGTTCGCAAGACCATTCCCGGCTGTCCGCCGTCTGCGCAGGATATTCTTTCAGGTATGCAGCGGTTGGCTGGACGCTGAAAACGTCCGGCTTTTGTGTCCGGTCATGTCGCTAAAAACAGAAACATTGTTTTTTTGTGATGGGACGACTTGCCCGCAGAGGCTTTCCCGTTCAAGCAGACTGGCGCATACAGTGCGTTAATCCGTGTCTGGCTACCCGTGTCGGGAGCCATCAAAACAGTACAGGGCATGAAATGGCTGATTATCGCCTTGGTATCGATCTCGGTGGAACGAAGATCGAGATCGCAGTTCTCAATCGCCAGGGCGAGCTTGTCCTGCGTGAGCGCATTCCTAATCCGGGTGTCTATCCGGAAGCTATTCTTGCAATCCGTGATCTCGTAACGAGCGTGGACCATCGTCTGGGGGCTGTTCCAAGTCACCGCGTGTCTGCCGGTCAGAGTACGTCCACGCTGGGGATCGGTATTCCCGGGTCCATTTCTCCGGAAACGGGTCTGATCAAGAATGCCAATGCCACGTGGCTGAATGACCAGCCTTTCGGCATGGATCTGGAATCCGCTCTGGCCCGCCCGGTCCGCACCGAGAATGATGCAAACTGCTTTGCACTTTCAGAAGCGGCAGACGGGGCTGCGAAGGGTGCTCAGACAGTGTTCGGTATCATTGTCGGAACTGGCATGGGTGCGGGCATTGTGAACAATGGTCGGGTCATTGAGGGGCGGCATCACATTGCAGGTGAGTGGGGTCACCTTCCGCTTCCCTGGCCTCTGCCGGAAGATGGCGAGCCGCGCCCGTGCTTCTGTGGCAACAAAGGGTGCATGGAGCGCTATCTGTCGGGTCCAGCGCTTGCTGCGGACTGGAAAGGCGACGGCAACCGGAACACTGCGGGCATTGAAGATGCGGCTGCGAACGGGGATCAGGCTGCGATTGCAGCGCTTAATCGTTACATGGAACGCTTTGCTCGTGCATGTTCGCTGGCGATCAACTTTCTTGACCCGGACGTTATTGTTGTGGGGGGCGGCATTTCGAACCTTGCGTCGCTCTATGATCGCGTTCCGCCCCTGTTGAGCAAGCACGTCATTACGCCTGTCTGCACGACGCCGATCGTGAAGAACCTGCACGGTGACAGCTCTGGCGTTCGCGGCGCGGCATGGCTCTGGGATGTAACGGAATAAGAGTGTTTTGAAGGCCGGAGAGTGTCTTCGGCCTTATAGATTAAAAAAAAGCCGCCGGGGTCTCCGGCGGCTTTTTCTGTTTCAGGCGGTTTCTTCTTCAACCGTCTCGGACATGTCCTCGGCTGCTTTTCTTAACCGGTGATAGGACCGGCGGGAAAACGGCAGAATGGCGACATAGAACAGACCAGCCGCAGCAAGGGCTCCCCACGGGTCAGCAACGAGAACAGCGGCGTAAAGGCCGGTTCCCAGCATCAGCGGAAGCACGTAGCGGGCTGGAACCTTGAAGTTCTTGAAGGACCAGACTGGTAATGTGGAAACCAGCAGAAGTGCTGTCAGGATAAGGCAGATGGCGGAAACAATCGGCTCACGGGCGAGGGCAGCAAGACCATCGGCATGCATACGGTCCGCTTCCAGTCCCAGAAAGACTGGAAAGAGCACGATGCCTGCTCCTGCCGGAGCGGGAACACCTGTGAAGAAGTTCGCGGAATAGTCCGGCTTGTCATCGTCATCGAGGCTCGCATTAAAGCGCGCCAGACGCAGCGCCATGCAGACTGTGAACATGATGCACGGCACGAAGGCATAACGTCCGGCATCTTCAAGGCACCACATCAGCAGCACAAAAGACGGCGCAACGCCAAAGCACACGAAGTCAGACAGACTGTCGAATTCTGCGCCAAACCGTGTGGTTCCGCGCAGGAGGCGTGCAATCCGTCCGTCAAGCCCGTCGATACAGGCCGCGATGAGAAGAGCGACTGCCGCGTGGGCGAACTGGTGTTCCAGTGCAAAGCGCATCCCGCTCAGGCCAGCGCAGAGGCCAAGCATGGTCAGGATGTTGGGGATCAGCCGGTTGAAAGACGGTCCCCGCACGCGGGTGCGGGGAGTACGTCCCATACGGCGCAGTCTGCGGCGAATACGACGGCGTCGGGCTGGACGGTTGAGTTCAGCCGTCTCGGGAATGGTCATGGGCGCGGTCTGGCTCAGAGTTTCGCCAGGACGGTTTCGCCCCCGATCATGGTCTGCCCTTCAACAACGATCGGCTCAACACCAGGCGGCAGATATACGTCAGTGCGAGAGCCAAAGCGGATCAGGCCGAAACGCTCGCCAGCTTCCAGATGATCGCCTTCTTCCACGAAGCAGAGAATACGGCGGGCAATCAGGCCTGCGATCTGCACGACGCCGATATTGCGGCCGTCCGGAAGCGTCAGGCGGATTTCGTTGCGCTCGTTATGTTCGGACGCCTTGTCGAGGCTGGCATTCAGGAACTTGCCTGCATGATAGGCAATCTTCGTGACCTGCCCGGCGACTGGCATCCGGTTGATGTGGACATCCAGGACGGACAGGAACGTCGAGACGCGCCAGACTGGTGTGGTGCCCATTTCCAGAGCCGGTGGTGGCGAAACCAGAGACACGCCTGTAACACGGCCATCGGCTGAAGCCAGAACCAGGTTTGCACCCGGCGGCGGTGTGCGCTTCGGGTCACGGAAGAAGTACAGGCAGAACGCGGAGAACGCGATGCCTGCCTTGCCGAGAAGACGCGTAAAGCGCCACGGCGTCGCCCGACCGATGAGCCCGACGAGGGCGCCGGCGGCGAGGAAGGGAGTCGCGGCGCGATGCGGCGGCGACAGGACGAGCTTGAAGGACTGGATCAACGACATGGGACGCACTCTTACGGCACAGAAAGCTAGGGTCAAGAATTCGCCACAAAGAAGGCGTTTTTCAGGCAGGTTCCGCAAGCTGTCTGGGAACGGCTGTACGGGCCTTTTCTTCCATAAGTGGTAGTCCGGCATAGACATTCTTGCGCGCGACGACGATATGCACGCCCGCACAGGGATAATGCGTTATTTTTCCCACGCGCTCGGGAAGGGTGCCCGAAATTCTGGAAAGAAGCGCAGGGGGTGCCATGAGAGCGCCTGTGTGCTGCTCAATGCAGAACAGCCCCTGTTCCAGCAGACGGGTGAGTTGCGCCGTACTGAAAGGGGTACCGTGACCGAAGGGCGTTGCGTCCGTATGGGCCCAGTAGCCGGAGCGGTTCGGGACAATAAGGATCAGTTGCCCGTCATCGGTCATGACTTTCCAGATGGCACGCAGAAAATCCGGAGCCGAGCGGGTAAATTCGAGCCCATGGACGGCCAGGACCGTGTCCATCGACAGGTCATCGAAAGGCAGGCGCCCACTATCAACGAGGCAATCCTGAAGTGTCTGAGGAAAAGGTCGCTGGGTCTGTGGATGCTGGAGGCGCCCCGAAACCGCATAGCCCGCATTGGCGGGAAGATAGGGGCCGGGATAGCCTATGCCGAGCAGGCGACGTGCCCGGAGATCTGGCAATATGGCCTGCAGTCGCCGGTTCAGGAGCGCGGCGGTACGCACTCCTGTCCGGCTTTCGTAAAAGGCCGCGGCATCTTCGGAACGGGAACGTGTCAGGCGCGTCAGCATGATATGCATCTAATCAGCAAGCGAAGTTCAGGGGAACCGTCATGTCACTCGATATTCAAGCTATCCCGGTTCTGTCAGATAATTATGTCTGGCTTCTGACGGCCGGTGATGGGTCGCGCGCTGTCGTGGACCCTGGTGGGGCAGGGCCGGTGATCGACCTTCTGGGTGAAGGTCGACTGGATCTGATCCTTCTGACCCATCATCACGCGGATCATACGGGCGGGGTGAATGCTTTGCGGGAACGCTACGGGGCGAAGGTGTTCGGCCCATCCCAGAAGCCGGAATGGCTGCCTCGACTGGATCGTGGCCTTGAAGATGGAGACACGTTTTTTATTGGTGACGTGGCCGTAGAGGTTCTGCTGACGCCGGGCCACGCTGTGGGGCATCTGTCCTATGTTGTCCCGGAAGTGCCCGCGCTTTTCTGCGGGGATGTTTTGTTCAGCGCGGGATGTGGGCGTCTGCTCGAAGGGACGGCAGAGGAGCTGTTCCGGAGTCTGCATCGTTATGATGTCCTTCCAGATGATACGCTGGTTTGTGCAGGGCACGAATATACCCGCTCCAACATCGCCTTCGCGTTGCATGTTGAGCCGGACAACCCAGCCCTCAAGGCCCGGGCTGCTGAAGTCGAAACGCTTCTGGAAGCAGGGCGCCCGACTTTGCCAGTCTCTCTTGGCACCGAGCGGGCAACGAACCCGTTTCTGAGAGCATCAGATGTCGCTCGCTTTTCAGAATTGCGCCTTCAGAAAGATACCTTCTGAAGGCAACAAAAAACCCCGCCCTTGTAAGGCGGGGTTTTTTGTTCCGGGGTAGGTCAGTGATGACCGCCGAAAATGATTTTCTTGAGGAGTTCGGCTCCCACGCCAACGACGAGAACGCCGCTGGCCCAGAAAAGAACGAACCACCCGACCCGTTTCATCCACGCAACGGGGCCAGTTTTCTGATCGGGTTTTCCGTACTCGATTCTCATGGTCCGAACTCCCGGAAAATCAGTGGTAGTGATGCTCTGCCGTCACTTTTCCGCGGAACACATAATAGGAATAGATCGTGTATCCGAGGATGACCGGCAGCAGGAACATGGCACCGAACAGGACGAAAGCCTGACTGCTCGGCGGGGAAGAGGCCTGCCAGATGGTGATTGTCGGCGGCACGATATACGGCCAGACATTGATCCCCAGTCCGGAGAAGCACAGGAAGAACAGACCCAGTGTCGCGATGAACGGCAACAGGTGGGACTTACGGTTACGCAGGCCCAGGAAGAGCGCACCAGCGACAGCAACGACAGCAACCGGAACCGGCAGGACCAGAGCAAGCTGCGGCCATTCAAGCCAATGCTGCATGTAGGTCGTGTGAAGCTGCGGCGTCCATGCGGAGACGGCGACGATCGCCAGCAGCATCAGGCCAGCAAGCGCATAAGAGACGCGACGCATCGTATCCTGCAGTTCGCCTTCGCAACGCCAGATCAGCCATGTGGAGCCCAGAAGCGCGTAGCCGATGGTCACTGCGGCGCCACAGAACAGGGCAAACGGCGTGACCCAGTCTAGCGACGTTCCAACGAACACGTTGTTCTGGACGGGGATGCCCTGAACAAGCGTGCCAAGGATAACGCCCTGCATGAAGGCTGCGACAATGGAGCCGCCGCAGAAGGACGCATCCCAGAAGAACTGGGACCGGGGGGACTTCATCTTGAAACGGAACTCAAAAGAGACACCGCGAAGAATGAGAGCCAGCAGCATGAACAGGATTGGCAGGTAAAGCGCTGGCAGGATGGTGCCATACGCGACCGGAAAGACGCCATAGAGGGCGGCGCCGCCAAAGATCATCCAGGTTTCATTGCCGTCCCAGACAGGAGCGACCGTGTTGACCATGACGTTGCGGTGATCGTGATCCCGTTCCTTGAGGAACAGGACACCGATGCCGAGGTCAAAGCCGTCAAGGATGACGTAAAGGAAGATGGCAGAGGCCGCGAGAACGGCCCAGACCACGGGAAGCCAGAAAGCGGCGGTTTCGGTCATGATCGCTTACTCCGCCAGACCAGCATTGTGAGGGTGATGGGAAACCTGCGTTGTCCCGGCAGACATCTGCGGTTCGTGCTCGGACGGACCTTCTTCACCCGGATGCGGTTCCTGGGCAAAGCTGCGCAGCAGGATCGTGATGCCGCCTGCAAAGACAATGAAGTACACGATCACGAATGCAATCATGGACGTTGCCATGCTCGGCAGGGCGATCTGGGACACGCTGTCAGACGTCTTGAGCAGACCATAAACCGTGAAGGGCTGACGGCCCACCTCGGTCGTGATCCAGCCGCAGAGCAGAGCGACGAAGCCAGCCGGAGACATCCAGAGTGCGACACGATGCAGCATTGCATTGTCGTACAGGCTGCCCTTCCAGCGCAGGAAGAGAGACCACAGGCCGACCAGAACCATGAGCGAGCCAAGCGCAATCATGATGCGGAAGGAGAAGAACAGCAGCGGCGAGTACGGGCGCAGATCCTTCGGGTAGTCCTTCAGGCCCGGCACCTTGCCATCAAGGCTGTGCGTCAGGATCAGGGAACCGAGAAGCGGGATCTGGACCTTGTAGTGCGTCGTCTCGTTTTCCATGTCCGGAATACCGAACAGGATTTCCGGCGCGCGGCCTTCAGAGTCCCAGTCACCTTCCATGGCAGCGATCTTGGCAGGCTGGTATTCCAGCGTGTTCAGACCCTGCGTGTCACCCGCCAGGAACTGAACCGGAGCAACGATCGCAGCCATCCACATTGCCATGGAGAACATCAGACGAACCTGTTCGGATGCCTGACGGCCTTCACGACGGGCCTTCAGCAGATGCCAGCCAGCGACGCCAGCTACGATGAACGCGACGGACAGGAAGGCTGCCAGTCCCATGTGCACGAGGCGGAACGGGAAGGACGGGTTGAAGATGATCTGCCACCAGTTGCCCGGCAGGAAGCGGCCCGTGGCTTCATCGATGATGTAGCCCTGAGGCGTCTGCATCCAGGAGTTGGAGGCGAGAATCCACGTCATGGAGATCAGCGTACCGATCGAGACCATGCAGGTTGCGCCAAAGTGCAGCCCTTTGCCTACGCGGTTGAGGCCAAACATCATGACGCCGAGGAAGCCGGCTTCAAGGAAGAAGGCCGTCATCACTTCGTAGGCCAGCATCGGGCCAAGGATGGGGCCAGCCTTCTGCGAGAACTGGGACCAGTTGGTTCCAAACTCGTAGGACATGACCAGGCCAGACACCACACCCATCGCGAACACGACGGAGAAGATTTTCAGCCAGTATTTGAAGAGGTCCAGGTAGGCGCTGCGTCCGGTCTTGAGCCAGAGGCCTTCAAGAACCGCAAGATAGGCAGCGAGCCCGATCGAGAATGCGGGAAACACGATGTGAAACCCGACTGTAAACGCGAACTGGAATCGCGCGAGAAATAAAGCCGACAGGCCGAACATTGCGATTGTGCCTTCTGCTTGGACGACGGACCGCAGAACCAGTCCGGAAGGACCCGTCAGCTACGTTCACGCCTTAGAAGTCAGGAAAAGAGCGAAGATCACGCGCGCCGCACCGCACACATGACCCGGACCTGAGCTCTGAAAGCCGCAGCACAACGAAAGTTTTCGCGAAGGCCACGATTTTGACAAAGATCAAGACATGTCCCCGCGTCTACTCTCGCGAATGTGATCCGTCAATTTTGTGTGTGGAAATATTTTGCAGAAACGCGTCCAGAGACAATGGGAATTGCCCCTGAATGACCGGAACATCAAAGACTAGCGGCAGGTCATTGCGTAGCGCGGGCGAAGGCTCTGCGTGCAGGACACGTTCAAGGATGGCCTGCAGATCTGGTGCCAGCGAGGTTCGGACGGACGTCGTGTTCAGAAGCTGTTCTGCCGCATCATGCCAGTTGAGCAGGCTAAAGGTGAGGTGGCCGGTGAAGGCTGGCAATTCGAGCATTCCAGAGGAGGACAGGCGACTGGCATGATGATCTGGGCCGAATGAGACAGCCGCTGTCTGGAGCAGCAGCCGGTCATATCCCTCCAGTGAAAAGAAGGGTGTTACATCTTTTCGGGTCGAGGATGTCAGGGCTGCTACGAGCCGGGCGTCTCGTAAAGCGAGCTTGAGTGGATCGAGTGCTGGCGAACGCAGTGTTCGGGCAGACAGTTCGAGGCCTAGGCGTGTTGCATCGTGAGGGGCGTCAGGGGCTGTGAACAGGCGTCCGGAGAATTCTGTGACCGAAATTGACTGATCCAGAGAGGGTGTTGTCAGAGCGATCTGGGCAGAGGGGGCTTTGAACGTTGTTTCGTGGTCTGTGGAAAAACGCAGATGCAGATTCTGAGACAGAATCGTCATTTGGACGGTTTGGGAGATGAAACGTGCTGCGTGGGGCCCAGGCAGAAATACCGGAAAGCCTGTTCGTATCAGTTCCAGCCATGAGCCCCCCACGCGAAGGGCTTTTCCGCTCCAGCCAGCTTCAAACGGAGCCGAAATAGAGCGGTCATGACGCAGGTGTGGGAAGGCCAGTGTGACCCATGCGCCGAATGGCCAGCCACCATGAGTGATCTGTTCAACCGTCGTGGCCCATCCGGCGGCCTGAAGTTCTGCGCGACGGGCTTCGATTCCTGTCTCGATCGTATGGGTTGTACGCCACCACAGCAGGGTGTCCACAAACAGGAGGCCTGTGACGATACCGGCCATCACAAGTCCCGTCTTAAGGTAACGGACAGTATTGAGAGAAAAGGTCACTGAGCCTGTCTTTGTGAGGGCGGATATAAATCTGGTTTCTGACGGCTCTATTTTATCCCCAAAACGGCAGTGAGGGAAAAATTGCTGCCGGGCGAAAGAGCTTTCTATCAGTGTGACAGAAAAAAGGCAGAGGTAAGCCTGTCGAAAAGCCCGGAAAACCGCAGGAAAACGGGCTTTTTATACTGGTGTTGGAAACTGAAGGGTTTCTGCGTAATTCCTGCGGTGCCCAAGTGTGAAATATCATCAACTCTCAAGATGAGCTGAAGCGTTTCTCACTCCACAGAGTTATCCACAGGATCGCGCGGTAATGCATGAGTTGCGCACAGTTCGTCCCACGCTTCTTCCAGCGCTGCAGTGAAGGCGCCGCGTCCTTGTGTTGCAGGGAGTGGCTTGCCGATGACGACCTTCAGGACTCCCGGTTGTTTGTGCCAGGGAGAGCGGTCCCAGAAGAGGCCGGAATTGGTTGCGACCGGGACGACCGGCACATTGGCCTGCCGGGCAAGAGCGATGATGCCGGGCTGAATGGGATGGCGCTCACCCGGCAGGGTTCTTGTCCCTTCAGGGAAGATGACAATCTGTCGGTTTGCCGCGTGGGCGTCTGCACTGTCCTTCATCATGGTGCGGAGGGCTTTGGAGCCATCGCTGCGCCTGACCGGGATCATGCCCGCAAGGACGAGCATGGGGCCAACCAGCGGAATTTTCGTAAGTTCGTGCTTGATGATGTAGGTCGGCAGAGGAACCAGATTCATCCAGACAAATCCATCGAAGAAGGATTGATGCTGCGATGCGATGAGGCTCGGGCCTGCGGGAATATTGTCCTGCCCGCTGATTTCAATGCGGACGGAGCAGAGGCGTGAGAAGCCGACCAGAACGGCCCGGGACCAGAGCTTGGCGTAGCTTAGAGCCAGATCCTTCCGTCCGAGCAAACGGATCGGCAGAGCGCCCAGACCCATGATCAGGGTAAGGATCAGAAAGTACAGATTGAACAGCAGGCCGCGGAATATGCTCATGATGCTGTGTGCTCACCAGAAAATGGCGCATTAGACAAGAGGCGTCAGTGCGCGGTCAGGCCGGCATTTCCGTCTGGTAGCCCCGTAAGGTTGCCGAGTTCGGCTCCAAGAAGTTTGAGATATTCCCGAACCAGAAGGTGAAGCGTCTGGCGCGTTAAAGGTGCCTCAAGAGCGGGCGGCAGGACAGGGTAAGGAACAAGGTCCAGTTCCGGAGCTGTACGATGCAGTTCCACGATGGCGCGTCGGATATGATAGCCGGCTGTTACGACAAGCAGACTGTGAAGCTTGTGATCCCGGGCCCATGTTGTGATTTCGTAGGCATTTCCGATCGTGCTGACAGCCCGACGCCCCAGTGTGATTCTGGCTTCCATATCCTGTGACAGGGACTGTTTCTGCAGCTTCATCAGTTGATCAAGGGTGACGTGCGGACCCACTCCGGAAATGAGCAGGAGTTGTCCGTAGCCTCCGTTGAGGAGGGTTATGGAGGTTTCGATCCGTGATTGGCCGCCTGTCAGGGTCACAATCCCGTCGCAGACAGTCGCAACATGCGGAGGCTGACGGGAATCATGGATGAACCACGCCAGCCCGAGTGTCCACAGAAGAGCGACCAGCAACAGAACGGAAAAAATGGCTCTCACGGCAGCCGTCTCAGCCAGACGAGGACCACGCCCTGGGCCGTGAGCCATCCGAGACAGGCGGCGATGAGGGGAAGTGCTCCGAGTTCCTTCAAAAGGGAGGACGGCAGGATGCTCAGGGTCGTCCACCATCCATCAAGCGTGGTTGGAAAGGTTGCCGGGAGTGCCGACTGGTGTGCGAAAGGGGAAAGCGTCGTTGCGAGGGAAGTTGTCAGCGGAGTGAGAAGAATCAGTCCCGCGATACCTCCGAGAAAGCTGAGGAGTGCGGCGCGTCCTGCAATGTGGCTTGAGATTGTGAGGTCTGCCGCACCAAGTGAATGAACGATGTCCACGGCCCGTTTCTGAGCCGCTACAGAACGGCGCACCGTAATGCCAATGGAAAGGATGACAATGGCTGCGATCAGAATCACGGCCAGCCATGCGCAGCCCGTGAGACTGGTGCCAAGGCGCTCGAGTCTCTGCCCCCATTGAAGGTCTTCCTGAACGATGGCTTCTGGAAGTGCGTCGTGGACTGTTGCGGTGAGGTCGGTTCCGGGGGCGTGGGCCACGATCAGGACCTGGGGCAACGACAGTCCGGGTAATCCTTTGTGAGATCCAACAGGCTGTCCCAGCCAGGGGGCGAGAAGATCCTGAACCTTGTCTGTCGAGAGTTTCTGGATGTTCGTTACCCCGTCTAGTGCTTTCAGGGCATGGACAAGGGCGTCCGTCCGGTCAGGCGCATTCGGGATGTCCGTCGGAATTTCGATGGTTGCAGCACTGCGCGCGGCCTGTGACCAGCCTGCGGCCAGGGATTGAATACCGCTCAGACCTGCGAGGGCCAGGCCGGCCAGAAGGGTCATGAGAGCAACAAGAAGCGGTAGGCTGCCGGAGCGCAGGCCGGGGGAGACGCGGCGGCTCAAGGGGCGACAGCCTGCGGATCAAGGGTGCCGTCGCGGAGCATGATCGACTGCGCGGGGGCTTCCCGCACCAGAGATTCGTTATGTGTTGCGACGATCACGGTTGTACCGAGATCAATCAGTTCCTGGAATGTGGAGAGCAGGCGTCTGGCCTGAGACTCTTCAAGAGCGTTTGTGGGTTCATCCGCCAGAAGTATGTCAGGGCGCCCGATCAGGGCGCGGGCGATCGCAACGCGCTGTTGCTCTCCACCTGACAGGATGGTGGGGCGGGAATGAGCATAAGCGGCAACGTCCAGCCACTCCAGAACGGAGAAAACCTCCTGCCGGATCTCGCGCTCAGATCGGCCCCTTAAGCGCAACGGAAGGGCGACATTGTCAAAGACGGTCCATTCACCAATCAGGCGGTAGTCCTGCGGCACAAATCCGATGCGTCTTCTCAGATTCCGCAATGCGCCCCGGCTTGCTCCTGTTACGGATGTCCCGAGAATGTCCATCTGGCCGGACGCCGGGCGTGCTCCGAGTGTCAGAAGGCGAAGAAGGCTGGATTTGCCTGCCCCCGATGGTCCCAGCAGCCAGCGGAACTCTCCCTGTGGAATGCTCAGGGTCATGCCGTGCAGAACGGGTTGCCCAACGCCAGCGGGTTTCAGAGACACATCTCGAAGGCGGATCATGAATGGGCGCTCAGAGGTATTGCAGGCACATTAACCATTTATTAACGGTAACCCCTTCATATGGGCAAGCCAGTTCAGATCAGGCTGATGTCGGTGTGGCCTGATTTTTGAAGGATACTGTGATGCGTCTTGAATGTCCCCACTGTCATGCGGTTTTTGAAGTGCCTCAGGCACTTTTGGACCATGCGCGCCGGTTGCGCTGCGCAAATTGTGGGGAAAGCTGGGATGCGGAGGCTTCAGCCGCCATGCCTGATGAGGAAGGGCATGGTGTGGAGGATGCTGTGGCCTCTCTCGCAGAGCCGGATGAAGGAACTGAACCTGGCGCAGGACCTCTGAAGCAACAGTCAGCAGGTGTGTGCAGTCTGGCAGCAAGGGAAATTGAGCGTCGTCAGTCCGTCCTGCATTCCCGTGCACCGGTTGGACCGGTCGCTGCATCAGAAGCGCCGGTTCGTCACATGATTGGAAGCACGGGAAGCTGGTTGGCTGCATGGGGCGTCAGCCTTGTCATGGTCGGGTGTGGTGCCGTTGCCGTATGGCACTGGAAAGCGGGGGAAGTGAGCCATCTGTGGCCAGGTGTCGGCCATTTTGTTTCCCCCTGACCTTTCTCACATGTTGCGGGCAGCCAGTGCGGACAGCGTGGCACCGATAGCGGCGAGACCCATGAGCAGAAAGCCGTCGAACATCAGCGAACCGGGCGTCAGCAGGTGGCTGCCGATCTGAAGATGCGTTGGCAGCGTACCGGCGACATGATTCATGATGTCCTTCGCCTGCGGGTCGGCGCTGGCTGCACTTGTCGTGATGGCGCTGACGATATGCGGCAGGATGTACCAGCCCAGACCCAGGATCAGCAGCAGCGGAGCCAGAAGTTCGGCCACCTGCTGGGCGAAATAGAACATGAAATAGCAGACGGACCAGATGCCAGTCCGGATCAGGGCCCCGGTTGAAAGAGGGGCACTTTCCCCGCTACGGGTGTTGAGCAGGCGGTCCGTAATGTTGCAGGAGGGCTGAATGTCCATAGATACGGCTTCCACTGGTCCGGTAACGGGAGTTAGTCTTCGCCCCTTGGAAATCGGACGAACATCAGCTTCGGACTAGCTGCAAGAGGCCGTCAATGCAAACATTCCGTCACCGTCATGCTACCTTCTGACCTCAGAAATCCGTCTGGAGCGACGGAGACGGCACGTGTTCTTCTCGTGGAGCCGGACGACACGCATGCCCAGAGGATCTGGCGTGTTCTGCTGAAAGAAGGTTTTGCCGTCACATGTCTGGGGAGTGGCGAGGCCGCGCTGGGCATGGTCGAAGACCTGATGCCCGATCTTGTGGTGGTCTGTTCAGAGCTGCCGGGCATGACAGGCGGCCAGCTTGCGCGGCGTCTGCGGCTGGATGCATTGACCCGGACCATTCCCATTCTGATGCTGACGGAGGACGCGTCTCCGGGGGTTGAGCGCGAAGGCCTGGAAAGCGGCGCAGACGCCTATATTTCCAAATCTGCTCATCCGGATCTTCTGGTGCTGCGAATGCGCGCACTTCTGCGAGAGGGGCCGGAGCTTCTTCAGGTAGACGAGGCATCCCGCCTGCGTCGGGCCAGAATCGTTATCGTCAATTCCCCTCGGGATGAAGATGAAGACGAGGACATTCCCGATGATGCCCCTGAAACCACACTAGGCGAACTGCTCTGGCGCGATGGCCATACGGTGACATCCATCGAGCGTTCTGATGATCTGATCGAAGGCGGCTGGCTGCGTGGTGCGGATGGGCCTGACTGTCTGGTTCTGGAGCTGGGAAGTGGCGAAGAAGATCTGAAATTCTGCAGACTTCTGGATGCACGTCGGCAGGCGGTGCTTGAGGCTGGCGGTATCCCGTTCCGGACGTTAGGGATTGTGGAGGCGTCGCGCTTCAGACGGCAGTCTTCCGGTGAGTTCTTTGAAGCTGGCATTGATGATCTGGTGCCCAGTGATATCGCCATTGAAGCGCTGGCGATGCGGATCAGAACACTCGCCCAGCGACGTATGGCGCAGGATGAATTTCGTCAGCAGGAAATTGAACGTCAGCAGAATGCCCTGACACTTGAAGCGGCGAGAGCCAAGGCTGAAATGGCTGAGGCACTGGCGCAGGCCAACATGGAACTGGCCCGGACGAATGAGCAGCTCATTCAGGCACAGTCCAAACTCGTCCAGACCGCGAAGATGGCGTCTCTGGGTGAGCTGGTGGCGGGTATCGCCCATGAGATCAACAATCCGCTGGCATTTACGATTGCTCATGCAGATACGGTTGAGCGAACTCTGAAACGCCTTCAGACGATGGGTGGCCCTGAAGAGGGTGCGCCTCTCATGCAGAAGGGAATTTCGCGTCTGGAGTCCATGAAGCTCGGACTTCAGCGTATCCAGAACCTCGTCTTGAGTCTCAGACGGTTCTCGCGACTGGATGAAAGTTCGTTCCAGACGGTCGACGTTCCCGGGGCGCTGGATACTGCACTGGCATTACTGGGGCACAAGCTGGGGCCAGATATCATTATTGAGAAGGATCTTCAGGCGCCGGCGCATCTGGTCTGTCAGCCTGCATTCCTGAATCAGGTCGTTATGAACATCATATCCAATGCTGCCGATGCGCTGGCGGATATGTCTCCGGAAGGAGGCCCTGTGGAGGGGCGGATTGTCATTACGTCTCGGCTCGAGAACGGCCGGTATGACATGACCATCAGCGATGATGGGCCGGGTTTGCCCGTTGAATTGAGAAACCGCGTCTTTGATCCGTTTTTTACGACCAAGCCTGTTGGAACCGGCACCGGACTGGGGCTGGCGATTGCTTACAGCGTCATGGAGGCCCATGACGGAACCATCGAGATCACGGATGCCAATCTGCCGGATGGCCGAGGAATTGGAGCCTGTTTCCGGCTCAGCCTGCCCGTGACAATGACAGAAGAGGGGCCGGTTGCGACTGGTCGTCCCGTATGAGTGTGTGGAGTGCCAAGGGGCCGAGCCGTCCCCGGATCCTGCTGGTGGACGATGAGGAGGAAATCCTTGTTGCACTGGAGGATTTGCTGGAGGACCAGTACGAGATCCTCGCCACGACGGATCCGTTCAGGGCGCTTGATCTTCTGCGTGCGCATCCGGATGTCGCGACCATTATTTCCGATCAGCGGATGCCTGGCCTGACGGGTGACCAACTGCTGATGCGGGCGCGGGAGTTTTCTGACGCACGCAGTATTCTTCTAACGGGATATGCGGACCTGGATGCGGTGGTCTCGGCGCTGAATCTCGGGCAGGTGCAGGCTTACGTGCACAAACCTTGGGATTCAGATGCGCTACGATCCCTCGTGGGGGAAGTGACCCAGCACTGTATGGCCCAGCGCGCCTTACAGACGGAGCAGGCCCTGCTGCGCGGTCTTATGGAAGCGTTGCCGATCGGTCTGGTTTTTTCCGATGCGCAGGGGCGATGCATTCGGAGCAATATTCTTGATGAAACCGTTGAGAATGCCGGAGACGAGCTAACGCATTTTCCTGAGACTCTGCGGGGTGAAGTTCGCCAGATGCGCGAAGCGGTCCGGCAGAGCGGGCAGGAAGAGCGACTGATTGCGGAGACTGTACCCGACGGAAATGAGGGCACCACACAACGCTGGCATGAACTGACGCGGCTCGCTCTGGCGTGGCCGCAAAATGTTCCTTCCGCTGAACGCTGGCAGGTCAGTATGGACCGGGATGTCACCCGGCGTGTCCTGATGGAGAGCAGGCTTCGGCAGGCAGACAAACTTCAGTCTCTTGGGACGTTAGCTGGCGGGATTGCGCACGACTTCAACAACCTTCTCGCAGCGATTTCCGGTTCTCTGGAACTGCTCGAAGATATGGTGGAACTGGATGAGACGTCCGGCGCACTTGTGAAAAATGCCATGGAGTCTGCGCAGCGAGGAGCCGTTCTGACGCGCAGGCTGTTGCAGTTTGGGCGTCCTCGTGAGGCGAGGCTGGCACCTGTTCGGCTGCAGGAACTCTTGCCGGGGCTTGAGGCCCTCCTTGTGCAAAGTCTCAAGCGTCGGAGCGGGGAGAAAAGCATCACCTGTGTGCTGTCGCTTGAAGAGCTTTCTCCCGATTTTCCAGCAGTCTGGTCCGATCAGGATCAACTCGAGATGGCGCTTCTCAATCTGTGTGTGAATGCCCGGGATGCGATGACCCATGGCGGGACCGTGAGGGTGTCAGCACGTCTGGTGGGACAGAAGTTCGATACGCTGCCTCCCGAGTGCTGTCCGGAGCGGGCTGTTGCGATTGATGTGATTGATGAAGGCGAGGGGATGTCTCCAGAGGTGATGAAGCGGATTTTCGATCCGTTCTTCACCACGAAGGATGTCGGGCGTGGCACGGGTCTGGGTCTGTCGAGCGTCTACGGGTTTCTGAGCCGGAGTTATGGGGAAATCGTTGTGGACAGCACGCTCGGGAAGGGGACGTGCATGACATTGATTCTTCCGGTGGTCAGGGAAGATACGCTGACTGAGCACCAGGCAGATGAGAACAGGCAGATGCATTTGCGGGTTCTCGTCATTGATGATGAGGCTCCTGTTCGGATGGTGACGGCTGGTTTTCTGCGTCACGATGGCCATGACGTCACGGCTGTATCGTGTCTGGCGGATGCGTTGGCTGCTGTGGAAAAAAAGGGTCCATTCGATCTGGCGGTGATCGATATGCGGATGCCTGATCATGATGGTCCTGCCTGTGCGGCAGCGCTGAAGGAGATGGTGCCGGGTCTGAAGGTTCTGTTCATCAGTGGTCACACGGATGCATTGCCCGAACAGGGGGAAGACGAACCGCTCTCCAAGCCGTTCACCCATAAAAGCCTGCAAACTGCCATACAGCGGTTGATGCAGGCTGAGACGAATTAGCCTGCACGCCGCGTCCCTCTTGTCAGCAGGCGGACGCACCCCATCTTTTCGTGTGATGTCTTACCAAACTACTCCCCACGATCCGGTCGGCTGGCATGGCACGACCATTCTCTGTGTCCGCCGCGATGGGCAGGTTGCCATGGCGGGGGACGGGCAGGTCTCTCTTGGAGCGACCGTTATCAAAGGCAATGCGCGCAAGGTTCGGCGTATTGGTCCGCATGGTAAAATCCTTGCGGGTTTTGCAGGCGCGACCGCTGATGCCTTTACGCTGCTGGAAAGGCTTGAGGCAAAGCTCGAGCGTTATCCGGGCCAGCTTGAGCGTGCCTGCGTCGAACTGGCGAAGGACTGGCGCACGGACCGCTATCTGCGCCGCCTGGAAGCCATGATGGCCGTCGCAGATGCGGAGCGCTCTTTTACCCTGACGGGGAATGGCGATGTACTGGAGCCGGAAGATGGCATCGTCGCCATTGGTTCTGGTGGTAACTACGCCCTGTCGGCTGCTCGGGCCTTGATGA
The DNA here is from genome assembly GCF_000964465.1 of Gluconobacter thailandicus F149-1 = NBRC 100600. Taxonomy (GTDB): domain Bacteria; phylum Pseudomonadota; class Alphaproteobacteria; order Acetobacterales; family Acetobacteraceae; genus Gluconobacter; species Gluconobacter thailandicus. Next base: position 43,429 of record NZ_BANH01000005.1, on the reverse strand, counting down.
CTGTTGAAGGTCTGAGCGCAGAGGAAATCGCGCGCCGGGCCATGAAGATTGCTGGCGATATCTGCGTCTACACAAACTATTCCGTGACGCTTGAAACACTCGGCGGGGAGGCTTCCTGACATGGCCGTACCAAATTTTGCACCCCGCGAAATCGTCTCCGAACTTGATCGTTTTATTGTTGGTCAGTCTGATGCCAAGCGCGCTGTAGCGATTGCCATGCGGAACCGTTGGCGCCGGTCCCAGCTCCCGGACGGCCTGCGGGATGAGGTTGTTCCCAAGAACATCCTGATGATCGGTCCGACAGGGTGCGGTAAAACGGAAATTGCCCGCCGTCTGGCGAAGCTGGCACAGTCGCCGTTCCTCAAGGTCGAAGCCACCAAGTTCACGGAAGTGGGATACGTGGGCCGTGATGTGGACAGCATCATCCGTGATCTTGTCGAAGTCTCGCTGAACATGCTGCGCGAGAGCCGCCGCAAGGATGTGCAGGAAAAAGCGCGGGCTGCGGCTGAAAACCGTCTGGTTGATGCGCTTGTCGGGGAAGGCGCCACGGCCGATACAAAGGTCAAGTTCCGTCAGATGCTGCGGGATGGGGCACTGGAAGACAAGGAAATTGAAATCCAGATTGCTCCTGATCCACAGGCCGGTGGTGCCAAGGAAGGTGGTGATATTCCGGGTATGCAGCCGGGACAGGTCATCAGCTTCAATGACATGATGAAAGGCTTCATGAACCGCATGCCTTCACGCAAGAAGCTGAAGGTGTCAGCGGCACGTGAGCAGTTGATCCGTGAGGAAGCTGACAAGCTGCTGGATGATGAGTCCCTGACCCGCGAAGCCGTGGCGCATACCCAGAACCATGGCATCGTGTTCCTGGATGAAATCGACAAGGTCTGCGCGACGTCTGAGCACGGAACACGGAGCGGGGACGTCTCTCGCGAGGGGGTTCAGCGCGATCTGTTGCCTTTGATTGAGGGCACGACGGTCAGCACGAAGTACGGGGCTGTGAAGACGGATCATATCCTCTTCATCGCCTCCGGTGCGTTCCATATCGCCAAGCCTTCGGATCTGCTGCCGGAGTTGCAGGGGCGTCTTCCCATCCGCGTGGAACTGTCGGGACTGAACCGGGACGATCTGAAGCGCATTCTGCTGGAGCCGGAACACTCGCTTCTCAAGCAGTATGTCAGTCTTCTGGGGACGGAAGGTGTGACGCTCGAATTTTCTGATGACGCTGTGGATGCCTTGGCGGAGCTCGCTGCGGACATTAACGAGCGTGTCGAGAATATTGGTGCGCGTCGTCTGGCAACCGTTCTTGAGAAATTGCTGGAGGACGTGTCTTTTGCGGCTTCCGAGCGCAAAGGCGAGACCGTGAGGGTGACGGCAGAGGATGTTCGTGACAGGGTGGCGCCACTTGCCCGCAAGGGTGATCTGAGCCGCTTTATCCTGTAACGGAGACTGATTTGTGAGTGATGCCTTTCTTGCGCCGCAAGAGGAAACTGCCGCCGCCGCCATTGAGGAAATCGAAGCCGAACTGGCGATGTTTGACGACTGGATGGAGCGGTATCAGTACATCATCGAGATGGGACGCAAGCTGCCTGTTCTCCCGACGGAATGGCAGGATGATGCCCATCGTGTTCCAGGGTGTCAGAGCCAGGTCTGGCTTGAAGCTGAGGACCGTGATGGCCGGCTCTTTTTTGCCGGGGCTTCGGATGCTGCGATTGTGCAGGGGCTCGTAGCGTTGCTGCTACGGGTTTATTCGGGACGTCCCCGCGAGGAAATTCTTCAGACGAGCCCGGTTTTTCTGCACGATATGGGCCTGGTCAAGGCTCTGTCCACCAATCGTGGGAATGGGGTCGAGGCCATGGCGCAGGCTATTCTCAAGCGCGCTGCGGCCTGATTTTTCCGCCGGAATATGAAAAAGCCCCTGCCAATTTCTGCTGGCAGGGGCTTTTTTTATGCTCAGTTGGCGGGCTGAGCAGCCTGAGGGGCAGGGGTTTCACACTTGGTGAACTTGCCCTTCGCGTCTCGGCAGGGCTTGGGCTTCTTCGGAGCTTCGCACTTGGTAAACTTGCCTTTGGCATCGCGGCAGGGCTGGGACTTGGCGTGAGCAAGCTGGCCGCCAAAAGCGATAACTGCGAGTGCGGCAAAGGCGAGGTTACGGATCATCATGATTAAGCATCCATCTGAAATGGCCCATCCTGAAGGGATGAGTTTCGGAAATACAAATTATTGCGTTTCTGCTCAGTAATCCAGAGTTTAGCGGAAGCCCTGCTGGTCTTCCGGATGGACGATATCCCAGTTGGCATGTCCGCGGTAATGACCTGCGACAGGTCTCCCATTGTCCATGGCGGGGAAATATCTTGCCAGGCTGAAATAGGCGAGGGTTGCTGTCTTCAGAAGATCAGGGCTGTTGCCTGACGCCATACAGTTATGGGCAACCCCGATAGGGTCGATATCGCAGTTTACTGTGACGTCACCTGACACGCCCTGATCATTGGCAAATTCCGGATAACGCGGAGGGAGCGAGTGTGCCCTGTCCAGTATGGGATGGGTCAGGTTGGGATCAGTCTTGAATGTATATGTATGGTCCCAAAAGGCTTCCTGCGGCTTTGTTCCGGCATATTGAGGAAGGAACCGCGACCCTAGCGCGGCCTCCTGGGCTGCCAGAGCAAAATCGGGCGCAGTCGCAAAAAGAATCTGGCAATCCTTTGCGGCGCCTGCGGGGGTAATGGCGCAATGGACCGTTGCAGTCCCGCTCTGGCGATTTTCCTGTTCGGCCGGAGGGTAGATGGCTGACACCGTGTGATGTGGATCCTGCATGACGGTGAGGGCTGGCGGATCGTCTTCGGCACAGGCGGTGCCGGTGAACATCAGGCTACCGAGCAGAAGGGGAAATATCCGGCGGATCATGCGGGCTCCAGAAGGCTTCGGGTGGACTTTAAAAGTAACTTTATGTTGCCGATGAGTCCTGTAAAGCCGTTTCAACAAAAAAGGGCACCCGCAGGTGCCCTTTTCCGTAGTCGGACGTCAAAAGTGAATCAGTTGCCCAGCGAGTAAGCAATCAGATCGTCACCCATGACGGTCGGGAAGGAGTTATGACCACCGGCATAGGTGACCACGAACTGCTTGCCATTGACGGCATAGGTCATCGGCGTGGCCTGTGCCCCTGCCGGCAGACGGTCCTGCCACAGGGTCTTGCCCGTCGTCAGGTCGTAGGCGCGGATGTAGTAATCCATCGTGCCCGTCAGGAAGCCGAGGTTGCCAGCCGTGGAGAGCGGGCCGCCGAGGCTCGGGACGCCGATCTTGATCGGAGGCAGCGGGATGGGCAGGGAGCTGCCGTGCATGGAGTCACGGAGCGTACCGTTACGATGCTGCCAGACCACCTTGTTGGTGCGCAGGTCGATACCGGCCACATAGCCCCAGGGCGGCGTACGGCAAGGCATCTTGATACCAAGTGGCAGCAGGACCGGGTCCATGAATGGATGCAGGTCAACAGCATACGGGATGCCGTAGTTGTGCTGCAGGCCGGTCTCGCCACCTGTACCCTTTGCATCGCCTTCCGGCCAAAGCGGATTGCCCGGGCCACGAGGAACCAGACGGGAAACGAATGGCAGGGAGATCGGGTTGGCGAATGCCACCTGACGCTGCGGGTCAACCGACAGACCACCCCACTCGAACATGCCCAGATCGCCCGGGAACACCAGCGTACCCTTGAGGGACGGCGGCGTGAACGGACCTTCGTAGCGTAGGGAGTGGAAGTAGATGCTGCAGAACATCTGATCAAAGATCGTGCCACCCCAGATGTCGGAATCGGAGAGCGGATTCTTCGGACGGAGGCTCAGCTGCGACATTGGCTGCGTCGGGCTGGTGTGATCGCCCGGAGCTGCGCCGCCTGGAACAGGCGTTTCAGGAGCTGCGACGACTTCCTTGCCCGTACGGCGGTCGAGGACAAAGATATCGCCCGTCTTGGTCGGGATGTAGATCGTCGGAAGGATGGAGCCGTCCTTCTGGGTGACGTCTACGAGGCTTGGCTGGGACGGGGCGTCCATGTCCCACAGATCGTGATGAACGGTCTGGTAGTACCAGGCCAGCTTACCCGTCTCTGCGTTTAGCGCGATGACGCCCGGAGCATAGCGCTCGGATTCCTTGGTGCGGTAACCGCCCCACTGATCCGGCGTACCAACGCCCATCGGGATGTAAACGAGGTTCAGATTCTTGTCGTAAGACGACACGATCCAGGAGTTCGGAGAGTTCGGATGGAAGACCGGATGATCCGGGTCTGGCATCTGGTTCGGGTCCGGGTTGGACGCGTCAAACACCCACACGCGCTTGCCGGTGTAAACGTCAAACGCCTGTGTTGCGCCCGAAGCCTGCTTGATGGAGCCGTTATCGGTGATGGCGCTGTTGGCAATGATCAGCTTGTCCGTGATGACCGGCGGAGACGTCGGCTCATACATGCCTGGCGTGACATAAGGCTGGTTCGGCTGACGCAGGTCCAGTTCGCCATCGTTGCCAAAGCCAGAGCACTTCTGCCCGGTTTCTGCATCGACTTCGACAAGGCGACCATCGTTGACCGGCAGAATGATGCGCTTGGCGCAATCTGTCGGAGCAGGGTTGCCGTCACTGTCAGTCGCGTCAGCGGGGGTCTGATGGAAGCTTACGCCACGGCAGGTCAGGTGCTGGAAGCCCGGATTAACCTGAAGGTGCGGATCGAACGTCCACTTTACATGGCCGGTCGCGCCATCAACTGCGAACAGTTTCTGGTGCAGTGAGCACAGGTATAGGGTGTTGTCGAATTCGATTGGCGTGACTTCGTTGGTGGCTTCGCCTGGATCATTCGGGCCCATCAGATCCTTGGTGTGGATATGCCATGCCACCTTGAGGTTCTGAACGTTGGTCGAATCGATCTGCTTCAGCGGAGACCAGCGATCACCGGCCTGCGTACGACCATAGGCGTGCCATTCGCTGTCAGGAACATTGTCCGGATCGGCAGGGGCAGCGTTGGTCAGCTGTGCCGGCAGGTTGCCGCTGATGTCGTGCGGGTCCGTGAAGAGAGCGGCTGCAAGAACCAGCACAGCGAGGCCCACAGAGCCCGCAAGCGGCATCACAGAAGCGCGCGTGCCACCGATCTGGCGGGACACGAACGGAATCAGCAGCCAGATGCCGAGGATGATCACGATGTCAGAGCGGGGGACGAGGCTCCAGAGGTCGAGCCCGACCAGGGAGAGCTCCCACACGACTGTCGCAAAGATCACGGCAGCGAAGAGCCACAGGGCCGCCTGGTTGCGACGCCAGGAAAGGAAGGCAGTAGCGAGGAGCGCTATGCCCAGCAGAAGGTAATAGAGAGGGCCGCCAACAGAGACGGCCCAGGCACCGCCCACGGTAAGGATCGCACCGCAAAGCGCGAAAACCGCGGCCGTAATCAGGGCCCAAAGCCCTGGCCGGGATGGAATGCTCATGATGTTCCTAGAGCTGTTATTTGGTGCAGCACTTGACCTTCGGACAAACACATAGAAGCGCATTAAGAAGCAAGATGTCAGAAGGTTCATTTTGCTCACGTCACTGTGAGTGAAATCACACTGACGTGACTTGAAGAAAGAGCTTTCTTTTGCTTGTGCGCTAAAGAAAATAAATTCCTTGGCGGAATCATTCGGATGGGATAAGGCAGCCGCTCCGTGTACGCGTCCGGGCCATAAGTGGCATGCCCGGCCGTGCAGTGCCCCGCTTCGTGTGGGGCCAATCGTTTACGGCGAGGGAGACCGAAATGCCCAAGATGAAGACCAAGTCGTCGGTCAAGAAGCGGTTCAAGATCACCGCGACCGGTAAGGTGACATGCGGCCCAGGCAACAAGCGCCACGGCCTTATCAACCGTCCGCAGAAGATGAAGCGCACCAACCGTGGTCCTCAGACCATGACGGATATGGACGCTAAGACCATCAAGCAGTGGGCGCCCTACGGGCTCTAAGGAGATAAGGTAACATGGCACGTGTTAAGCGGGGCGTAACGACGCACGCCCGTCACAAGAAAGTTCTCGACCTCGCCAAGGGTTACCGCGGCCGTTCGTCTACGAACTACCGTATTGCTCTGGAGCGCGTTGAGAAGGCGCTGCGCTATGCGTATCGCGACCGTCGCAACAAGAAGCGTGATTTCCGCGCCCTGTGGATCCAGCGTATCAACGCTGCCGTCCGTGAGCACGGTCTGACGTACAGCAAGTTCATCAATGGCCTGGACAAGGCTGGCATCGAGATCGACCGTAAGGTCCTTGCTGCCATTGCTTTCGACGACGCAGCTGCATTCGCAGAAATCGTCAAGAAGGCACAGGCCGCTCTCGCAGCCTGAGCTTTTCAGACCTGATCCCCACTTGTGGGGGCTGGTGACTGGCGGGCCGTCCTGTTATCAGGGCGGCCCGTTTTGTATTTGTACTGTAAGCGATGGGCGGTATGGCTGACGATCTCGACACGCTGAAGAATGACACTCTTGCTGCGCTGGGCGCTGCTCAGGATCGCGCGCAATGGGATGCCATTCGCGTTGGAACGCTGGGGAAGTCTGGTGCCCTGACCGGGCTGCTCAAGCAGCTTGGCAAACTTGACCCGGAAGAGCGCAAACTGCGCGGGCAGGCTCTGAACCGCCTTCGGGATGAGTTGACCAGAGCTATTGAGGAACGCGGTCGTGAGATCGAGGAACAGGCTCTTGAAGCGCGCCTGAAGTCCGAACGGGTGGATGTGACAATGCCCGCGCCGTCCGTTGCGACCGGTGCAATCCATCCCATCAGCCGTACCATCGAAGAAATGACGGCCATTTTTGGTGCCATGGGCTTTTCGGTTGCTGAAGGACCGGATGTCGAGAGCCAGTGGCACAATTTTTCTGCCCTCAACACACCGGATCACCATCCTGCTCGCACTGAGCACGACACGTTTTATCTGCCCCCCAAGTCAGGCAGCAATGAACCACGTGTTCTGAGAACGCAGACCTCCGGCGTTCAGATCCGGACGATGCTGGGCCAGAAGCCGCCTATCCGCATTATCGCTCCTGGCCGTACCTATCGTGCGGATCATGATGCGACCCATTCGCCAATGTTCCATCAGTGCGAAGGTCTGGTCATTGATCGCAACATTACTCTTGGGCACCTGAAAGGCTGCCTGATCGAGTTCCTGCGCGTCTATTTTGACAAGCCCAATCTGCCGGTGCGTTTCCGTGCGTCTTATTTCCCCTTTACCGAGCCCTCCATGGAAGTGGATATCGGCTGGTCCAAGGCGACGGGTGAGATTGGCGGCGGGTCTGACTGGCTGGAAGTTCTGGGGTCAGGCATGGTCCATCCACGCGTGCTGGCCAATTGCGGCCTCGATCCGGCCGTGTGGCAGGGTTTTGCCTTCGGCATGGGCGTCGAGCGTCTGGCCATGCTCAAGAACGGTATTCCAGATCTTCGCTCCTTCTATGAGAGCGACCTGCGCTGGCTGCGTCACTATGGCTTTTCAGCTTTCTCTCCCGCCACGCTGACGGAGGGCGTGTGACATGAAGTTCTCTCTCTCATGGCTGCGTGAACACCTTGATTTTACAGCTTCTTCCGAAGAGATCTGTGCCCGTCTGAACGGCATTGGTCTTGAAGTGGAGAGCGTTGAGAATCCGGCCGAGAAGCTTGCAGGCTTCCGGACGGCCAAAATTCTGGAAGCGCATCGCCATCCGGATGCAGACCGCCTTCAGCTTTGCCGCGTGGCCGCTGGTGCAGGCTATGAAGATTTGCAGGTCGTGTGCGGTGCACCAAATGCACGCGCTGGCCTCCATGTAATTTTTGCACCTCCGGGCACATATGTTCCGGGGCTGGATATCACCATCAAGAAGGGCAAGATCCGCGGCGAGGAAAGCGGCGGCATGCTGTGCTCCCTGCGCGAACTCGGTCTTGGTGAGGAAAGCGACGGTATTGCCGAACTGCCTGAAACGGCTCCGATCGGTGAGGCTTATGCGACTTATGCGGAGCTTGATGACCCGGTCATTGAGATTGCGATTACGCCAAACCGTGGCGATGCGCTGAGCATTCGCGGTATTGCGCGTGATCTTGCCGCGGCAGGTATCGGTCATCTCAAGCCTTGGCTGACAGAAGCTGTCGAGGGTGATTTCGAACCATCAATCAGTTGGAAGACGGCTCATCCGGACTGCCCGTATATCGTGGGGCGCGTCATTCGCGGTGTGAAGAATAGTCCCAGCCCGGACTGGCTCCAGCGTCGCCTGAAGGCCGTGGGTCTCAAGCCGATTTCCAGACTGGTTGACGTCACGAATTACCTCACGTTCGACCTTGGTCGTCCACTGCATGTCTTTGATGTTGCAAAGCTTTCCGGAAACACGCTGACCGTCACGCATGCCGCACGCGAGACGTTCACGGCGCTGGATGGTAACGAATACGTCCTTGGCACGGACGATATGGTGATCGTTGATGACGCCGGTGTGCAGTCTCTCGCAGGCATCATGGGTGGTCAGCAGAGCGGTGTGGATGAGAACACGACGGACGTGTTTGTTGAATCCGCATTGTTCGACGCGGTTCGTATTGCCCTGACGGGCCGCCGTCTGGCGATCCACACTGATGCGCGTCAGCGCTTCGAGCGTGGCATTGACCCGGCACTGGTGCGGGGTGGTCTCGAAGCAGCGACCATCATGATCCGTGACCTGTGCGGCGGTGAGCCGAGTGAAATCACGGAAGCTGGTGAGGCGCCGAACTGGAAGCGTACGGCTACGCTCCGTTTCGAGCGTCTGGAAACGCTGGGTGGCGTGCAGATTCCGGCGGATGAGGCTGTTCGTTCACTTGAGCATCTCGGCTTCGAAGTTGTCGAACGTGACGACGAGAGCGCGACATTCGCAGTCCCGTCCTGGCGGAATGACGTTGCTTCCGGTCAGGTGCTGGCTCAGGCCGCAACACTGGACGAAGGCGTTGCCGCCAAGGCCGCAGCCAGCGTTGCTCGCATGGAAGCGGAATGTGACCTGGTAGAAGAAGTGCTTCGTCTGCATGGGCTGGACGCGGTTCCCCCTGTAGCGCTTCCACAAACGGCCATGATCCCGGCTCCTGCCGTAACGCCTCTTCAGGCGCGGGCGGCGCTCCTTCGCCGGATTTGCGCGGCACGCGGCATGATGGAAACGGTGGGCTTTTCGTTCGTTGCCAATGAAGATGCGGTTCTTTTTGGCGATGTGCCGGAAACGCAGCGTCTTCTGAACCCGATCGCAACCGATCTGGATCAGTTACGCCCAACGCCGCTCGTTAATCTGGCACGGGCTCTGAGCAGAAACCTTGCCCGTGGTCTGGGTCTCTCAGGAGAGGGGGCTCTGTTCGAGATTGGTCCGTGCTTCGACTTTGAGGGGCAGCATCTGCGCCTTTCCGGTCTGCGTGGCGGCCTGACGGCGCGTGAGCCGGGCCGTGCAGCTCAGGAAGCAACCCTGTGGGATGCCAAGGCTGATCTGACGGCTGCCCTGATGGCGCTTGGTGTGCCAGAGGCATCGCTGTCTGTGACCGCAGATGCACCGGGGTTTTACCATCCGGGCCGTTCGGGGCAGGTGCGCCAGGGACCTAAGCTGGTTCTGGGTACATTTGGTGAGTTGCATCCCCGCGTGGCGCGTGCGCTTGGTCTGAGTGGTGCGGTCGTAGCTTTTGAGCTGTATCTGGATCGTATTCCGCAGCCGAAAGCCAAGAAGAAGGCCGCACCGGTTCTTTCGGCTCTTCAGCCTGTCCGCCGGGATTTCGCGTTCCTTGCCGGGCCGGATGTCGAAGCTCAGGGTGTTCTGAAGGCTGTTCGCATGGCGGACCGGAACCTGATTCAGGATGTTCGCCTCTTCGATGTGTTCGAAGGCGGGAGCCTGCCAGAAGGGTATCGTTCGCTCGGTGTGGAAGTGGTTCTGCAACCCCAGACCGAAAGTCTGACGGATGCTGGCCTTGAAGCGCTCTCCAAATCGGTGGAAGGTGCAGTTCTCAAGGCAACAGGGGCCACGCTGCGTCGATGAATTCTCTTGCAGACTCCGGATCAGGCGATCAGTCGATGAACAGGACCTTCCAACCGGGGGCTTCTGTTCCCCAGCATGGACGTGTGATCTGGATTCTGGCGGGAGAGGCGAGCGGAGACGTGATTGGTGCACGTCTCATGCTGGCATTACATGCGCAGGACCCTACCCTGGTGTTTGCCGGGGTTGGGGGGGGCCGTATGGAAGCTCTCGGGCTGCACAGTCTGTTCCCGATGAGCGATCTGGCCGTTATGGGCCTTGTGGAAGTTCTGCCCAAGGTGAAGCATCTTCGGCAGCGTCTTCTTGAAGCTGTGCAGGATATCGAGCTTCGTAAGCCTGATCTTGTTGTGACGATCGACAGTCCGGGCTTTACGCTCCGGTTACTTCAGAAGATCGAAAATTCCGGCATCAAGCGCGTTCATTATGTTGCGCCCCAGGTCTGGGCCTGGCGCGAGAAGCGCGTAAAGGAATTTCCGGGCCTTTGGGACCGTCTCCTGTGTCTTCTGCCTTTCGAGCCGGAATGGTTTGCCCAACGGGGACTGGAAGCGCGTTTTGTCGGGCATCCGGTTCTTCAGTCCGGGGTAAGGCAAGGAAATGCTGCCCGTTTCCGGATGCGGCATAACATTCCGGAAGCCGCTCCTGTTTTGATCCTGATGCCGGGAAGCCGGCGTTCCGAGGTTCCGAAACTGCTACCGGTATTCCGCAAGATGCTCGATATTCTTCGGAAAACGCACCCCGATATCTGCCCGGTTATTCCAGTTGCGCCTGTCATTGCCCCAACAGTGCGAAACCTGATCCGCAAGTGGCCGATACAGCCGCATATCGTGACCGACATTCATGACAAGCATGATGCGTTCGCGGCAGCTCAGGGCGCACTGACGAAATCAGGCACGTCGACGCTTGAACTGGCTATGGGGAATGTTCCCATGGTGGTCACGTATCGCGTAAATCCTGTGACGGCGATGATGGCGCGTCGCATGATCAAGGTACCGTATGTCGCCATGGTCAACTTGCTGGCCGGGCGGGAAGTGGTTCCTGAAATGCTTCAGGAAAACTGCACTCCTGAAAAGCTCGCGGCAACGATTGGCAAACTGCTGGACGATCCTGCTGCGGCTGGCAAGCAGCGTATCGCGTTTGCAGAGGTGCTTGAAAAGCTCTCTCCGCCAGTGGGGACGCCAGCGGATGCGGCGGCGTCCGAAATCATGGATCTTCTGGATGAGCCGGTTTCCCGCTCACCCAGATAAGAGGCCGTTTAACGAATGAAGCCGACCAGGCGTTCGGCTTCCTGAACAATCGGTTCCGAAATTTCGCGGGCGCGATCGGCACCTGCCCGCAGGACGGAGATGATATGGTCTTCATTCTGCATCAGGCGCGCTGTCTCGGTTGCCACCGGGCCGATCTTTTCCACCAGCAGGTCTGCCAGAGCGCTCTTGAACGGCCCGAAGCCCTGACCGCCAAAACGCGCCAGAACGTCAGACATCGTTTCGCCTGACATGGCCGCATAGATTGCCACCAGATTGCGGGCCTCCGCGCGATCTCCAAGCCCTTCGACTTCACTTGGCAGAACGTCGGAATCTGTTTTGGCACGGCGAATCTTCAGAGCGATTTCGTCTGGCGTATCCGTCAGGACAATGCGGCTCTGTTCGGACGGGTCCGACTTGGACATTTTTTTCGTGCCGTCACGCAGGCTCATGACGCGGGCAGCAGCCGGTGGAATGAACGCCTCGATCTGCGGGAAGAAGTCCGTGCCCATGTCATGGTTGAACTTCTGGGCAATGTCATTGGCCAGCTCGATGTGCTGCTTCTGGTCATCGCCGACCGGAACGCGGGTCGCGTGGAACGCCAGAATGTCCGCAGCCATCAGGTTCGGATAGACATACAAACCAGCGGAATGGTTTTCCCGGTTCTTGCCAGCCTTGTCCTTGAACTGGGTCATGCGGTTCAGCCAGCCGAGGCGGGAGACGCAATTGAAGATCCAGCCGAGGCGGGCATGAGCGCTGACGGCAGACTGATTGTACAGGCGCGTTGGCTCAATGCCTGTTGCCAGAAGGCACGCTGCGGAGCCGAGGGTCTGCTTGCGCAGGTCTTCTGGTGTCCAGGGCATCGTGAGGGAATGCATGTCCACCAGGCAGAAGACGCAGTCATGGTCCGCCTGCATGGCGGCCCAGTTACGGATGGCGCCCAGGTAGTTACCCAGATGAGGAATACCGGTCGGCTGAATGCCGGAAAATACACGCTGCATGATGAACTCAGTCTTCAGCTTTGGGAAAGGATCGTGCTTTCACGGAAGCGGGTGCTTCTGCTCCAGGAGCTTTCGTTCCTGGTAACTTGTTGCCGGATCGCCTGGCGTCGTACGGGCACGGGCAATTTCAGCAGGTGTGATAACGGGAGCGGGTTTGATCTGACCGCGGGCGATCAGCCAGTTGAGAGTATCTGAAATCTGCTGGTCAGTGAGACGGTCACGATACGCAGGCATGGAGTAGTTATAGCCATACCCTTGCGTCGTGAAGCTGCCGCGTAGGCCATTCAGAAGCACGGACGCAAGATAATGGCGGCCTTCCGGCGTCTGCGCAATGACGTCGACCCGGCCTACGAGGGGCGGCGTTTCGCCCGGCATTCCACCGCCACCATGATGGCAGATCCCGCAGTGGGGGCCGTACACAGCTTGTCCGGCTGGTTTTTTTCCACAAGAGGTCAGAGCGAGGCAGAGAGGAAGAACGATCCGTTTCATGGAAGAGGCGTCTGCTGTTCCAGTTTCTGGCGTTCAAGCAGAACCTCCATCGGAGAAAGCGGGTGTTTACGCTCTTCAGCGATTTCTGCGGCTGTAAAAGTCGGACCGCCGGCTGGCATTTCCTGACTGCCTACAAATGTCAGGATTCGTGCGATTTCATCGTCTGGAAGGCGGTGGAATGACGGCATGGAACTGTTGTAGGACGCCCCGCCTGCCGTAATTGGCCCATCAAGGCCATTCAACAGCACATGAATGATATAGCGGTGGCCTTCCGGTGTCAGGGCGATATGACCAACCCGACCAAAGATCGGAGCAACGGCCCGGGCCTGCCCATGGCCGCCATGATGGCAGATGCTGCATTCATTCGAATACTCGCGGGGTGCCTGTTCACGATTTTCCCATGCATGACCGACAACGAACACTATCGCCAGGAAAATGGCGATAAACAGGGGAAGCCGTATTGCTGGGTCTAATCTGATCACGAACTGTTTGTTGCACTTTCAGACTGCATTCAGCAAGGGCGGGTCTTGGCAAATCCGTCCCGATAGGGCTCATGGGCGCTATCGGAAGGAGAAAGCATGAGCGGCAAGGGACGTCTGGTACTATATGTGGGGCCAATGTTTGCAGGGAAATCCTCGCATCTGATCAAGGCTGCGGCCGCGCATGGGCGTGTTCTGACACTGAAACCGGGATTCGATACGCGGGATGGTGCAGAGCTTGTGAGCCGCGACGGTTCCCATTTTGCAGCCCAGTCCGTGCGGCAGTGGCCTGTTCATGCAGACAACTACGATCATATTGTGCTGGACGAAGTGCACTTCATGGTCGCGCCACACTATGAGGGCGACATCGTTACGGAATTGCAGGCCGCGAAGCTGCGGGGGGCGACCGTGACTGTCGGTGGGCTGGATAGCGATTACCGGCAGCAGCCGTTCGAAATCGTGTCAAAGCTGATGCAGTTTGCCGACGATATCATTTATCTTGAAGCCCGGTGTCATACCTGCAACGGCCCGGCACGCTGGACGGCCAAGACACACGAGACAGGACGTCTTCTCGAGACAGGAGACCAGGAGCTTTATGAAGCGCGGTGCAATGAGCACTGGTGTCTTCCAGAAAAGCCCTGAGGCTTTTCTGGAAGTAGAGGGCAGTTTTTACTGCTGCCCGTTATTGACGCCCAGAAGCTGGATCTTGAAGATCAGCGGGCTGTTCGGCGGAATGATACCCATGGAGCGCTTGCCGTAACCCAGCTTGGCGGGAAGGTAGAGCATCCACTCATCCCCGACATGCATCATGGGCAGGGCTTCAAGCCAGCCATCGACCAGACCATCAAGTGGCATCTCCATATAAGCACCGTTACCGTGCTGGTCGGAGCTGTCGAAAATGCCACCATCTGGCAGGCGACCTTCATAGATCACCATAATGGTCGACCCGCGATGGGGGCTTTCGCCGTCCTTCGGTCCACTTTTCAGGACCTTGTAGGACAGCCCGTCGGGGAGGGTCTTGACGCCTGGTTCCGCCTGAACCTTCGCCATGAACTGCTCAGGCGTCAGTTCCGGCGCGTCTTCCTTGTGTCCGGCGCATCCTGCAAGGAGTGCGCCGCACAGGGTCAGGGTTGATGTAAGGCGAAACAGGCTGGTCATGGTCCCCCGCAACTGGTTATGGATCAGAGTGCGCCGCCGCGACGGCCAATCTGGCCGCCCAGACGCAGACGCAGTGCGTTAAGCTTGATAAAGCCCTGCGCATCCTGCTGATTATACGCGCCTTCGTCGTCCTCGAATGTCACAACGCGGGTATCGTACAGGCTGTTCGGGCTCTCGCGACCGACGCAAACGACGTTACCCTTGTAGAGTTTCATGCGCACACGACCGTTGACGGAATGTTGGCTGGCATCGATCAGGGCCTGAAGCATCCGGCGCTCTGGCGAGAACCAGAAACCGTTATAGATCAGCTCCGCATAGCGCGGCATGATGCTGTCCTTGAGGTGGGCTGCTTCGCGGTCCAGCGTGATGCTCTCGATGGAACGATGAGCGGCCAGCAGGATCGTGCCACCCGGCGTTTCATAGATGCCGCGGGACTTCATGCCCACAAAGCGGTTTTCCACGATATCCAGACGGCCAATGCCGTTTTCACGGCCCAGCTCGTTCAGGCGCGTCAGCAGCGTTGCCGGGCTCATGGCAACGCCATTGATGGCAACCGGGTCACCGTTCACGAAGTCGATGCTGATTTCCGTAGCCTTGTCCGGCGCAGCTTCCGGGGAAATGGTGCGCTGGAAGACGATTTCGTCAGGTGCGACAGCCGGATCTTCGAGCAGCTTGCCTTCAGACGAGGAGTGCAGAAGGTTGGCATCGACGGAGAACGGGGCTTCGCCGCGCTTGTCCTTCGTGACGGGGATCTGGTTTTCTTCTGCAAACTCAAGCAGCTTCGTCCGGGAGGTCAGTTCCCATTCGCGCCATGGAGAAATGACCTTCACGTCCGGCTTCAGGGCATAATAGCCAAGCTCGAAACGGACCTGATCGTTACCCTTGCCGGTTGCGCCGTGGGCAACGGCATCCGCACCCACAGCTTCGGCGATTTCGATCTGGCGCTTTGCGATCAGCGGACGGGCGATGGATGTGCCGAGGAGGTACTGGCCTTCGTAAACCGTGTTCGCACGGAACATCGGGAAGACGTAATCCTTGACGAAGGTCTCGCGCAGATCCTCGACGAAGATTTCCTTCACGCCGAACATCTCGGCCTTCTTGCGGGCCGGCTCCAGCTCTTCGCCCTGGCCAAGGTCAGCCGTAAAGGTCACGACCTCGCAGTTATAGGTCTTCTGGAGCCATCGGAGGATGACCGAAGTGTCCAGCCCGCCGGAATAGGCGAGAACGACTTTCTTGACGTCCTGATGGGCGCTCATAACTGCGTGGTCCTTATGGTTTTCGTTCGGAAGGCGTTTCTAGCATCCCGCGTTCGTGAGGGAAACCGGGCGTCAGACGGTTTTGCGCTGACGCTCGCTTTCGGTCTTGAGCTGCCCGCAGGCGGCAAGAATGTCCTGACCGCGCGGTGTGCGGATCGGGGAGGCAAAGCCCGCATCCATCACGATTTTTGCAAACTTCGCGAGTTGCTCTCGTGTGGACGGTTTGAAGTCTGAACCGGGCCATGGGTTGAACGGGATCAGGTTGACCTTGGCAGGCATGTCCTTGATCAGACGCACCAGTTCGCGGGCATCCGCTTCGCTGTCATTGACGCCGCGGAGCATGATGTATTCGAACGTGATGCGACGGGAGTTTGAGGCTGCGGGATAGCGCCTGCACGCCGCCATCAATTCCTCGATCGGATACTTGCGGTTCAGCGGGACGATCTGATCGCGCAGCTCGTTTGTGACGGCATGCAGGGAAATGGCCAGATTGATGCCGAGTTCATCGCCGCAGCGGTCCATCATCGGGACGACACCGGATGTGGACAGTGTGATACGACGGCGCGAGAGGGCAATGCCTTCACCATCCATGATGATGCGCATGGCCTTGGCCACGTTGTCATAGTTGTAGAGCGGCTCACCCATGCCCATCAGAACAATGGTCGACAGGAAGCGCGGCATGTCTGCGCTCGGGCTTGGCCATTCCTTGTAGCTGTCTCGTGCCGCCATGAACTGGCCAACGATTTCAGCCGGTCCCAGATTGCGAACAAGCTTCTGTGTGCCGGTATGGCAGAACGTGCAGGAGAGGGTGCAGCCTACCTGCGAGGAAATGCAAACCGCGCCACGGTCTTCCTTGCGGTCCGGGATATAAACCGTCTCGGCTTCCTGTCCGTCACGGAAGCGGAAAAGGAATTTGCGAGTTGCATCAACGGATGTCTGTTCCGTCGTGGTCGTGGGGCGTCCGACGATGAAGTGTTCTGCCAGCTTGGCCTGAAGAGGCTTGGCGATGGTGCTCATCTTCGAAAAGTCGGTCGCGCCCTGGTGGTAGATCCAGTGCCAGATCTGCTTTGCCCGGAATGGCTTTTCGCCAATTTCGGTCATCAGGGTGGCAAGTTCCTCACGCGACATGCCGACGAGATCCCGGCGGCCATCTTCCAGCCGTGCTTCTGGCGGCGCGAAGAGGGCGGATTTTGCGCGGATACGCTCCCGCTCAGCCTCGTTCAGGTCGTCAGAGGCGACGGAGTTGATGCGCGGGCGGGTATCTGGGTGTGTCAGGACGGTCATGGCGGCGGACCCATAGCACGGAGAGAGCGCGGATTTCCAAAGGAAAGTGAGTCTTGATCCAACAGGATGGACTCTTTGTACCGATCAGTACAAATTGAGCTTATCTTTTTAGTCAGGAAATTTCATCATGAACATCAGACCACCCCTGCCGCCGTTCACGCGTGAAGCGGCCATTCAGAAAGTTCGTGCTGCGGAAGATGCATGGAATGGTCAGTGCCCGGAGCACGTAGCTTTGGCCTACACCCAGGACAGCTGTTGGCGAAATCGGGATGAATTTCTCGCAGGGCGGGCGGACATTACGGCATTTCTCGTCCGGAAGTGGGAACGGGAACTCGAGTACCGGCTGATTAAGGAGCTTTGGGCGTTTGATGGAAACAGGATTGCTGTGCGGTTCGTTTATGAATGGCGCGATCACGGTGGCCAGTGGTGGCGTTCCCATGGAAACGAAAACTGGGGTTTCAATGATGCCGGGCTGATGGCTGAACGGCATGCCAGTATCAATGACGTCCGGATTGTAGAATCAGAGCGTTTGTTCCGTTGGGAATGGCCTGTGCGGCCTGATTCTCATCCGGGGCTGAGTGAGATGGGTTTGTGACGACTTCTTCGCGCCGGGGCCGTGATCCAGTTCTTCAGGCCATTGCTGAGGTATTCCGGCGTCACGGATATGAGAGAGCTTCTCTTAGTCGTTTGACAGCGGCAACCGGACTGGGAAAGGGGAGTCTTTATAACTTTTTCCCGCATGGAAAAGAGCAGATGGCTGCCGAAGTTCTGGCTCATATCCAACGCTGGTTCGAGGCAGAAATCTTTGTGCCACTTAAAGAGACTGAAGACCCGTGGGCAGGAATTGAGCGTATGTTTCGGAGTACGGAACAGTATTTCCAGTCAGGTCAGAAAATTTGCCTGATGGGGCTTATGGCATTGGATGAGGAGACACCGTTCGGGACACAGATACGGGCGTATTTTTCCGACTGGCAGATCGCTCTGGCCTCAGCGGCTCATAAATCGGGAAAGCCGCAGGAGGAAGCTAATGATCTTGCAGAAGAGATTGTCAGTGGGATTCAGGGCGCTCTGGTTCTGGCGCATGCGCAGTCTGACGCAGGAATTTTCCTGCGCCGGATGCAATCATTCAGGCGGCGACTGGCGTTTCCGTGCGGCGGGCTGCAATCAGAAACTCCCGGTTGCCTTCAGGGCCGGTGATCGGGCTGGCCTCGATTCCAAGGACTTCCCAGCCGGGAAGTGAGGCAAACCAGTCCCGGATTTCTCCGCAGACGCGATCATGCACAGCCGGATCTCGCACCACACCTTTGGCACCCACTTCTCCGCGACCTGCTTCGAACTGAGGCTTGATCAGCGCAATGGCCCATGCGTCAGGCGTTGTAAGAGCCAGAGCAGCGGGAAGAACTGTTTTGAGGCCGATGAAGCTTGCATCACAGACGACAATGCCAGCCGGTTCGGGAATTTGTTCTGCCGTCAGAGCACGGGCATTCGTCTTTTCCATGACAACAACGCGCTCGTCAGAGCGGATTTTCCAGGCCAACTGCCCATGGCCCACATCAACAGCGTAAACCTTGCTGGCACCATGAGTTAGCAGAACGTCTGTAAAGCCGCCCGTAGAGGCGCCGACGTCGATAGCAATACGACCTTTCGGGTCCAGCCCGAAATGCTCGATACCATGAATGAGTTTCAGGCCACCGCGCGAGACCCAGGGATGATCCTGCCCTTTAAGGGACAGGGGAGCATCTTCCGGAAGCTGGTCTCCAGCCTTGGCGATGCGCCGGTCCCCCGTATAGGCAAGACCTGCCATGATGAGGGACTGGGCGCGTGTTCGGCTTTCGACCAGCCCTCGATCAACGAGAAGCTGGTCTGCGCGGCGTTTGGCCATAACTCAGGCTGACTGCTGAGCGACTTCAACGCCCAGTGCTGCGGCGGCAGTCCGGACAATGTGCGGAGCCGTCAGGCCAGCTTCGTCATACTGAACGTCGGGGTTGTTGTGGTCGATGTACTTGTCAGGGAGTGCCATCGGACGGAACTTCACCGTGTCCAGCTTACCCGTTTCAGCGAGGTGCTGAACGACCAGGCTGCTGAAGCCGCCGATTGCGCCTTCTTCCAGTGTGATGAGCACTTCGTGCTGCGCAACCAGATCATCAACCAGCTTGGTGTCGATCGGCTTTGCGAAACGTGCGTCTGCGACGGTGACGGAAATGCCCTGTGCTGCAAGCTGGTCCGCTGCACGCAGGGATTCATGCAGACGGGTGCCGAGAGACAGGATGGCCACGCCAGAACGCGTTCCAGGAACCTGACGGGATTCGCGAACAACTCGGCCCTTGCCGATTTCCTGAACTTCACCCTCTTCCGGCAGATCCAGACCAATGCCGCTGCCGCGTGGATAGCGGAAGGCGATCGGGCCAGCATCGTATTCACAGGCTGTGGCTGTGGCATGAAGCAGTTCGATTTCATCGGACGGCGCCATGACGACCATGTTCGGCAGGCAGCACAGATAGTTCAGGTCGAACGACCCGGCATGGGTTGCACCGTCAGCACCTACGAGACCAGCGCGGTCAATCGCGAAGCGAACGGGCAGGTTCTGCAGGGCGACGTCATGCACGACCTGATCATAGGCACGCTGCAGGAAGGTCGAGTAGATCGCGCAGAACGGACGCAGACCTTCTGAAGCGATACCGGCTGCAAAAGTGACGGCATGCTGTTCGGCAATCCCGACGTCAAAGAAGCGATCCGGATAGGCCTTGGCGAAAGCTGTCAGGCCTGTGCCGGAGGGCATCGCGGCAGTGACCGTGATCAGCTTGTCGTCCGTCTTGGCGCGACGGAGAAGTTCGCGGCTGAAAACGGATGTATAGCTCGGCGGACCGGCGGGAGCCTTCTTCTGCTCCCCCGTGACGACGTTGAACTTGCTGACAGCATGGTATTTGTCGCCAGCGGCTTCGGCAGGCTTATAGCCGCGCCCCTTTTCCGTAATGATGTGGAGCAGGATCGGACCCTGATCGTCTGCATCACGCAGGTTGCGCAGGATGGGAACAAGCTGCGTCATATCGTGGCCATCGACCGGGCCGACGTAATAGAAGCCAAGTTCTTCAAACAGCGTGCCGCCGGTAATCATGCCGCGGGCATATTCCTCGGCGCGCTTGGCTGTACGTTCGATCTTGCCTGGCAGGCGCTTTGCGACCTTGCCAGCCAGATCCCGCAGACCAAAGAACTGGCGCGACGACATCAGGCGGGACAGGTAGTTCGACATCGAACCAACTGGGGGGGCAATCGACATTTCGTTGTCGTTCAGCACCACGATCAGACGGTTTGCCCCGGGACCCGCAACGGCAGCGTTGTTCATGGCCTCGTAAGCCATACCAGCGGAGATAGAGCCGTCACCGATAACCGCAATCACGTTGCGCTCGTGGTAGCTTGGATCTTCTTCCGCGCGCAGGTGATGCGCCACGGCCATGCCGAGACCGGCGGAAATGGACGTGGATGAGTGCGCTGCACCGAACGGGTCGTATTCGCTTTCCGCGCGGCGGGTAAAGCCGGACAGACCTTCCGGCTGGCGCAGGGTGCGGATGCGATCCCGACGGCCTGTCAGAATCTTATGTGGGTAGGCCTGATGGCCAACGTCCCAGATGATACGGTCATCAGGCGTGTTGAACACAGCGTGCAGCGCAACGGTCAGTTCGACGACACCAAGAGACGCACCAAGATGGCCGCCAGTGGTGGAAACGGCGTCAACCGTCTCGGAGCGCAGTTCGTCGGCGAGCTGCTTGAGCTGATCGACAGAAAGATTCCGCATGTCTGACGGCAGGGTGACGCGGTCCAGAACCGGATAGCGGCCGTAGGTAGGGATCGTGGAAGACGGGTTGCTCATGGAATCAGTTCCTGCGCTCGACGACGTAGTCTGCAAGGGCCCTGAGGGCTGCGGCCTGTGCGCCGAAAGATGAAAGGGCCTCCCGGGCCTGATCGCTCAGGCGGCGGGCCTCGGCGCGGGCTCCGTCAATGCCAAGCAGGGAGACATAGGTTGATTTGCCGCTGGCTTCATCCTTGCCAGCAGTCTTGCCGAGTTCTTCGGCACTTGCGGTCATGTCCAGAACATCATCGGCCACCTGAAAGGCGGTCCCGAGATCGCGGCCGTAAGCCACGATGGCATCACGGCGTTCATCGGTCACGCCAGCCAGAATGGCGCCAGATTCGGCAGCATAGCGGATCAACGCTCCGGTCTTCAGCGCGTGAAGGCGGCGGACATCGTTCAGTGGCAACGCACGGCCTTCACCGCGAATATCCACGACCTGACCGCCGACCATGCCTGCCGCGCCTGACGCGCGCGCCAGGGCTAAGGCCAGATTGGCGCGGACAGTGGCATCGGGGCTGGTTTCAGGTTCGACAAGGATTTCGAACGCGCGGGTCTGGAGGGCATCACCTGCGAGAATGGCGATGGCTTCGTCAAACTGGCGGTGCGTCGACGGCTGTCCACGGCGCAGATCGTCGTCGTCCATGGACGGGAGATCGTCGTGAACCAGTGAGTAGGCGTGCAGCATCTCGACGGACGCCGCAACGCGCAGGGCGGCCTGACGGTTAGCTCCGAACAGTGACGCAACTTCTACGGCCAGGAAGCCGCGCAGACGCTTGCCGCCGCCGAGGGAGGCATAACGCATGGCTTCCAGAAGAACAGATTCGTCACCCGGCACCATGGGGAGCAGAGCGTCAATTGTCGCTTCAATGTCCGTGCAGGCGTGAGCGAGAGCCTCCTTGAGGGAGGTGGACGTGGTGGTGGCACTCATCGGCCGGTCTCTCCGGTATCGGCAAGAGGCTCAGTGCCTGTGCTGCCGTCATCGTTCTGCACGATGGCACGCACACGCATTTCAGCCTCTCCCAGCTTTGCATCGCAGTGTCTGCGCAGGGCAGCACCACGTTCATAGGCAGAAATGGCGTCTTCAAGCTTCATCTGTCCGCCCTCTAGGCCACGGACGATGCGCTCCAGCTCGGAGAGAGCATCTTCGAAAGACATGGCATCAATGGGTTCGGGCATGGAAAGCCTCAAGACATGCTTTGGAAACAAGGTAGCGAGGGATTACAGCCAGATGACAGCTTTTGCCAGCCCTGTGCGTGGGAACGGGGGAGTTTCCTCAGGAGGGTTGCGTTTCTGCACGCCTGCGGATGACGAAGGACAGCACACCTGCAGTCTCCGTGAACGCGACGAGGGCATGTCCTGTTTCGCGGCAATAGGACTGAAAATCTGCCACTGAGGCGCGATCCGTTGCCAGAATGCGAAGGCGAGCACCGGGCGCCATATCGCGGAGCGCACGGTTTGCCTTGAGAACAGGCATGGGGCAGGCGAGACCGCGCAGGTCCAGCAGGGTCTCCGTCGGAGGTAATGTCATGACGTCTGTTATGCCTCGCGATTGACCTCGGGCCAAGGGATCGATTTTCCATTGCTGAAATGTGAGTGTTTTTCTATATTTATGGCTCAATGCCACAAAGCGTCCTTCGGGGCGCTTTTTTTGTTTTTGGGGGATGTATGGAAAAGCAGATCTGCGAGAGCCCCTCGGCTTCTGAAGGAAATGAGCGTCGTGCTTACACGCTGCGGGTTCTGGAAGATCGAGTTCTGCGGTTGGAAACTGTGGCTGGGGGGCTTTCAGACCGCTATGAACAGCTCCGCACGGAAATGCGTCAGGAAATCAGTTCTCTTCGAGACCAGATGAAGTCTCTTGAGACCAAGATGGATGACGGTAACAGGATTGTGAATGGAAAGCTGGACCGTCTGATCGGTGGGAGAGCGGTTCTGACGGCTCTTGTAACGCTGGCGACGTCCATTCTTGGCACAGGGATGGTGCATTTCGCTCTCTCCCTGAGCACACATTGAGGACGCCGGCTATGAACGGACTTGATGTCGGACAGCTCAAGCATCTTGTGGTTGAACCAACTCTGGGAGCCTTGGGACTCGGAGGAGATGTCGCGGTTAATCTGCTGACTGGAACTGCGCTCGCGGAAAGTCGGGGCACATATCTGAAACAGGTTGGCGGAGGCCCAGCCCTGGGACTCTGGCAGATGGAACCCGCAACGCACGATGACTGCTGGAACAATTTTCTGCGTTTTCCAGTGGGAAAGCGTCTTGGTGGTCTTCTGGAGGATATGCTGGCCCCGGATCTGCCACGGAGCGCGCAGATGGTGACAAATCTGCGTTATGCCTGTGCGATGGCCCGCATTCGGTTTTATCGGGTGAAAGAGGCCTTACCGGGTGCGAGTGACCCGTATGTCCTGAGCCGTTATCACAAGGTGCATTACAATACGGTTCTGGGGGCAGCCGATCCTGCAGCGAATGTCATCTTTTTCAAGAAAGCGCTGCAGGCATAGATGAGGTGAGCGATGCCGGGGACCTGTATGCATCACGCTCCCGACACCGCAGACCTTATCTTAAACCGCCTTATTATGACAGAATAGTGGCGCAAGCCCTTAATAAGAGATTTATTTCAATTGATTTCCATAATTATTTAACAAGCGGCAATATACGGTTTGCAGGATTTCCACAAAAGGTCGCAGGTCCAGTATGGGAGAGCGCCAGGCCACGATGCAGCCAGACTGTTCCACCTATATTGATCCACCTGCGGCAGAAGGCGTAGTCTTCTGACAGATAGGTTCGTGTCTCTGGGTCAATCATGCAGTCGAACAGTGCAAACGCGTCCGTTTGTTCAGCGGAAATTGCAGGTATGTCTCCGCTCTGTTGAGCATCAATCCGTTGATAGCGACTGTCCGGGTAAGCGTTCACCATGCGTTGAATGGTCGCGCGTGTCAGCAATAGGAATCCTGTTCCGACATATGAGACCTGCGCAACATGCGGTCGCGTACTCTCACTATAAAGAGCCGCACAATCTCCAACATAACGGAGGCTTGCGGTTTCCGGTGGTTCACCAGACGCGAGAAAGCGCTCTGTGTTCTTGTCCCAGTAATGGGATTTGAGTGGGTAGGCTCCTCCGATAACTGGCTTGTCAGCGTTAAGGAGGGCTTGAATATCTGAAAATGAAAAACCGATGTCGCTGTCAACAAAGAGCAGGTGGCTCGCATCCGTCATGGTCATGAACTGGTGCAGGAGCGTATTTCTGGCTCTGGTGATTAGTGCATCACTTCCCAGCGTAGACAGCGTCAGGCGGATATTTTGGGAAGCAGCTTCCGCCATGCAGCCGATAATGGATTGCATGTAGGATTGCGTGACAGATCCGCCGAAGCAGGGTGTCGCGATAAAAATATGGGGGCTGGCACTCATGCTGTGCATGTTGGGCCAGCCCTTCTTAAAAAAGGCTTAAATTGGGAACGTAAAAAGTCTTATCCGCCCATATGGCTTTGGAGAACCATGTAGAAAAGAAATGCAACATCAAGACCAAGAACGATCGGCGTCAGACGTTTGAAGTCGCGAAGTACGAGAGCCAGCCCGGTATAAAGGAGTAGGCCGCAGGACAGGCTGAGCATGAAGTTGCCTGTCACGCCTGCGATGAGCAGCATCGTCAGGGGAGGAATGGCGTCAGACGGATTGTCTGCCACGCGATGCAGACTTCCGAGCATGTTCAGTCCGACCAGCACCAGAACGGGTGCTGTTGCGATTGCCGGAATGGCAGTGATTAATGGCCAGAAAACTGACGACACAGCAAACAGCAGCGCCACAACTAGCGCACTCAGGCCTGTACGGCCACCGGCTTCGACGCCCGCCAGACTTTCCACATATGCCGAGACCGTACAGGTCCCAAGGCTGGCACCAATGATACTTGCGGCACCATCAGAGGCAAAAGCCCGGTGATCCAGCGCTGGTTTTTCCGGTGTGCCATCCAGCCCTGCGCGATGAGCCACACTCATCATTGTGGCAGTCGCATCGAAGAAGTCGCTGATCAGGAAGTAAAGTGTGATCGGAATGAGTAGGCCGAGATGGGAAAAGAAACCTGCAAAATCGAAAGGCAGGAAGAGATTGGTGGGATAATGCGGCCAGTCTAAAGCATGGGCAGGCAGGGTTGTGATGGCGCCCTTGTCCGTATGGATGAAGAGCCCTGCAACCGTCAGGGTTGAAATCGCCAGAAGCAGTCCGGCTGGAACACGTAGTACGACCAGAACGGCACAGAGAAGGACGCCCGCCAGACTGAGCAGGACTGATGGGTCGCTTAGTGATCCAAAGGTAAGTCCCTGCGCAGTAGGTACAGCAATACCGCCGGTCGTCAGGCCGATACGGGCGATGAATGCGCCGAGCGCGACCTGAATACCCAGCACGATTGAGGGCGGAAAACCACGAATGATGCGCTGTCTGATCTGACTAAGCGAAAGGGCCGTGAAGCACAGGCCACTGAACAGGACGACAGTAAATGCAGTGCGAGGGTTTACATGAGCTTGCTGAACCACAACCTGCGCAAACAGCACGTTGCTGCTCATGGCCGGAGCAAGCGCAATGGGCAATCTCGCCCAGAGCGCCATCAGCAGGGTGCCTGCGACTGCTCCAGCAATGGTGGTCATGACCATATCATGCCGGTCCAGTCCTGCCTCAGACAGGATGGAAGGATTGACGGCGACGATATAGGCCATGGCCCCGAAGACCGTCAGGCCAGCGATGATCTCACGGGGTATGGTGGAGCCGCGGGCGGAAATATGAAACCAGCGGTCGAGTGTGGACAGCAACGATCAGGCACTCCGGCGGGAACGAACATTGTGCTCAGCTATAGTGAAAAAAGTTCATTCCGCCATGGGGCCTTGATGTTTTTTCATTTCGGCTTCGATTTTTGTGCCCATGCTTTGTGGACTTGTGCAGGTGTCAGGTGTTTTGCTGGCTTCCCTGCCGCGCCCTGTTTTTCAGGATGAGGTACGCTGCTGGCCCCTGCGCCTGTCGTACTGCCGGGTGCAATCCCTGCGGCCGGATTTGTATTGGCTTCCTGAACCGCGCGCTCACATGCGGAGCCTTCGCCAACACCGAGCTGAATCGTTGGGATCAGGGCTGCAGGTGGAAACAGGACACCAAGCCCTACCGAAGCAGCAACGCGACCGATCATTTCTGCGCCAGGCAAAATATTGGGACCGTTAAGAGGACCGAAAATATGAACCGCGCCGGGCAGGGACAGGATCTGTGGGTGGGTGGCGCGTGTGGTGACAGCATAATCAAGCGTGTCATTATGGAAGTTAACCGTGCCTGTTCCGGTCGTACGGGTTGTTTCAGTCTGAAGCAGCAGGGACTTCGTTTTCAGAATACCGTTGTCCAGCGGCATATCCGCCACGAGGCATTCCAGTTTGGAGCGGTCTGGAATTCCCAGTGCTGAAAGAACGGCGGAACCGAGTTTGAGCCCCAGCAGATCAGGCAGAAGCGCCGTTACATCGCCACCGCGATCCAGCACCAGCGTGGTGCCGCCATCGCCATTGGCAACCAGAGAGGCGACAGAGTTGCCGGTCGACGTGAGCGTAACATGACCGCCGATTGTTCCTTCACCCTTGAAAGTATCCGTGGCTTTCATGATTCGGGAGAGGGGCAGACGAGACACGTCCAGACGGAATTTCGTTCGGAACTGTTCGTTTTTAGTTGGTTGTAGCGTTGCCGTCGCACTGATTTTTCCGGAGCCTGTCGCGAAGGCCAGATGTTTCAGATCAATGGCACCGTCCCTGACTTCAAATTCAGTGTCGATGTTGTCCAGAGGCCAGTCTTTGTTGCGGATATGATCGCCATGGTAGGTGACATGCGCATTGACGGCATTCAGCTTGGGAACATTGATTTTCTGGTCAGGCAGAACGCTACGGCTGGGTGGAGCTGTCTTTTTCGCTTCGCCGGTCTTGGCGCCGATGAAGCCTCCCAGATCAGCCAGATCAACCGAGTGGGAATGCAGAGCCGCCTCGACGAAGGGCGGCTTGAGGTGTGGATTGACGTTGATATCCCCCCCGATATCCGAGGACCCCATCTTGCCTTCAAATTTCTGGAAGCGGATGGCGTTCTCGGAATAACCGAGATTACCGGTGATGCTATAGGCGGGTGTGTGGGGAATAGGGACGCCGGTCAGTCCATAAAGCAATGACATGTCCGGGCCCGCGAAATGGAGGGCCAGTTTCGTCCCCTTGAAATGCATCGGATCGTCAACCGTCCCTTTCAGGGTGACATAAGTCGGACCATTCTCGATGCGGCCATCAATGGGGTACGGTTCTGCAGGCTTTGTCAGGGATAGCAGGGCTCCGCCAACGATATGGCCGTTGATCGGTGCCTGGGCATAACGACCTTTCAGATCAACAACAACGTTACCCTTCGTGCCGTTCTGTGGCGGCGTTGTGTGGACCAGAACATGCATGTCCGTTTTTAACTGTGCGAGGGCCAGTCGGACATCGGCATTCTGAATATCGATTTCGCCGATGTCTGGGAGTGCTGTCGTATTCGATGAGGAGGAAGTCTCTTTCTTTTCAGCCGTATCGCCGAATGTATAGTTGTTCTGGCCGTTTATCCGGGAAACGATGTCGCCCTTTGGTGTATCCATGCGGATGACTGGAATGAAAAGCCCACGTCCGGTCAGATAGCGCCAGACATCTACCTTGACTGTCAGGAATTTTGCAGACGCGAAATCTGCGCTTTCTTTTTCAAACCCCTCAGGTTGGGAAATTTTCAGATCATCAACTGTGACGCTGGTTCTGAGACCTGGCGAGACATGAAGGTGAGCAATGCTGACCGGTCGATGAAGCGCCGCAGAGGCTTTGCGATTGATGAGCGGTACAAACCAGTCCCACTGCCAGATCATCACCAGGACGATGATGCCCACGGCCAGTGCCCCAAAGAGGCCACCGATCACTTTGAGGACGGGATGCCGACGGGGATCAGCCGATCGGGGGGATGAAGAGGTTTCGCTCACCATTGAAATTCCACATCATGAAAAGTCTGGCAGGATTGGAAATATGACTGCATTGGTATGAATACGATTTGCAGCCGGGCCAGTTTCGCTCGCAGGACAGAAGAGTGCGGAAAATGCGTGAAGACGACCCTTTGACAGCACTGCGTAACGTCAGCCGTACCATCCATGAACAGGTTGATCAGGCCTATTCCGGGTTCACCCTGTCAGATGCGACGTCCTATGGAGCGTTTCTTCAGGCCCATGGGCGCGTTTTACCTCAGGTTGAACGCTGGCTGAAAGGCGCGCCTGATCTGCCGCACTGGCAAGAGCGTACAGTGTATCTTCAGCGTGATCTGACCGAGTTGGGACATGCTCTTCCGGAGCAGTTGGATTGGCAGCCACCCTCAGGAGCCGGGGCCACGTTGGGTGCTCTGTATGTTCTGGAAGGATCCCGACTGGGGGGTAAAATGCTTTCTGCCCAAGTGGGGGAAGGGCTGCCTCGTACCTATCTTTCCGCAGGTCACGAAAAAGGCGGATGGCCAGCCTTCCTTCAAATTCTGAGAGACCGCCTGGGGAATGCTGACCGAATTTACCGTCAGTCAGTCATGGACGGTGTTAGCTCAACGTTTGATCTTTTCCGCAGAGCTGCTGTCAGGGGCTGACGGGGCGAACATTGAGTGGAACAAGGCCCGGAAAGGCTTTAGCCAGCCGGCTGGCTTCTGCATAGGGGAGCATCGCAATAGCACAGCCCAGGGCCGCGGCATCTGGGGTGGGTAGTTTTTCGATTCCCCGCAGAAGTGCGACCAGAGAATGGCCGTCCTGACAAAGGACCCGCAATGCGGTAGCGCGCCTGGACAGTTCGGTGGAGGGCTCCTGCTTGAGCAGCGCGTCGCCGGGTGTCTGAAGGGCAACTTTCTGACCCGTCAGCGGAGACCGAACAAGGCGCTCTTCAGGGGCCAGTTGCAGCGGGACAGTAGGCAGAAGACACGGGGAATGCTCTATGTTCAGGCAGGATACTGAACAGAGGCGCTCTGTTAAAAGGTAGGCGGGGTAAGGGGCTGGCGCGCTGGTTTCGACCATGAGGAGCAAGCGGACGTAACGTGCTGTATCGAGCGCGGTGGTCTCGACTGTTACAAGATCTTCAGTCTCCAGATCCAGAGCCAGTTGCGCATCTTGCCCAAAAGCATAGAACGTGAATTCCGGAAAAGAAAAATCCTGATCCTCAAAGAGAACTGAAGGACTCAGTCCCAGCTTCGCGAGTAGCTCTTCATCGTTACGGATTACGACCTGACGGAGTTGCCAGTAAAGATCTGTCAGGCTCGCCTGGACAATAGAGGCCGCAAACTGACGCGTCTGCCGTACCCAGCGATGGGCCGATGTGTCGAGCACATCATTACGATTGAAATGAGACCAAGCCTCTTCCGGTGTCGTACTCGATTGACGTTTCAGAAAACTGTGCCGATCTCCAGCCGCGTAGTGCAGGATTCTGGCGCGAGACCAGTCCGGCGCGTGAGCCAGTCGGGAGAATGGGTCCGGGATTTGTCCGTTATGTCGATCTGGCCGAACCAGGGCTCGGGTCACATGGTGATCTGCAGTTTCCAGTGTCGCGTGCCGAGTGAAAATCTGTGTCGGCGCAAATGGAGACGGTACTTCGTGTCCATTTGATCCAAAGAGACACCAGTGAACCGGCTGCACATCCTCTGGGATGGATGAGAGGAAGTGTTCGAGAGATATGTCAGCTTCAAGATGCAGATATTCGTCTGCAGCCAGAATCATCATCCAGTCGAATTCGCTTTTACCTTCACTGAAGACCTCTTCCTGAAACGCGGTCTGGCGTGCCAGGCGATCGGGAAAATCAGCATTTGAACGATGAAGACGAATGTCATGAAAAGATGCTGCACTGGAAAGAACAGTCCATGTGCCATCCGTAGAGTAGTCATCACAGATGATCAGTGTCGAAAAACCAATCGCTCTGTGATGACTGATCCACCAGCCAATGTTGTCGACCTCGTTATGGACGAACAGAACAGCGGCTGTTTTTAACATAAGGCAGGATCAATCCATTTTAAGTGCGGCAAGGAAAGCGCTTTGTGGAATTTCGACTTTACCAAACTGTCGCATCCGTTTCTTGCCTTCTTTTTGCTTGTCCAGCAGTTTGCGCTTACGGGAGATATCGCCGCCGTAGCACTTCGCAGTCACGTCCTTGGACAGCGCACCGATGGTTTCACGCGCAATGACCTTGGAGCCAATGGCAGCCTGAATGGCGATCTTGAAGAGCTGCTTTGGAATCAGATCCTTGAGTTTGCCACAGATTGCCCGACCACGCGTCTCGGCAACCGTACGATGCGCCACAAATGCCAGTGCATCGACCGGTTCATGGTTCACCAGGATGGAAATACGGACGAGATCGCTCTCTTCGTATCCATCGACCTGATAATCAAATGACGCATAACCGCGGGTGAGGGACTTCAGACGATCGTAGAAGTCGAACACCACTTCGTTGAGCGGCAGGCGATAGACGGCCATGGCACGATTGCCGACATAGGTGAGATCAACCTGAATACCGCGACGTTCCGAACAGAGCGTGAGTACGGAGCCCAGATATTCGTCCTGCACCATGATCGTGGCCTTGATCCAAGGCTCTTCAATGGTTTCGATCAGGGCTGGGTCCGGCATGTCGGCCGGGTTGTGAAGCTCTTCCTTCGTTCCGTTCGTCAGCGTCATGCGATAAACGACGGACGGCGCGGTGGCGATCAGATCCAGATTGAACTCGCGGGACAGACGCTCCTGAATGATTTCCAGATGTAGCAGTCCAAGGAACCCGCAACGGAATCCGAAACCAAGAGCCGCAGAACTTTCTGCCTCGAAGTGGAACGAGGCGTCATTCAGGCGCAGCTTGCCCAAGCTATCACGCAGCTTCTCAAAATCGTCCGCGTCAATCGGGAAGAGGCCACACCACACAACCGGGATGGAGGGCTTGAAGCCCGGAAGGGTCTTTTCTGCAGGCTTGCGATCAAGGGTGATGGTATCGCCGACGGCAACGTCCGCCACGGTTTTGATTGCAGCATTGATGAAGCCCATTTCGCCTGGGCCAAGTTCGTCCACGTTCGTCATGCGCGGCAGGAACACACCGACCTGATCGACGTGATAGGTCGATCCGGCCTGCATCATGCGGATACGATCACCACGTTTGACGGTGCCATTCATGACACGGATCAGGATAATGACGCCGAGATACGGGTCATACCAGCTATCGACCAGCAGGGCCTGAAGGGGCGCATCGCGGTCACCCTTCGGAGCCGGAAGGCGCTCGACCAGAGCTTCCAGCACGCCTTCGATATTGATGCCCGTCTTGGCACTGATTTCCACGGCATCGTCGGCAGGAATACCGATGACTTCTTCAATCTGTGCCCGGACGCGTTCCGGCTCTGCGGCTGGAAGGTCGATCTTGTTCAGGACGGGAACGATTTCGTGGTTGGCATCGATAGCCTGATAAACGTTGGCCAGCGTCTGCGCTTCCACACCTTGCGAAGCATCTACGACCAGCAAGGAGCCTTCACAGGCTGCCAGCGAGCGACTGACTTCATAGGCGAAGTCAACATGGCCCGGAGTATCCATGAGGTTCAGCGTGTAAACCTTGCCGTCCTTGGCCGGGTAGGTGAGGCGCACGGTCTGCGCCTTGATGGTGATGCCGCGTTCCTGCTCCAGCTCCATCGAATCGAGGACCTGAGCTTTCATCTCGCGCTCGGTAAGCGCGCCACAGGCCTGAATCAGCCGGTCAGCAAGCGTGGACTTGCCGTGGTCGATATGCGCGATGATCGAGAAATTGCGGATGAGGGAGAGCGGGGTGTCGGTCATGGCAGGTTACATACGGGATTCTGGCAGGAATGTCAGCAGACCTGCGGGGAAACCTGCCTTTTTCCAAAGGCAGGTCAAAAGGGATCAGCGATCCGTCAGACGGAACTCGATCCTGCGGTTGCGGGCGTATGCCGCTGGAGTGTTGGCCGCGTCAAGCGGCTGGTAGTCAGCAAAGCCGGTAGCAGCCAGATGGCGGGGGTCGATCCCTTCCGAGACCAGGAGCTTCACGACCGTAATGGCACGCTCGGACGACAGTTCCCAGTTGCTCGGAAAAGCACTGTGGATCGGCTGTTTGTCAGCATGTCCGTCAATGCGCAGAATCCATGGAATATCTGCCGGAATAGTTGAAGAAACCTGCTTGAAGGTTTTGGCTAGCGTTGTGATTTCTTTTTTGCCTTCTGCGGTCAGATCGGCGCTTCCCTGAGGGAAAAGAATTTCTGACTGGAAGACAAAACGGTCTCCGACAACATTCACGCCTTTCTGGTTCTTCAGGATATCCCGCAGACGGCCAAAGAATTCCGAACGATAGCGTTTGAGCTGGTTGACCTTGTCAGCGAGGGCAATGTTCAGCTTGTTGCCCAGATCCTGTATCTGAGTGTCTTTCGCGGTCTCGTTCTTCTTTTCGATATCCAGGGCATTGCTGATGGCCTGGAGCTGGCGCGTCAGTTCTTCAATCTGCGCCTGAAGATCCGAGATCTTGGTATTCTGCTGCTGACTGGCGCTGTCGGCTGATGCCAGTGCCTGATCCTTGGACTGAAGCTGACCGTTCAGCAGAGCCATCTGGCCCGCGAGGGCCTTAAGCTGGTCTTCGTTTTTCTGTTTGTCATTGGCCAGACTGGCGACAGTCGCATTCAGGGACTTGTTCTTGTCCTCCGTCATGGAGAGCATGTGCGACAGTTCGGCCAATTGCTTTTGCAGGGCATCCAGTGTGTGTTCGCGCCGCATCAGGGAGACGGACAGGAACTGCTGCCCCACAACAAAAACCAGAAGAACGAATGTTACGACCATCAGCAACGTGGACAGGGCGTCCACATAGCCGGGCCAGGCATCCAGGGCGTTGTTGGGTCCGCGTCTGCGCCGGGCCATGGGTCAGTCCTGCCTGCTGGAAGTGCCGGTCGTGTTGCCTGAGGCTGCCGCGATTGTCCGCGCCAGAACCCGCAAATCGTTGCGGATTTCGCCAATGGTCTGGGCACGACCCTGATGCAGTTCTTCCACGAGGCGGGAGAGATGGCTTTCAATGCGCAGCAATGGCGTGCCCTGCGAGCCTGGCTGACCCTCTTCACCCATCTGACGCAGGAGCGGCACGAGGGCAGCATTTGTTTCCGCCGTCCGAGCCATGATCTGCTGATTGGCTTTCAGCAGTTCGGTCATGCCACGAAGACGTTCCTGCAAGCTGTCCAGAAGCTGTACTTCACGGACGCGGCCTTCTTCACTGCGGGAGACGGCATTCTGAAGTGTTTCCAGATTTTCGGCGGTTTGCTCAAGGAGTGCCTGAACATAAGCCGGAATTGGCGCGCCATCGCTGTCGATGCTTGTGCCGCCGCTAACACGCGTCAGACCGGCGAGCCACTCTTCAAGTTCATTGAAGAACCGTGTCTGTGCCTGACCGGCGGTCAGATCCAGAAAGCCGAGAACCAGTGCGCCGGCAAGGCCGAACATGGAGCCCGAGAACGCTGTAGACATGCCTGCGAGTGGGCCAGCCAGACCGGTCTTGAGCTGGTTGAACATCGCATCCAGATCACCATTGCCCGCTGACATGCCACCGATGACAGAGGCGATGGAACTGACCGTCAGCAGCAGGCCGTAGAACGTTCCCAGAAGGCCAAGGAAAATTAGCAGCTGCGTCATGTAGCGCGAGATTTCGCGACTCTCATCCAGACGGGACGACAGACTGTCGAGCATGGCCTGCGTCGTTTGGGTGGAGAGCGTCAGCCGATCCGTCCGGCTGCGGGCGGCTAACATGCTTGCCATTGGTGCAAGCAGTTTCGGCGGATTGGGTGTGCCCAGACCCGTCCGGGGCTGGCGGAGCAGTTCTACCCACTGGACTTCAGGCATGAGCCGCTGAACGACTCTCAGATTCCAGATAATGCCGAGGATTAGAACGCCCAGAATGACGGCATCCAGCTTCGGATTGGCATTGAAGGCATTCAGGAGGGTCTTCGCCATCGACGCTGCAAGAAGTGCAACGGCAATAAGGAAGATACCCATACGCAGAAGGAATGTGGTGGGACGGGTCACGGCGGGTCTTTCCTGGCTTATGGCGTGCCGCTTGCCGGGGTTGCGGATTCGGAAGGCTGGGGATTGCTCTCGGTTACGATATCCAGACGGTCGGCCGGGCTGGTGTCATTCTTGTCAGGACGTCCCATGGCGCGCGGATAGAGACGTGTGGTTGCAACGCCTGCGTTGATGAAAATGGAGCGTATTGCCAGCGCGCGTGCAAGAGAAATGCGACGCGGCATCGAAATGTCATCACCTGGCAGCGTCGCATATCCTGTCAGGATGATACGTTTCTCGGGCTGGTCCCTGAGGGTGTTTGCGTAGGCCACGACGGATTTCAGACTGTCATCGTTCAGGTCAGAACTTTCCGGTGCAAACAGAATGCGCATTCCGCCACCTTCAAGTATTTCCGTGCGGGTCTTCGCATCCGCAACCGGCTTGATGTCGGCGGGGGGCACGGGGGCGTGCGTCTGAATGGGAACGAACGGAGGCGGTAGCACAACCGGCGGCGGGGGAGCGGCTGGCACGGCGGGTACGGTTGCCTTTGCGGGAGCAGATGCCTTTACAGGAGAGGCAGGTGCTTTCGAGGCAGACGTTTTGGATGTCTGGGGAGCCGTCGCTGCATGATGAGCGGGACGGGACGGGGTGGCCGGTTTTGCAACAGAGGCCGGTTTGCCCTGAGGCAGATCATCCAGATTGCTGGAGACCTGAGCATGTGCCCCGGAGGGCTGAAGGCAGGCCAGAGCGGCCGCCACTGAGAGGGAGGTTAGGATCGGCCTGTACATATGGCCTGATCCTAACCGAGCGTTCCATCCTCCCGCAATGGGGCGGGAGTGACTTCCGGTTACTCCCGGTTCAGAGCTTCGTGGACGATGGCGCGCAATGTGCCATGCAACTGGGCATTTCCAGCGACAACGTTGACGTCGTCATCAAGGTCATGAAGTTCCTTGCCGTCCGGATCGGTGGCATGGCCACCGGCTTCACGCACGATCAGCAGGCCAGCAGCACAGTCCCACGGCTTGATGCCGAATTCCCAGTAGCCTTCGTAACGGCCAGCGGCGACCCATGCGAGATCAAGGGCAGCCGCGCCGAAGCGACGGATTCCTGCAACCTGCGGCATGAGGGCGCCGAGAACGCGGGCGAACGGCATACGCTGGCTGCCCGGAACCTTGGCGAACGGAATACCCGTGGCGAATACGGCTTCCTGCATGTTCCGGCGTGCGGAGACGCGGAGGCGGCGTTCGTTTACGAAGGCGCCGATGCCCTTTTCGGCCCAGAACATCTCATTGGCAGCCGGGTTGTAGACCAGACCACAAACCAGTTCGACGCTACCGTCCGGCAGGCGACGCTGGAGACCAATGGAAATGGCCCAGTGCGGAATGCCGTGCAGGAAGTTCGTCGTGCCATCCAGCGGATCGACGATCCAGCGCCACGTCCAGTTATCCCCGCCCGAAGCGCCTGTTTCTTCCATGAGGAAGGCATAGCCTGGACGTGCGCGGGCGAGTTCTTCGCGGATGATGGTTTCTGCACGCAGGTCGGCCTGGGAAACGAAATCTCCCGGACCCTTGATGCTGACCTGAAGCTGCTCGACCTCTGCAAAATCGCGGAGCAGGCGGCGTGCTGCCTTCTGCGCTGCGTTCTGCATGACGGCCATGTGCGGGGAAAGACGCATGATCAGTCCTTGGCGCGCTCGACGTAGGACGCATCATCCGTACGGACAACGATGCGCTCGCCAGCTTCAATGAAAGGAGGAACCATCGTCTTGACGCCGTTGGACAGGACAGCCGGCTTGTAGGAAGAAGAGGCCGTCTGGCCCTTCACGACCGGATCGGCTTCCGTGATTTCGAGCGTGACGTGCGGCGGCAGTTCAACACCAACCGGGTCGCCTTCAACCAGCTTCACGTTCAGGGCCATGTTGTCCTGAAGGAAAGCGAACTGGTCACCGAAGATGTCCTGGGGCAGAATCAGCTGCTCGAAGGTCACCGGATCCATCAGGACAACATTTTCACCGTCCATGTAGGAGTAGGTGTAGTCCTTGTCTTCCGTCATCAGACGCTCGACGCTGTCAGCCGTTCTCCAGCGCTCGTTGGTCTTGTTGCCGGTGTTCAGGTCGCGCATTTCAACCTGAATGAAAGCGCCACCCTTACCCGGGGTGATGATCTGCTGCTTGAGAACCGTCCAGCGGCGGCCGCCATGCTCGATGACCTGGCCAGCGCGGATAAGGTTGGCTTGTTGCTTCATGGTGTGTCCTGACCCTGCAATGGTGGGTTTTTTATCACGTCTTGTGGGCTTCTAGCGCCGCAGGGGGGAGGTCGGCAAGGCGCAAGGCGGCTTCATTGACCGGAATGGCTCAGGAAAGTGTGAAGTACCGCCCTCTTGGGGCATGCACCGGACGCGTTCATGGTACTCGTCAGACCCTGTCGTGCAGGCGGGGCATGCAACTGGAGGCTCCCTCTATGTACGACATGAAGAATCTTTCCCGCATTCCGCATCTGGAAGCCAATGCCAGCGAAGGCATGGACGCGTTCTGGAAGTTTGACCGTGCGGCTTTCGAAGACGGGGCTGTCAGCGCCTTGACCAAACAGCTCGCGGCTGTGGCTGTCGCCCTGACGACACAATGTCCTTACTGTATTGAGCTGCATGGCAAAGCTGCACGGGATGCCGGTGCGACGGATGCCCAACTGGCGGAAATCGCCCTCGTGGCTGCAGCAATCCGTGCGGGTGGGGCTGTTACGCACGCCACACACCTGTTTCCAAAGACCGAAGGCTGAAAATTTTTTCTGACCGGACGGGAGTTTGCGCCGTCCGGTTTCACCTGCCTTATGTAAAGGAGGAGATCTCGCCCTTTGGAGAGCGGACTTTTCCATCTTCCCCCGTCATCAGATAGTCTGGCCCGAGAGGCACTTTTCCTTTGCCGCCCGGAATGTCGAGGACATAAGTCGGCCAGGCAAGGCCGGTAACCCGTCCACGCAGACGGGCAAGCAGGGCTCGTCCTTCCTCAACGGGGACGTGGAAATGGCTGGTACCGGGGGCTGCATCCAGATGATGCAGATAATAGGGTTTGACCCGTGCCGTCACCAACGCCCGGAGCAGGGCTTCAAGAGACTCTTCCGTATCATTCACGCCGCGCAGCAGAACGGACTGGGACAGGACGGGTATCGCACGTGCAAGAATGGACCGAATGGCAGTACGTGCTTCGGTCGTCATCTCCCGGGCGTGATTGATGTGGGCGACGACCCACATGGCCCGGTCCGTTTCCATGGCATCCAGAAGTTCGGGCGTAATCCGGGCTGGATCGGCTACCGGGACGCGGGAATGGATGCGGATCGTCTCGATATGCGGGATAGCTGACAGTGACTGAACGATATGTTTCAGCCGTCTGGGAGCCAGCATTAACGGGTCACCGCCTGTCAGAATGATTTCGCGGATGGCGGGATGGGTTCTGACCCAGTCCAGGGCCTGCTCAAGTTCGGTATCACTCAGCAATCCACCATCCGGGCCGACATGCTCCCGCCGGAAGCAGAAACGGCAATACAGGGGGCAGATCAGAAGGGGCTTGAGAAGCGCACGATCTTCATAACGGTGCACGATTCCCTTGATTGGAGAAAGCGCATCGTCTCCGATCGGATCCAGGGTTTCGTAGGGCTGTGTGGAGAGTTCGCGTTCATTCGGGATGACCTGCCTGCCGATCGGATCATCCGGCCTTTCAATCAGGGCCTGAAACGCAGGCGGGATCGCCGTTGCAAACTGGCTGGCGACAGCATCCAGCGTGCTGCGTTCGGCTTCCGGGACGAGGCCGGCCTGAATCAGATCGGACGGCGTACGCAGGACGCGCCGCTTCGGAGAGGTCTTGACCGTATCGTGCATGTGGTGGCTCTAACGCTGGCTGGCCGTGTGTTGCAACAGGAACTCGCTCCGATGACCCATTCTTCTTCCGATCCGGACAGGATTGCCGAACGTCTGCCGCTCCTGCGTCGTCGGGCCCAGATGGTGCAGGCCACACGGAAATTCTTCGATGATCGGGGATATCTGGACGTCGACACACCTTACGCGGTGCCTGTGCCTGGCGAAGAAGTTCATCTGCGGTGTTTTCGGACTGAACTGGAACATGCGGATGGCTCGCGTGAGGTGCGTTTCCTGCATACCAGTCCCGAATTTGCCATGAAGCGGATCATCGCAGCGACTGGTCTGCCCATCTTCCAACTCGCGCGCGTTTGGCGAAATGGAGAGATGAGTGCCACGCATGTACCCGAATTTACGATGCTGGAATGGTATGCGCCTGGCGCTGATCTTGATGCATTGATGGACGAAACCGAAGACTTTGTACGCGCGCTTCTGCCGGATCAGGTTTATCGTGATGGTGTTCTAATTCCGGTGACGGAGCCTTTTGAGCGCCTGACGATGCAGGATGCTTTTGCGCGTTACGTTAGAGCTGATCTGCTTGAAACGGCGGGGGATGCCGAAGCGCTTGCCCGTCAGGCGAAAGTCAGTCTGCGGGACGGGGAAAGCTGGGAAGACCTGTTTTTCCGCCTGCTTCTTGAGCGTATCGAGCCAGTGATCGGGCGTGAGCGGCCGACTTTCCTCACGCACTGGCCAGCGGAACAGGCAGCACTGGCCAAACGTGACCCCGCCGATAAGCGTGCGGCGCTCCGGTTTGAACTCTATATTGGCGGCATCGAACTGGCGAATGCGTTCGAAGAACTGACGGACCCTGTCGAGCAGCGCCAGCGTTTTGAGGCAGATCGTCAACGACGTCTGGAGTTTTCCCCGGATCAGGACTGGCCGCTTGATAAAGCTTTTTTGACTGCCTTGCCAGATATGCCATCATGCTCCGGTATCGCACTGGGATTTGATCGTCTGGTTCTGCTGGCAACAGGAGCGCCGAAAATCCGTGACATTTTGTGGTTGGGTCAGTCGTTTTGAAACTTGCAGGAGTTTTAATCCGTTTCTTATGCCAAACGGGTTAAAACATCGTGCTGAAGATTATATCTGCGCTGCGCATCCAGCCGGGGACAAAGAAAATGAAAAAGGCAAAACTGCTTTCCGTCGTCGCACTTCTGGCTCTGTCTGCCTGTGAGGTGCCTACCCTCCAGCAGCGTCAGGTTCTCGACGGCATGGTCGGAAAATCCGAAGTCGATGTCGTTCGTCAGTTTGGCGTGCCGAGCAGAAGCTACCAAACCGAAGGTCACTCCTTTCTCGCCTATATCGAGAACGAAACCCAGTATTCGGGCGGCGGCGGCTGGGGCTGGGGTGGCGGCTGGGGTGGACCTGGCTGGGGTGGCTGGGGTGGCGGCTGGGGCGGACCCGGCGGTTGGGGTGGTGGCTGGGGCGGCGGTTTCCCCTCCACCTATTACAACACCACCTGCCAGACGACTTTTGAACTCGTCACTGGTCACGTCGTAGGATGGACCATGCGCGGGGACGGGTGCTGAAATCATTTTCCTGGTCTATGGTCACATCATCTTCAGTAAGACGGTGTGACCAAGACATGCAGGTGCGATTCGGATTTCCTTCTATCCTCAGTGGCAAGTCCAGGGCTTCGGGTCTGAAGCTGGGGGGAAGTCTTTTTCTGGGGCTTGCTCTGGCAGGCTGTCACGGAACGGACTGGTCGCACAATTATCAGGACAGCTTCGAGACGCCTGCCAAAACGTCCATGTCCTACATACCTGACGCCGTGGCCAAAGCGTTTGTCGAGCCCAAAAACAATGAACCCAGTACGCCAGTTGCCTATCAGCGGCCAGCTACGCCATCCTATGATGATCGTCCTTTGGATGAAAACATCGGCGCTTCTATCGAGCTTGCAAACTATATGGCTGCTCTTCGGGCGGTCGGGCTTGTGCCGTGGATTACGGGACCGGGGCCCATCACGGTATTCGCCATTCCCAACGAAGCGATGGAAAAGCTCTCCAGCCGCTGGCCAGGCGGCCTGATGGCGCCTGCGATGCGCGGGCAACTGACCCATATTCTGGGATATACGATTGTTTCAGGTCACTGGGATGAAAAGACCATTCGCAAGACCATTGCTCGGCGTCACGGGCAGGGGATTGGTCTGAAGACGCTGTATGGAGATATCCTGAGCGTTCACGTCGAACCGCAGACGGGTGCAATTCTGCTGAATAATCCTGCGGGTCAGACAACGCGTCTTTGGGGTCACTCTTTCCCGCAATCAAACGGCGTTCTGTACTTCACGCAGGATGCCCTGATCCCTGTTTCCCGCTGAAGAAACAGGGAGGCTCGATCAGCCCTGGAGTCTGGCGAGGAGGCTGGAGATCAGCGTCTCGTCAGTTCCGTCGAGTTTAAGTGGTATCGCAAGGAAGTCTGCAGAAGCTGCGGTTGCAGTGGCAGCTTCCTCCACTGTCTGAACATTCTCCGCTACGGCAGGCAACTCCATGACAGACGTCCACCACCGGATCATGTCTGTGTGCTCTACAGCAAAAGCAATGTAGTCAGCGCCTCGTTCACCAGCCAGCATGGCTTCATCGCGGCTCTGGCAGAGACATCCGATTTGAATGTTGTCACCAGCCAGTTTGCGGAGGGGCGGCAGGCTGTCTGCTGAAGGGGCATGCAACCCGTCCGCTACTTTCAGAAGATCGGCGGAAAGAGTGGAAACCCCGTCCGGCACATCAAGCATCAAGGCGACATCGTTGTCATGCAGGAGCGCCAACAGTCTGGAAAACTGCGGTTTATCCAGTGTGTGCGTTGCCGGAAGGCGCAGGGCCGTGACTTCTGAATGCGCCAGAAGCGCAGGCAGAGTGTCAAAAAGTACGGTCGCATCAAAATTGGCTGGAAGAACGGGGTAAAAGTCGCAGGGTATCATGGAGTGAGTGTCGCAGATTCAGGAGGTTCAGGCTAGCGGGGCCAAGGGGTGATTTGTGGCACCTCCGTGAGAATTCGCTCTCGATGGAGTTCGTCCGAATACAAGGCTTTCAATTGCCCGGGCGATGCCCTGCATACGACCCATCCGATTCCAGCCAGAAGTGCAAGGCGGGCCAGGGCCGCAGAGGCCCCGCAATCAAGAATGGATGCTGAGCGCTCTTCCTCGACAACCTGTAGCCACCAGGGGACGCCGAAACTGTTTCCCGCCCCCATCGGTGACATGGCAAGGAACGGGAGGGGATGGCGTGTCTTCAGGTTTGTCATGTCAGCCTGACGGGAAATGACGAAGACCGGCTTCGTCAAAGGCTGAGAGGTGCTTGACCTGATGAGGGGTTCAGGTCTTTCCTGAAGAGACAGTCCAGTAGGATGTGTGTCGGTCATTTCATCGGCACGTCATGGCAGGAACGGGAAGAACGCATTTTGAGCGAGCAGGCAGGATATCTGCAGGACGATAAGACTATTGATCGTCTTGAGGAAGCAATGGTGCGGATTGCCAGTGCGATGGAACAGCAGGCCCGTGCCCGGGAAGAGCGTGAACGTGAAGCGCGTTCTGCCCCCGATCTTCCTGAAATTGCTGCAAATATTGATGCGCTCTGTGTTCGTATCCGCGGTATTCTCGAACGGAAAGGCGAATAACCCATGGCGCAGGTCTCCATCCGTTTGAACGGATATGTGTACAGTGTCGGCTGTCAGGACGGCGAAGAGCATCACCTTTACGCGATGGCACGGCAGGTCGAGAGCTGGTTGCAACGGGCCCGCACGCTGGGCGGCGCTGCCAGTGAATCCAAGACTCTCATGATGGCTGCGCTGCTCATGGCAGATGAGATTTTTGAACTCAAACGCCGCCCTCTTCCGGATGATATGCTTGCTACGGTGGAAGAAGCGAAGGCAGCACTTCGCATAGCGGAAGCTCGACAGGAGCGTCTGGCTCAACTGGCGCAGCGCGCGGAAGAACTGGCGGGTGCACTCGAAACGTCTGAGTGATTTTGCGATTGTCGTTGAATATCTCCCTGCACTGTCTAATATGTAGTTCGGAGCTGCCTGGTGCGTCAGGCAAATCAACCCCCGGGCCGATAAGCATTCCTACGGGAACTGGCTCTGTCGTGGCCCTGGTCACGTTAACCGGTGCCCACCTGCACTTGCAGGTCTAGGAGGGCTGAAAAGACCAACGGCTTTGGCGGCTCCACAGATTTCTTCTCTCGATCTCCAGAAAAAAGAACTCCGCCGGCAGATGACCGAACGGAGGGATGCCACGGCTCGAGACACAGAAGCTGCGCTTCTGCTTCGTCTGCGTAACGTCATAGAAGCTCATAGTGCTTCTGTTATTGGGGCTGTCTGGCCGCTTCCCGGAGAAATTGACTTACGGCCGCTCTGTTTCCAGTTGGTGGAAGCTGGCCGCCGTATAGGGCTTCCGGAAACGACCCCCAAAGGAAATCCGCTCATCTTTCGGGAATGGAAAGAGGGTGTTCCTATGTGTGAGGGCCGTTTTGGTACGTCTTATCCAGACGGTCCGGTGGTCATTCCTGACCTTGTTCTGGTTCCATTTCTGGCATTTGACCGAGCGGGTTACCGTCTGGGCTATGGGGGCGGTTACTACGACCGTACTCTTGCTCAGTTGAAGGTGCCTGCAATTGGCTACGGGTTTTCCACGCAGGAAATGGAAGCCCTTCCAGCGGGACCATACGATATTCCACTGTCTGTTATCGTCACTGAAAAAGAGACGATTGAGACAGGTTTCCATAACTCGAAAGGCTGACTGTTGAGACTTCTGTTTTTGGGTGACGTTGTAGGTCGTAGCGGACGTGAAGCGATTACCCGCAATTTGCCAGAGTGGCGCAAAAAGCTGGCTCTGGATCTTGTGGTCGTGAATGGTGAGAACGCTTCACACGGTTATGGTCTGTCCCCCGATATTGCCAGAAGTCTCATATCTGCTGGGGTGGATGTCATTACACTAGGAAACCATGCCTGGGATCGGCGGGACATGATCGGGCATATCAATCAGATGCCCAACATTGTTCGGCCTATTAACTATCCCGCCGGTACGCCGGGGCAGGGGAGTTATATTATTGATCTAGAGCGCGGACGTCGTGCGCTCGTCATCAATGTGATGGGGCGTATCTTCATGGACCCGCTGGATGACCCGTTTCGCGTTGTGAGTGAACTCCTCTCGCGACATCGGCTCGGTATGACCGTGAATGCGATCATCATTGATATCCATGCAGAAGCCACCAGCGAGAAAATGGGCTTCGGTCAGTACTTTGATGGTCGGGTGTCTCTTGTGGTTGGGACGCACACACATGTTCCAACGGCGGACCACCGTATTCTGCCAAAGGGTACGGCATATCAGACGGATGCCGGAATGTGCGGTGACTACGACAGCGTGATCGGGATGGGAAAGGAAGCAGCTCTCCACAAGCTGGTCAGGAAAATTCCCGGAGAGCGCCCGCAGCCAGCGGAAGGGGAGGCGACGGTGTGTGGGTTGTTGGTGGAAACAAATGACGCCACCGGATTGGCGACAAAGGTCGCTCCCCTGAGAATGGGGGGGCATCTGGCGCCTAACTGGCCGGATTTCTGAGTGTGGACAGAGATTTTTAAGAAAAAACGCAGAAAAAGGAAGTTTTTTCAGGGAGATAAAAGGGTGGAAAAGGTGGATTTCTTCATTTTCCCCTGGTTTCCCGCCTTATTTTCTGTGGATAACTTTGATATGATGATTGTTTGACAGTGTTGGGGAGTGGTCTTATAAGCCCGTTCACCGACGCGGCGGGGCCTTCTTGG
>NZ_BANH01000006.1 GCF_000964465.1 Gluconobacter thailandicus F149-1 = NBRC 100600 | reverse complement strand
AAGTGCTATCGAGGCGACTGGACCGCAGGGGGGACTGGCAGGCACTTTTCTGGATGCCGGGACGAAAAAACCGGTTGTTCTCCTGATTCCTGGCTCTGGTGCTACCGATCGAAACGGAAATACTCTCTCTCAGATACGGCCGGGAACGCTCCGGCTTCTTGCCGAAGGGCTGGCAGAACATGGGATTTCTTCCGTCCGCATCGACAAGCGGGGCATGTTCGGAAGTGCCCGGGCTATTCCGGATGCGAATAACGTCACAATTCATGATTACGTCACGGACGTGCAGAGCTGGATAAGCACGATCCAGCATCAAACGGGCGTTTCCTGTGTCTGGGTGGCGGGCCATAGTGAGGGTGCCCTTGTCGCACTTGCTTCGGCTTCCTCGGTGAAGCCCTTATGTGGATTGATCCTGCTGTCTGCGCAGGGGCGGCCACCGGGGGAAGTCCTCCGGAGTCAGCTTCATGCTGAACCTGGCGCGCAAGTTATTCAGCCTCAGATCGATGGCGCGATTGATGATCTCGAGGCAGGAAAAACTGTTGATCCACAGACGCTGCATCCGGGCTTGCGTCTTATGTTCCGGCCAGCGGTCCAGCATTACCTGATTGATGAAATGCACTATGACCCCGTGAAACTGGCAGCAGCCTATCAAGGCCCCATGCTGCTGGTTCAGGGTGGTCGGGACACACAGATCAGTCCGGAAGCCGACTTCGCTCCCCTCAAGGCCGCAGCGCCAAAGGCGGACGCACTCTATCTTCCTGATGCCATTCATATGCTGAAGGATGTTCACGGCACTGCCAAAGCGGATTTCATGAAGGCCTATACAGATCCAAATGTGCCTCTGGACCCGAAACTTGTCCCGCATATTGCAGAGTTTGTCCTCAGTCATTGACCCGAAGCCACTGGCGTCACACATCTGTGGATAACGGAGGAACAACACATATGGCACAGGATGGACATCCCGCTGAGGATTACCTCAGCCCTAAACTGGAAAGCCTGATCGCGGACGGCGTTAAGGCCGGTTTTGCGCGTGACGTTGTTATCGCAGTCCTGATTGACCTGCTGGATGATGGCCCGGCAGATGATGCGGAGGTGAGATGAAAGACCCTTATTCGGTTCTCGGTGTTTCCAAGACGGCGACGGACAAGGAAATCCGCAGCGCATACCGAAAGCTGGCCAAGCAGTATCACCCCGATCATAACCCTGACAGCAAGGATGCCGAAGAGCGTTTCAAGGCTGTAGGTCAGGCCTATAACATCATCGGGGACAAGGAAAAGCGCGAGCGCTTCGACCGTGGCGAGATTGATGCGGAAGGGCAGGAACGCGGTCCCT
The DNA here is from genome assembly GCF_000964465.1 of Gluconobacter thailandicus F149-1 = NBRC 100600. Classification (GTDB taxonomy): domain Bacteria; phylum Pseudomonadota; class Alphaproteobacteria; order Acetobacterales; family Acetobacteraceae; genus Gluconobacter; species Gluconobacter thailandicus. The sequence continues at coordinate 62,229 of NZ_BANH01000006.1, read as the reverse complement.
TTGGTGGTGCTGGTTTCGGCGGTGGCCCGGGCGGTGGTGCGCATGGTTTCCAGGGCAATTTCAATCAGGAAGACCTCGGCGCGTTCTTTTCGGACATGTTTGGCGGTGGTGGTTTCAGTGGGGACTTCCGCCCCGGCGGTTCTGCCGGCCGGCGGGCCTCCAAAGGGTCAGACCGACGCTTTACTGTCACGATCAGTTTCGAACAGGCGGTTCTTGGCACTTCGCTGGATCTCGCTCTGGGAGAAGGTGGCCATACGGAAGTGCGTGTGCCCCCCGGCGTGGAAGACGGCCAGACCCTGCGTGTCCGGGGCAAAGGTGCACCGGGTCGCCCGGGGATGGATGGGCAGCCTGGGGTTCCAGGCGATGCGCTCCTGACAATCAGTGTCACTCCCGACAAGCGCTATGTTCGCGACGGGCGTAACCTTCGCATGACCCAGACTGTCGATCTCCGGACGGCTGTTCTTGGTGGCAAGGTGACTGTGGCGACCCCGAAGGGTGATGTGGCGGTGAAGGTGCCCAGGCATTCTGACAGCGGGAAGGTTCTGCGGCTGGCAGGGCGCGGTGTTGGTGCAGACAAGAAGCATCCGGCGGGCGATCTGTTTGTAACCCTTCAGGTTCACATCGGCACAGTATCTCCCGAGCTTGAAGCCTTTTTTGCAGCTCAGGAGGCCTGAGGATGGGGATGGTCCGGCGCGCGAAGGCGCGCCTGCCAGACTGGCCATGGCGGCAGATCATTGGCGGGATTTTTGCCATTATCTTCGTCGTGGCTCTGAGTATCATTGGAGCGCATGCTCTCATCCTCGCCGGGGAGTGGCATTTGCCGTAAGGTAAGGCCCGTCTTTGCTTTTGACGGGTATTTCATGGCGTCCTTTTCTTCTTCTACCGCCGTCCAGGCGCCGGCGGCGCAGCGCCGTCGGGCCTTCACTGTCGTGCTGGCCATCGAACTGTGGGAACGGTTCGGCTATTACGGAATGCAGGCTGTCCTGACGCTGTTCATGGTTCAACAGCTCCGGATGGCAGACACGGCGGCCAATCTGATGATGGGTGCCTTTTCCGCTCTGACATACATTACGCCAGCGCTTGGCGGTGTTCTCGGGGACCGCGTTTTAGGAACGCGACGGACCGTTGTCATGGGAACCATTTCCCTTGCCCTCGGCTATGCCTGTCTTGCAGCGTCCCTGAATTCAACGACGCTTCTTCTGCTGGCAATGGCTCTTATTTCTACGGGTAATGGCCTGTTCAAACCCAATGCTGGCAATCTGGTCAGGCGTATCTATGAAGGCGATGATGCTGCCCTGGATGCTGCATTCACGCTGTACTACATGTCCGTGAATGTCGGCTCGACAGTGTCGATGCTGCTGACGCCGTGGTTGCAGGTGCATTATGGCGCGCCAGTTGCCTTTGCTACATGCTCCGGTGGTCTGGTGATCGGGCTGCTCTATTATCTATGGCGGTCTAACTGGCTGGATTACACGGCGAGCCCGATCGAACAGAAAGGCATCCCACTCAGCCGGTTTGGTCTGGTCGGGCTGGGGCTTCTTCTTCTGACTGTCTTCAATGCATGGGTGCTGAGCAGCGATGGCCTTGCGCGGCTTTGCATTGTTATCGCGGGGCTTGGACTGGCTGTCATATGGGCCGTGCTGTATGTCCGGGCCCCTAAGGAAGAACGGCCTGGCCTGAAACTGACCTACATGCTGTCCCTCCAGGGGACGATTTATCTGATTTACTATCAGCAGATGATCACGTCCCTGACGCTTTATGCCCTCCGGGACGTGTCCGGTGACTTCAAGATTGCCGGTGTGACGCTCTTTCATATGTCGGCGGGGCAGTTCCAGGCTCTGAATTCGATCTGGATCATGGTGCTCAGCCCCGTGCTTGCCTTTCTTTATAATCGCTTTGGCGCGCAGGGGCGTGATCTGTCCATCGCGCGCAAGATGCTGATTGGTTACGCGATGGTTGCGGCGGCTTTTGGTATCTGGTGGTTTGTGACGGCCGCAACGACGGGGCTTGTTTCTCCCTGGATCATGGTCGTGGGCTACGGACTTCTGTCTTTTGCAGAACTGCTGACCAACGGTCTGGGTCTCGCCATCATCGCCCGCTATGCACCGGCCCGGCTGGGTGGGTTCATGATGGGCGGCCTCTATCTGCTCTGGGGTATTGCCATGTATGTGGGCAGCGTGATTGCGAACGAGGCTGCCATGCCAGCCGATGTTGGCACGTCTGCCGGCAATGTTCTTTATGCTGGTTTGTTCCGGACACTGTGTGAAATTGCCGTTGCGATCGTGGTGATTCTGGCCTGTGTGGAGCCTTTGACCCGGCGTTGGGACCAACAACACATAACTGTGAACAAGAAATTTTCTGCAGATTTGCAGAGGTGAACCTTTTGTAATTTGGGAGAAAACCTAGGAAAATTATTCGACATAATTTGTCGCAAAATCTCGCGAAGAGCTGATTAGGAAAACGGTCGTCTTCCTCTCTCTATTCCGGACCGCTCTCGGCCTGTATGGGACGTCATTCATGATTCCCAGTTCAGGCGACGTGAGAGGGAGACGCGGGAAAAGATGCAGAAGGTTGGAAGCTGTTTGACGAAGGCTCTGGGGATGGCCTGTCTGTTGGGGACGGCGCTATCCACATCCCAGATTGCACACGCCGAGACGGCTTCTGCATCCGACCAGGGCCAGACAGGCCAGCCACGCGCCCATAATAGTGCTGGTCATCCGGTACTTCGGACCAAATCCATCCAGCCAGATCCCCTGCTGGTCAAGCCTGCTCCGACCCCTTCGCATCTGTCAGATGTGCGGCCTTCCGATACGACGGAAAACCGTTTCTTCCCGGCCAGCTTCCATGACTGGCTGACCCAGAGCACCATGACGGGTGACTGGGGCGGGTACCGGACCTGGCTTACGGAAAAAGGTATCAATATCGGCGGTCACTTCCTGCAGGACAGTGCGGGAAATCCGATGGGCGGCAAGGCCAAGACCGTTCGTTATGCGGATGAGTTCGGCCTGAACATCGACCTTGATCTGAAGCGACTGACTGGCTGGAATCTTGGCCTCTTTCACTTTCTGAGTACGGCCCGACAGGGTCTGGGTATTGGTGCCAAACTCCCGGCGCTCGATAGTCCACAGCAGATTTTCGGATCTGGTGAGACCGTTCGGTTGACCCGTCTGTCCTGGGAAATGCCGTGGAACCGTTACGTCTCCACGGAAGTCGGTGAAATCAATACCGAGAACGATTTCGAGCAGTCTTCCATGTACTGGGGCATGAGTCAGTACTGCCAGTTCGAGTCCAACGCCATTTGCGGTATGCCGCAGTCCATCGCAATGAACTCGGGCTACGGATATTACCCGACGGCGCATCCGGGGGCGTGGGTGAAGTTCTATCCGGCTGGCAACAATCATTACCTGATCCAGTTCGGCGCGTATTCGGTCGATCCGACGATTGCCAATACGCATAATGGCTGGAAGATGAATCTCCATGGTGCAACGGGCACCTATGTTCCGTTCCAGCTTGGTTGGCATCAGGGTGGCAAGGACGATTACAGCGGTCCTCTGCAGACCAACATCAAGATTGGTGGCTACTGGGACTCTTCCCAGGTCAAGAATGTCTATTCCCAGCTGGGAACCTTCGGTGTTCCGACGGAATATCTGATTTCAGCTCCGACCCAGCAGGTTCGCGGCCGTTTCGGGGGCTGGTTCCAGTTTGATCGCATGATCGAGCGTGACAAGGCTGATCCAAACCGTGGAACGTCCTTCTTTGGTTCGTTCACATGGGGTGACCCGCGCACGGCGATTGCGCCTTACTTCATCACATGGGGCATCACACGTAAGGGGACTTTCAAGGATCGCCCGAACGATACGATCAGTCTTGGCATGAAAATGCTGTGGGTGAACCCGAAGCTGACCATCTGGGCACGTCAGATGCAGGCTGCGGGCGCTACGGGTTTGTACAAGCCTTCCGAAGAACATGCCATCGAGCTGAACTATGGCTGGCGTCCGACGCCCTGGCTCGTGATCCGTCCGGGTGCGCAGTACATCATGCATCCGGGTGGGACCAACCGGTACAAGAATGCACTGCTGTTTGATTTTGAAACGGGCATTACGTTCTGAGTTTTCTGCAAACCCGGACATGAAAAACGCGCCACCCAACCAAGGAGGCGCGTTTTTTGTATCTGTGATCTGATGTGAAATCAGAGATCGGTTGTGAAGGAGAACTTGAATGTCCGAGGCAGGCCCTGAAGCAGATAGCCGTTAAAGGCTGAAGACCAGTAACGGGTATTCGCAATGTTATCGACACCGAAGCGCAGCGTGACCGGCTTGTGGCAGGTCGTGAAGGTGTAGCGTGCGCCCAGATCGAACCGCGTCCAGACTGGGATATGCAACGTGTTCGCCTGGTTTACCCATTGCTTGCCCGTATTGACCACCCGCCCCACGACGGTCGCTCCCTTCAGGAATGGCAGATCATATTCCAGATTGCCATTGATCGTATAATTCGGAACGCCGATGGCAGTGTTGCCGTTGTAATTCCCGCCCGCCGTCTGGCGCAGGGCCGCCTGGGTCAGTGTGCCGCCGCCATTGAAGCGTAGTCCTGGCAGAATTTCGCCATTGACCATCAACTCAATGCCCCGGTTTCTTTGGAGGCCATTTACGCGATAAGCGTAATTGCCGGTGTTTCCCACAGCCTCTGAATATGCATTGGGCTGGCCAATCTGGTAAAAGGCGAGACCGGCGCTGAACCGTCCGATGTCATATTTTGCACCCACTTCGTACTGGGTGGATTTGTAGGGCGGAAAGACTTCCCCAAGATTGATGACGTTGCCTGACGCAACCGGCCCTTTGGCCAGACCTTCAATCCGGTTGAAATACAGGGATGTCTGCCGTGTCGGGTGAATGACTAACCCGACAACGGGGGTGATGGCATCCTGATCGTAATGCGAAGACAGCGCCCCTCGACCCGTTGTGCTGTAGGAATAGCCATTGATCAGCATGTTCTGGTAACGGAAACCGCCCGTCAGTGCGACGCGGCCGTTCAGGAAGGTCATCGTATCCGAGAAGAACAGGCTGTAGAGGCGCGTCCAGCTTGTGGTTTGAGGATTGTCCAGAACACCGCCAACAAAGGTATGAGCCGGAGAGGCTACCTGTGGCGTGGCGTAAAGATTGGTGGCGACCGGCGTAAGGGCCATTGAATAGGCTGCGCCCGAATCTTCCCAGAGAGCCGATCCGCCCGCATTGATTTCATGCTTGATGAAACCGGTTCGGAAATGCGCCCGAACACCAGCACGGGTGCTCTCGTTGGTCTGGGAATACGGCACATACATGCTGCCTGCAGTTCCGGCACCCGTGGTGGGGTTTGTTATTGTTGGGCTTGAGTAGTTGCCTTTCTCATCCCCATGTAGCGCGCCAAAAGCACCATAAAGTGTGACGTGCCTTGAAAGGTCATGCTCGATATTGAGCATCCCGAAAACGTAATTCAGATCGTTATAGGCCCATTTCTGCCCATAATTATGAGACGGCGACGCGGGACGGGGAACAGATGTGGCTGTACTGCTGAGAAAGACCGCGGGCCTGCCGCCATCCACGCCCTGATTCTGATAGTTCATGTCCATCGAGATACGCGTGCGGTTATCCCGGCTGCGCCAGTCAAAATCGGCACCCAGAGCGGTCGAGTGACGATATTCATTATTGATGGAATCTTCACCGGACTGGCCTGCGACATTCAGGCGGACGCCAAACTGCTTGTCCGCGCCGAAGCGACGGCCCACGTCAATGCTGCCGCCTCCCATTGCGCTGCTGGTGTAATCGCCCGTGAGGCGCGTGATTGGGGCATCCGTTGCCTGCTTGAACATCAGATTGATGTTGCCGCCAATGGCGGACCCGCCTGGAGCAGCCCCATTCAGAAACGCGCTGGCTCCGTTCAGAACCTGTACGCTGTCATAAAGCTGAGGCGAAACAAGCTGGCGGGGGGTGATGCCGTACAGACCATTGATGGCAACATCGTCTCCATTCACGGCAAACCCACGAATGACGAACATTTCCGAGAAATTGCCATACCCATATGTCGTGCGAACGGACGGGTCATTTTCCAGAACCTGTCCGAGCGTCTGGGACTGCTGGTTCAGGATCAGGCTGGAGGAATAGCTGCGAATGTTGAAAGGCACATCCAGGCCTTTCTTGTTTCCCAGAGCGCCAAGCTGCCCACCACTCGTGACTTCCATCTGATTCCGGTGCTTGGCCTTAACGATGATTTCTTCGTCGTTCGGGACGGTCGGAGTCGAAGCTTTCGAAGCAGACGTGGCTTTTCGGGACACCGTCTGCGGGACAACGGAAGGGTCGGCCGCTGCGGCGAATACAGGAAGCGTGGTTCCCGCAAGCAGCAGGCAGGCCAGACGACTGCGGCGTCGGGCAGGCATGGAACGAAAGGTCGGATGTGCGCGCACGATGGAAGCCTCGAATGGAGGAGAAGGTGAGCGCTACATACGGTAATGAGAATTAATCTCAAATGAATCAATGTAACTTAATATGATTTCAGGCGAAGCGTGGCTTTGGGGTCATAAAAAAAGCGAAGCCTGGAAAAGGCTTCGCTTCGTATTTGGCGGCAGGATGGGCCGTGTCAGAGCACGACCGTAAACTGAACACCCAGCACAGCAGCGTCATGGAACGTCGTCGTAGCACTCGGACGCTGGATGTACTGAAAGTCCGGCTGGATCGCCATCGCGCGTGCAACATGGGCACTGTAGAACAGCTCGTACACGTTCTCATGGCTCTGCGGACCGTAGACCGCGCCCCATTGTGTGTCCTGATAAGGGAGATTGAGGTTCTTGGAGGACTCCTGCTGGAGAGCGGCCGTGGTGCTCATATCGAAATGCTGCCACATCGCACCGACCGTATCGAGCGGACGTCCCCAGTCCTTGCCCGTGTCGATCATGCCGACCCAGGTGTGATCCCGCATGGAGACGGTCTTGCCATCACTGTACATGGCGCCCGCCATGAGGAGCAGGCCGTTGGTGTCACCCGGACCGTTGCGCATGAGCATCTGGTCCATGATGAGCCATGCGCTGTTTCGGCCTGCTTCATAACGGCGGGGCAGGCCAGTCTGCTGCCAGGAGTTGCCGTGGATATCCTCGTACAGGTTGGGGTAGCGCGAGTTGTCGTAAGAATAACCAAGCTCGTAGTGGCCTGCGAGACGGTTCTTTCCGAAATGCGGCATCCAGCCAATTTCAACCGGTGTTGAAAACTTGCCCAGCCCGGACTGCGCCCAGGACCAGCCGGAGATACCGCCGTTATACGCATGGGGACTGACCGCAAACAGACCGCCCATGATGTAGGTATCAACGGTTGGCATGACGCGGACGATGGCTGCCAGATTTCCGGACGGCCAGTCACGGTTGCCTTCCGTATATTTGTTCGGCGCCGGATTGCCGCAGACCGCTACGTTCATGAAGTCACAGAACAGAGGCGAGGCGGCAAAGAAGGAGCCGACCGGAATCCAGCCTGCGCTGATGTCGATGCGGTTATGGTAAAAGGACGTCTCGCCATACATCGAGACCAGATGCGCAACTACGTTACCGCGGGCGCCATAGATCTCCTGAACGGGGGCAATGGAATCCCCGAACATGCGTGACACGCTCTGACCATGGCCGTTTACAATCAGGGTATGGGTCCAGAAATTCGGAATGCCTGCCAGCTTGTCCCAGTCGACATCCAGTTCAACGCCGACCTGACCCGTATCCGAGTAGGCGCGCTGCTTGCCGCCGGTGACGTTTCCGGCAAACTCTTCGTTGATGGACGCCAGAAGGTGGATGCCATGATCCGTCAGCCAGGGCTGGATACCGCCCCAGTCACCAAAAAAATGCTGTGACCCCATGGGTGCTGCGAAGAACGCGCCCGGATCGGTAATTTCGTTAGACGCGCCTGCACTGCGAACACCCCGCATGTTCTTCTGCATCAGCGGAACGCGAAGCCCCGTATCCATGGGGTGGGATGTCAGTTCGGCTTTGCTGTCCCCGGGAGACGGCTCTGCAGATGGCCCTGCCGTAGGCGTCGAACCGGAAGGAGAGGCGGCCTGTCCCCATGCGTGTCCGGGCAGGAATGCCAGTGTCGTGGCGGATAAGACGCCGAGCAAAGCCGAACGATAATATCCGGAACGAGGAACGCGAGCAGGAATAGGCAGCACGACCATAAGGCAGCAGGTCTCTCTTCTGTCTGATGATGGTGGGAAGGAAAACACGTTTTCTTCAATGGCGTCCCTGTTACGGGATGAAGAAAGTGAATGGCGATTTAGGGAGTAAGGCAGGGTGTGTCGCAGACGGGCCGTCTGGGTGTCAATGCGTGGGGGAGGATTAAAGTGGCTTTAGAGAATAAAGTCTCTGGATTGTGACGTTATATGGATGAGGACCCGCCCGGTCTGATTAGTTGGCAACCTGACAGGCTTTATGGCGTAAAAGAGGGTCTCTGATTTTTTTTAAGACACAGGAGGCAGCATGATGTTTTCCCGTTCCATGCTGACACAGGCTGGTTTCGGACTTGGCCTGGGAGCGATCTTACTGGTTGGCTCGGCTCTTGCCGAACCCGCTGCTCCACCCCCTGTTCCGGCTATGGATGCCCCATTGCAACTCGGAACGGTTGCAGTTGAGGGGAACAAGAGCGTCCCGTCAGACGATATTCTGGAGACGTTCGGCTATCATTCCGGCCAGAGCGTAACCCGTGCGCAGTTGTCTGATGCGCAGAAGCGCGTGGCGGACCTGTATCAGTCCCGCGGTGTGGGGGCGGATATTGGAGAGCAGATGCACATTTCTGCCAATAAGGTGGATGTGAAGCTCGTTCTGCGAGAAGAGGTTCCGCATACCCGTGAGGCCAGACAGCTGATCGTGGACAAGGTTGATTTTGATGGGAACAGCAGCGTTCCCACACCAACGCTAGCAGCCGCAACACGCCTTCAGGAAGGCGCCTCTATCTCGGATCAGACGCTGGCAGCTGATGAAGCTGCCATCCAGCAGGTCTATCGTGAGAAAAACCTTGGCGCAGAAGTTCAGCCCCAGGTCGTATACCCCAACCATGACAACCACCTGGTTCTGGTCTGGCAGATCAAGGAACGGGGCGCTCACGGATCACCCTACTGATCCGGTCAGGCCGTCAGGTAAGGGTTTCCGGGTCAAGGGGCTGCGGGGTCAGAGCGGCAGGCAGATAGAGTGGATGCTCTGGCCTGCCACTTTTGCTTAACCGAAGGGCCGTCACTTTGATGCCGTGACGTCCGAGCATACGGGCGACTTCGGTGCCTCGTGGTCTCAGGGGTTTAGCCTGCGGGGCGCCATATGCCAGAACGACAAGATCTGCCTTTTTGGCCATCGCCAGAAGGTGTGTGTCATTGTCTGGCCCTACCGGATCATCAACTTCCAGAAGGCGTTTCTGGTCCGTGCAGCGGTAGGCAAAACTGTTGCCAACAAAAATGCCCCCATAACCCCAGGCGCGGGCATAGCGCTGGCATTTGGCAACCGTTCGGTCGTCTCCTATCTCCGTGGCGACAGACGGGTTCATCATCAGCCACATGATCATGGGCTTGCTGTCGTCCCACACACGTTCAAGCGTGTAGCGGTAGCAGTCACCCGGGCCCGCATAAAGCGCAGTGCTGGACACATCGTCTGAAAGACGGAGTGGTCGTGCGTGGCCGACATGATGCTGGCCAAACAGGTCGGCCAAACCAGCCTGCTCTTTTTGGAGAGCAGGACGGGAAGAGCGGGGCATAACAGGAAAATCCGGTCGTAGTGTAACGGCGTCAGTGGCCGGCTTTAAGGGCCTTCACGGCAGCCAGCGTCCGTTCAACATGTTCGTCGGGAGACATGGACGCGTATGACAGAACGATATGTCCGTCCGGCGCAATGACATAGGACGTACGGCTTGCGAGATGTTTTGCAGGCATCTTGGCTTTGTAAGCGTTCGTCACCGTGCCGTTGGGATCTGCGGCAACGGGAAAGGCGCTGCGGCATTCGCTGACGGAAAACTGCGTCAGCTTGTCGATCGGGTCCATGGAGATCCCGATAACGGTCGCGCCCAGTTCCTTGAACTGCGGAATCGCTTCCGCAAAGTCATGAGCCTCGATCGTGCATCCCTTGGTGAAAGCTGCCGGGTAGAAATACAGGACGACAGGTCCTGTCTTCAGGGCCTCGGCAAGATGATAGCTGAACTGATGTCCTCCCATGCTGGCCTGAGCCGTAAAATCCGGAGCATGAGCTCCGGTTTCCAGCGCAGCATGGGCCGGAGAGGCAAGGGTGCCAATCGAAGCTAGGGCGCAAAAGGCGGAGATTGGCAGCAGAAGGCGCATAGGATCAGTTCTGTTCCCTGAATGAATGTCAGAAAGCGCCGGGCGGAACCACGACACAGGGGGAACCGTGCGGCAGACGGTGGCAGGCTGCAAGAGCACTTTCATGCGTCAGGCCTGTCAAACGTGCGCGATAGAGATGCCCCTTGCCCGTTTTGACGCTGGCCACCTGGGTTCGGGCGGAAGCGACAACCGCACCAGCATGGCTGTGCGCCTGAGACGCGGCAATGCTGGCCTGGCTGGCATTGGCAAACGCCCCGACCTGGATCGCCCAGGTGCGTGGTCCCACAGGCTCCTCCTGAACGGGGGCAGCACGACGGGCGACAGGGGCCGGACCAGGGGACAGGCGGTACTGCTGCTGGTTGGCAGCAGGCATGACGGCCATGATGGGTTGTGGCTTCAGGCGATGCCCAATGGGAATTTCCTGTGCTGTAACCTGACTGTCTGCCAGTTCGGTATCCATGTTGCTTGCAACAGATGGCCGATAGGCTGCGGCCTGAACCGTTGGAGGGGGAGAGGTTATGCCACGTGCCGCCCACGCTGCACTGACGCTGCTCGGTTCAGCAGAGGGTGCGGCTGCTGATGCCAAGGCAACAGGCGTTGCAGGTGTTTCCGGAGATTCAGCGACCTCATCAGGCGCGGCAGAAGAATCGCTGGCATCGGCAGCGTCCTTATGCGACCACGCGGCACTAACAGCCTGACTGGTCGGAGATGCGGGAGCGCTGTTTTCTGCGATCTGGATCTGGGCGTTTGGATCGTGCTGGGCAACCAGAAGATCCGCAGCCGAACGATTATGCGGCGTTATGCCAGCAATCCGTGGCCCGATGGAGGCAACATACCGGCGCGTCTCACGAGGCAGCGGACGCCCCCGGCGAAGATAGCTGTCCAGACTTCCCGGCCCATCATTATAGGCGGCGAGGAAGCCTGGTGAGCCGTAAATGTCATACATCTGCCGGAGATAGGCTGTCCCGGCGAGGATGTTGTCGTGCGGATCAAAAGGGTCATCTCCGAGGCCGTACTGCTGACGCATATCGTCATAAGTTGGCGGCATCAGCTGGAGTAGGCCCATTGCTCCCGGCGTTGATGTGATGAAATTGCCGTTGTGATCAAAAAGATGACCACCGGATTCCTGCTGCATCACAGCTCTGATCCACTGGGCCGGTATGTCGAAGCGGGCGGAGGCCTCTTCAATATAGGGGCCCCACGGATCATCCGGTGGACCGGGAGGAGCGTAGTAGGATTTGGCGTGGGCGCGGTATTTCGCGGCTTCCTGCGAAACGGGCAGTCGCGATGTCGAACTCATGTCAGGGGTATTGGCGCAGGCCGCGAGCAGGCCGATCAGACCAAGTGCCAGACCGGAACGGAGAGCGGTCAGGAAACGTGGAGTAGTCTGGGGCGGCACGGCGGAGCTGGGCATCGGGGCAGGGTACCTGACAAGGGAAGAACTGTCGCAACCCGCAAAGCATACACAGGGATTACGGCAAAACTAGGAAAAATGACGAAAACCGGACGTTTTCCGGCAACCACCTCTCCCAACGGCATGATCTGCCCGTTACATGGGGAAACCTCGTGAAGCCATCAAGGGTTTGTCTGCTTGCGGGATGAGGGGCTATCGGCTAGGCGGACCATATGAGCGCATTGTCTCCGGCCCCGACCGAACCGCAGTCTGACAGTCTGCCAAAACCCGCTTCCGGCCTGATAAGGTTTGACCAGCGCCGTGGCAGCCCTGCGGCTCGTGCCTGGAATGATTTTAAGGAGACGCGCCAGCTCTGGCGGCTTGCTGTCATGCTGGGATGGCTGGACATCAAACTGCGCTATCGCGGGTCCGCGCTTGGCCCATTCTGGCTGACCCTTACGTCCGTTCTTATGGTGGCCTCCATGGGCGTTCTATACGGGCGGCTGTTTCATCAGGATCTCAAGGTCTATCTGCCGTTTCTGGCACTGTCTCTGACGCTTTGGCAGACCGGGCTGGCAAGTCTCGTTCAGGAATCCTGCACGAGTTTTGTGGATGCGGAGAGCATGATCCGGTCCAGCCGTCTGCCGCTGCTGCTTCAGGCTGTTCGTGTCGTTGTCCGCAATGCGATCGTGTTCGGGCACAACATCATTGTGCCACTTGGCGTGTTCGCCATCTATCATGTCTGGCCGGGTGCTTCGGCATTGCTCGCCATTCCCTCGCTGCTTCTCTGGGGAATCGACGGTTTCGCTGCATCCATGCTGCTCGGCGCGCTCTGTGCACGGTTCAGGGATATTCCGCCGATCGTCGGCGCACTCATGCAGATCGTGTTCTACGTCACCCCTGTCATCTGGCAGCCGGAACAGCTCGCGGGCAAGGCCCGGTTCCTGCTCTACAATCCGTTCTATGCCCTGCTGGAAATCGTACGCGCTCCTTTGCTGGGACATGTTCCTTCAGCGGGTGTGTGGGGTGTGGCGTTTGGAACGAGTGCCCTGTTCTGCGCGCTGGCAGTCTGGGTTTTCGTGCGCGTCCGGGCGCGGCTGGTGTTCTGGATCTGAGCATGACCCATATCCGTCTTGAAAATCTGTCCCTGTCGTTTCCTGTTCTGCACGGCGCCTCACGGTCTTTGAAAAAGACTCTTCTGGCGCGTGCGAAAGCGACGGTTACGAAACCCGCCAGTGTGGGTGGTCGGATGCGCCTTGGGGCCGCGGCGTCGGATGCGGTGCTGGTTCAGGCGCTCTCCAGCCTGACGTTCCAGATCGAAGGCGGCGAGCGTGTGGGCTTGATCGGCCATAATGGAGCAGGGAAATCCACCCTGCTACGTGTATTGGCTGGGATCTACGAAACAACTGATGGCCTGTTGGACATTGACGGGGACAGTCATGCCCTGATTGATCCGCAGTCGGGCATGAACCCGGAGCTGACAGGCCGTGAAAACCTGCATCTGTTTGCCTGCCGGATGGGGGTGACCAAGGAGCAGATCCCTGGTCTTGAGGCGGACGTTGAGGCCTTCGCGGAACTGGGGCCGTTTTTCGATCTGCCCGTCCGGCTCTATTCGTCTGGAATGGGAATCCGGCTGGGTTTTGCACTGGCAACGGTGCCGCGGCCGCGTATCCTGCTGATGGACGAGTGGTTCATGGCCGGTGACCAGCGCTTTCAGGACAAGGCGAGGAGCCGGATGGAAGGCATGGTGGCTGCCGCGGAGATCCTCGTTGTGACTTCGCATTCCCTTCCGGTTCTGCGGAAATGGTGCACACGGATCCTGTGGCTGGAAGGCGGACAGGTTCGTATGGATGGGCCGACCCAGACTGTTCTGGATGCGTATGAGGCGTCTCTGGCCTGATCTGTACGATTTGGTCTGACCCGAAGGGTGCGGTAGGGTCGCCCGAGTTTTACACCCTCATGGAGACAGACCATGTCCTATGCCGCAATTGATGCTGCCCGCGTTGCCAAGGCCGCCAAGTCTGCCCTGCAGACATTGTCCACGGTCAAGGAGCAGTCTGAAGCGCACCAGCGCAAGACAATCATGATCGAGCGTATTGAAGCCCTCGCCACGGCGGCTGCCGAGACGAAGGACTGCAATCAGATCACACTGACATCTGAAGAATTCTGGCTGATTTCCAAGAACTGGTAACAGCCAAGACTTGTAAGAGCCATCAGGGCAGGGGAGACCCTGCCTGTTACCGCTGGTAGGATGCGATTTCCACCAGATTGCCGTCGGGGTCCCGGCAGTAAACGGACGTAATGGGGCCAAGGGCTCCCAGACGTGCGACAGGGCCTTCTGTTACGACGACACCACATTTTTCCAGATGCCGGATGACGTCTTCGCTGGCAATGGCTGAGGTAAAGCACAGATCGGACGTGCCTGGCTGTGCGCCTTCTGCTGTTTCCCAGCCCTCGGAATTTTCCGGACGAAGATTGATCTTCTGCCCTCCGAAGCAGAGTGCAACGCGATTGTTGCGTCCGTACTCCTCGATATCCATACCAAGAACCCGCTGATACCAGGACGCCGAGATGCTCCTGTCGCGGACGGTCAGAACGATGTGATCGAGGCGATCGACGGTAAAGCGCATGATGATCCCTTACGAGAACGGCGTCAGATGCCCCGGAGCAAACCTTCCGGGGCTGAAGGTTTTTCAGGTTGGCGGGCGCTTGCGGAAGGCCGCCAGACTGACGACTTCGGCTTCTTTCTTTTCATCTTCGGCAGGCGGTTCTTCGATTTTGACCTCGGGGTGATGAGCTGGATCGATATCATCAGGCTCGACGGCGCCTTCCGGGATTTCAACGTCCTCGTCATCCTGCATGGAGCTGACGAAGCGCAGCGCCATACGGATATGCGGATCGGCAAAAGCCGTGATCGCGGAGACGGGAATGACCAGAATGCTGCCAACGCCGCCGAAGGACAGGCCGACGGAAATGATATTCTTGTCGCGGTCCAGAGCCAGATCCCAGAACTGGTGCTGGAGAACGATGGTCATTTCTTCCGGATATTGCGCACGCAGGCGGGACGGAATGATGACGTCAGGGCGGTTGGTGCGGAATGTAAGATAGAAATGGTGGGCGCCGGGCAGGCCTTCTGCGGCGACATGCTCGATGGCGCGCAGCATGACTTCACGGTAGGCGTCTTCCACCCAGTCGTCATAGGGGAGAAGGCTTTCCGGCAGTTCGTGTTCGAAGCCGTCCTGGCCGTTGTGATCGTCGTCGCTCATGGTCGCAAGCCTGATGTTTCAGTCAATCAGCTCAGGGATGCGACAGACCGGCCTGAATGGCAAGACGTTTTGCAGAAAAGGAAATTTGAGGTGGGAGGGCTTCTGTTGCCCGGTGCCCTCCCGAACCGCGCTTATCGCTTATGCAGCGACAGCGAGCACCTCAGAGTTATCATTGGCACTTGTAAGTTTAGCCCGATGACGGTGGTACAATGCCGGGCAAAAGATAAGTCTTTACCATGCGCGTCGAGCCTGTTTCGTCCCCACGGATCCCTTTTGCGAGGGATTTTTCATGGTGGAGACGCCGGGCACTGCCCCCGGGTCCACAACACTTATTTCACTTACCGTTTATCGCCATAGCCGGGGACGAACCCCTTGCACTGATGAACATAGGAGTGCTCTCCCTGTCCTGCAAGGGGAAAAGAATTATCGTACGTGACCTGTCGCGATTCCTCATGCTAGAGCCGCGGCCTATGGCACTGACATCCGAACAGCGCGCTGAGATCGAAGCTCAGCGCAACGAGCCCCAGCTGACCTCCCGCCCGACCGTTCCGGCGATGGAGAAACTCCTTTTCACGCCTATCGAAGTGCTGGACCATGGGTTCCTGCGCGTCGTCGATTACATGGGCGATGATGGGGCCGTCGTTCAGGCCGCCCGCGTGTCTTATGGTCGTGGAACGAAGAAGGTTTCCGAGGATGCGGGGCTGATCCGCTACCTGATGCGCCATCGCCATTCCACGCCGTTCGAAATGTGCGAGATCAAGTTCCATGTGAAGCTGCCTGTCTTCGTGGCGCGTCAGTGGATTCGTCATCGCATGGCGAGTGTGAACGAGTATTCTGCGCGCTACTCCATTCTGGATCGCGAATTCTATCTTCCTGCGCTGGATCAGGTTGCGTCCCAGAGCGCGTCCAACCGGCAGGGACGTAGTGAAGCGCTTGATCCGGAGACGGCAGAGCGCGTTCTGGACATCCTGCGTCGCGATGCCAGCCAGTGCTATGACGATTATGAGAGCCTGCTGAATCCGGAAGAGACGGGTCTGGCCCGTGAACTGGCGCGGATGAATCTGACGCTCAATACCTATACGCAGTGGTACTGGAAGATTGATCTGCACAATCTGATGCACTTCCTGGCCCTGCGCGCTGATCCGCATGCACAGTACGAAATCCGCGTTTATGCGGAAAAGATGATCGAACTGTTGCACGCCTGGGTCCCGGCAACGGCTGCTGCCTTTGAAGAGTACCGTCGCGGGGCGTTCACGTTCTCAGCCGGGATGCTGAAGGTGCTGCGTCGTCGTCTGGCTGGAGAAGTTGTGACGCAGGAGACGTCGGGTCTGACAAAGCGCGAGTGGATCGAGATGAACGCCATCATCGAATCCGAAGCGTAAGGCGGCTTCGACCCCGTGAGCGATCTTGATAAAATCCTGCACGATCCTGCGCCTGTGCCGGAGGAGACTGCTACCGGACTCGATCAGCGGCCACCACGGATGTGGCCCTGGGCGATTCTGGCAGGATTGCTCATGCTTGCTTCGGTCTTGATCCATGTTTTCTGGCCTGCTCCGCCGCACAAGCACATGGTTTTGTGCAGACATGGCCTGACAGAACACTGCTATAAAGCGGACCCGACAGCAGAAAACTGAGTGTCGGGTTTCCAGCATTCTGGTCCGGTGGATGATCTGTTTTTCTGGAATCGCTGTTTCTGAACAGATTCCACGGAGAACGAATGTAGAATCCCATCGGACTCACATTTCAGGAACCTTAATCAACAAACTTATCCACAGGGTTTTTCCCTAAAAAGGTGGATAAAAAAGTGCGCGCAGTTCTCTGAAGAGAATCGCGTCAAGGTCTTGATTTTCTGGGAAAAATCGTGGTGCCGGGTGAGGGATTTGAACCCCCGGCCTTCGGTTTACAAAACCGCTGCACTACCACTGTGCTAACCCGGCATCCACAGCCCGGCTTTTTCCATGCCGGGACCCCTTTGGTCAAGCGTCAGAGTGTCGATTCCTGTAATTTTATCACTTTGACGGTGTCATGAGGCTGGGTGGTGGGGGCAAATGGGACGAGTTGTTCGTGAATCCATAGCCGTCAGACGAGAGCCCGTGATGCACTACAGGAGGGCGGGCACAGGCTGACAGAAGCAGCGCTGTTCCCAGAAGCAGAATTCGGGTCATGAGGAAGCCTTTTCGTCGGATGCGGCAAGTGCTGCGGCAATAGTGGAAGCGAGAGCCGTGTATGCGTGTGCCGCTTCGCTGTCAGGGGCAGAAAGGATGATTGGGGTACCATCATCTCCACTGGCCCGGATATCTGCCAGAAGGGGAATTTCCCCAAGGAAAGGAACGCCGAGGCGTTTTGCTTCCTCCTGTGCACCACCATGACCGAACAGCTCGGTACGATGGTTGCAGTTCGGGCAGCAGAAATAGGACATGTTCTCGACCACGCCGAGAATGGGTGTTTCCATCCGCTCGAACATGGAGACACCGCGTCGGGCATCCAGCAGGGCAATATCCTGCGGCGTTGAGACAATGACGGCCCCACCCTTGGCCATCTTGGCCCCGAGCTTCTGGGCAAGAGTCAGTTGAGCATCTCCGGTGCCCGGGGGCATGTCGATCACGAGAACATCCAGTTCGCCCCAATCCACCTCTCCCAGAAACTGGGTAAGCGCGCCCATGACCATCGGTCCGCGCCAGATCATGGCCTGGTGCTCATCCACCAGATACCCGATGGACATGCTTTTCAGGCCCCAGGCCTCAATGGGGATAATGCGACCATCCACAACTTCCGGGCGCGCATTCTTGCCCAGCATACGGGGAAGGGAAGGGCCATAAATATCGGCATCCAGAAGGCCGGTACGCACACCCTGCTTTGCCAGACCGGCAGCAAGGTTCACGGCCGTGGTGGACTTGCCTACACCACCTTTTCCGGACGCGACGGCGACGACGGCCTTGACGCCGGGCAGCAACGTTTCAGGTGCATGTCGGCTCGCGGCGTTGCGGCTCTGACCGCCCAGATTGAAAGGACGATGGCCCCCACCCGCGGGTGCCGAAGGCGCATTGGCTGGCGGTGGCGTCGTGGCGCGATGGGCTGTGAGGGAGATTGTCGCGCCTGTCAGACCGGGAATCCGGGCGATTTCCGCTTCAACATGGGGTCTGATCGGCTCCACGCGGGAGACGTTGTCTCGGGACGTGGCCAATGACACGTGTGCGTGCCCGTCCCGTACCGAAACGCCTTCCAGAGACGCAAAGGCCAGAACGTTTGAACCCAGACCTGCCTGTTCGCTGCCAAGAATTTCGGAAATGCGTTTCTCGGCACTGACAGACGGCGTGTCGGATGGGTCAGTCGGGGGGGTATGGTCGGTCATGCCAAGACTCTTTTCTGGAAAACGGCCTGTCTGGGAAAGCAGACAGGCTAGCACAGGCATCTCCTGATCGCATCCTGAACTGCGGGCCTGAATTTCGGCATAGTGACGAAGGATGGTCTTCTGCGTTAGCGTGTCACCATGAGCAGATTGACCGCCCGCCTTGCCCTTTCCTGCGCCGTTTCCTTGGTGCTGTCCGCCCCGTTAGCGCAGGCGCAGACTACGTCACAGCCGTCTCCGGCCCCCGTTCCGGCTCCGCGCTCGGTTCCGTCGAGCTTTGCGGATCTCGCTAATCGGCTCCTTCCGTCGGTTGTGAATGTCTCGACCTCTGCTGTGCTGAAGCCGGGGAAGGATGAGGACAAGGGGCCAGACTCCAGCAGTCCGGACGGGCCGCAGGTACCGCAGTTTCCGCCAGGATCTCCGCTGGAAAAGTTTTTCCACGACTATATGACGCACAAGCCCGCTCCGAACCGGCCACCGCGGCGGATGCAGGCGCTGGGATCGGGCTTCATCCTGGATCCCGCTGGTATCATCGTGACGAACAACCACGTCATTGAAGGTGCAGATCAGGTTTCCGTGACGCTTCAGGATGGTACGGAACTGCCGGCGCGGATTGTCGGGCGTGACAGTCAGGTCGATCTGGCGGTGCTGGAAGTGAAGCCCAAACACCCACTGCCTGCGGTTCCGCTGGGGCACAGTGATGCGGCGCGCATTGGGGACTGGGTGGTAGCTATCGGCAACCCGTTCGGCCTGAATGGTACCGTGACGGCCGGTATCATTTCCTCCCGTGGGCGTAATGTCGAACACGGCCTGTATGATGATTACATTCAGACGGATGCTGCCATTAATCGTGGGAACTCGGGTGGGCCACTTTTCAATCTTTCCGGCGAGGTCATCGGCATCAACACGCTGATTTATGGCGGTGCCGGTGGGGACTCCATCGGTATCGGTTTTGCCATTCCCGCTGACGATGCACGCGGCATCATCGACCAGTTGCGGAAGACGGGACATGTTTCCCGTGGCTGGATGGGGCTGAAATTCCAGAACGTGTCCTACGAGATTGCCGAGGATCTGGATTTTCACAAGGCAGACGGCACCGTGGGCAAGGGCGCTCTGGTCTCCGAAGTGGGACCGAAAAGTCCGGCGTCACAGGCGGGGCTTCAGGTTGGGGACATCATCACCCGCGTGGGTGATCAGGATGTGACGGGGCAGACCATGCCCCGCATCATCGCGTCTATCCTGCCTGGCACGAAGACTGAGCTGACGGTGTGGCACAAAGGAAGCACCAGGACGCTGCCGATCACGTTGGCGCAGTCCCCCAACGCACCGGACATGCCACCTTCTGACACGCATCAGCCGACGCATACCAAGGCAGCCTTTGGTGAACTGGGCCTCACGGTTCAGTCCATTGATGCCGAAATGCGCACGCAATATGCCCTGACTGACGATCAGCGTGGCGTTCTGGTGGATCGTGTTGAACCCTCCAGCCCCGCCACGTCACGGGGCATTGCGGTGGGTAATGTGATTACGCAGGTGGGGCAGGATCAGATCGACACGCCGGATGCATTCGCCAAAGCCATTCATCAGGCTCAGGAGCAGAAGAAGATGGAAGTTCTGCTTCTGGTTCAGGATGATGAGGGTTTGCGCTGGGTTCCAGTGCCTTTTCTCGGGAACTGATCGCGGGAACGGGCGCTGGAACGTCCCATGACGATTTTGAATGGCCTGATGCGGAAATGGCTGCTTGTTCCGCCGAGGGGGACAAACTGGCATGAGGTCATGCGGCCTGCCACGCGCCAGACCATCCGGGTGCTGGTTTCCATCGCTGCTGCGTGGCTGGTCGGATTTGCGCTGCATTTGCAGGAAACGATCTGGGCTCTGGTGACGGCACTGATTGTCACGCAGTCCAGCATCACCCAGACCATGGCCACGGCGCGCGACCAGATTACCGGGACGTTGCTGGGGGCTGTGGCGGGGACGGTGGCGGTTTTGCTGGAGCTCTGGACAGGCCAGCAATGGCTGTCTTTCTGGATTGTGCTGACGCCTCTCGCTTTTCTGGCGGCCGTGCAGACGAACCTGCGTTTCGCCTGCATTACACTGATGATTGTGTATCTGTTTCCCAGTCAGGGCAGCCCGTTTCTGCCTATGGTGACGCGCCTGACGGCCATTCTGATTGGGGTCATGGTGTCGCTGGTGGTATCTTTTGTCGTTCTGCACAGCAGTGCCCGCAAACAGGCTTTCCATACCTCTGGTCGTCTGCTGAGGCGGCTTGATGGATTGCTGGATGGCGCGCTGGATCAGGAAACAAGCTGGCGGGAAATCGAAAAGCGCAATGAAGCCTGCGTCTCCCTGTTGATCGAACTGGAAGGTGCGGTTGAAGAGGCGCGACGAGAACGTTTCAGTGATCTTGAGAAGCGTGATCCCGTGCTGGCAGCGCTGCCAAGGTTGATGCGGCGGCTCCTGAACGATACAATGCTGGTGGCTCGCGCAATCGCAACGGGCCGCGCAGCAGGCAATACGGGTCTTGTTCCGCTCTATAAAAGTCTTAGCCATGCACTTCGGGCGCTGGCTCACAGCTGTGAACAACGCCTCGTTCGACAGCAGAACCGTCATCCGCATCAGCCGGAAGACAAAGACATCCTTGATCTTCTTCCACGTCTGGAAGAGCAGACGCGCCCTGAAATGCGCTTCGTCATGTCCCTGTTCAAGGATGATCTGCAACGCGCCGTTGGCGTCATCATGCGTGATGATGCCGGTGCTGCCAAAGGTCTCTGAGCGGCTCCTGTCCGCATTGTGACGAAACCATGCTGCAACTGCCTGCGTTTTTTTTTGCAGACCTTGCGGCGTCATGCCCGGAAAGCCGGTCCCCGTCAGTGGCCGGTCATCAGGAACGGAGAAATCCATGATCACGCACGAAACCCTCAAGTCTCTTCCCGCCGGTGTGCAGGCTCCGCCCTATGACATCAATGGGATCAAACCGGGGATCGTGCATTTTGGCGTGGGAAACTTCTTCCGGGCCCATGAGGCTTTCTACGTTGAACAGATCCTCAAGGACGATCCGAACTGGGGAATCATCGGCGTTGGTCTGACGGGTAGCGACAGGTCAAAGAAGAAGGCCGAGGAATTCAAGAAGCAGGACTGCCTCTTTTCCCTGACCGAAACGGCTCCGTCCGGCAAGAGCACGGTTCGTGTTATGGGCGCGCTGAGGGATTACCTTTTGGCTCCTGCCGATCCGGAAGCCGTGCTGAAGCATCTCGCTGACCCGGGAATCCGTATCGTTTCCATGACAATCACGGAAGGCGGTTACAACATTAACGAGACGACAGGTGAGTTCGATCTTGAGAACAAGGCGGTTCAGCAGGATCTGAAGACACCCGAAACGCCGTCCACAATCTTTGGATATGTTGTGGAAGGACTGCGCCGCCGCCGTGACGCAGGTGGCAAGGCCTTCACGATCATGTCCTGCGATAATCTGCGGCATAACGGTAATGTCGCCCGCAAGGCATTTCTGGGATACGCGAAGGCCCGTGATCCGGAACTGGCCAAGTGGATTGAAGAGAACGCGACGTTCCCAAATGGCATGGTTGATCGCATCACGCCGACCGTTTCTGCTGACATTGCGAAGAAGCTCAACGAAGCCAGTGGCCTGCACGACGACCTGCCGCTCGTTGCAGAAGACTTTCATCAGTGGGTGCTGGAAGACAGCTTTGCTGACGGCCGGCCTGCGCTGGAAAAGGCCGGAGTACAGTTCGTTGAGGATGTGACGGACTACGAGCATGTAAAAATCCGCATGCTGAATGCTGGTCACATCATGCTCTGCTTCCCGGCTGTTCTGGCAGGATTTGAAAATGTCGATCATGCCCTTGCTGATCCCGATCTACGGCGTATCCTCGAGAACTTCCTGAACAAAGACGTCATCCCGACCCTGAAGGCACCGCCGGGCATGACGCTGGAAGGCTATCGGGACAGCGTGATCAGCCGTTTCTCGAATCCGGCCATGGCGGATCAGACATTGCGTATTTCCGGGGACGGGAGCTCGAAGATCCAGGTCTTCTGGACGGAAACGGTCCGCAAGGCTTTTGAGGGCAAGCGCGATCTGTCCCGCATTGCTTTTGGTATGGCATCCTACCTGGAAATGCTGCGCGGTAAGGATGAAACGGGTGGCACCTACGAGCCATTCGAGCCGACTTTTGGTGACAACCATAAGACACTGGCCAAGGCTGATGATTTTGAGAGCGCGCTCAAGCTGCCAGCGTTCGATGCCTGGCGCGATCTGGAGACGTCCGGGCTGAACAACAAGGTTGTGGAGCTTCGCAAGATTATCCGCGAGAAGGGCGTCAAGGCTGCCCTTCCGGCCTGATCCCTACAGACAAGCCGCTCGTTCAGACGGGCGGCTTTTTTCTACGCTATTGTCTGTTTGTGACGCAGCTTAAAGCTGCCGATCCCGCTTGATCCGGTCCCATGCCGCATTGATCCGCGCCACCCGTTCCTGTGCGCGTTTGCGTTCAATGTCCGTCATGGGCTTCTGAGCGATGACATCCGGATGATATTCACGGATCAGCATGCGCCAGCGCACGCGGACTTCCTTGTCCGAAGCCGTGCGGGCAATGCCGAGAACACGATAGGCGTCCGGTTCTCCGGAGCTTGCCGCACGCGAACCGCCACTTTCTGCGCGGTCCCACGCGCCAGGAGGGAGGCCGAATGCACGATGAACCCGCTGAAGAAAATCCACTTCCTTGGGGTGCAGTTCGCGTGACGCACCGGCATCTGCGCGGGCAATGCGGAAGAGGGCGGTCATCAGGTTCTCAAGAGGGGCCTTGTCGTCTCCGTAGGCGTTGCCCATTTCGCGAGCATACATCTCGAAGTCGTCTGTTCGCTCGCGGGCACGGTCAAACAGCATCCCGACTTCCTTGACGTTGTCAGGCGGGAACTGAAAGCAGGTCTTGAAAGCGTTGATTTCGGAGCGGTTAACCGGCCCGTCGATCTTGGCGAGTTTTGCACACAGCGCCACGAGACCAATCGCGTAAAGCTGATCTTTTTTGCCCATGGCGGCAGCGATTTTCGCTGCGCCGAAGAATGCTGCATTGTTAGGGTCCGGACGACCGCGCGCTGGAAAGCGCTCGCTCCAGCCGCCTGTGGACGGGTTAAGCAGGGAGCCACTGTCAGCAGCATGCCCGAGAGCTGCCCCCATCAGTGCCCCGAACGGGCCGCCGACTGCGAAGCCAGCAACACCACCGAACATTTTGCCCCAGATAGCCATATCGACAATCTAGCATGGTCCCGGAAACCGGCAAATGACAGATCGGACATATAAGCTGCGGAGAAAAAACTGGATCTCCACGGCCTGCCGGGTGTTGAAGAGGCATGACAAAAGAGACCGCTTCAATCATGTCCGATCAGAACAAGAATTTACCCGCGAGCCAGCCACAGGCTGTCAACGATTATGAGGCGCAAATGCAGGCGCTGATCCACAAACTGCCAGGCTGGATGCAGAGAACCCTAAGCTGGCTGCGTAAGCCGGAACGGAAATGGGTGCGTATTCCCGCAGGCGTCCTGTTCATGCTCGGGGGCTGTATGGCGTTTCTGCCTGTTCTGGGAGCCTGGATGGTCCCGGTCGGTATCCTGTTGCTGTCCGAGGATATTCCGTTCTTCCGTCGCCTCATGGAAAAAGCCCTGAACTGGATACAGAGAAAGCACCCTGACTGGATGGATCTTCCCTCCCGCGCCAAATGATCTACGGTCAGGTCTCTTCGGTGCGGCTGGTATCCATCAACGCGGCGACTCTTAGTGCAGAGGCCAGGGGTCTGTCGGGTGTTCGTTTGGCATCGATTGATGCCACAAGCGCCGAAAAACTCAGATCCTGATGCGCGGCCATCTGGTCCAGAACGGCCCAGAATTCCGGTTCAAGCGCGACGGATGTCCGGTGTCCTGAGAGGGAAAGGCTGCGTTTGATGAGGTCACTCATGTCAGGCGCTCCAGGGCCCAGCGGGCAGTTTCGGCAATATCGGGATCAGGGTCCGACTGAAGAGCCTGTGCAGAAGGCACGAGGCCAGGATCGTTTGAATTGCCTATCGCGATCAGAACATTGCGGACAAACCGGTTGCGACCAATCCGCTTGACGGGTGAGCCTGAAAAAAATGTGCGGAAAGCCGCATCATCCAGAGCTGCAAGGTCAGCCAGTTTTGGTTCGACCAGGTCCGGTCGGGCCTGAAGCTTGATGTGGCGGGACGCCTCGGCGAAGCGGTTCCAGGGGCAGGCGGCAATGCAGTCGTCGCAGCCATAGATGTGGTTGCCCATTTTCTCCCGCAGGTCGAGCGGGATCGGCCCTTTATGTTCGATCGTCAGATAAGAAATGCAGCGTCGCGCATCCATGCGATAGGGGCCGAGAAATGCGTCCGTCGGGCAGGCGGTCAGGCAGCTCGTACAGGTGCCGCAGCTTCCGCTCTTTGGCTCGGACGCGCTTAAATCCAGCGTCGTGTAGATTTCTCCCAGCAGAAGCCAGGAGCCATGGGTGCGGGACACCAGACAGGTATGCTTTCCCTGCCAGCCCAAATGTGCCTTTTCTGCCAGAGCGCGTTCCGAAACCGGGGCCGTATCGACGAAGACCTTCACCTGTGTGGTCTCGTCGCCCAGCTTTACGACGAACTGCGCCAGATGCTTCAGCATTCCTTTGATGACGTCATGGTAGTCCCGATTACGGGCATAGACGGAAATATTGCCACGATCCGGCTGACGTAGCGTTGCATCCGGGTCTTCGGCAGGCGCGTAACAGAGCGCGAGGGAAATGACACTGCGGGCTTCGGGCCAGAGGGCCTGCGGGTGGCTCCGCTGTTCGATGCGCGTCTCCATCCATTCCATTGTTCCATGATGGCCTTGTGCGACAAAAGCGCGCAAGCCAGCCTCCACATCCGGGCCAAGCTCCGCTGTGCAGAAACCCACGGCATCAAATCCCAGATGCCGGGCATGGTCCTCGATCCGTTCTTCAAGGGAACGTCCGGCGCGGGAAAGGGAAGGGCGTGATGTCATGCGCTCAGCAGATGGATGGAAAGCAGAATCAGCAGTTTACGCCATCTTTCCCCCAACGGGCCAATCAGACATGATAAGATATCTTCATTCTCCGATGAGAGAACCGGTTATGCGTCGTTCCTATGTCACCCTGGATGTTTTTACGGACCAGCTTTTTGGGGGCAACCCTCTGGCGGTCGTACTGGATGCGGCGGGGCTGTCCACCGAACAGATGCAGAAGATTGCCATTGAATTCGGCTATTCTGAGACAACCTTCGTGCTGCCTGCGGTAGAGGCGGATCATACGGCGCATGTCCGTATTTTCACGCCAGCCGGGGAGTTGCCCTTCGCCGGGCACCCCAATATCGGAACGGCTTTCGCACTGGCGCGACAGGCAGAAGCGCAGGGCCGGGATCTGCCGGAAACGCTTTTGTTCGAAGAAAAGGCGGGTCTGGTGCCTGTGAGGCTGGAGCGTGAGAGCGGCCGTGTCGTTCGAGCCGAACTTATGGCGCCGGAAGCCATGACGCGCCGGAGCCGGATGCTTCCCGAAAATGCCGCCGCCTGTCTTGGGCTTGAGCCGCAAGACATTCGTACGGATCACCACGCGCCGCAGGTTGTTTCGGTCGGGCTGCCTTTCCTGATCGTCGAGCTTGCATCCCGTGACGCCCTGCGTCGCGCCCAGGGAGAGCTTGCCGCCCATCGCAAGTTCCTCGCCTCCGGCGGGATCAGCTCCGTGTACGCTTACACGCGCAATGCCGGGGAAAGTGCATTCGAAAAAGGCAGCGATATTCAGGGACGGATGTTCTCGCCACTGGATGGCATTGCCGAAGATCCCGCAACGGGGAGCGCCACGGTTGCGGCCGTCGCGTTCCTGTCTGCGCTGGATAATGGAGCGGATCTGTCCCTGACCTTCACGCAGGGTGTGGATATGGGGCGCCCGAGCCTTCTGGACGCCAGAACGGAAGCAGGGAAGGCTTATGTCGCCGGGTCATGCGTTCCTGTCATGGACGGATTTTTCACTTTGGAAAGCGCCGTTTGAGAACGGTCTGTTGCAGAGTTTATAACGCTCTGAAAATGTCTTGTCAGAGACGTGGGCAGGCGGCATCGTGCGGTCATGCGATGCACCATCCCTTCCGTTCTCGTAGCGGCTGCCCTGTCTCTGACGGCCCTGTCTCCCCTGGCAGGAGCCGAAACTCCGTCCCCCGTTGAGCAGACTTATAACGCCGTCCGGGCTGATCCAGTCCGGCTTGGCCTGTTCCTGCGGGCTTTTCCGAAAGGGGCTGATCTGCATATCCACCTTTCGGGTGCGATCTATGCGGAAAACATGCTGGACTGGGCTGCGAAGGATGGCCTGTGCGTTTCTTTGAAGACGCTCGATATTCTGGATCATGCCTGCCCGCACGCGAAGGGCGATGAAATGCCAGCTTCGGCGCTCGTGGGAAATGAAAAAGCCACGAACCAGATGATTGATGCCATGTCGATGCGGGACTTCGTGCCTGCAGCCTCCGATCGCTCTGGCCATGATCATTTCTTTACGTCCTTCCGGCATTTCGATGCGATCGAAAAAGACCATCAGGGCGATATGCTTGCGGAAGCGATGGACCGTGCGGCTGCCGATCACATCACCTATATCGAGCCTATGGTTTCTCCGGCCCTTGGCAGCATGATCGGTGCTGGTTTCCGCCATCCTATCAGGGACGAGGATTTCGCTGCTGCCCATCAGGTTCTCAAGGCGGACCTTCCTGCTTTAGTCGCGGAGGCTCGCCGCCAAACGGACGCGATGGAGCACAAGGCGCAAACCATTCTGCAATGTGGTACGACCAAGGCACATCCCGGCTGTGGCGTGAGCGTCCATTACCTGTTCCAGACGCTTCGTATCCTGCCGCCTCAGGCTGTGTATGCGCAGCTTGATGCGGGGTATGCCGTTGTGAAGGCCGATCCGCGGTTCGTCGGCGTCAATATTGTTGCCCCTGAGGATGATACGGTCGCCATGCGGGATTACAGCCTGCATATGCGGATGTTCCGGTTCCTGTCGCAGGTCTATCCGGGTGTAAACCTCAGCCTTCATGCAGGGGAACTGACGGGCAAGCTCGTCCCCCCGGAAGGTCTGAAGCATCATATCCGTGAAGCCATCGAAATCGCGGGTGCAAAGCGTATTGGCCACGGTGTCGATATCGCGTCGGAAGACGACGTCGCCGGGCTACTGGCCGAGATGGCTAAGAAGCACGTCATGGTGGAAATCAACCTGACGAGCAATGATGAGATCCTGAACGTAAAGGGCGCTGAGCACCCGTTGCCGCTCTATCGCCGGGCCGGGGTACCCGTCGCGCTCTCCACGGATGATGAAGGTGTCTCCCGCGGTGATCTGACGCAGGAATATGTACGCGCGGCCCAGACCTATAATCTGAGCTATGCGGACCTGAAACAGATGTCCCGCACCGGGCTGGAATATGCGTTTATTCCGGGACAAAGCCTCTGGGAAAATCATCAGGTCGGAAAGCCTGTCGCAGCCTGTCAGACCTTTTCTGCGTCGCAGCCTGAAAGCGGCCCCTGTGCCGATCTCCTGAAAGCCAGCGAGAAGGCCCGCCTCCAGTGGCAGCTTGAATCGCGCTTTGCTGCTTTTGAAACCTCCGCTCCACACGAAAGTCTCTATCAATGAACCGCCTGAAAACCCTTCTGGGGGCGACAGCCCTGTCCGCTCTCGCAGTCTCAGGCGGCTTCTCCTGTGCATCCGCCAAGAACCGGCCCATTCCGGTGCGGGTGGTCGTGGTGACGACGTTTGAACTTGGGAAGGATACAGGCGACACGCCGGGCGAGTACCAGAACTGGGTTGAGAAGCTTCCGCTCTCGCAGGAAATTCCGGCTCCCGGTACAGACCATGACGTCATGCACTACAATCCGGAGCTGCATGTTCTGGGTATCGCGTCCGGCGAAGGGCCGGAGCACATGGCATCGGCCATCACGGCGCTTGTTCTGGATCCACGCTTTGATCTGAAGCACGCCTATTTTGTTCTGGCCGGAATTGGCGGTGTCGACCCAAAGTTTGGCACGGTCGGGTCTGCTGTCTGGGCGCCGCGCGTGATCAATGGCGGTCTGTCGCATCTGATTGACCCACGGGAAATTCCGAAGTCCTGGCCAGATGGCTTTACGCCGGTTCAGGGGAGTGTGCCGGACGAAAACCCCCGTCCTCCTCTGCACTCCGTTAGCGGTGACATGGTTTACACCTTCAATCCGCAGCTTGTGCAGTGGGCCTATGGCCTGACGAAAAACATGACCCTGCCGGATACGCCGGGCCTTCAGGCCTCCCGTGCCCGGTACAAGGGTTATCCGGAAGCACTGAAAGCACCGTCCGTCATGGTGGGCGATACCATTTCCGGGGAGACCTTCTGGGTCGGTGAGAAGATGAATGCCTGGGCTGAACGCTGGGTTCGTTACTGGACGGATAATCAGGGCACACTAGCTACGACTGCCGAAGAAGACGTTGCGTTCTGTCAGGCGCTTGCTGCACAGGCGAAGGCAGGACGTGTAGATCCGCAGCGCGCTCTGATCCTGCGGACGACCAGTAATTTTGACATGCAGTACCCGGGGCAGAGTGCGGCCGAACTGCTGGCAGAAGAGGCACATGAAGGCAGTTATTCTGCGTTCATTCCGTCCGTCGAAGCCGCTTACACGGTTGGCAGTGTCGTTGTGCGTGAACTTGCTACGCACTGGGACAAGTACGAAAACACGATACCCCAGCCCTTGTAAAAACCTAGCCTCCCTTATTTGAAGGCAGGAGGTGTACTGCCTGGATTCCGGGCAGTGCGGCGAGGGCGGTGATACCGTGGGAAGCCGTGCGTTTTCCACGGATCCTGACGATCATGGTTGTGGTGTTTCGGGAACCGGCATCCGTATTGCCAAAGGTCAGGCTGTCGAGCGAAAAGCCCAGTTCTGTCAGGCACATCAGGACTGCTTTCGCCGTATCGCCCTGATACTGTATCGAAAGATCCGCAATGCGCTCTCGTGTGTTGGGAAGACGTTTCAGGAGCCGGGGATACAGCACCATGACGATAAAATGGGCGCCGGTCGTAGCCAGGGCCAGCAGAATAAGGCCGCCGCCGCAAGCCATCCCCAGCGCTGCTGTAAACCAGATGGAGGCTGCTGTTGTCAGGCCCCGGACGATATCCCGGCGCATGAAAATCACCCCGCCGCCTACAAATCCGATTCCGGAAACGACCTGAGCGGCCACGCGTGACGGATCCAGGACGACTCTGCCGGGCACCAGAATATCCATAAAGCCGTATTTTGAGATCAGCATGAACAGGGCAGCCGAGACCCCAACAAGAGTGTGGGTTCTCAGGCCTGCGCTTTTTTGCCGAAGTTCCCGCTCCAGCCCGACAAGCGAGGAGAGAATGAAGGCCAGCACTAACTCTTCGAGCTGAAGCCGACCCTCACCGATCAGGCCTCTTGCAGTCAGATCGAAAAAACCTGTCATGACCTAGCTTCCTCCCCCTCATACAGCGGGACTAACGCTGCATTGAGGGGGAGTGTTCGGGATTATGACGTAAAAACCAACGGGATGAATTAATTCTGGCCTGGAATATGCGTCCGGTATGTTGCCCAATTCGCAATCAGTTCATGGACAACCGGCTCCCCTGCGCGCTCGTTGTTATCGAACGCGAGCTTCTGGCCGGGTGCTTCGTCGCCGATGCTCTCGGTGATCGGCACGCCCGGAGGCGGCATGTCAAAATTGCTCCCTGAGCGTAGAACCATGACGCGGTTCAGATCGACATATCCCAGTCGAGCCAGTGTCCGCATATCGAGCTGATATGTCTGGCTTTCCTCATTGGTCATGACAAACTGGCCCTGATCCTTCGTCCACAGCTTGACCCATTTTTCTGCCCACTCGTTGCGGGAAGGGCCATGCCAGTAACGAAGAGCACCGAGGGTTTCACCCATGATGAGCATTGGCGGCTTCTGGGCGTTGGGGAAGCCTTTCCAGGCCTTTCGGCGCTCGGCGATGGCGGGATCATCCGCCATTGGGGTGTTCTTGCTCAGGTTGAAGGCCCAGTTCGCCAGACCCTGATTGAGCGGATACGCCTTGCTGAGTTCAGCCACATCCGTGACAGAGCCATAATGGTTTGCGTCCGCTGGCAGCGTATCCGGCTTGTCGGCCCCGATGGCATACAGACCATACGGCCAGCCTTTCGGAACGGTGCGGTCATCGATTTCGCGCAATGCGTCGCCATCCACAACCCAGCGCGCCCAGGCCACACTACCCACGGATGCGACGTTCGGGTTCACGCCGGAAATGCCCGTGAAAATCCAGTAGGTGTGTGTCAGATCATAATGCGGATCGAGCGCAAGCGCGTGCAGGTCAATGCTGCCGCTTTTTAGCGCGATGCCGTAAACGCCATCTGCATTGCGGCGGAGCTTTTCCTGTACGCCACGAATAGGGCGTTCTTCATCAAGATGGAGACGCTCCACCCAGTCCTGGTATTCGCCCGGTTCGTCGCCCTTGTCCGCGCCGACTTCCCAGTTGGCGACAACAAGGACCTTGATTTCTTCCTTGTGGGGCGCAGCCAGAGCGCTGCCCGCACAGAGAAGCCCTGCAAGAGCCAGGCCTGCATTGAAGCGTTTCAAATCCGTATTCCCCAAAGCCAAAGGTCATTGGAGAACACATTATTGGAACAGGATCAGAATGAAAACTTACAAAGCGAGAGAGGGCATGGGCCATTCATCTTCGGTCCAGTCTCCCTTGGACCAGTCCTCGCGCAGTTTGATTGCCAGTTCGTTCAGCGTACCATCCACGATAGCGGCGCGGATCTGCCGCATCAGGCGCTGATAATAGGCCAGATTGTGCCATGTCAGCAGCATCGGGCCGAGCATCTCGCCAGCCCGGAACAGGTGATGCAGATAGGCGCGGGTGTAACGGCCGCCCATCGGGCTGTCGTCATGCGGTGTCAGTGGGCGCGTGTCTTCGGCAAAGCGGGCGTTGCGCAGGTTGATGTAGCCGCGCTCCGTATAGGCTCGCGCGGTACGACCGGCACGGGACGGCATCACGCAGTCGAACATGTCCACGCCACGCATGACTGACCCCAGCAGATCGTCCGGCGTACCAACGCCCATCAGGTAGCGTGCCTTGTCCTGCGGAAGCATTGGCGTTGTGAAATCAAGGGTCGAGAACATAAGTTCCTGACCTTCGCCTACGGCCAGACCGCCGATCGCATAACCTTCGAAGCCGATCTCCGTCAGCGCCTTGACCGAATATTCGCGCAGGTCACGCTCTGTGCCGCCCTGTACGATACCGAACTGGCCGTAGCCCTCACGCGCCATGAAAGCCTCACGTGAGCGGGCCGCCCAGCGCATGGAGAGTTCCATGGACTTGCGAAGTGTCTCAGGCGTAGCGGGGAGGGCTGGGCACTCATCGAACGCCATGGTGATCGTGGCATCCAGCTTGTACTGGATGTCCGTCGAGATCTCTGGCGACAAGCGATGCTTGCTGCCATCAATATGGGACTGGAACGTCACGCCATCCTGATCGAGCTTGCGCAGTGCACCGAGGGACATGACCTGGAACCCCCCAGAATCCGTCAGGATCGGGCCGGACCAGTCCATCATCTTGTGCAGCCCGCCCAGCTTTTGCACGCGGTCCGCCGTTGGGCGCAGCATCAGATGGTAGGTGTTGCCCAGAACGATGCCTGCGCCCGTGGAGCGAACGGCATCCATGGTCATGCCCTTCACGGTGCCGACCGTGCCAACGGGCATGAAGGTCGGGGTCGGGACGGTGCCGTGCCGGGTGTGCAGATGGCCGGCACGGGCCTGGCCGCAGGTTGCTTCCGGAACCCACGTCATCTTTGTGGCCTGTTCGGTCATGGTGCTCGCTCCAGAAGGCAGGCATCGCCGTAGGAATAGAATCTCAGTCCGTTGGCAATGGCGTAGGCATAGGCCTCACGCATGGTGTCGGTGCCGCTGAACGCGCAGACCAGCATGAAGAGCGTCGAGCGCGGCAGATGGAAATTGGTCATGAGCAGGTCCACCGCCTTGAAGCGATAGCCCGGCTTGATGAAAATGGACGTTTCGCCCCGCCAGGGCTGAACAGTACCGTCTTCCTGCGCCGCACTTTCCAGCAGGCGGAGAGACGTGGTTCCGACAGCAACAACACGGCCACCGCGGGCGCGTGTTTCATTGATGGCCTGCGCCGTCTCTGCGTCGATCTCGCCCCATTCCGCATGCATGCGATGCTCGGCAATGGAGGATCGGACGGGCAGGAACGTGCCTGCGCCGACGTGCAGCGTCAGCGTCCGGCGCTGGATACCTTTTGTGTCGAGCGCGGCCAGAAGATCCGGCGTGAAATGCAGACCGGCAGTGGGGGCCGCCACAGCCCCGCGATGTTCGGAAAAGATCGTCCGGTAATCGCTGTCATCCTGAGCAGTCGGGCCGAAAGGGCGGTCGATATAGGGCGGCAGAGCCAAAGCGCCGACGCGTTCGAGGAACGCATCGAAAGCGTCCCCTTCAACGGAAAAGCGGATGCTGACGGCACCATCGCCTTCATTTTCCACGACGGAGGCCGTGACCGGGTCATCGCCAAAGTTCAGCGTATCGTTCGGTTTCAGCTTGCGGGAGTTGCGGGCGAGGGCATGCCAGCTTCCGTCAGCCAGAATCCGGTCCAACGTGATGCCGATTTTCGCTTCGCCGCGGGTGGCGGAAAGCTGGGCACGGATGACGGCCGTATTGTTGGCAATCAGCAGATCGCCTTCCCGCAGCAGGCCGGGAAGGTCGCGTATGATCCGAAGATCAGGCGCATGACCGGAACGCACATGCAGCAGCTTTGCGCTGTCACGCGGTCTGGCGGGTTCGGTCGCAATATGGTCGCGGGGCAGTTCGAAATCGAACGTGGCGAGTTCATCCGTCATGGGATGCTCTCTAGCAGGTTCAGCCAACATGAAAACGCCGGACCAGCCGGCCCGGCGCATCTTTTCGGTCAAAAGGCGATTTTTTTGGCTTCGACCCGTCGAGGATGATGCCTTTCAGGCGTCGTGTGCGGCCTCATGAATAAAAACAGGCTCGTTCATGACCGGGAAATTGACCGATCGTGCGATGAAGCACATGTCGTGCGCCTTGTGGTGCAGGTTCAGTGCTTTCTCGGCGTCTGACGTGGCGGACAGGGTGACGCGGGGATGAAGCGTTACGGATGTGAACTGCCCTGCACCGGTGCGGTCTTCTTCCATTTCGCCGGTAGCATGGTCTTCGTATGCTGTGATGATGATGCCTGCCTGTGCACAGAGCCCCAGAAACCAGAGTTTGTGACAGGCCGACAGGGACGCCAGAAGCAGATCTTCAGGATTCCATCGGGCAGGATTACCGCGAAAAGAAGGGTCGGATGACCCTTCAATCGTGGGCTTGCCCGGCGCGGTAATATCGTAATCGCGCGTGTAGCTGCGGGGAGAGGATGTGCCGGTTCCCGTATTGCCGGTCCAGACAACCTTCACGGAATAAGTGTGCTGTTTTCCGGCCATGGTTAATCCTGCCTCCTGTTGTCTTCCTGCCCTGATGGCAGGAAGACAGTATGCTCATGGGGCTTTGGGTAATGCAAAGGCCACGACTTCATCGCTGTTGCGCGTTTTTATCCCACCGTGGCCGCCCACAGCCAGCACGACATATTGCCGGCCGTCTTCACCCATATAGGTCAGCGGCGTGGCATTGCCGCCGGCATCCAGTTCCGTCTTGAAGAGGGTATGACCGTCATGCCCATCAAGAACATGGAAGCTTTGATCCGCCAGCGCGCCCATGAACACCAGACCATTCGGCGTGGCCACGCTGCCGCCCATGGAGAAGACACTGGTGGGGAGGCCAACAGGCATCCGCAGCATGTTCGTCGGGCCAACATTCTTCGTTGTGCCCAAAGCCCGTTCCCAGATGACCCGACGGTGAACAAGATCAATCGCCTGCATCTTGCCCCATGGGGGTGCCAGGCACGGAGCGCCAAACGGGCCAAGCCATGGCTTCACGACAGCCGCGAAGGGCAGGCCATGTTGGGGATTGTTTGTGAAAACAGGCTCCGGATAAGGCTGTGCCCAGTCATGCCAGGATTTGTAGAGCCCTTTGGCAAGAGCTTTTTCCTGCGGCACCAGCGTCATCAGGAACGGAATGAACGTGGTGTTGATATACATGACACCATGCGTCGGATCGATGGTGCCGCCATACCAGTCCGCCACGCCATCAAACGCTGGAAACCCTACGGTGCCTTTCTGGCTCGGCGGTGTGAAAAGGCCATTGTCCCGCATGGAACGGAAGGCAATACGGCAGAACATCTGATCGTATGGGGTCGCGCCCCACATGTCGTCTTCCGTCAGATTAGGGCGGCGCAGATTGGGCATGTCGACGGAGAGTGGCTGTGTCGGCGAATAATGCTCACCCGGCGTGTCGCCGGCAGGTACGGGAGTTTCCTGAACGCGATAGAATGGCGCGCCGGTTCGGCGGTCCAGCACGAAGAGTTCGCCCTGCTTGGTTGTCTGTACCAGCGCGGGCGTCAAGGTCCCGTGGGCATCTGGCAGATCCACTAAAGATGGGCCAACGGGGAGATCAAAATCCCACAGATCATGATGAACGGTCTGGAAATGCCAGCGCTCTTCGCCCGTTGTGATGTCCAGCGCTACGAGAGAGCTGTCATACTTCTCGTCAAAGCTCCGGCGTTTGCCACCGAAATAGTCAGGTGTGGCAATCCCGAGCGGGACGTAAACCATGTTCAGCCCGGCATCGGCCGTATAGACGCCCCAGCCATTGGCGGTGCCGCGGGTAAAGACTTCGCCCGGATCCAGAGGTTTGTTGGTTGGTGTGCGGCCCATGTCCCAGGCCCAGGCCAGTTGGCCCGTAATGGCATCGAAGCCACGAATAACCCCGGAAGGTTCGCCAACTGTCTGATCATCATAAACCCAGCCACTCGTCATGATACGGTTATGCAGCACCATGGGTGGGGACGTGATGAAGTGAAAGCCGGGTGGAATAGCTCCCATCCCACCCCGGAGATCCACAACACCATGATCGCCAAAGCTTTCGCAGAGTTTTCCCGTGTCTGCATCGACTTCAAACAGGGTTGGAGGGGAGCTGGAATTTGTTGAGACGATGCGATGGGCGCAATCCGTTCCCGGAGCATTGACGTAGGATACGCCGCGGCAGGCCTGATAGATGTTCTTGCCGAATTCTCCACCCGGCGAATATCGCCAGATTTCCTTTCCGGATGCTGCATCCAGCGCCACGACATCTCGGTGCGGCGTGCAGAAAAACAGCCGGTTGCCGATTTTGATGGGTGTCGCTTCAAAGCTGAATTCCCGCCCACGGGAGTTCTCGCCAGCGCGTGGCAGATCCTTGCTGTGATAGACCCACGCCACTTTCAAGTCGTGTGCGTTGGCGGCATTGATCTGGGTTGGCATGGCAAAGCGGTCTCCGGCCGGAGTGCCACCATAGAACTGCCAGTCATTGGCAGCCTGCTGGTCCGCGCCCGGAAGGGTCGCACCGGTCTCCCCGGGGAACGGATTGAACTGGTGGTCGCGTGATGCAGTAATGTGCCAGCCGCAGGCGAACACAAAGACAAAGAGTGCCGCGCAGAAGGCCATGCCACCTGCCACAACGGGTATGCTGACGGAACGACGCTTCGTGCCCTGGAGCAGTCGTCCCGTAATCCATGGACTGAACACCCACAGGCCTATTCCTGCTGGCAGGGCGAGGGGCGGGAGAAGGCGCCAGCCATCAAGGCCAACGCGCCCAAGTGCCCAGACAAGCGTATAAAGCAGGAGCCCTGCATAAACTGCGGAAGCGCCGGGGTGCAGCCGCATCATCAGAACGCCGGATGCCACCATGAGGACGCCTGCGATGGCGTAATAGAAAGAGCCTCCCAGCCCAATTAACCACAGACCGGGTAAAGCCAGCCCTAGGCCGAGCAGAACGAGCAAGATGCCCGTCACAAGGGGCAGGAACGAACTGCGTCGCAACGTAGGCGGCATGGAATTTTCCTTTGGGGTAACCGAAAGGCCTAATTCCGGATGAGGGATCGCAGTTTCCTAAAAAAGAAAATAGGGCGTTCTTTTGCGTTCGATTGTTTCAGATCGACTTCAGTGCGCCGCCATCAAGACGAATCATGCTGCCTGTCACGTAAGCCGCCGCCGTGCCGGCAAGGAAAGCGGCAGTCGCGCCGAACTCCTCGACAGTGCCGTAACGTCCAACGGGGATATTGCGGGCCTTTTCTTCCTGAACGGCCTCCGGTGTTTTGCCCGTCTTGCGGGCTTCGGTCTCTGCAAGGAAATGGGTGCGATCAGTCGTGATATGGCCGGGCAGCAGCATATTGACCGTCACGCCATGGGGCGCCACTTCCGTCGCAAGTGTTTTGGACCAGCCCGCAAGTGCCGAGCGTAGTGTGACGGAGACGCCGAGCCTGATATTTGGCTCAACCACAACCGCCGACGCGATGGTAAGGATGCGCCCCCACTGGCGCTCCTTCATACCGGGCAGTACCGCATCCGTAATTCTGAACAGGCTCAGAACCATGGTCTCAAACTGCTGTTTCCATGTGTCTACGGAAATGCCCTCGACACCTGACGGAGAGGGGCCGCCAGTATTGTTTACGAGAATGGAAATATCCGGATGCTGCGTGCGGATGGCCTGAACGAATTCCTCAACGGAGGCATTATCCGACAGATCAACCGGCAGCGCCACAGTCTGAACGCCGTGCTGGTTGGCAATAGCCACGGCCGCTTCTGTCAGCCTGTCACTGGCGCGTGCAGCCAGAATGATATGGACCCCTTCTGCCGCCAGTGCCTCTGCAACCCCCCGGCCCAAACCGGAAGAGGCGCCAAGAACGAGAGCGTTGCGGCCGGAAATCTGAAGGTCCATGTACGGTGTCCCTTATAGAGTGCGCGCCTTAAAGGCGGGGAGAAAACGGAATGGGTTCAGCGCATACCCGGCTGTTTCTTGACGGTCTGCCAGAGCGCTTCCAGTGTTTCCAGATCCTGCTCACCCATCGTTTTGCCTTCTGCGGCCAGGCTGGCTTCCATGGCCTCGAACCGGCGTGTGAACTTCCGGTTGCTGCGGCGCAAAGCCGCTTCGGGATCTAGTCCGAGCTTGCGGGCTAGGCTGGCCATTGTGAACAGCACGTCTCCAAGTTCGTCCTCGATCCGGTCCCGGTCGCCGTTCAGTTCGGCTTTCAGCTCACCAATTTCTTCCTGAACCTTCTCCAGCACGCCTGCGGGGTCATCCCAGTCAAAGCCCACGCGGGCTGCGCGGCGGCAGAGTTTCGCAGCACGAACCAGAGCGGGTAAATGTGGGGCTACGCCAGCAAGCGCGCCATATTCGGCCTTGGCGTGCCGTTCTGTTTCTTTCGTACGTTCCCACAGGTCTTCGTCGTGCTCGACATCGCTGAAAATATTGGGATGACGGCGAACCATCTTGTCGGCAATTTTTCCAGCGACGGCTTCAAAATCGAACAGCCCCTTTTCCTGAGCCATCTGCGCCTGAAAGACGACCTGAAGCAGCAGATCTCCCAGTTCATCCGGCAGGGAGTCACTGTCATCACGGGCAATGGCATCCATCACCTCATAGGCTTCTTCGATGGCAAAGGGCGCAATCGTTTCGGGGGTTTGCGCTACATCCCACGGGCAGCCGTTTTCCGGATCCCGCAGGCGCTTCATGATGTCCAGAAGGCGGTCAATCTGACGGGCGGGCTGGGTCATAACGGCTCCTGGGCGATAGTCTGATTGCTGGGTCGGACTTACACACCATACCCTTTCAGTACCGTCACAGAAAGCACAGAGCATCTGTTCACGCGTGCCGGGATGACATGCCCCGGAATAAAAGAGTAAGAAGGGCGGCCCGGCTGGCGGATTTTCCGTTGGACGGACATTTTTTGCAGACCGGATGCGACGTATATGGCCAGGATTTTTATTGACGGTGAAGCTGGAACCACAGGGCTGGGGATTCGTCAGCGCATTGAGGCGCTGCCCGAGACTTATGGGATCGAACTGCTGTCAATTGAGCCTGCCCTGCGAAAAGATGCGGATGCGCGCCGCGCGATGCTGTCTCAGGCGGATGTTGCCATTCTCTGCCTTCCCGATGATGCCGCGCGCGAAACGGTCGCGCTGGCAGAGGGACTGAACGTCCGTATTCTGGATGCCAGTACGGCTCATCGCATTGCGGATGGCTGGGTCTATGGACTGCCCGAACTGGATGAGGAGCAGGGTGCGCTCATCCGGGGCGCGACACATGTTGCGAATCCGGGATGTTATCCCACGGGGGCGATCGCTCTTCTGCGGCCGCTGGTTCGGGCAGGGCTGATCCCGCCGGATCATTCCGTCTCCATTAACGCGGTGTCGGGCTACAGCGGGGCAGGACGCTCTGCGATTGAAGCCCATGAGCGCGATGGTGGCCCGGCGTTTTTCCTGTACGGCCTCACGCTGGAACACAAGCACCTGCCGGAAATCCAGCATTACTCAGGCCTGACCCGTCAACCTGTCTTTGTGCCGTCCGTCGGGCATTTTCCGCAGGGCATGATCGTGTCCATCCCGCTGCATCTTGCCGATCTGCCGGGGCACCCGACACCGCGTGATCTGGAAGCCACGCTGGAGAAAGCCTATCGGGGATGCGAACATGTGCGTGTCCTGCCATCCGAACCGAAGCTCCTTGCCGATACGCTCGCGAATACGGACAACATGGAACTTCGGGTCCATAGCAATCCGTCCGGTGAGAATGTTCTGCTGACGGCGCGGCTTGATAATCTGGGCAAAGGTGCCTCCGGGGCCGCCATCCAGAACCTGCTTCTGATGCTGGGTCTCTGATTTTTTCTTTACGGTCTGGTCCTTTTGTCAGGAATGCACTAGGGTCTGGGCCGTTCGCGCGAGAGTGGCGGAACGGTAGACGCAGTCGGCTCAAAATCGACCGCCGAAAGGCATGGGGGTTCGAATCCCCCCTCTCGCACCAAAACCGGGCGCACCAGTCTGGCTGCACCCGAGGACCGTTTAGCCCGGAACGAGCATGTCCAAGCCGAGTGTCAAACCCTCCCGCCCGTTCTTTTCCTCCGGTCCCTGCGCAAAACGCCCCGGATGGTCCCTTTCAGCACTCGATCAGGCTCTTCTAGGCCGTTCGCATCGCGCCCCTGAAGGCCGTGCACGCCTTAAGGAAGTCATCACGCGTTCCAAGGATGTGCTTGGCATTCCGGCGGACTGGCGAGTCGCCGTTGTCCCCGCATCCGATACCGGCGCTGTA
Source organism: Gluconobacter thailandicus F149-1 = NBRC 100600 (assembly GCF_000964465.1). Taxonomy (GTDB): domain Bacteria; phylum Pseudomonadota; class Alphaproteobacteria; order Acetobacterales; family Acetobacteraceae; genus Gluconobacter; species Gluconobacter thailandicus. The sequence continues at coordinate 22,670 of NZ_BANH01000006.1, read as the reverse complement.
GAAATGGTTCTCTGGGCGCTGGCTGGCGGCGAACGCGGCATGGATGTTCTGTCTTTCGAGAGTTTTTCCGGAACATGGGCGCAGGATTTGCGGGACGTTCTGAAAATTGAAGACCTCCGCGTTCATGAGGCGCCTTACGGGCAGCTTCCGGATCTTTCTGCCGTAGACTGGTCCCGCGATGTCGTTGTGACATGGAACGGCACGACATCCGGCGTCCGTCTCCCGAATGCAGACGCTATTCCCGTAGAGCATGAAGGGCTTGTGATCTGCGATGCCACGTCTGCGGCTTTTGCCATGGACCTGCCGTGGGATCGCCTCGATATCGTGACGTGGTCATGGCAGAAGGCGCTGGGCGGGGAGGCTGCTCATGGCATGCTCGCCATCAGCCCGCGCGCTGCTACCCGTCTGGCTGAAGCCTCTCCGCGTCCGCTTCCAAAGATTTTCCGTCTGGCCAACAAGAAGGGCCTGATGGAAGCTGTTTTTGAAGGCGATACCATCAACACCCCATCCATGCTTTGCGTCGAAGATGCTCTGGATGGATTGCGCTGGGCCGAAAGCGTGGGTGGCCTTGAGGCGTTGAAAGCCCGTTCGCAGGCCAGTCTGGCCGTTGTGGCCGAGTGGGTGGAAAAGACTGACTGGGTGTCCTTCCTTGCTGAACTGCCTGAGACACGGTCCTGCACCTCCATTTGTCTGAAAATTTCTGCGCCATGGTTCGAAGAGCTTCCTCCTGAAACACAGGGCAAGGTCGTGAAGCATCTAACCGGGCTGGTCGCGCAGGAAGGGGCAGGCTATGACCTCGCGTCCTATCGAGATGCCCCGGCCGGGCTGCGGATCTGGGGAGGGGCGACAGTGAATGCGGAAGACATTCAGGCTCTCCTGCCGTGGCTGGACTGGGCTTATGAGTGCACGCGCGAGGAGTTTTCTGCATGAGCCTGTATTCCGAGACCCCGAGCGCTGCCCTTTTACCGTCAGGCTTTTCTGATCTTTTGCCGGGGGAAGCCGAAGCGGAAGCCCGCGGCATTGCCTGTGTTATGGAAGCGTTTTCCCGCCATGGGTACGAGCGTGTGCGTCCGCCCATGTTGGAATTCGAAACGTCTCTTCTGAACGGTTCCGGCTCGGCACTCTCCACACAGACCTTCCGCCTGATGGACCCGAGTTCCCATCGCATGATGGCGCTGCGCCCGGACATGACGACGCAGATCGCGCGTATTGCCAGTGTGCGACTTCAGGATGCGCCGCGCCCGCTGCGTCTGTCCTATTCTGGAAGCTGCATCGTTATCGGGACGCCAGGTCGCGAGGCTGATCGTCAGGTGTCGCAGGCCGGGATCGAACTGATTGGCCCGGATTCCGCTCAGGCGGATGCCGAGGTGGTGGCGCTGGGTGCGACGGCTCTCGAAGAACTGGGCATCAAGGGTGTGTCTTTTGATCTGTCCATGCCAGCTCTGGCTCTTGGCCTCATCGAGAGTGCCATTCCAGCAGCCGATCAGGATGAGCTGATTCAGGCCTTGAATCGTAAGGATGCAGCTTCTGTTGCTGAGCTGGGCGGCCCGATTGCAGAGATGCTGGCCGTGATGCTTCAGGCTGCTGGCCCTGCTGATCGTGCGCTGGATATGCTGGCCTCACTGGATTTCCCCGTGGGCGTGCGTCCGCATTTCGAACGTCTGGTCGCGTCCGTCGCCGCCATCCGCGAGCGTGCTCCGTCCCTGCGTTTGACGGTTGATCCTGTCGATTTCCGTGGCTGGCAGTATCATACTGGCCTCTGCATCACGGTGTTCTCCACGACCTCCCGTGAGGAGCTTGGCCGGGGTGGCCGCTATGTTGCAGGGCAGGAGCCTGCCTGTGGCCTGACGCTCCGTCCGCAGGCGCTTCTGCGTGCTGCCCCGGTACCTCCGGCCCGTCCGCGCTGCTACGTCCCCGTTCGTCTGGGCGGCGAAGACATGGCAGCTCTTCATGCGCAGGGCTTTGCGACCGTGTCCGCCCTTGAAGCCGATGCAGACCCTGCCGCCGAAGCACGTCATCTGCGCTGCACCCATTTCTGGCGGGATGGCGCGGTTCACGCGCTCTGACCTCCAGTTTTCCTGAATTTTTCACTCCTGTATCCCAAGTCGAGGAAGCCAGCTCATGTCCAACGTCACCGTGATCGGAACCCAGTGGGGGGATGAGGGTAAAGGCAAGATTGTAGACTGGCTTGCCAGCCGCGCCGATATCGTTGTCCGTTTTCAGGGTGGTCACAACGCTGGTCATACGCTGGTTGTCGGCGATCAGGTCTATAAGCTGTCTCTGCTGCCATCGGGGCTCGTGCGCGGTCAGATCGGTGTAATTGGCAACGGCGTCGTCATCGACCCGAAGGCCCTGATGTCCGAGATTGACCGCGTAACGGCGCAGGGCCTGAAGGTCACGCCGGAAACGTTGTGGATTGCCGAGAATGCTCCGCTGATCCTGCCGGTACATGGTGCGCTGGATCGTGCGCGTGAAGCTGCTCGCGGTGATCGCAAGATCGGCACAACGGGGCGCGGCATTGGTCCGGCTTATGAAGACAAGGTGGCCCGTCGCGCCATTCGCGTCTGTGACCTGGCCGAGCCAGAGACGCTGGACTGGAAGCTGGACGAAGTTCTGCTGCACCACAACACGCTGCTGGCGGGTCTGGGTGCTGAGACCTTCACGAAGGAAGAACTCAAGGACTTCCTGACGGAAATCACACCACGTCTCATGTCCTTCGCATGCCCGGTCTGGGATCGTCTGGACGAGGCTCGTCGTGCTGGCCGTCGCATCCTGTTCGAAGGTGCGCAGGCTGTCATGCTGGACGTCGATCACGGCACCTATCCGTTCGTGACCAGTTCCAATACGGTTGCGGCCGTTGCCGCATCTGGCAGTGGTGTCAGCCCGTCTTCCATTGGATTCGTTCTGGGTATTGCCAAGGCATACACAACCCGCGTGGGCGAAGGTCCGTTCCCGAGCGAACTGTTCGATGATGTTGGCCGCACGATCGGTGAGCGTGGCCATGAGTTTGGCACGGTCACTGGCCGTCCGCGTCGTTGTGGTTGGTTCGATGCCGTCATGCTTCGCCGTGCAGCACGTGTTGGCGGCGTGACGGGCATTGCGCTCACGAAGCTGGACGTGCTTGACGGTCTGGAAGAAATCTCGATCTGCGTTGGCTATGAACTGGACGGCAAGAAGATCGACACCTTCCCATCCGCTCCGGGCGCGCAGGCCCGCGTGAAGCCGATCTACGAGACGATGCCGGGCTGGCAGGAAACCACTGCTGGTGCCCGCTCCTGGGCAGAGCTTCCCGCTCAGGCCATCAAGTATGTGCGTCGTATTGAAGAACTGATCGAAGCGCCGGTGACGCTGCTGTCCACGAGCCCGGAACGTGACGACACGATCCTGATGCGTGATCCGTTCGAAGACTGATCTTCTTCTCTTCAGAGAATCTCCAGTCCGTTAACGAAGCCTCAATTCCTGTCCGGTATAGAGTGTCAGACAGGATTTTGACGGAACGGACATGGATTACACTCAGGGAGATGACAGCCCGGAACTGCTGATCGCAGACCGCTATCTGGTCAATACGACGCAGAAGCAGCCAGCGATCGGGGGCTGTCCAACCTGGGTGGCACAGGACATTACTGCCACAGGCTCGACCTGGCTGGCACTGGCACCGTCCATGCCGTCTCCCCAGTTTTCAGATTTGATGTTTTTCCGGCATCAGAGCGTTATCGGTCTTCATGCTCATGAATATCATAAGGGTGCGCTCTGGGTTTTGTGTGCTCATCCGCCTGGACCGTCTCTGACTGAGGGGCTGGGTGTCTGGTCAGAAAGCCAGGTCATCGATGGTGTTATCCGTCCCATGGCGGATGCTCTGGAAAAATTGCAGGCTGCCGGGCTAACCTGTCGAGGAATTCGTCCGGATAACCTTTTTGTGGGGCAGGGGCTTCACAAGGTAGTTCTTGGTCCTCTTGGGGTAGCGCCCAATGCAGAGTTACAGCCTGTTCTGTTCGAACCCTTGTGTTCGGCTGTTTGCCATCCCACTGCGCGCGGTATCGGAACCATTGCCTGCGATATTTTCTCGCTTGGGGTTCTGGTCTTGTCCCTTTGCATCGGAGAGCTTCCGCTCAAGGGGCTTTCGGACGCGGAGATCCTGAGGCGTCGTTTTGAAGTGGGTTCTGCAACAGCTTACATGCAGGGTCATAACGTGCCGATCGGTCTGGTCTCCCTTCTGGAAGCCATGTTGTCCGACGCGCCGGAAAACAGGCCTGTTCCCAGTGACCTGATCACCATCGCTCCGAGTAAGCTTTTTTCCATTCGTCAGGAAATTCCTGCGCGTGTGCCTCTGATGATTGGTGGGGTGGAAGTTCGCACACCTCGGGCTCTGGCCTGGTATGCCGGCAAGTACCAGAATGAATTTCTGTCCCTGCTTCAGCGTAAAATCATCAGTCAGTGGCTGCATCGGGAACTGGAATTATCCGTCATGTCCAGCCTGATCGAACAGGCTGGTGTGGCGTTTCTTCCATCAAGCGGAAACAAGGCCGTTGATCCGACGACAATGGTTGCGACGCGAGCCATTGCCATACTGGATCCTGCTGCACCGATGTTCTGGGCTGGACGCTGGTTCTGGCCCGAAGCCATTCCCCAGATGCTGGCGCATGCCGATGCGGGGCTGTTTCCGCCTGATGAACAGCGGAATATCCGGGGCATTGCGGGCTTTCTGATGACCAGCCCGGAGGTTTTCGATGCTGCGACGCTCCCTGCATTACAGTCTACGCAGATTGGCAATCTTGCAGCCGCAGCGCGTCGGACAGGTGCGAAGGGGATGGAGCAGGTCCGGCGTCTGCCCTACGACATCAATGTCTATCAACCGTGTCTTTCGTCGCGTTGCCTGAAAGAGCGCATTTCTCTTTCGGCGGGGTTGTTGCAATGGCTTAATCGCCATGTCTCGGAAGAGGATCTTTCTGCCGATGATCTTGGGCGGTCAGGTTTTATGGACGACCAGATGCGCACGTTTCTGGAGAGTCATTGTGCCCGGCAGGGCATTATCCCTTTGGCCCAGTCTCAGAAAGTCGGGCTGCCATCCTGGCTCGCGGACCTGACTCTGCTGGCGGCGGCGCAACGTCGTTTTGACAAGGATGCACTGAGTTCTGTCGCGAGACGGGCGCTTCCGCTGCTGGAAACTGAGCTGAAACAATGGCGCAGCAGAACAGCGAGAGCCAAGCGACGTGCCAAACTGTCCCAGTTGGCTGAAGCAGGGAACCTCACGAAATTTCTTGAAAACGTCAATGATCCGGCGGGCTTGCAGAAGGATCGTAAAATGGCGCGGCAGGCTGAAATTGAGATTGCTCATCTGGAACAGATTCTCGAAGAAGAGCCAAATCGTAAGGCTGTTCATGAAAAACAGGCGAGGAATGCCGGCGAATTCTTTTCCCTGCTCGTCGGGATAGCCGTGTCCATGGCCAGTATCTGGCTGGAGTTCTGTGAATGAAAGGTCCGTCAGTGCGCGGGCGCGAAGGAATGCCGGGCTTCAAGTGGTGGCACGGGCTGATTCTTGGTCTTCTGTTGGCGTATGTCCCTGGCAGTCTGCTGGTAGGCGGTGTTTTGCTGCTTCCGCTGGTGGTGCTGCATTTCGTGGACCCGGATGCGGATCGTCAGCGCATGATGATCGTGCTGTTCTATCTGGGGGCTGTCATGGTTCATCCCCTCAGGGCCGCCTGGCTGGCTCACGGGGACTGGCAGACCTGTGTGCAGCAGATCACGCAGCCGATGACTCTGATTCTGGACTGGATGGCGGTGGGCGTGGCGTGGTTGGTTGCTGAAGTCTCTGCGATTGGCGCCAGGCTCTGGTACGCGGATTACTCACGCAGAGAGCGCAGGGCGATCGAAAAACGGATCAATGCCCTGCGGGAAGAATGGCTTGAAACTGAAAAGGGCAGCAAAGCCTGAGGATATTTACACCCTCAATTTTGCTCGGTCTCGCCCGGCTGGCTATCGACGAGCCGTGACGCCAGATCTCCTGCTGCCCCGCCAACCAGACCGCGGGCGTAATCCTGGGCCGAGAAGGGGCGCAGATCTTCAACCTGTTCACCGACCCCGACCATATGGACAGGAAGTTTGAACTGCTCTGCAAGAGCCACGACAATTCCGCCACGGGCTGAGCCGTCAAGCTTGGTCACGATCAGCCCAGTAACATTCACCAGCTCCCGGAACACTCGAACCTGTTCAATGGCGTTCTGGCCTGTTGTTGCATCCAGAACCAGCAGGACGGAGTGAGGAGCGCTTTCGTCGAACTTCCGCATGACGCGGATGATCTTGGCCAGTTCCTCCATCAGCGCGCCTTTGTTGTGGAGGCGGCCGGCCGTGTCGATCAGGAGAAGATCCTTACCTTCCTCTGTAGCGCGTTTGATGCCGTCATAAGCCAGACCCGCGGCATCGGCGCCGTGCTTGCCCGCGATGACGGGTACGTCAGAGCGCTGCCCCCAGACCTGAAGCTGTTCGACTGCTGCTGCTCGGAAAGTATCCCCTGCCACCAGCATGACGGATTTGCCTTCGTCACTGTAATGGCGCGCCATTTTTCCGATGGTTGTCGTTTTGCCAACACCGTTGACACCCACAACCAGCACGACATGAGGTTTTTTCTTGGGGTCTGGCTCGAACGGAATGGCAACAGGTTCCAGTACCCGGGCGATTTCTTCCGCAAGGGCATCTCTGATCTCATCGCTTGTGACGTCCTTGCCAAAGCGTGAGCTCCGGAAGCTCTCGATGACGCGCTCTGCCACAACCGGGCCAAGATCCGCCGCGATCAGTTCGTCTTCGAGTTCTTCAAGAGCGGCATCGTCCAGCTTGCGATGCGTGAACACGGCTCCGAGACGGGAGCTCGAGCGCGAAAGACCCTGTTTGAGTCGTGAGAAAAATCCAGCCATCCACGGGAGTTCGGACAGCTCAGGCCACACGTCAAGTGGCCAGCCATGATTTCGTAAGGTTCTTAAATGGTATTCGGCTAAATTGGGATGTTCCGAACAAGGCGGTTTAATGATCTTCTTCTCGTCTTTTCCCCGCAAATTCTCAAATCTGCACAGGGATCGATCAGTGATCCATCTTCTATGAAAACAGCTGTTTACGGCCTTTTTTCAAGATCGTTCTGACACAAGGCGATGGGAACGCTGAGTCTTCTAGATAGTTCGACGCCCAAGAAGCTGCCCTTCTGACAGGGTATGGATCTTGATCGGCAGAATGCTTCCGCGCAGGGGAGCAGGTAGGTCATCTGTCAGACGCACGGGGGCGAATTCAGCCGAATGGCCCCGGTCAGGTGTTTCGATCAGGACATTCAGTGTCTGACCGACAAACCGGGCCAGGAATGCATCCCGATTGCTGTCTCCTGCTTTGCGAAGGCGTGCTGCACGGGCCTGGCGCTCTCCATTCGGTACGGCTGGCATTCGTGCAGCCGGCGTGCCGGGGCGCTCGCTGTAAGGGAAAACATGCAGGAACGGGATGGCCTGCTCTTCGATAAACGAGAGCGTCTCCTGGAAAAGTGCGTCAGTTTCCGTTGGGAAACCGGCAATCAGATCTGCCCCGATACCAATGTCCGGGCGCAGGGAACGGGCGCGCCGAAGCATGGCGGCGACGCGTGCCGTATCATGACGGCGCTTCATCCTCTTGAGGATTAGGTCCGAGCCAGCCTGAAGAGAAAGGTGCAGGTGCGGCATGAGGCGTGGCTCGTTTTCCAGAAGCCACCAGAGATCCCTGTCTCCAGTGTCCGGGTCCAGAATAACCGGATCAATCGAAGACAGGCGCAGACGCTCGATTCCGGGTACGGCCTTCAGAAGCGTTCGGCACATCTGCCCCAGACCTTCGCCGTGTTCGCCCTGCCATGACGCAATGTCCACTCCTGTCAGGACAATTTCACGATGTCCGCTGTCTGTCAGGGCGCGGGCGCGGGAAATGGCCTCGGTCGAAGGCGTGGAACGGGAGTCCCCACGGCCATAGGGGATGATGCAGAACGTACAGCGATGATCACAGCCCTGCTGGACCTGAAGAAGTGCGCGAGCGTGCCGGGAGGGCGGTAGATCAGACCGCTTATCCCCCCATGTCGCAGGTTTGAGTTTGTCAGCATTGGGCACAACGCGGACGACGCCGGGTAATTCCATCCATCGTTTTGCATCGATTTCGGATGCGCATCCCGTGACCACGATTTTTGCATCCGGGCGTTCGCGGTGCGCCCGACGAATAGCCTGTCTGGCCTGACGTTCGGCGGTCGTCGTGACGGCGCAGGTATTCACGATAATCGTGTCATCCTGCCCGCGCGCATGATGGGCCATGCCGTCACTCTCATGCGCGTTGAGACGGCAGCCGAATGTCAGAACAGACGGTGTGGTCACGGGAGTTCGCCGTGGAAGACTGTTGTTGCGGGGCCGGTCATGAGAACGTCGCCGTTGTCCTGCCATGTGATGCGCAGATCACCACCATCCATCGTAACGACGCAGGTGCGCTCCGCCAGACCACGACGCACGGCATTGACCACAGCCGCACACGCTCCGGAACCACAGGCCAGTGTCAGGCCCGCGCCGCGTTCCCAGACGCGCAGACGCATATGGGTTGGCGTGATGATGTCCGCAAAGCCGATATTGGCGCGTTGCGGAAAAAGGGGAGAGTGTTCAAGCGACGGCCCAAGATCTTCTGCGCGGGAGACATCTCCGAACACGGTCGCATGAGGGTTTCCCATGGAGCAGGCGGCGGCATCATGGATCGGTAGATGCAACGTGTCGCACTCACGGGCCAAAGGAATATCCTGCCAGCCGAAGCGGGGCTGACCCATGTTCACGGTAATCAGATCGCCATCCTGCGACGTGAGCAGAAGACCGGCACTCGTCTGAAGGACCGGATTTCCCCCCACCAGCGTTGCCACGCAGCGGGATGCATTGCCGCAGGCGCCGGATTCCGAGCCATCGGCATTGAAGAAACGCACCAGAACGTCCGCGCCGTCTGCCGTTGGTGCGGAGAGAACGACGAGTTGATCGCAGCCGACACCAAACCGTCGATCGCAGAGGTGACGGATCTTGTCGGTATCGAGGGCCGGGGCTGTTTGGCGGCCGTCAATGATGATGAAATCATTGCCCAGGCCGTGCATCTTGGTGAAGGAAAGGGTCATGGTGGGGCCTCTCTTAGAGCATCCTGCGGGTTGACGCACGAGGAACATACCCTCATCTCGACAGGTCAGTCAGGAGGAGATGAACATGAGCGGCACAGAACAGGTCGAAGGTTTTCACGCAGCGGCGTTTACACGCGTCAATAATGAACCCGACACGATCTTCTATGCACAGCGTCTCCCGGATTCGCTCATGGACATGGGGGCCCGCACGGCTGTGACGGCCCTTTATCAGACCTCTCTCCCGGTTGGTGGCACAGTGCTGGATCTGATGGCCGGGTCTCTCAGCCATTATCCGGAGGAGGGCCATTTTCAGGATGTGATCGGACTTGGCGCCTCAAAAGCGGCCCTGGATACGAATCCTGTTCTGAAAACGCGCATCGTGCAGGATCTCAATGCGGATCCCATTCTGCCGTTCGAGGATGAGAGTTTGGATGCCATCACACTGTGTGATGGCATCGCCTATCTGACACAGCCCTTGACCATCCTGACGGAAGCTCTTCGTGTTCTGAAAGAAGGGGCTCCTCTGATCGTCACTTTTTCGGACCAGTTTCATCAGCAGAAGGCTGTCGCCATGTGGCAGGCGCTGGAACCGGAAGATCGTGCACGGCTTGTCAGTATCCTGCTGTCCCGCGCCGGTTTTGGCGAACTGGATACGGGAGAAGTCGTTCCGCCAGAGGATCTGACGGCATGGCGGGACACAGTCCGGGCCATAGTTGGACGTAAGCCGAGAGCCTGAATCTGACTGATTCGCAGGTTGACATGCGTTACTTCTGGCATTTGTGCGCGGAAGTCTTTATGCAGCGGCATCCCAGCCGCCGCTTTTTGCCGTCGGCGTGACGTTTGCCGAGTGTTCATCAAATATGCCTTTCCCCGATACTCACCCTGCCCTTGGACGCGCCCTGACGGCGCGCGGCTACGAACAGCCAACTCCCGTTCAGGAAGCCGTTCTGCAGCCAGGGCTGGAGGATCGTGATCTTCTGGTTTCCGCCCAAACGGGCTCAGGCAAGACCGTAGCTTTTGGTCTGGCCATTGCGCCGACGCTGCTGGGCGAGGCCGATCGCCTCCCGCCGTCGCCGCAGCCGCTTGCTCTGGTTATTGCCCCGACGCGTGAACTGGCCCTTCAGGTCCAGTCCGAACTTGAGTGGCTCTATGCCGAAACCGGTGCCCGCATTGCGAGCTGCATTGGTGGCACGGATGCCCGCCGTGAAGCCCGCGATCTTAACCGTGGCGCCCATATCGTCGTTGGGACGCCGGGTCGCCTGTGTGATCATCAGTCCCGTGGCTCCCTTGACCTGTCCGGTCTGCGCTGCGTCGTGCTCGACGAAGCTGACGAAATGCTGGACATGGGCTTCCGTGACGAGCTGGAACAGCTTCTGGATGCGTCTCCGGCCGAGCGCCGCACGCTGCTGTTCTCCGCCACGATCGCCCGCGAAATTGCGTCTCTGGCCAAGCGTTTCCAGAAAGATGCCAAGCGCATTGATACGGTAACGGGTGCGAAGCAGCATTCTGATATCACCTATCGCTGTGTCGTGACGGCTCCGCAGGAAATCGAGCGTTCCCTCGTGAACGTTCTGCGTTTCTACGAAAGCCCGACGGCCATGGTGTTCTGCAACACCCGTATGATGGTTGGTCAGGTGCAGGCTGCTCTTCTGGAGCGTGGGTTTGCCTCTGTCGCCATTTCCGGTGAAATGGGTCAGAACGAGCGTAGCCGTGCGATCGAGAGCCTGCGCTCCGGTCAGGCCCGTGTCTGTGTTGCGACCGACGTTGCCGCACGTGGCATTGACGTTCCGGCGCTGAACCTCGTGATTCACGCCAGCATCCCGACGGCGTCTGAAACGCTGCTGCATCGTTCCGGTCGTACGGGTCGTGCGGGCCGTAAGGGCACCAGTGTTCTCATGGTGCCGATGAACCAGCGTCGTCGTGCTGAGCGTCTGCTGGCCATGGCGCGCGTGAATGCTGAGTGGGAAGCTGTTCCGACGTCTGACGCTATTGCCGCGCAGGACACGCAGCGCCTGCTCGAAGATCCGATTCTCGCCAACGCCTCGGAAGAGACGACGGACGAGCTGGTTCTGAAGCTGGCTGAAACCTACGACGCCAAGAAGCTCGCAGCAGCTCTTGTGCAGATGTATCGTGCTCGTCTTCCGCAGGTCGAGCAGATCCGTCCGATGTCTGTTGAAGCGCCGAGCAGCCGTGGCGAGCGTGGAGAACGTGCTCCGCGTGAAGAGCGCGTTGTTTCCGGGCAGTGGTTCAAGATGGGCGTTGGCCGCACCGAGCGCGCTGATCCGAAGTGGCTGATCCCGCTGATCTGCCGTCTGGGCAATGTTCAGAAGCGTGACATTGGCAGCATCCGCATTGAGCAGGATCAGACCTACTTCCAGATTACGGATGAGAGCGTCGAGCGCTTCAAGTCCTGTGTTGCTGGTGCCGAGCCTGATGAAGTGACGATCGAGCCATCTGCCGAGCCTGCTGGCGGCGGCTATGGTTCGCGTGGTCGCAATCCAGGCGAAGGCAAGCGCTTTGGTCGCCCGGGTGGCGGCGGCGGCTTCAAGGGCGGTCCACGCTCTGGCGGCGGCGGTGGCGCATACAAGGGCCGTGGTGGCTCTGGCTTCAGCCGCTCCAAAGCTGGTGGCCCGACCGGAGAAGGCACGAGCCGCAAGCGCCGTTCCTGATCTGAAGGTCTGATCGAACTGAAAAGCCCCGTCGGAGTAATCCGGCGGGGCTTTTTCTTTTCAGGGCTTTTTGGAGCTCTCTGCAAGAAGTGTATCCCGCGCAGTTCTCAAGGCGTCGGAGAGTTTTTCTTCCGGAACCTTGAGATGCAGCCCTTCCATAACGCCCAGAAGAGCTTCCGCGACCATCAGACGTGCAGCCCCTTTGTGATCGGCTGGAATGATGTGCCAAGGCGCTTCTGGTGTTGCCGTGGCCTGAATGGCGGCTTCATAAGCCTGCGTGTAATCCTGCCATTTCTCCCGTTCTGCCAGATCTGAGGACGAGAATTTCCAGCGTTTTTCGGGTTGGTTCAGCCGCTTCAGAATACGTTTCTTCTGCTCATCCTTCGAAATATGAAGGAAGAGTTTCAGAATAACGACGTTCTGGTGCGTCAGATAACTTTCGAAGTGCCTGATATCTGCAAGGCGTCGGTTCCAGAAATCTGGCGTATCAGGATCAAGGCCTCGTGCCCGGACGATGTCCGGATGAACGCGGGCGATGAGAACGTCTTCATAGTGGCTTCGATTGAAGACCGCGATTTCTCCTCTTGCCGGAACTGCAAGATGAACACGCCACAGATCGTCCCGCTTTTCCGCAGGACCGGCAGGTGTTTTGAAGGACGTGACGTGAAAACCCTGGGGGTTCAGGCCGGAAAACGCGTGACGAATGGCACCGTCCTTGCCCGCCGTGTCCATGCCCTGCAAAACAACCAGAATGCCTTTGGTGCCGTGCGCGGCAAGGCGCCCCTGCAGAATGGCCATCCGGTCCACGCAGTCCCTGATGCGGGTGTGTGCGCTTTTCTTGTCATGGCCGATCCAGTCATCGGTCCTGAAATCGGAGAGACGAAACTTGCTGCCGTCAGTTATTTTCAGACGTGACGGAATACCGCTTTCAGCCGACATGCCGGTTCACCGCCAGCCCACCCGATGCCTGACAGACAGGCATGATTTCCATCGTGTTGACGTTCATGTGCCATGGCAGACCGACCAGCCAGGAGACCGTTTCGGCAATGTCTTCCGGGGTCAGTGGTGTGGTGTCCTTGTAGACTGCCGCCGCTTTTCCGTCGTCTTTCAGGCGAACATTACTGAATTCGCTTCCGCCACAAAGGCCCGGTTCAATATCCGTGACGCGGATGCGCGTGCCGAGAAGATCCGTGCGCAGATTCTGGCTGAACTGACGGACAAATGCCTTGGTGGCTCCGTAAACGTTTCCACCAGTATAAGGGTAGGTCCCTGCCGTGCTGCCCAGCGTAAGAACATAGCCGGAGTTCCGGTCCACCATGCCAGGAAGAAGGGCATGCGTAATTTCGACAAGGCCGGAAATATTGGTGGCGATCATGGTCTCCCAGTTTTCCACCTGGGCTTCCTGGGCCGGCTCCATGCCCAGAGCGAGGCCGGCATTGTTCACCAGAACATCAACAGCCTGCCAGCCTTCCGGCAGATTTCCGGGAAGCGCACGCAGCGCATTCTTGTCGGTCATGTCCAGCGGGAACGGCAGCAGGCTGTCGCCCAGTTCCTTCTGGAGCGCTTCAAGCCGCTCCGCCCGTCGTCCAGTTGCGATGACACGGTGGCCGTCCTGCACGAGGCGGGTGGCGATGGCATGTCCGAAGCCCGCGGTGGCGCCGGTTACGAGAACAGTCAGGGACATGGGAGACCTCCATAAAACTCTCGACAGGGGAACGCTTGCAAAGAGGCAAGAGATGCACCCATCTTTAAGGAATGAAGAAAACACTCGCCGGACAGAATGACAACCTGACAGGCATGCTTCTGGTCGCCGCTCCGCAACTGGCGGAGACGGTTTTTGCCCAGAGCGTGATTTATCTGTGTGCTCATTCCCCTGAAGACGGGGCGATGGGGCTCATCATCAACCGTCGTCTGGCCCAGCCGGGGCTGGACGATCTTTTTGCCCAATTGGGGATTGAACCCAGTCCACCAGAGCGCCGTATTGCAGTGTGCATGGGCGGCCCGGTCGATCATTCGCATGGTTTCGTTCTTCACTCGACGGACTGGACGGGGGAAGGCAGTCTGGGCGTGAACGAACAGGCGACGCTGACAGCCAGTCTGGATGTCTTGCGTGATCTGGCGGCCGGGCAGGGCCCGAAGCAGGCATTGATGGCTTTGGGGCATGCAGCCTGGGGGCCGGGGCAACTGGAAGAAGAGATCCTGAGGGAGAGTTCCTGGTTTGTGGCGCCAGCCAGTGACGAGATCGTTTTCGGGCTGGATCATGCGAAAAAATGGCGCAAGGCTCTGGCCGCCATCAACATTGACCCTCTGCTCCTTTCCGGAGCGGTTGGGGAAGCCTGAAATCTACCGTGCATATCAGTGCGTTATTTTCTAAAAAAGGACACAGGAAACCGTGAACCAGACAACACGCATCCTGCATATCTACGAACACTGCCCGTTCTGCGTGAAAGCTCTCATGATTTTCGGGCTCAAAAATATTCCGTTCGAGCGGCGCGTCTTTCTGAATGATGACGAAGCTGGCCCGATCAGTATGGTCGGCCGGAAAGTCGTGCCGATTCTGGAAGAAAATGGGCGCTACATGCCCGAGAGTATGGACATCGTGTCCCATATCGACGGGATTGGCGAACCGCTTCTGACAGGCCCGGTCCGATCAGAGATCGCGCACTGGCTGAAGGCGGGGAGCCGTGCAACGTATCGTCTTTTCCTGCCGCGCGCTGTCTGCACGCCGCTGCCTGAATTTGCGACGACATCAGCGCGTGCCGGTTTCATTCGACGCAAGGAAGAGTCGACCGGACCGTTCTGGGAAATTCTCGCAGACGGGTCAAAAGAAATCTCTGAACTGAATGCGTTCCTGGAAAAGCTGGCACCGTTGATCCAGTCTCCGGAAGCGGTAAATGGCACGCTGTCGACAGATGATATTCACCTGTTTGCGCAGTTGCACAGCATGTCTCTGATCAAAGGTCTTCGTTACCCGCTGGAAGTCGAGGCGTATCGTCAGGTCATGTCCGAGAAATCCGGTGTCAGTCTTCTGGATATGTTTGCTGTTTAGGGAAGGCTGAGGGCTTCGCTGCCTTTCAGGAGGGCAGCGGTGTCATTCCAACGCTGTCCGATGTCCGGGTAGGCATAGCCAGAAAGCACGGTTACGCTTCCGTATCTGATTCAGGAGGCACGGATGCGGAAAAGTATTGGAGCGGTACTGTCACTAACCCTGATGGCAGGGAGTGCACTGGCGGCGGCATCTGATCATCAGGACGCCGCTCAGCAGGCTCTTGATCTTGCAGAAAAATCCATCGCCCTTCGCTCGGTCGCAGGAGATGGCAACCAGACGCCTCAGGTTGCCGCCCTTTTCAGGGAAGCCCTGATCAACGGAGGTTTCGCGCCTGCAGATGTCGTTATCACGCCCTACAAGGACACGGCGTATCTGATCGCGCATTGGCCGGGCAGTGATCCCGCTTTGAAGCCTTTGGTGATTTCCGGTCACATGGACGTGGTGGAAGCCAAAGCGTCTGACTGGACGCATGATCCGTTCAAGCCCCAGATCGAAAACGGTTATCTGCTCGGACGCGGTTCAACCGACATGAAGCTCGATGATACGCTGGCGATTGCCGCGCTTCTGGAGCTGAAAAAGGATGGGTACAAACCGCGTCGTGACATCATTCTCGAATTTTCGGGGGATGAGGAAACGACGATGGCGACCGGCGCTATCATTGCGAGCAAGTTGGCCAATGCGGAACTTGTCCTGAATATGGATGGCGCCAATGGCACGCTGGATGAAAAGACTGGCAAGCCGGATTATTTTACATGGGAAGGTGCGGAGAAGACCTACGCTGATTTCCGCCTGACTGTGACCAATCCGGGCGGTCATTCTTCCGAACCGCGTGCTGTTAACGCGATTGATGAACTTGCGGCTGACCTGCTTCACATTCAGCAGCATCGTTTCAAGCCGGAGCTGAATGATCTGAGCCGGAGCTACTTCGTGAATGCGGCCCGGTGGCAGAAGCCGGATATTGCCTCGGCGATGAAGGCGTTTGCGGCCAATCCGTCTGATGAGAAAGCCATCCGAACACTTTCTGCGGACCCGGCCTTTGTTGGGCGCATTGGTACAACCTGCGTCGTAACCATGATTGATGGTGGGCACGCCTTGAATGCGCTTCCTCAGCGGGCGACGGCGAATATCAACTGTCGTATTTTCCCCGGCCACCCCCGTACGGCCATCATGGAGGAACTGCGTCAGGCCGCTCATGATCCGGGTATGACGATTGAAGACGCCACGGAAGGGTCTGTGGAAACCGCGGCCTCTCCGATGCGACCGGATGTCGTGCAGGCCATTGAGCATGGCATGCACGTTGCCTATCCGGGTGTTCCGGTTTTTGCGGCCATGTCCTCAGGGGCGAGTGACAGCATGTGGTTCCGCTCTCATGGTGTGCCGAGCTACGGGATCAGTCCGATCTTCATCAAAAACTCTGACTCCTTCATGCACGGTTTGAATGAACGCACGCCTGTGTCGGCCATTGCTCCGGCCATGGAGGATCTTCTGGTTTTGATCCCTGATCTGTCTCACTGACCCAACAGGGCAGCGTCTTCGGAAATGTCGAAGACGCTGCCTTTTCAGAAGGCTCAGGGTTTTAGAGCGTTACTCAGAAACTCTGCCCGTCTCTGCGTGACGCGGGCGCGGAGGATCGGGTCCGGGAGCATGTGTGTGCCGGGCAGAAGCAGAAGATCGTAAGGCTTCCCGGCTTTCAGGAGGGCCTGCGTTAGCTTCATCGTGTTTTCGAAATAGACATTATCGTCCGTCAGGCCGTGCATGAGCAGAAGCGGGCGTTTCAGCTCGTCTGCGTAAGTCAGGACATTGCTTTTGCGATATCCGTCAGCGTCGTTCTGAGGTGTGTCGAGATAGCGTTCGGTATAGGCGGTGTCATAATCCGCGAAATCAACAGGTGGAGCGCCAGAAACGCCGACCTTGAAAATATCAGGGCGCCGGATCGTCGCCATGGCGGTGAAATAGCCACCGAAAGACCATCCGTAGACACCCACACGGGTCAGATCGAGTTCAGGGTAGGTTTTGCCCAGCGCCTGAAGACCGTCGATCTGGTCCTGAAGAGGCGCGTCGATCAGGTTGCCCTTGATGGCGCGCTCGAAATCATGATCCCGTCCGGGTGTGCCGCGCCCGTCCAGCGTGACGACGACATAGCCCTGATTGGCAAGGCACTGCTCTTCCATGAAGCTTGATGGCGTGTCGTGCACGAGCTTCACGCCCGGACCGCCGTAGACGGACAGCACGACGGGATAGTGATGTTCTTTCTGGAAATGCTCCGGCCGGATGACGGCAGCATCAAACTGACGCTCGCCGGCGGTAGTGAACTGGACGTGGACGGGGAGGTGAGGGGGCTGTGCGACGCCGGGCAACGTGGCGAGGATCTTGCCTTTTGCATCGCGGAGCAGGGTGCGGCGGGTGCCATCGGCGGAGGCGAAGCTATCGACCATCAGGCGATGAAAGCCTGGAGTAAAATGAATGGTGTGGGTGCCGGGTTCTGTTGCGAGGGGCATGATCTTGCCGTCAGCCAGTGAGATACGGACGATCTCATTGTCGATCCGGTTGGGACGCACCGTAACAACGACACTGTTGCTGTCAGCATCGTAATCATTGAAGGCAAGGTATGGCGTTGTATCGGGGGTAAGAATTCGCTTCAGGGAGCCATCGGCAGCATGATGTTCAAGTTGCCAGGTTTTTCCGCGCTCGGAGGCCCACAGGAAACCCTGTCCGCCATTGAGAACAAGTGGGAGAGCCTGCGCACCAGCCGCTTCCCGCGGGTTCAGGTTCAGCCATGCCTTGTCGGCCTCTGTGAGCAGGACTGAGGTTTTCCCGGTTGCGAGATCGACGGAAAGAACCTGTTCCTGCGTTTGCTGCCGGTTCAGGACAACAAGGAACAGGCCGCCGTTCTTCCGCCAGACGGCACGGGCCATGTAAGGCCATACATCGTGATCCCAACTGATCCAGCGTGTCTCGCCGCCCTCGGTACTGATGAGGCCGAACCGTGTACGGGCATTGGGCGTCCCGGCACGGGGATAGCGGAACTCGACAGGGGCGGCCTGAGGCGTCTCCGGGTTCGTGATGTAGTGTTTTTCAACCGTGCTGGAATCGGCTTCCTCGAACAGGATCGTCTGGCTGTCCGGAGACCACCAGGCACCGTCCGGCCGTTCAAGTTCTTCCGCTGCGGCAAATTCGGCAAGGCCGTTCGTTATTGTTGACGTACCTGTGGTGGTCAGGCGTGTCTGGGCACCGCTGACGAGGTCGACGGCATAGAGATCATTATCGTCGACGACGGCGATGGTCTGGCCGTTTGGAGACAGGCGCGGGGCGATCCAGTTGCCATCAACGGACGAGACGCGTCCGTCATCGGTGGCGATCCGGATGAGGCGCCCGCCCTGAGACGCCAGGATCGTCCCGCCGTCTTCGCTCATCTGATAGTCTGTAATACCGGACATGGACTGCCGGGCACGTTCCCGCCGGGCTTTTTCTTCTACGGACAGGTGTTCCGGACCGGCTTCGGGAGCGGCCAGTTCGTGAAGGGTATGATCCGGGAGGTCGTAGCGGAACAGGTGCAGGCGTGTGTCGAACGGGCCAGAGCGCAGGAACAGGACGGAATGCCCATCCGGAGTGACTTCGGCGTGGTTCGGCAGTCCAAGCGTGCCGTTTCGTGTTTTCGCAAGATCGACCATGCAGGCGGCCGGTTCGGCAGCTTTAACCGGCAGGGCCGCGAGCAGGGACGGGAGAAACACGCAGGACAGCAGGGCTCTGCGGAGACGGAATGACGGCATGGCGGCTCCGGATCGAAGGATTTTGACATCAATCATGGACCGGTGTGCTGTTCCTGAACAGAGTGCCCGCACATGAGATGCCGAGCTGCTCACGATTATGGGAGCAGGACGGAATTTACCGGGACCGATCCGCCATTGAGGTGTTGTGTGTCCTGGTGTGTCTCAGAAGAGGAGTCTGATAGATATGCAGTATCGTCAGCTGGGTCGTTCTGGCCTCAAGATTTCCGCTCTCAATTTTGGCTCTGTCACATTTGGTGGGCAGGGTGACTTCGCCGCGACGGGTAATATTGATGTTTCGGAGGCCACCCGCATGGTGGACCTCTGCGTCGAGCATGGGGTGAACATGTTCGATACTGCCGATGCCTATTCCGGCGGTGAAGCTGAAGAAATTCTGGGCCATGTTCTGAAAGGACGTAGCCGGGAACTGCTTGTGACCAGCAAGGTTCGGTTCCCGACAGGAAAAGGCCCGAACGAGCAGGGCCTGTCCCGTCATCATATTCTCAATGCCTGTGAAGACAGTCTGCGTCGGCTGGGGCGCGATCATATCGATCTGTATTACCTGCATGAATGGGACGGCCTGACGCCGGTTGAGGAAACACTGGAAGCGCTTCAGACCCTGCGGGATCAGGGCAAGATCCGTTATGCGGGCATTTCCAATTTTGCCGGCTGGCAGGCCATGAAGCTTCTGTCTGCGGCAGAGCGCGATCGGTTGATCACGCCTGTGTCCGAGCAGATCTATTATTCTCTGGAAGCGCGTGACGCGGAATATGAGTTACTGCCGCTCGCCGTGGATCAGGGGCTGGGTGTGCAGATCTGGAGCCCCCTGGCCTGTGGGTTGCTGACGGGCAAGTATCGTCGTGGGAAGACAGCTCCGGCTGATAGTCGTCGTATCTCGGGATGGCCGGAGCCGGAAGTACGGAACCTCGAGAAGCTCTATGATACCGTTGAGGTACTTGTTGAGATCGCTGAGGAGCATGATGTTTCGGCGGCTCGGGTGGCGCTTGCATGGCTGCTGCATAAACCGGGCGTGACGTCTCTGGTCATTGGTGCGCGTAAGGAAAGCCAGCTTCTGGATAATCTGGCGGCAGCTTCGCTTCGTCTGACCAAGGCGCAGATTGCACGGCTGGATGACGTCAGTGCGCCGGATCTGGTTTACCCGTACTGGCATCAGCAACGGAATGCCTTTGATCGGCTGTCAGAGGCTGACATGGTGTTGCACGGACCAGCCAAACGTCATCGGGAGGCCCTTGAAACAAAAAAATGAGTGCCTAAATATTCATCACCGGTCGTCGCCTTCGGGGGCGGCCGAGACATCATATGCCGCCGATACGGGGCATGAGAGGACATATCAGAATGGACATTCAGAAGTTTACGGAACGCAGCCAGGGTTTTTTGCAGGCTGCACAGACGATTGCCCTTCGGGATTACCACCAGCAGTTGACGCCGGAGCATCTGCTCAAGGCCCTGCTGGATGACGAACAGGGCGCCGCGTCGGGCCTGATCCGGGCGGCAGGTGGCGATCCAAAAGTTGTTCAGGCCGCCAATGATGCGGCGCTTGCCAAACTGCCAAAAGTTCAGGGCGGTGGTGCCGGTCAGCCGCAGGCCACACCTGATTTCGTGCGTCTGTTGGACTCCGCCGAAGCCGCAGCAAAGAACGCTGGTGACAGTCATGTTGCGCAGGATCGACTGCTAGTGGCGATTGCTGCCAGCAATTCCCCGGCAGGCAAGGCTCTTGTTGAAGGCAAGGCTGATGCCAGTGCGCTGGAGCGTGCTGTCGCCCAGATCCGCAAGGGCCGCACTGTGACCAGCGCATCTGCTGAAAACACGTTTGACGCATTGAAAAAATATGCTCGCGATGTGACGGCAGTGGCGCAGGCTGGCAAGCTTGATCCGGTTATTGGCCGTGATGAAGAAATCCGTCGGGCCATTCAGGTTCTGGCGCGTCGTAGCAAGAACAATCCGGTTCTGATCGGTGAGCCGGGTGTGGGTAAAACCGCGATCGTTGAAGGTCTGGCCCTGCGTATCGTCAACGGCGACGTGCCCGAGGCTCTTCGCAACAAGAAGCTGATGTCGCTCGACATGGGTGCCCTGATTGCCGGTGCGAAGTTCCGTGGTGAGTTTGAAGAACGTCTGAAGGCTGTTCTCAAGGAAGTTGAGACCGCAGAAGGCGAAATCATTCTCTTCATTGACGAGATGCACACGCTGGTCGGCGCGGGCCGCTCTGATGGTGCGATGGATGCGTCCAACCTCATCAAGCCGGAACTGGCCCGCGGTACGCTTCACTGCATCGGTGCGACCACGCTCGATGAATACCGGAAGTACATTGAGAAGGACGCAGCTCTTGCCCGTCGCTTCCAGCCGGTTTTTGTCGGGGAACCGTCCGTCGCGGATACGATTTCGATCCTGCGTGGCATCAAGGAAAAGTACGAGCTTCACCATGGTGTTCGCATCACGGATAACGCCATTGTCTCGGCTGCGACGCTTTCCAACCGTTACATCACGGATCGCTTCCTGCCGGACAAGGCTATTGATCTGATCGACGAGGCTGCCAGCCGTCTGCGGATGCAGATCGACAGCAAGCCGGAAGCTTTGGACGAACTTGATCGCCGTATCATTCAGCTGAAGATCGAGCGTGAGGCCATCCGTAAGGAAGACGATACGGCGTCGAAGGATCGGCTACAGGCTCTGGAAGCCGAGCTGGCTGATCTGGAAGAGCAGTCCGATGCGATGGGGGCCGAGTGGCATGCCGAGAAGGATCGCGTTAACGCCATCCAGAAGCTGAAGGAACAGCTGGATACAGCACGTTCCGACGTCGATGTGGCACAGCGTCAGGGCAATCTCGCCAAGGCATCCGAGCTGATGTACGGCCTGATCCCGAACCTTGAAGCCCAGATTGCCAAGGCTCAGGAAGAAGAAGACGCAGCATCCAAGTCGGGTCTGTTCGCTGACAGCGTAACAGAGCAGGGCATTGCGTCGGTTGTGTCCCGCTGGACGGGTATTCCGGTAGATCGCATGCTGGAAGGCGAGCGCGCCAAGCTCATGCGGATGGAAGACACCTTGCGTGATCGTGTCGTCGGGCAGGAGCAGGCACTCGTTGCGGTTTCCAATGCTGTTCGTCGTGCCCGTGCAGGTCTTCAGGATCCGAACCGCCCGATTGGCTCGTTCCTGTTCCTTGGCCCAACGGGTGTTGGCAAGACCGAACTGACGAAGGCGCTGGCTCAGTTCCTGTTTGATGACGAAAAGGCCCTGCTGCGGATCGACATGAGTGAATTCATGGAGAAGCATGCGGTGTCCCGTCTGATTGGTGCGCCTCCGGGTTATGTTGGTTACGACGAAGGTGGCGTGCTGACGGAAGCGGTTCGTCGTCGTCCGTATCAGGTCATTCTGTTTGATGAGGTGGAGAAGGCCCATGAGGACATCTTCAACATCCTGCTTCAGGTTCTGGATGACGGTCGCCTGACGGATGGCCAGGGTCGTGTGGTGGATTTCCGCAATACGATCATTGTTCTGACCAGTAACCTTGGCTCGGATGTTCTGGCCAATCAGGAAGATGGTGAGTCGCCGGATCTGGTTCAGGCTCAGGTCATGCAGGTCGTGCGTAATCACTTCCGGCCCGAGTTCCTGAACCGTCTGGATGAGATCATCCTGTTCTCCCGTCTGCAGCGGGCAGATATGGGACGGATTGTCGATATTCAGCTCAGCCGCCTGCGTCAGCTTCTGGAAGATCGCAAGATCACTCTGGAACTGGATGAGAAGGGTCGGGAGTGGCTTGCTGAAGCCGGATACGATCCGGTTTACGGTGCACGTCCTCTGAAGCGCGTGATCCAGCGTAGTCTTCAGAACCCGCTGGCAGGTCTGTTGCTGGATGGAACCATCCGGGATGGGGACACCATCCACGTTTCTGCCGGTGACAAGGGACTTACGATTAACGGTCATCCCGTCTCGCAGGACTGAGTTCTGCGGAAAACCGGGACTTTCAGAAGAAACGCCAGATTTTTCTGGCGTTTTTTTTTGATTTTTTTAGTTTTGGATTGTGAATGGAAAGTGTG
>NZ_BANH01000007.1 GCF_000964465.1 Gluconobacter thailandicus F149-1 = NBRC 100600 | reverse complement strand
AGATCGATGGGGCTGAAACCGACTTCCCAGAAGGACCAGACCCACGTGTAGGCCAGGGCACCCAGATACAGGAAGGCACCAAGCGTGCGGCCCATGAGCATGAATACGCCGCTAGCAACCAGGAGGATGCCACAGAGAACATAGTAGGTAGAGCCGCCCAGCATCGCGAGGTCAGCACCCCCAATGACGAAGAACAGGCCCACAAGAAGGACGATGACCCCGAGAAGCAGCGTCAGCCACTCCGTCAGAGTCCTATTACCTTGAAGATTTGGCATAACCGAATGCCTCCCAAACTGAATCCTCCGGACGGTAAATCCATATTCAGTTCAGGTCCATCGGACTTCGTTTTCAAATGCTCTAACAAAACTGTGTTTGAGGTAACAAAAATTTGTTGTGGCCTGTCACCAAAAAAATATTCTCTTTAACCCGCCGGAATTGTCACTACAGCGCCGCCAGTATGATTTGTGGCCGCCAAAGCACTCAATACCTGCACCATTGTAAATGCGAGTTTGCTCTGAAAGTCTTTTTCATCAATCCAGAACCACATGTCATTGTATTCGACCGCCGCATAACGACGTTCCGGAGCTTTGTGACTTGAATGAATGACCACTTCCGGGCGGTTTTCAATACCAACCTGGCCAATTGTCGGAGGTGTACGCCCCACCTTGATATCTTCTTCTGGAACTTCGACTTCATAGGCAAGCTGGGTCAACATAGCGAGCATGGACCGCGTCAGGATCGCAATCTGCCCGGGATGCTTCGGGTATGGGCCGTAGACAATTTCTGCCTCTTCAGCATGAGGGTCGAGATGCAGCAGGCGCCGGACCTCACCCTGAATGGAAAGCAGATTGCTGTCTGATGTCGAGGACAGCACCAGATAGGAATGTTCCTGCCCGTTCGCCGTTTCAGACTTGGAACCATTCTTCTTTGCCGAATCATCAGTTGGCGGCGGCGGGGCATCAGTCGTGATACGAATGGTCATGGCGCCAGCAATCTGAAGCTGTCGAAGATCGTGCAGCAGAAGATAGAACCGGACGGACCCTCCCCCGAATGGCCCCGCACCGATCCCTCGAACATTCGAAAGTCCGTCAATGGATTGCGCTGTCAGGCGCAGAAGCGTGTCAATCGGGAGGCCACCAAGGCTGAGCGGCATGATGACAGTTGGAGAGATCGGGCGGACAATGTTCTCTGCGTACTGCTGGCCGGTAACAGGCTGATATGTGAAAGTCGGGCTTTCACCGGCCGTCATGGTCCCGGTACCAAAAAGGTAATTGCCAACAGCCGTGGCGGGATAGGCATAGAAACCCCCGCTCACACTCTTTGAGACGCTGTAACCGGCAATGACCTGCGTCGTATCAAGGAATGTTGGCGGATCGGCGTAACGTAACCGGACGATATTCAGAAGCATCTCGTGCTTCTGCGACTCACCGAGCGCCCGCGAGTATTCAAGTTCGTCCCGCTGGAGCCTGGATGGCCCTATCGGTCCGCAGGCGGAAAGACAGGTGAGTGCAGCCAGTATCGCGGCTCGGGGTGTCAGATGAATTTGCATGACTGCACGCAAACTGAACCATTCCGCGCGTTAGCGGAAGCCACATCCGTACGCCTCGTGCCACGGACGCGGATTTTTCATGAAAGATGTTGCTCTCAAGGCCTTGAAACACTTTGCAGCCCTGCCTAGATTTGAACACGGAAACACGGACCTGTGAGGGTCCGGATTTGACGTCACAAGGGTTCGCCCCGGTGCCTGAGAGGGCCGAGGCAAACCGCTGAAAGGACAAAGAGTACATGAGTAAAGTCATCGGTATTGACCTCGGCACGACCAACTCCTGCGTTGCAGTGCGTGAAGGCGACGAAACCCGCGTTATTGAAAACAGCGAAGGCGCACGCACGACGCCGTCCATGGTCGCATTCACAGAAAACGGTGAGCGCCTCGTCGGACAGGCTGCAAAGCGTCAGGCCGTTACGAATCCAACCAACACCCTGTATGCCGTCAAGCGCCTGATCGGCCGTCGTTACGATGATCCGACCGTCGCCA
Source organism: Gluconobacter thailandicus F149-1 = NBRC 100600 (assembly GCF_000964465.1). Classification (GTDB taxonomy): domain Bacteria; phylum Pseudomonadota; class Alphaproteobacteria; order Acetobacterales; family Acetobacteraceae; genus Gluconobacter; species Gluconobacter thailandicus. The sequence goes on along the minus strand of NZ_BANH01000007.1, from coordinate 46,542 downwards.
AGGACAAGGGCATGGTCCCTTACGAGATCGTCAAGGGTGACAATGGTGACGCATGGGTTCGCGCCCGTGGCGAAAACTACGCCCCGTCCCAGATTTCCGCATTCGTTCTCGGCAAGATGAAGGAAACGGCTGAGGCTTACCTCGGCGAGACGGTTACGCAGGCTGTCATCACGGTTCCGGCCTACTTCAACGATGCACAGCGTCAGGCAACGCGTGACGCCGGCAAGATCGCTGGCCTCGAAGTCCTGCGTATCATCAACGAGCCGACCGCTGCTGCTCTGGCTTACGGCCTTGGCAAGCGCGATTCCGGCACGGTCGCCGTGTATGACCTTGGTGGTGGTACGTTCGACGTCTCCATCCTCGAAATCTCCGACGGCGTGATCGAAGTGAAGTCCACGAACGGTGATACGTTCCTGGGCGGTGAAGACTTCGATAACCGCATCATCGACTTCCTGGCTGACGAGTTCAAGAAGGATCAGGGCATTGACCTGCGTGGTGACAAGCTCGCCCTGCAGCGCCTGAAGGAAGCTGCTGAGAAGGCCAAGATCGAACTGTCTTCCTCCAAGGAGACAGAGATCAACCTGCCGTTCATCACGGCTGATGCATCCGGTCCGAAGCACCTTGTCGTCAAGCTGTCCCGCGCAAAGCTGGAAAGCCTGGTTGATGATCTGGTTCAGCGTACGCTTGGCCCGTGCCGTTCGGCCATCAAGGATGCCGGCGTGTCCACGAGCGAGATTGACGAAGTCATTCTCGTTGGCGGCATGACCCGTATGCCGAAGGTCATTGAGACGGTTAAGGAATTCTTCGGCAAGGATCCGGCTCGCAACGTCAACCCTGACGAAGTGGTCGCTATCGGTGCAGCCGTTCAGGGCGCTGTCCTGAAGGGTGACGTGAAGGACGTTCTGCTCCTCGACGTGACGCCGCTGTCGCTGGGTATCGAAACGCTTGGTGGTGTGTTCACCCGTCTGATCGACCGCAACACGACGATCCCGACCAAGAAGAGCCAGACCTTCTCTACGGCTGAAGACAACCAGAACGCTGTGACCATCAAGGTCTATCAGGGCGAACGTGAGATGGCAGCCGATAACAAGCTGCTTGGCAACTTCGACCTGCAGGGCATTGCTCCGGCACCGCGTGGCGTTCCGCAGATCGAAGTCACGTTCGACATCGATGCCAACGGTATCGTCAACGTGTCCGCAAAAGACAAGGCGACGAACAAGGAACAGCAGATCAAGATCCAGGCTTCGGGCGGTCTGTCCGATGGTGACATCGATCGTATGGTCAAGGAAGCTGAAGCCAACGCTTCTGCCGACAAGGCCAAGCGTGAACTGGTTGAGCTGCGCAACAGCACCGAGAGCATGATCCACCAGACCGAGAAGTCTCTCACGGAAGGTGGCGACAAGGTTCCGGCGGCTGACAAGACTGAAGCTGAAGCCGCAATCGCTGCAGCCCGTGAAGCTCTGGGTGGCGACAATGCCGAGACTCTGAAGAGCGCAAGCGAGCGTCTGACACAGGCAGCCATGAAGGTTGGTCAGGCCCTGTATCAGGCAGAGCAGGCCCAGCAGGGTGGTGAAGCTGCCGGTGCGGAAGCCAAGGACGAAAACGTTGTTGACGCCGACTTCGAAGATGTCGACGACAGCAAGAAGCACTGATCGGGTGACTTCCCCAGGTGGGGCTTCCCGCCCTGCCTGACCTGTTTTCCGAAGGGCGCCCGTTCCCGTAAGGGGGTGGGCGCCGTTCTTGTTTCCGGCCCTCAGACAAGGACCGATCATGGCCACGAAGATCGACTACTACGAAAGTCTCGAAGTTTCGCGCACGGCGTCTGCGGATGAGCTGAAAAAGGCTTTCCGCAAGCAGGCCATGCGCTATCACCCGGACCGCAATCCGGGGGATGAAACAGCCGAGCTGAAATTCAAGGAAATCAACGAAGCCTACGAAGTCCTGAAGGACGATCAGAAGCGCGCAGCCTATGACCAATATGGTCATGCCGCTTTTGATGGTGGTATGGGCGGAATGGGTGGCGGCGGTTTCGGCGGCTTTGGTGCTGGCGGACTGGGCGACATCTTCGATCAGATGTTCGGCGACATGATGGGCGGCCGCCGTGGCGGTGGACGCCGCACAGGTGCTGACGTTCAGGTTCAGGTCGAGATCAGCCTGACCGAAGCCTTCTCCGGCGTGACCAAGGATGTTGAAGTCCGGACGCGTGTTGCGTGTGAGTCCTGCCATGGGTCAGGCTCAGCAGATGCGGGCGGTGGCAGCACGACCTGTGCAACCTGTCATGGTGCGGGCAAGGTTCGGGCTCAGCAGGGCTTCTTCCTTGTGGAACGCCCCTGCCCGACCTGTAATGGCTCTGGCCGCACAGTTCGCAATCCATGCAAGTCCTGTCAGGGTTCCGGCACGCAGGCCAAGACCGAGACGCTCAAAATCGAGATCCCGGCTGGCGTCGAAGACGGTACACGTATCCGCATGGCGGGTCGCGGCGAGGCCGGTGGCGAAGGCGTACAGCCCGGCGATCTGTATGTGCATGTCGCGGTTCTGTCGCATGACATCTTCCAGCGTGACGGCGCAAACATCTACTGCCGCGTTCCGCTCCGCATGACCCAGGCTGCACTTGGGACTGAAGTGGAAGTCCCGGTTATTGATGGCAGCCGTAGCCGCGTGCGCATTCCAGCTGGAACGCAGACGGGCGAGACTTTCCGCCTTCGTGGAAAAGGCTTTTCCGTACTGCGGTCTTCAGCCCGTGGAGACATGTACATTCAGGTCTCGGTAGAAACACCGCATCACCTGACCAAGCGCCAGCGCGAACTTCTTGAGGAATTCGAGAAAGAAGCCGGTGATGACCACACCAAGGCCAGCCCCGAAAACAGCGGGTTCTTCGCCAAGGTCCGTGACTTTTTCGAAGGTCGCTGATGACAGAAATACCCCTCCCGAAACGGAGGGGTATTCCTACATCCCTTAGTATTTCATATCTATAAATCTACTATTTACTGGAATATATTTTTCAAAGATTACTATTGATTATAATTTTTTTCACACAATTTTGGTCGTGATCTTGGTCAGGCATAGGAAACGCTATATGTCGCCAACGCCCTTCAAATGAAACATACGGACAAAATACTCCGTCCGTACAACCTAATGATAATTTTCCATGCCCAAACTGGCCCCTTAGCATATCAGGGGATATGTACACCCCCTTTAATACATCCAAAATTAAAATATATGATGTATTCCCAAATCTAAAATTAACATTAGAAACCGGAATATTTTTGTTCCTATATATTTTTACACCACAAGAATTTTCTCTACATTGAAGATGCACATCAAAAATTCTCGATACTTTCTCTAGATTTATCTTATCGTCAAAAGAAATATTATTTATTTTTTTAATAAATAAAAACGAATTATTATCGCTCTTTACAGAATTATAATCTGACAAAACAGTAAATATATTATATATATTTTTCTAAATATTTTAATTATACATTCCATAATTATCACATAACGTATTTTGTAATATTAATTTCACTGCATATAGAACAGAAAAGTATCGCCGCCGTCTATGTGGCACTTATTAACCAAACTCTGGAGCCAGCCGCGCAAGGCTTTCTGACGTCAGGTCCGAAATAGCACTCGCACCCGTAAGGGTCATGGCAACGCGAAGTTCTTTTTCCATAATGTCGAGCAGGTTCTCCACGCCCTTCTGCCCACCCGCAGCGAGGGCGTAGACAAAGGCACGACCGAGCAGAACGGCATCTGCTCCCATTGCGACCATTCGAGCGATATCCAGCCCCGATCTGACACCGGAATCTGCCAGAATCTTCAGCCCTCCCCTGACCGCATCCACTATTGGCGAAAGTGCGCGGGCACTCGAGAGAACACCATCAAGCTGCCGGCCACCATGATTGGAAACGACAATCCCATCCGCCCCAAACCGGACGGCATCTTTTGCGTCTTCCGGGTCGAGAACCCCTTTGATGATCATGGGACCGTCCCAGTAATCGCGGATCCACTCCAGATCTTTCCAACTGATGGACGGATCGAAATTATTGGCAAGCCAGCCGATATAGTCTTCCAGCTTTGTGGGGTTACCCCGATAGCGGGAAATATTGCCCAGATCATGCGGTTTGCCACGCACGCCGACGTCCCAAGCCCAGATGGGATGCGTCATGGCCTGCAAATAGCGCCGGATCGCGGCGTTCGGGCCGGACATTCCTGAGTGGGCATCACGGTAACGGGCGCCCGGCGTTGGCATGTCTACCGTAAAGACTAGGGTGGTAATACCTGCGGCCTTGGCGCGCTCCAATGCGTTTTTCATGAAGCCGCGGTCTTTCAGCACGTAAAGCTGAAACCAGATGGGAACGGGGCTACGTCCCTGCACTTCTTCAATCGGACAGACCGAAACAGTCGACAGTGTGAAGGGAATACCTTTCCGGGCGGCGGCCCGGGCAGCCTGAACCTCTCCGCGACGTGCATACATGCCTGTCAGCCCAACGGGTGCGAGAGCGGCAGGAATATTGAGTTTACGTCCGAACAGTTCCGTACTTGTATTGAGAGCGGAAACGTTCTTCAGAATACGCTGCCGCAAGGCAATATCGGCCAGATCAGAAATGTTCCGGCGCATTGTCTGTTCTGCGTAGGAACCGCCATCAATGTACTGGAACAGAAAAGGAGGCAATCGACGGCGGGCTGCTTCTCTGTAATCCGTTGCGGAAGAAATAATCATTAACGCCTCCACCATCATTGACTGCTCTTGATGGCGGGAAGACTGCCAGTCTGTCCAATTCCAACCAAGAAACGATCCTGCGCCCTGACACTAAGACGCGAAACGCCATCCGCACAGGGAGCATAAAAAATTTCAGATGGGTTTTCAGGTATTCAGTTTGTGCAGTACCCGGACCTTACGCTGAAATCCCAGGACCGAGACGGATGCTGTATCAAGAAGAATATTCTCGCCCAGACGAACGTCATTGCTCATCCACATACTGATGAGGCTGCGCAGGATGTGACCATGCGCAAAAAGAGCAATTGTACCCTGCTGCGCCAGAAGGCGATCAAGCAGACGGCCAACCCTTTCTCGAACCTGTTTCGCGTTTTCTCCTCCCTCAACCTCGGATGTCCATAAGGACCAGTCCGGTTCAGCCTTAAGAATCTCAGCGGAGGTTCGCCCTTCATAAATGCCGTAGTCCCATTCCATGAGGTCAGGCTCCATCTGGGCCTGAGCACCCAACCCGGACAGCTCACAGGTTTCACGGGCACGTTGAAGAGGACTGCACAGCACCTGATCGAATGCCTGGCCCGCGAGACGCGATGTCAGAGCACGTGCCTGTTCCCGACCGTTTTCCGTAAGGGGAATATCTGTGCGGCCTGTGTGCTGGCCGCTGATGCTCCAGTCCGTTTCGCCATGCCGGATGAGCCAGAGCGTGGGCGTGTTCATATCCCGTATCCTTCAGGCGTTTCGGAAAACGAAAGAGGCCTGTGTCATCACAGGCCTCAGGCACCTCAGACCTTGTTGACCGAGGCGTCGTAAATCCGGTCCACCACTTTGCTCAGGATCGTATTGAACTCCTGATCGGACTGGGACACGCGCAGATCATCCACGAGGGCACGGGAGAAGCTGGCAATCATGCCGTGATTGGCTTTGAGCTTCTGACAGGCCTCGCCCAGCGGATACCCTCCAGACAGGGCGACGACGCGCTGCATCCGGGGATGCTTCATCAGATCTGCATACAGGTCCACCTTTTCAGGGATCGTGACCTTCAACATGATCGGATAATCACCGGGCAACGCATCCAGACCAAGGGCCAGTTCCTTGGCGAGGATGGCTTCAGCCTCCGCTTTCTCGGGACTTTTTACGAGAACTTCAGGCTCCATGATGGGCACCAGTCCGTGAGACGCAACCTGAGCGGCAATATCGTACTGCTGCTGAACAATCGTCTTGATGGCTCCGGGATTGGCCAGCCGGATCACTGATCGTTCCTTGGTTCCGTATACGCCCAGTTTTGCCGCACGCTCCAGAAGAGCATCCAGACCGGGAATGGGCTTCATCAACTGGACGCCATCCTTTTCCTCTTCCAGACCCTTGTCGATCTTCAGAAACGGGACAATGCCGCAGTTTTCCCAAAGATAGGTGGGAACAGGCACATTTTCGACCGTACCATCCATGGTCTTTTCAAACAGGATCGCGGCCAGAACCTCGTGGCTCTGAAAGGCCGGAGACGTGATGATCCGGACCCGCATTTCATGCATCAGTCGGAACATGTCTGCGTCATTGGAATAGGCATCGGGGCCGATACCGTATTGCGCAAGGGCTTTGGGGGTTGATCCACCGCTCTGATCGAGCGCGGCAATAAAACCAGGCTTCTTCGAGACCTGCTCAGCCATTGTTGCATCAGGCATGAACGTCACATCCTTTTCTTCAGTCTGATGACCAGAAGTAACGGTTGACCTTCGCGCGAGATCTCGAACTCTTCCAATCACATTGCACGGATTACAGACATGACGGACGTCGGTTGAGACGGACCAAAAGCGAAGTCAGTCTTTTTCAGAATCACTAGACAAAGGCTGTGTGAGGTCCGGAAACAGCAGCTCCAGATCAGCAGGCCGCAACAGGTCTGCGAGCGTATAGCGGTCGAGGACTTTCAGAAATGCACCGAGCGCCTCACCCAGTACTCCGCGCAGATGACAGGATGGAGACAGGATGCAGGCGCGGTTTCCAGCAGCGCGGCCCTCACAGTCTACGAGCATCATGTCGTCCTCCGTATATCGGACGACCTCTCCTATTCCAATCTCCTGCGCCGGACGCCCCAACGTGAGACCACCGCCGCGGCCACGTGTGGTTGTGATGAACTGCCCCTGCCCCAGACGATGGACCACCTTCACGAGATGATTCTCTGAAATCCCATAAGCGTGCGCAATGTCACGGATGGAAACACGCACGGAGGGCCGTCCCCCCAGATAAAGCAGGGTCCGCAGAGCATAATCAGTGTGAAGGGTCAGACGCATACGAGTCCTCTGACAGATTGACGGAGCGAAGTCACGTGCTTAAAGATGTATTTATTATACACCTTTAAGAAGACCTATCATGTCCTCTTCAGACCGCAGCCTTACTCCAGACGTCATCGCCATCATCAAGGCGACGATCCCGGCACTGGAGGCGCACGGACTCGACATCACGACCGAGATGTATCGTCGTCTGCTTGCAGACCCTGCCATTGCGGAAATGTTTGACCCGACCCATCAGTCCAAGGGAACGCAACCCCGCGCTCTGGCCATGGCCGTTCTGGCGTATGCGAAGAACATCGATAATCTTGGCGTTCTGGGAGGTGCTGTAGAGCGCATTGCCCAGAAACACGTCAGTCTGGAAATCCTGCCCGAGCACTATCCGCACGTTGCAACGGCGCTTATCGGCGCAATCCAGCATGTTCTGGGTAACGCCGCGACACCAGAAATTCTCGATGCCTGGGGCCGGGCTTACTGGGCTCTCGCGGATATTCTGATCGGTCGCGAACATCAGCTTTACGATACAAGTACGCAAGCCGAAGGCGGCTGGACGGGATGGCGCTCGTTCAAGATCACTCAGGCCCATCGGGAATGTGAGAACGTGACAACGCTCGAACTCAAGCCGGTGGATGGCAAGAGCGTTATTCGGGCTGTTCCCGGCCAGTATCTGGGCGTGGATCTGGATATCCCGGACCATGGCCAGACGCGGCGCAATTACAGCATCACGTCAAAGCCGGGTCACGACGGCTACACCATCAGTGTTCGGCATGTGCCAAACGGTGTCGCCTCAGCGTGGCTCAACAGCGCGGACAGTGTGGGGCATGAGATCCGCCTGTCACCACCGGCGGGCGAGTTCGTTCTCCCGGAGAAGATTGAAACGCCCGTTGCATTCATCTGCGCGGGAATCGGGATCACGCCCATGATCGGCATGATCGCATCCCTGTCTGCACGGACAAATACAACACCGGTCAGCGTCATTCAGATTGCGCACTCTAAGGAGGCAGCGCCGTTTGCCAAGAAACTGAGTGAGCTTACAGATGCCTCAGGAAACATCACCCTGCACACCCGCCTGACGTCCATAGACGGTCGGCCAGATGCGGGCTGGATTACGTCTCATCTTCCAAAGAATGCAGCCTGTTATCTGTGCGGTCCCACCGGCTTCATGCGGGAAATGGTACAGTCTCTCCCGAAAGCCGGCATTCCGGCAGAACGTCTGCGTTACGAGACGTTCGGACCGGACACCGGCGTAACGGACTAATGTCAAAGAGCGGCGATGGCGCTCTCTGCTTCAGCAAGGATGCGAGGGCGATCATTGCCACCATTTGCGGCAAGACCTTCGGCCTCGATCACCTTGATATCCGTAATCCCAAGAAAACCGAGAACGGCCTTGATGTAGTTCACCTGGTGTTCGAAAGCGGCCTGCGGCGTTCCTTCCGAATAGACGCCGCCACGGGCACCAGCAATCACGACCGTCTTGCCACCGGCAAGCCCTTCAACACCGTTTGCACCATAACGGAACGTCTGACCGGCGATCGTAATACGATCGATCCAGGATTTGAGCTGGCTGGGGATGCCAAAGTTGTACATCGGCACGCCAAGCACGAGGACGTCAGCTGCCTTGAAGTCGGCCAGTGCTTTTGCCCCTGCTACGAGCACGGGGTTGGACGCGGCATCCCCTGTCAGTTCTTTGCCCAGAAAGGACAGCGACTCGCCATCCAGATGCGGAAGCGGTTCAGCGGCGAGATCAAGGGACGTCACGTCCAGATCCGGATGTTTCTGGCGATAGCGATCGACAATCGCCACACTGAGCTGACGGGTGGCGGAAAAACCGCCGAGAATGCTGGAGTCGATATGAAGCAGTTTCATTTTTTCTCTTCCGGTTCCTGATCGTAACCAGCACAAGATAAGAAACCTTTCTCGCACCTTCGCAAGACGGCACATTCAGGGATCATAGGCACATGGATGTTAGTACCCTTCCTCCTCCCGTAACCCACGAGAGCGATACATGCGCTGTTGTCCGCGCCATTCTGGCGCGCGTGGGAGACAAATGGAGCATTCTGATCGTCCGGATGCTGGGAGATGGATCCATGCGTTTCAGCGAACTGCGCCGATCCATAGAGGGGATTTCCCAACGCATGCTGACACTGACGCTGCGGAATCTGGAGCGGGATGGGCTGGTTGAACGAACCGTCACCCCTACCACTCCGCCTCGTGTGGATTATGCCCTGACGGATTTAGGGCGGTCCCTGCAAAGTATTACTGAAGCCTTCGGACGATGGGCCGTCACGCATCGGGATCAGATCGAAAACGCGCGCCGCCGTTTTGACGGCCGCCAATAATCCCCTACGTTGCGGGCAACAGTTTCTGACGGTCAGGCATGGATTATGACGACTTCTCCCCGCATCGGTATTGCTGGCATTACAGGCCGGCTAGGTTCGCTTTGTGCTGAGGAAGCGGGCCTATCTCTTGCAGGGGGGCTTTCCCGGCACTCCGATGAAAGCCGCAACATCACGACCAGCCCTGTCGACCTCGCCAGAAACTGCGACGTCGTGATTGACGTCAGTCACGCTTCGACTGTGCAGGCCCATGCCAGGGCTTTTGCGACAGCAGGATGTCCATGGGTTCTCGGAACGACAGGCCTTAATCCGGAAGATCAGGCTGCCGTAAATGAGGCCGCAAAACATATCCCGGTGCTACAGGCCGCAAATTTCTCCCCAGCCCTGACGCTCTTTCTGGAACTTGCCAGACAGCTTGGTGCGGGTCTGCCGGGATATGACGCGGAAATTGTGGAAGTGCACCATCGCCAGAAGGTTGATGCTCCATCTGGCACAGCCCTTGCGATTGGGCGGGCTGTCGCTGAAGGGCGAAACGTGGCTCTCGAGGACGTCATGCGTCTCGATCAGAATGGCGTCCGACCGGATGGAGCGATTGGCTTTGCTTCCCTGCGGGGTGGCCAGATCGTGGGAGAACACGATCTGATGTTCATGGCTGCGGACGAGCAGATCACGCTGTCACATCGTGCACTCGATCGCAGGGTCTTTGCCAGAGGTGCCGTCATGGCAGCCCGGTGGCTCGCACAGCAGCCACCGGGTTTGTACGGCATGGCAGACGTGCTTCGCCGGACGGTTTGATCGTCCGACGAAGAACGGGCTCTTCAGCCTCCGGAGATTTCCAGATTCACACCTGTCATGAAGCTGGAATCGTCTCCGAGAAGGAAGGCTACGACGCCCGGAATTTCATTGATATCTCCATAACGACGCATCGGAACACTGCCGATCATCTGCTTGGAGACTTCTTCCGGGTTGGTTGAGAAATACTGCGTGTTGGCCTTGGCCTGCAGTTCAACCTGCCGGTCCCACATGAAGCCCGGCCCCATATATCCAGGGCTGATTGCATTAACGCGGATGTTGTAAGGCGCAAGGTCGAGAGCTGCCGTTTCAGTCAGCGCAATGATTGCGCCTTTTGAAGCGCCATAAGCGGCCATGTTTGGCGGGCCTTTTACGCCTGCCATGCTGGCCGTATTCACGATCCGCCCAAAGCCGTTTGCAATCATGTGCCGGGAGACTGCTTTCAGGACATGGAAAGCACCCGTGACGTTGATGTTCAGAACCTTCGGAAAATCTTCAGCCGGATAATCCTGGACTGGAGCAAATGCGCCCTGATAGCCGGCATTATTGAACAGGAAATCGATTTTCCCAAAATCTGCGACAACCTGACTGACGACATCATTCACGGATGTTTCAGACGTCACGTCACAGACATACGATTCTGCCTTCACCCCTTTCTCGCGGACAGCGGCTTCTGCTTTCGCCAACGCTTCCGGATTCATGTCCAGAAGAGCGATGTCCGTCCCCAATTTCTGCGAGACGTAGCGCGGTTGCGAGGCCGATATTGCCTCCTGCACCCGTCACGAGACAGGATTTACCGCTAAAGGAACTTACCACGTATGCCATTTGTACCTCATCGAGATGCGGCGCTTTCGCCTTTCACATACATATCGGCATATGGTCTGATTGTCTGCCCCTTCTTTGCACCATTATACACCGTGGATATATTCTGATTTTATACATTATTTACAGACACTTATACGGATATCGAGCAGAAAAAACAACCAACTCCCCCCTAGACACTTGACCCCTGCGTTCAATTCCGCCAAGCCGTGCCTTCCTGAATGCTGCAGCCCATCCGTCATGGCGCCTGCAGCCCTTTTCACCACTCATTCCCTGCGAGGTCCCTGAGTGCGCAATCACGGCGATTTCCTGTTCACCTCTGAATCTGTTTCCGAGGGCCATCCCGACAAGGTGGCAGACCGTATCTCCGACACCGTCCTGGACGCTTATCTTGAAGCCGATCCAGAAGCCCGCGTTGCCTGTGAAACGCTGGTCACGACGAACCGTGTCATCCTGGCCGGTGAAGTCCGTGGCCCGAAGGCTGTCGAAGACACGCTGATCGACCGCGCACGCGAGGCCATCAAGGACATTGGCTACGACCAGGAAGGTTTCTCCTGGAAGAATGCCGAGATCACGTCTTACCTCCACGCACAGTCCGCTGACATCGCCCAGGGTGTGGACAGCGGCAGCGACAAGGACGAAGGCGCCGGCGATCAGGGCATCATGTTCGGCTTCGCAACACGCGAAACCGAAAACCTGATGCCGGCTCCGCTATTCTACGCCCAGACGATTCTTGAGCGTATCCGCGACTACCGCAAGAATGGTGACGCCCGCGGCGCAGGCCTTCTTCCGGACGCGAAGAGCCAGGTCACACTGCGTTATGTGGATGGCAAGCCGGTTGGCGTGACGTCTGTCGTGATTTCCACGCAGCACGCTGAAGGCATGAGCCAGAACACGATCCGCGAAACGCTTCGCGGTGTCGTCAATGACGTTCTGCCAAATGGCTGGAGCTGCCCGGAAGACGAGTTCTATGTGAACCCGACCGGCAACTTCGTCATTGGTGGCCCGGATGGTGACGCTGGTCTGACAGGTCGTAAGATCATCGTGGACACATACGGCGGTGCAGCCCCTCATGGCGGCGGCGCATTCTCCGGCAAGGACCCCACGAAGGTTGACCGCTCGGCTGCATACGCTGCGCGTTACCTTGCCAAGAACGTTGTTGCTGCTGGCCTTGCAGATCGCTGCACGATCCAGCTCAGCTACGCAATTGGCGTTTCCAAGCCGCTTTCGGTCTATGTAGACCTCGACGGCACAGGGAAGGACATCGACGAGGCACGCCTCGGCCTGCTCCTTAACGAAGTTGTGGACCTGTCGCCTCGCGGCATCCGCAAGCATCTGCGCCTGAACCGCCCGATCTATGTTCCGACGTCCGCCTATGGTCACTTCGGCCGCGTGCCGAATGCTGCTCTGGACAACTTCACCTGGGAACAGACGGATCTGGTTGACACCCTCCGCAACGCACTGAACAGGTAAGACCCTGACACAGTCTCTCAAACCCCAGCCGGAGCGGCTCTACGGCCGCCAGCGCGGCCACCCGCTCCGGGCAAGGCAGCAGCATCTTCTTGAAGAAACGCTGCCGCGCTTTACTTTTGCATCTGCGGAAAACCCAACTGCCGGGTTTTCCTCGCCGGTTTCGCGCGTCTTTCTCGAAATCGGATTTGGCGGCGGTGAACATGCTGCGGCCCAGTCTGAAATGAACCCGGATGTCGGGTACATTGCCTCAGAGGTCTTCGAGAACGGCCTGTGCTCCCTGATGTCACGCCTTGTGCCAGACGGTCAGGAAGATACAGCCCAGCCACCCGAGCATTTCCGCATCTGGCCAGAAGACGCCCGTCTTCTGCTTAAGGATATGCCCGATGGTTGCCTTGACCGCGCCTATCTGATGTTTCCAGACCCATGGCCAAAATCACGCCATGCAAAGCGTCGCTTTGTGCATCCGGAAAACCTTCGGGAACTTCATCGCGTTCTCAAGCCTGGTGCTATCTGGCGCGTGGCAAGCGATCATCCTGTTTACCAGGACTGGGTGATCGAAGTGATGGGCAAGCAGAATCTGTTTGACGCTCCCCCTCCGGAGACGGAACGTCCCGAAGGATGGTCTCCAACCCGATATGAGGCAAAAGCCTTCCGGGAAGGCAGACAGCCCTTCTACTGGACATTTACCCGGCGCCCTTGAGGCGCCCTCCCTTTATCTGATTACAGTGAGTTCCTGACATCATGACCCAGATCGAACGCGAAGAAATGGAATTTGATGTCGTGGTGGTCGGTGGTGGCCCCGCCGGTCTGTCCGCGGCGATCCGCTTGCGACAGATTGCGCCGGACGCGTCGGTATGCCTGATCGAAAAGGGTAGCGAAATCGGTGCGCACATCGTTTCGGGTGCCGTCATCGAGCCGCGTTCGCTTGAGGAACTCCTGCCAGACTGGCGCTCTCTTGGTGCGCCGCTGAACACGGAAGTCACGGAAGAGCGCATGCTTTTCCTGACTGAAAAGCGCGCCATTCAGATTCCTTATCTGGATCGCGTCATGCCCCATATGGCGAACCACGGAAATTATGTGGTGTCTCTCGGAGAAGTTTGTCGCTGGCTGGGTGAACAGGCCGAAGCACTCGGTGTCGAGATCTATCCCGGCTTTGCAGGCGCTGAACTGTTCATCGAAAATAATCGCGTTGCTGGCGTCATTACGGGCGATATGGGCATAGAGCGTGACGGCACGCATGGTCCCAACTTCACGCCCGGCATGATCCTTCGTGCCAAGCAGACAATCCTGACCGAAGGGGCACGCGGCTCCCTGAGCGCCCATGCCATGAAGCGTTTCGGTCTACGCAAGGGTGTCGATACCCAGACTTACGGCCTTGGCATCAAGGAAGTCTGGGAGATCCCCAAGGAGAAGCATCGCCCCGGACTCGTTCAGCATAGTTTTGGCTGGCCGCTGGATGACCACACCTATGGTGGCGCATGGCTCTATCATTTCGGGGAAAATCTGGTCAGCTATGGCTTCGTGACCGGCCTCGACTACAGCAACACCTACCTTTCACCCTTCGAGGAAATGCAGCGCACAAAGCTGCACCCGGCTTTCCGCGAACACTTCGAGGGCGGCAAACGCCTGATCTATGGCGCACGTGCACTGTCCGAAGGTGGCCTTCAGTCCATTCCTCGCCTGACATTCCCCGGCGGCGTTCTGGCAGGTGACTCGGCAGGATTCCTGAACGTTCCCAAGATCAAGGGAACGCATACAGCCATGAAATCCGGCATGTTGGCCGCCGAAGCTGTAGCCGAAGCGCTCCAGACCGAGCGGACCGAAGCATCAAGCCTGACGGAACGCGTCCGCAACTCCTGGCTCTGGTCCGAGCTGCGCGATGTCCGCAATATCCGTCCGGCTTTTGCCAAATGGGGCATGAAGGCTGGAGCGCTTTACGCTGGCATCGACAGCATGATCCTGCGTGGTCGCGCCCCATGGACGCTCCATCATCCGCATGCTGACAATGAGACGTTACGTCCAGCGGCGCTGTGCGAGCAGATCGATTATCCGAAGCCAGACAATGTCCTGACCTTCGATCGCGTCAGTTCCGTTTTCCTCAGCGCCACCAACCACGAGGAAAACCAGCCCGTCCACTTGAAGCTGCGTAACGAATCCCTCTGGCGTACCGTCAATCATGATGTGTTTGACGCGCCAGAAAGCCGTTATTGCCCGGCAGGTGTGTATGAGCAGGAAAAAAGCGCAGACAATGGCTGGTCGCTACGCATCAATGCGCAGAACTGCGTCCATTGCAAAACCTGCGATATCAAGGACCCGACGCAGAATATCGAATGGTGCACGCCAGAAGGCAGCGGCGGTCCGAACTACCCTGTCGGGATGTAATTCTTTCAAACAGACGGGCCGCTTTCTGACCGGAATGTGACTTCCTGATCCATTTCCGCTACGGTGGCGCCCGTTTTTCCAGCGGCGTCAGCAGCGAAAGATCACGATGAAAATTCTGGTCCCAGTCAAAAGGGTGGTCGATTACAACGTCAAGGTGCGTGTAGCGGCCGATGGTAGTGGTGTCGAAACGCAGGGCCTGAAAATGTCCCTGAATCCGTTCGATGAAATTGCGGTGGAAGAAGCCATCCGCCTGCGCGAAAAAGGCGTGGCAACCGAAGTGGTCGTGGTGACCATCGGTGTCCAGGCTGCGCAGGATATCCTGCGCACGTCCATGGCCATGGGCGCAGACCGGGCCATTCTGGTCAAAACAGACGATACGCTTGAGCCCCGCGCCGTCGCCAATGCGCTGAAAGCCATTGTCGAACGCGAACAGCCGGGTCTTGTCTGCATGGGCAAACAGGCCATTGATGACGACATGAACGCCACCGGCCAGATCCTGGCTGCCAAGCTTGGATGGCCACAGGGCACGTTCGCCAGCGCAGTCACTGTTGCGGACGGTCGAATTGAAGTCGCCCGTGAAATCGACGGTGGTACGGAAATTGTTTCTCTGGCTCTTCCCGCCGTGGTGACAGCCGATCTACGTCTCAACGAGCCGCGCTATGCGTCCCTCCCGAACATCATGAAGGCACGCAAAAAGCCACTTGAAATGCTTGAGGCTGCCGATCTCGGTGTTGATCTTGCCTCCCGCCTGACTATCGTTTCTGTCGCAGAGCCGGCAGAACGCAAGGAAGGTATCAAGCTGGGCAGTGCGGCCGAACTGGTCGAAAAGCTCAAGACAGAAGCGAAGGTGATCTGATGACCGCTCTTGTTCTGCTCGAAGTCGAGAATGGTGAAGTTCGTCAGGCGTCACGTTCAGCCCTGACAGCCGCCGCACGCTTTGGCGATGTAGACGCCATCGTTTTTGGTGAAGGTGCCAGCGCCGCCGCAGCGCTCCCTGGCGTCAAGCGGGTTCTTTCGGTGCCTGGTCTAGCCACGGATCTGGCCGAACCTGCCGCCGATCTGCTGGCATCCATCGCAAAGGACTACAGCCACATTGTGGCGTCTGCCTCTGCCAGCGGAAAGAACATTCTGCCGCGTCTGGCGGGCCTGCTTGACGTTCAACCCATCCCGGATGTGGTCGAAATCAAGGATGCCGAAACGTTCGTTCGTCCGATCTACGCAGGCAATGCACTGGCCACCGTCCGGTCTTCAGACGCCATCAAGATTCTGACGGTTCGGGGTTCCAGCTTTGATCCCGCTCCGAAAGACGGCGGCTCTGCTCCAGTTGAAACACTGGACGCACCAGCCAGCGAAAAGTCCGTTTTCGTGAAGGTGGAACTCTCTGCCTCCGATCGCCCGGAACTTGAAGCAGCCCGCGTGGTCATCTCCGGCGGCAAAGGCATGAAGGACGCAGCAAATTTCAAGCTGCTCGAACCCATTGCCGACAAGCTGAATGCCGCTATCGGCGCATCCCGCGCAGCTGTGGACTCCGGCTTTGCCCCGAACGAAATGCAGGTTGGCCAGACCGGCAAGATCGTAGCTCCGGAACTCTACATCGCTGTTGGTCTGTCTGGTGCAATCCAGCATCTGGCCGGCATGAAAGACAGCCGCGTCATCGTGGCGATCAATACGGACCCGGAAGCTCCGATCTTCCGCGTCGCCGATTACGGTATCGTGGGCGACCTCTTCGAGATTCTCCCCGCACTCGAAAAGGCACTCTGAGCCTTTTCAGCAGGCGATCTATGACGGATCGCCTGCTTTTTGCATGACATTACGTGTCCAGAACTTAAGTTGCAGACCGGCTCCCGTGTGACATCCTGTCTCCCAACGGAGACACACGATGAACCTGCGACAAATCCTTCAGAAAACCCTTCCCGCGCTCCCCCTATTGGTTGGCGCATCTTTCATTCACAGCGCACTGGGCGCTGGCTATGTCGTGCCGTCAGCTTCAATGGAACCGACACTTGAAATCGGGGATGAGATCATAGCTGTCGTACCATCTTACGGATGGGGAACAGCCAATCTTCCTTTTGCAGCACAAATTCCTGCCCTTCCGCATCTCCGGATTTTCACCCGCCTGCCGCACCGTGGAGATGTGGTTGTTTTCCGCGCACCTGCCAATCTGAATGAAACATGGGTCAAACGTGTTATCGGTCTGCCGGGAGACAGAGTTGCTTTGTCCAACGGCCATGTCTTTTTAAATGGGAAGGCCCTTCCCTGGCACGACAAAGGCCTGGAGCAGGCCGAACTTACCCCGGGAACATTCACACCTGCCAGACGGTATGAAGAAACACTCCCCGACGGAACACACCATGACATTCTTAAACTGACAACAGCAGGAACGCTCGACACCGTTTCCACTTTTACAGTTCCAGCAGGCCAGCTTTTCGTCATGGGCGATAACCGCGATGACTCTGCGGACTCGCGCGTCCCAGCCAAAGATGGCGGCGTCGGCCTCCTGCCAGTCTGGAACCTTCAGGGAAAGGCCGTCACAGTGCTATTCTCATGGCGAAACCTCAAAAGATTGCTGCTCTCCGTCTGATTTTCAGGCACACCCTCTTGCGCGGTTTACAAATCCCCGGTAGGAGAAGCGCCGTCGGCACGGAGTGTAGCTCAGCCTGGTAGAGCACTGTGTTCGGGACGCAGGGGCCGGAGGTTCGAATCCTCTCACTCCGACCAGCCGATAAACGGATAATCAGAAAATCTGATCAGAGCAAAATCAAGACTGCTCTTCCGTGCGCATTTTCAAATACTACTCCGAACTTGCGCACCCTGATTATCAGCGCCCTTTTACTCCCACAAATGGGCGAACTGGCTGATCGGCTTTGCATAACTTCAAGGCATCAGGCGTCTGAAGATCAAGAATATGCATGGCCAAAGTCCGCCGGGAACTCAGAATTCTTTCTCCTTCCTCGTCGCGGATAGTATCGGGCTGGCTTAGCAAAGCTCCTGCATACTCAACCTCACGCTGCATTTCCGCATCCGGCAGCGCAGACAAAGGCACAAACTGGACGGGCAAACTGAGCTGCTGTGTTGTTGAACGGCTGGCATCCGCCGTAATTCCCAAAACAGGAACACTTGTCAGAGCAGAAACCGAGAAAGAACCAGACTGGGTCAGACTGCCATTCAGCTGTATCGCCACAGGCCCGGAAACAAGGGCGACAACAGGATCAACATTCCGCTGCGCACATTGCAGCGCACGAACATTGGCATCAAAGCGGTTTGCCTGCTCTTCAGACCAGTCCTGCACATCTGAAGCACTCACAACACCAGTTCTCGTCAGATCTTTCTGAACACCACCCAACGCCGCATCGATTGAAGTCTGCGCACCACCGGTAAAGACACAGCCCGATAGCAACAGCCATACGGGCAAGATATGGAACGGCCTCATGCGGCACTCATTTCCGCAACAAGCCCGTGTATGTCTTCCGCCTTGGGCGAAACACCGCGCACTGTCAGCCAGTTCTGCCGACTAACCAGCCCGTAAGCCTCATCACAAATCCGCAGCAATGTATCCCAGGGCATGAATGTCCGGCGGCCCCATGTATTGAAAAATACGCCTTCAGGCATGTAACCCGTCAGTGCAATGGCATGCCCACCGACAAAGGCATGATCCTGAATGGCATTCCAGTCCCAGCTTGCACCTGCCGGGAGATCCATAAACCCACGAGGAACCTGCACTCCCGCAAGAACGCCCCCAAGATAAGAAATACCCCGCTTGATCCCGTTGACGGAATGGGAATCAATGACCCCATAGGCCGTCAGATAATCTTTGGTCTGACCAGGCCGAACAAACCCTCTACTTTTCCAGTGCCCCAGTTGTTCCAGCAGAATAGTGCCATTATCGTTCTGGCCCGTTAGCGGATCAAACCCCGTAACTGCACTATAATTCTGCAAGACCTGCTCGCTGGATAGAACAACCAGCCCCTGAGCCGCCTTGGTCCAGGTCGCCGTGAGAGCTGCATGCGCCGCAAACGCGCAGCAACCAAACCGGTCATTGCCCCACATCTGATAAGGCACACCTTCCGACCAGTCCTGACTGTCCGGAACCTCTGGAACACGCGCTGCCAGAACAGGCGAGAACCGATAGGTTCGCGCATCATACCGGGGTGGCAGCTTCCCGAGCCTGCGTTCTATCATCACTCAACGCTCCAGAAAAATGAAAAGCCATCCCCATGCAGGGGATGGCTTCCACAATGTTTCACTCCTGATTTTCAGGCAGAACGAACGCTGCCCTTACGGGAAATCAGGTGCGAACGTCATAGGCCAGAGAAGCCGGCCAAGCGGCCTGCGCGAAAACCTGCGCATAATCATGAACTTCCGTCAGGAACGTCCGATCCCCATCCAGAACCAGCCGTACAGTCGGAGCGAGCGTTCCGCCAATGCGGTAGGTCTCCGGACTTTCCGCATCCTGACCGGCCGCCGGAATCGTATCGATAAACGACTGAACGTAGCCCTGCGCATCCACAAAATGCGAATACGTCGAATACGGCTGCGAAGACGGGTTACCAAGCACCAGGCCCGAACTGTTCAGAGGTTTGTAGGGACCGAAAATCCCCTTCTCGGATACGAAACCATAGACACCATCAGGGCCCGTGCTCTTGCCCGTATAGGTGGAATGATGGCTGATGGTGAACAGATAGGTCAGACCATCCTTGAAGACGAAATGCGGACGCTCCGTCTGATCATTCACACCCAGAGCCGTTACCAGAGCAGGCATCAGTTCCCAGCGTGAGTAATTACCTTTGCGCCAGTTGGACACACAACGGGCAATTCCAATCGCCGCAGCGCCATACTTCGCACCAGCATCCACCACATAACCCGGCGGAACATGACCCATCTCGTCAGAACCGACGACAAACTGCCCCCGCATTCCGGGAACATTGCCTTCAAACAGCGTATAAAGCTCGCCATCGCCCGGATTGATGAACGGCTGCGGATCACGAAAGTCGAAATACGCATCTTCAGAGGCGTTGGCGTAATGAACGCCATCAGCCTTGAACATTTCCGTGCTGGCCGAGAAGCCCTCAAACCAGACACCCTTTTCATCTGCATGAATGGTGCCAGAACAGACAGCCGGAACAGAATTGCCATCTGGTGCACCAACGGACGTATAGAACATGTCCACTGTGTTCTCGGTGCCTTCACGCATCACCAGAGAACCAGACCACTCCCACGGGCGCAGATCAGCAGACGTCTGAAACAGGCGACCACCCCACGTCCACTCAACACCATCAGCGCTGTACCAATAGCCGATATAGGCGCGGTCATTGCGGGAATGCCATTCATCATAAATCTTGGCATTGGTCTTATCGATCTTGTCCACAGCAAGGGACCAGAGCACAAACCAGCCCTTATACGTAACAGTGCGCATATGCATGTCACGAAGGGTACCACTGTCCCAGATCATCACATCGTTGGACATAGCCGGGAAATTGTAGTCAATCACCGGCATTGTCGTCGTCGGATCGTCAGTACGAACCTTCAGCGCATCCGCAATCGTCCAACGGGACGAGCGATACTTCGGAAGCACACGACGAACGGCCGCGTTCTGCTCCAGGATTCGGCTGGAAATAGCATTCATATTTTCATGATCCGTATTGAATAGTGTTTGAAAATAACCCTGTCAGGCGCTCTGTTACGGCGCCTTGCCAGGAGAAGTACCCGTTGCTTCCGGAGCAGCGTCTGCTTTCACGCCCTCTCCGTCTTTCGGAACAACGACCTTCTTGCTGACCTGCCGTTCAAGACGATTGGCAGCCCAGCCAATGTTCAGCCCCAGAAGGGCCACCAAACGGTAAATTCCGTTCAATCGTGATGTATTCTGTGGGGGAGGCAAAAAGACCGTAACCAGTTTGCATCCAATAATCAGCAGAGCCACCCAAAGCTCATATCGGGCCGGGATGTCAGCTAGCAGACCCGAAAGGTCAAAACCGGAAATATCCACACTCTGAAATCCTGCTTGGCGCATAAAAAAGAGGCCGCATCCATCCGGATGAGCCTCCTTCAAAATCATTATTTTCAAAATGAATTATCGAGCCATGCGTTAAATTATTTATGGCTCAATGCCACAGTTATATGAAAAACCCGGATGCAGTTCAAGCTTTAAATGCCAGACCGGGAGGAGAAGAGTTGAAACCTTCCCTGCCTGGACCTAATTTTGACACTTAGAAAGTCTCTTTTCCCCAGAGAGACACTTACGAGAGACCAAACCCACCATGACGATCCGCTTAACGCGATCCGCACTGGCTCTTGCAGCCCTTCTGACCGCCACTCCTGCCCTTGCCGAACCTGGCGGCTGCATCAAATACGGCGCAGCCGGAGCCGTCGGTGGCCATTTCGCAAATCATCACGCCGTCGTCGGTGCTATGGGCGGATGTGCCGCCGGCATGTATCGCCGTCATCTGTACCGCAAGGATCTCCGCGAAAAGGCAGCCCTTTGGGACAAGGAACATCCTGCTGATCCAAATGCCAGCTGGTGGCAGCGCCATCATGATGCTGCTTCCACCAAACAGAAAGCAGAATGGTATGACGCCGAACATCCTGAGCCAGGCCCGAATACACCGGCGCCAGCGCCTCAGCCAAACCAACACTTCTGAAAACAGAAACGCCCGGCTTGAAGCCGGGCGTTTCTGTTTTCCAAAAGCTCTCAACGACCCGTCAGGAAAACTGAAAACCCTTGAGCGCAGAACGAGAGAGCCCCTCTAAAAGGTCAATAGCTTCGTCCGTATCGTTAAGACAGGGAATCATGGCGAATTCTTCGCCACCAGCATGCATGAATTCCTCACGCAGCTCATTGCCAATCTCATCCAGTGTTTCAATGCAATCCGACATGAACCCAGGCATGATCACTGCAATTTTGGTAACTCCCTGCTTGGGAAGAGCAGTGACGTAAGGTGCCGTATAGGGCTGAATCCATTCCAGAGGCCCAAATCGGGACTGGAAGGTGAGCGGCATCTGCTCGTCGGTAAATCCCAGCGCTTTCCGCAATGCTACAATCGTGCGCTGACACTCTTCCTGATAGGAATCGCCTTTTTCAACACAGGTTTTCGGCAACCCATGAAAGGATGCAACAACCGCCTGTGGCTTGAAGGACAATCCATCCAGCGTTTGACGAACAGACTGCTCCAATGCCCGGATAAACAACGGATGATCCGGAAAAGACGGCATCGTCAGCACGGCTGGCTGACGGCGTAGCTTCATGAGTGCACGGAAAAGATGATCATTGGCTGTCGCAGTCGTCGTCGCTGAATACTGCGGATAAAGCGGAATACTGATGATCCGATCACACCCCTGATCCATCAGCCTTTCAACGCCTTGTGCAACGGAGGGCTGCCCGTAGCGCATTCCCCATTCAACAGGTACACCGTCGGACTTCAGACGCAGAGCGAGCTTCTCAGCCTGTCGCTGGGTATAAACCCTCAACGGCGAAGCATTCTCTTCGCGATCCCAGATGCGTGCGTAATTCGCACCACTGGCAAACGGACGTTTTGTGAGGATGATGCCCTGCAAAATGGGCTGCCAGATCAACGGCGGACTTTCAATCACGCGCCGATCGGAAAGAAACTCACTCAGATAACGACGCACCGCAAAATAGCCGGTATCGTCAGGCGTACCCAAGTTGAGAAGAAGAACGCCCGTCCGCCCCTGAGGAGGAGAAGCATTCCGTGGTTTTTTGAAAAAAAAGGCCATAGCGCCCTTCAGTCTGGAACAGGGCTAACAACGGCGAAAGAGAAAAAACGTATCTAATATCAGGATACGCGTCCCTTTCGGGACGCTATCGTCGGTGCCTTACCCGCGCATAGGAGAGACTGGGTCGCTCAGCCCTTAGGGAAGCATTGTAAACAACGACCGCCATGACAGCGCCGATTGATCCGATATACGGCATGAAAGTATTCATCAGAGCCATATTCGCCTCCTTGAACCCTCTGGGAAAGTTTTCCGTGGGCTCAATATTGAGATTGGTCATATCGCCGTCGTGTTTCAAGAAAAAAATTCATATGCCCCGCAAAAATTTTATCTCCGCACGGAATAATCTTTATTTTTCATCGGTTTAACATTTCAGCAATCGACCAAAAACCCTACGAGCACGCAACTCCCCACCCTTATGCCCGTTGAACTACCGACACATATGATTGTTCGGAAGGACCACTAGAATGGCGACTCAAGATCCAGTCATCTACGTCATCGCTGACGGCGAAAAAGGTCGATTTCTTCGTCTGGAAGGAACCCAGCTTCGCACCATTGAGAATTTTGACCTGCATAAAGGCTCGGACGCAGCCAAAGACGTCGGGTCCATCAAGGCAGCGCACACAAACCCCAAAGAGCAGCTCAAAACCCATTTTACGAAAGATCTGGCGACACACATCAATAAAGTCGCACAGGACTCCGATATCGAAGGCATTTTCCTCGTTGCCCCGGCGCAGGCGCTCCACGACATCCGTGAGCATCTCGACAAACCAACAGCCAAGAAACTGTTCAAGACCCTGACAAAGGATCTGACAAACACCAGCGATCATGACCTGCTCAAGCATCTTGATCGCCCTGAAACCGGGTGGCCTGAACTCGCCTCTGTCTAAATCAGGGAGCAGGCGGCGTCATACAATGGCGCGGCCTGCCACGCAGGCTTGACGTGTTCCAGTGGTCTGAGGCCATGAAGAAGGCAACTGCCGAAGATAACGCACAGCCAGAAGCGCAAAACACTGCGCCTCCAACGCATCACCATCCCACCCCAGAACGTCAACAGACGCTACATTTCCAAGGCGCAAACGCAATCGCTCCATCAGTACCGGATTGTGTCGTCCTCCGCCCGCAACCAACCACTTATCCGGCATGACATCCATCGGTGTCCGAGCAATCGCCTCCACCGTGAATGCAACCAGCGTTGCCGCGCCGTCTTCAGCGGAAAGTCCCTGCACAGCCTCCATAGCAGGCCCATGAAAACTCAACCGGTCCAGGGATTTCGGCATGGGACGCTTGAAATACGGGCTATCCAGCAAGCGCTCCAATACATCCGGGTTCACTGTTCCCTTACTCGCCAGTGCACCATCAGTATCGCACGCCACTCCTGTATGACGTTCCGCCCAATCATCCAGCAAAGCATTGCCCGGTCCCGTATCACAGGCCCAGATTTGGCGAATCCCACCCCGCACTGGCCCCAGCAAAGTGACGTTAGCCACCCCCCCGATATTCAATACAGCAACAGACCGCTCATCCCGCTCCAGAAGGGCCGCATGAAGGACTGGAACCAGCGGTGCTCCTTCCCCCCCATGCTCCAGATCCCTTGCCCGGAAATCATAGATGACAGGAATGCCACACTGCTCCTGAAGCAAAGTGCCATCGCCAATCTGCCAGCTTCGTCCCTTTTCCGGCTGATGCAGAATAGTCTGCCCATGAAAACCAATGATTTCCGGCACAATTTCCGGCACCATGTTCCGAAGCGCTGTTACAGCCTCAACATGCCTGAGTGTTACCTCCCGCTCGACATCCTTCAGATCAACCTCACTTCCGGAAAGTTCAGCAGCATGATCCAGAATCAACCGCAGCCGATCCCGTAACATCTGATCATACGGAAGCGTCAAAGCCGGCCCGTACTCTGCAATGCGTTCCCCATCCGTAAGAACAAGCGCCGCATCCACACCATCAAGCGACGTGCCACTCATCAAGCCAATGGCCCAGCGCAGATCGCCCGATCCCGGATCAGCCATCACAGGGCCGCCAATACGGCATGCAAGTTTCCTTTGTGCTGCTGAAGAAGCACTTCAACCTGCTCGGCCGCCACCCCGTGTCGGATCAGAACCGCCCGCTTCACATTCCCCCCGACCAGAGCAAGAGCGTCACGCACTTCTTCCTCCGTCCCTCCGGCCAGTTCAGACACCATGCGTTCAGCACGCTTCTGGAGCTTGTCGTTGCTAATCCGCATATCAACCATGCGGCCACGATACACATGCCCAAGCCGCGTCATGAGAGCCGTAGAGAACAGGTTCAGCACAACCTTCTGCGCCGTCCCTGCGGCCATCCGCGTTGATCCAGCCAGAACCTCTGCTCCCGTCGGAATAGAAATCCCTATCTCAGCGCCCTGAAGCAAACGTCCATCCGAATTGCCACTAACCCCGATCGTCAACGCTCCCGCGTCCCGGCCTGCCCGCACCATGGCGCAGGTGTAAGGCGTGTTTCCACTGGCCGCGACCCCGATCACCACATCATTCGCAGTCGGAACATGCTCGCTCAGGTCAAGACGTGCCTGATCTTCCCGATCCTCCGCACCCTCAACAGCCTGCGTCCCGGCTCCCGCTCCACCCGCGAGCAGCAACACCAGACGTTCCGGTGCGAGCCCGAAAGTCGGTGTCAGTTCAACACCATCCTGTACACCAATCCGGCCAGACGTCCCCGCTCCCGCGTAAATCAGACGGCCACCGTTCTGCAGACGCGGTACAGCCGCCTCCACAGCCCGTTCGATTGAAGGCAATGCTTCCCCGACCCGATCGAGTGCCGCTTTCTGTGAGTCCAGCAATCGCCCCAGCAGAGCATCCAGAGGAAGAAGCTCAATCGTCTGGTTGGCCTCCAGAACTGTCTCGGTGCGTGGAACCGTCACAAATAATCCTCTTCGTCGCGACATAAAAAATGTGCCGGAAGGTTTCCCCTCGGGCACATTCGGGCTTCAGAAAACAGCTTATTCCTTTACAGGAAACAACGCGCCATTCTTCAGCAGACCCTGCTCAACCAGGCTCTCCGCAATCTGCACCGCATTCAACGCAGCACCCTTGCGAAGATTGTCGGACACACACCACAGCGCCAGACCATTTTCTACAGTCGGATCAATTCGCAGCCGCGACACATATGTCGCATCTTCCCCGACGCATTCAATCGGAGTCACGTAGCCACCATCTTCGCGTTCGTCGCGTAGAATCACGCCTGGAGCCTTGCGAAGCGCCTCACGAGCCTTCTTCAGATCAACAGGCTTCTCACACTCGATGCTGATGGCCTCGGAATGTCCAATAAAGACCGGAACCCGCACGCAAGTCGCCAGCACCTGAATATCCGGGTCCAGGATCTTGCGGGTTTCAACCGCCATCTTCCACTCTTCTTTGGTCGCACCATCATCCATGAAGCGATCAATGTGTGGAATAACGTTAAAGGCGATCTGCTTGGTAAACTGTGCAACCGTCGGCGGATCGTTCACGAACGTCCCCTTGGTCTGACCAAACAGTTCGTCCATGCCGTCTTTACCCGCACCAGACACCGCCTGATACGTCGAGACCACGATGCGCTTGATCTTGAACAGATCATGCAGCGGCTTCAGAGCCACCAACATCTGCGCGGTGGAACAGTTCGGGTTTGCGATGATGCCACGACGCGCCTTCTTGAGGGCAGCAGCGTTCACTTCCGGCACGACCAGTGGAATACCCGGCTCCATCCGGAAATGGGACGTATTGTCGATCACAACACAACCCGCAGCCGCAGCCTTCGGCGCATAGACAGCCGAAACTTCACCGCCCGGCGAGAAGAGCGCAACATCCCAGCCCTTGAAGTCAAACGTCTCAAGATTCTGAACCTTGAGAACCTTCTTGTCCCCAAAGGAAATCTCTTTTCCAACGGAACGCGGAGACGCCAGCGCCACCACCTCGTCCACAGGGAAATTCCGTTCCGCCAGAATGCGCAGCAGTTCGCGCCCCACCGCTCCCGTGGCGCCCGCAACCGCAACCCGATAACCCATGATCTTTTCCCGTTCCCTTTAAAATCAGCCTAAGAAAGGCAGACGCTTGACCAGCGCCGAAAGACGATGCCGCCGCAATTCGTACCGGGCCTTCTGACCCGTCGCCATATAATTGAGCTGGATGGCATACCGCGTCCCGACAAACTGCCGATGCCCATGCCAGGTCGTCGGCCCGTTCGGGAACACCAGAAGCGTCCCCTCCGCCGGAGTCACCTCAACATCGTAATCCTCAACATCATCCGGACCATTCAGCAGGCGCAAACAACCATCCCGAGAAGCCCAGTCTTCTCCCCGCGGATTCAGATACAGCAGGATCGTCACCAATTTGGCATCAGAATCCCGATGGATACGTCCATCTTTTTCACGCGTTCGACCACGCACCGTCAGCATCGTCGGCGCATTCGCCAGATCCAGACCGAATTTCTCCGCAATCAGGGCCTTGAGCCGAGGCCCCTGCAATTCCTCAATCATGCCCGCCACACGCGGCGTCAGCTTCAACGCCTCAGGCGGAAAAGACCCCCCGGATTTCATTTCCGGCAAATCAGCCACAACGGCCTTGAGATCATCATTGCTGATGAAATGCGGCACCACGACATGCGGGAAAGGCTTCTCCGCAACCGGTGTCTGCGTCAGGGCATCATAATCGAGAGAAATGTTGGACATAGCACCTGAGGCTAGCCCCGCCCCACAAACCCGGCAAGGCCTATTCCACACATGCCAGCTTTCTCCCAGACGACATAATCTTACCCTCTGAGCGGCTTGTAGACCTTGGAAACCCTGCTGGTCGCCAGATAACGGACATATCCTGCCCCCAGCCGGTTTGCCCCTCCGGTGCAGACCTGCGGATGCGGAGTATCCTTCACCTCTCCAACCCAGGCTGTATGCAACAGCTTGGGATTGATCCGACAGACAATCAGCCGCCGATCCACACCCGACATTCCCGCATCTTCAACAAGGCGGCTCTGCGCGCTCCGTGTGTCAGGCGACGCCGACTGGGCCTGCGCAGCCGGCAGACCCATCCCAAGAACGATCAGAGCATAGAAGACAGATAGAGCACGCATGAGCAGAACTCCCCACACGCCCACGGCGATTTTCGGAAATGGCCAGCAGGCACTGCTTCTATGACGACTCTCAAACCAGAAAAGTTGCGGCATTTTTGTGGCAAACTTTACCTATCGCTGAATTCTGCCCTCCAAACCGCCGTTCTCAACAAACGTTCGTAAAATACTCCATTGTCTTCACGCTGCCTCGAGGAACCCCGATGAACACTCTGCCTCTCGTCCTTCCTGAACTTCGCCCAGCCCTCGACACTTTCCCCTCTGCCGATCTCAGTGCGGAAACCCTTCCTGCACTCAGAAACGCGCTCGAAGACAGGGCAGCTCAAGCTTTCCAGACCGCCGAAGACTTCCGCGTTACAGTCGAACAACGCCACATTCCGGCAGGCATCGATGACGAGAGAACTCTCCGTCTTCTCACGATCCGCCCAATGCAAACCGCCTCAACTTCCAGGCCTGTCCTGCTTCACCTTCATGGTGGCGGACACTGCGCAGGTCGTCCCGAACAGAATACCGGTGACCTCTGCCGTTTCGCACAGGAGCTGAACTGTCTGGTCATTTCCCCGGACTATCGCCTGACCCCTGAGACCCCATTCCCCGGCGGCATTGAGGATGCTTACACCACCCTTTGCTGGATCCACGACAACGCCGAGACCCTCAACATCCGACGCGACCAGATTGGCGTCACCGGCGAAAGCGCAGGCAGGAACCTCGCCGCTGCCCTCTGCCTGCTTGCCAGAGACAGGAATGGACCCTCCATCCTGTTCCAGAACCTGATCTACCCCATGCTGGATGACCGCACCCTTAATGACGCCCCCAATCCGTCACCCACCGCTGGAGAGTTTGTCTGGACGCGCACCAGCAATACCTACGCATGGGAAATTTTTCTGGCTCCTTCGCGCCCCGGTGCTGAAGACATTTCCCAATATGCTGCCCCAGCCCGCGCCACAGATCTGTCCGGCCTTCCTCCAACCATCATGACCGTAGGTGCTCTCGACCTTTTCCTTGAAGAAGACCTGCTCTATGCCCAGCGCCTCATCAGAAGCGGCGTCTTCGTGGAACTGGATGTTGTCCCCGGTGCGTACCACGCCTTTGACGTCACCGGCGCCCCTATCGCAAAACAGACGCTTGAACGACGCATCACTTCCATGAAGCGTTTCTTCTCCCCATCTGATGATTGACACGGAATGCTTTATCCAAATGCGTTCCCCACTTTCCCGTGATGGGCTAAAGTTCGTGCCCCCTGGGACTGGAGACCAATTTTCATGGGCGATCACCGCGACGACCGCGATGCCATCAACGGCGCCAACACCGTCTATCTGGCCGAGCTTCATGCTCGCTGGCAGGACGACCCCGCCTCCGTTGATCCAGCTTTCGCCGCTCTTTTCGAAACACTCGGCGCCGATCGCCCCTCAACGACGGAAGCCTCGAATAGCAGCGCCGAAGCCCTGAAAAATGCCTACCGTCTGCGCGGCCACTCCCTGGCCAAACTTGATCCGCTGGGTCTGGCCCCAACGCCGACGCTCCCAGAACTTAATCCCCCTGATGCCGACCGCGATCTCCTGCTCCGTTTGCGTCGCGCCTATTCCGGCACCCTGACCGCAGAATTCATGCACATTCAGGACGTGACTCAACGGCAGTGGTGGATTGATCGCCTCGAGAACACCGCGCCCGTCGTCGCCATGGAACCGGAACGCATTCTGCTCGCCCTGACACGCGCCGAAGGATTCGAAGGCTTCTGCCAAAAACGCTTCATGGGAATGCGCCGCTTCGGTCTGGAAGGGGGAGAAAGCGTTATAGTCGCCCTCCGCACCCTGATCGACGCCGCCGCGCGGGACGGCGCAAAGTCAGTCTCGCTCGGCATGCCACATCGTGGCCGCCTGAACGTCATGGCCAACATCCTGCGCAAACCCTTCGCGGCCATTTTCAGCGAATTTGCAGGCGCGTCCTTCAAGCCTGACGACATTCAGGGCTCCGGAGACGTCAAATACCATCTCGGCACAGCCACTACGATGGAACACGCAGGTCATACCCTGCGCATCTCCCTGCTGCCCAACCCATCCCATCTGGAAGCCGTCGATCCCGTCGTCCTCGGACGCGTCCGCGCCGATCAGGACCGCGAAAAGGACAAGGACCGCGACCGCCATCTAGGCATTCTCGTTCACGGTGACGCTGCCTTCGCTGGGCAGGGTGTCGTGTACGAAACCCTCGCACTCTCCAAGCTCGAAGGCTACCGCACTGGCGGCACGGTGCACGTCATCATCAACAACCAGATTGGCTTCACCACCGTCCAGTCAGACGCACATTCCGGTATCCACAACACGGACATCGCCAAATCCATTCAGGCCCCCATCCTGCATGTGAATGGTGACGATCCTGATGCCGTCGCCCGGGCCGCTCTTCTGGCCCATGAATGGCGCCGCGATTTCCATTCAGATGTCGTTCTCGACGTCGTCTGCTATCGCCGCCACGGGCACAATGAAACCGATGAACCGGCTTTCACCCAGCCAGCCATGGTTCACGCCATCCAGTCCCGACCAACCACCCGCCGCCTCTACGCCAACCATCTGATCCGCAAAGGTCTCCTGACAGCCGAGCAGGTAGAAGACATGTGGCAACACTTCCAGCGCAGACTGGAAGAGCAATACGCTGCCTCTGAACACTACCTCCCGAACGCAACAGATTGGCTGGACGGCCCGCAGGACTCCACGCGCCTTCAGGATGAGCCGGAACGCATCCAGCCCATGACCGGCGTCCCCCTCGATCGTCTTCGGATGGTTGGTGAAGCCATCGGCACCATCCCCCAGGGCCTGAACGTACACCCGCGCCTCGCACGTCAGATCATTGCCCGCGGCAAGGCTGTGGCTAATGGCGGCCCGCTGGACTGGGCCACAGCCGAAGCTCTTGCTTTCGGAACCCTGTCAATGGACGGGCACCCCGTCCGTCTGTCAGGTCAGGACAGTCGCCGCGGAACATTCAGCCAGCGTCACGCCGTCCTGTTCGATCAGAACACCGGCCGGGAAGAGACCCTTCTGGCCCATATCGCTCCCCATCAGGCCCCTCTCCATCTCTGGAACTCTCCGCTCTCTGAATTTGCCGTCCTCGGCTTCGAATACGGCTATTCACTCGGTGATCCGGATGCGCTGGTTCTGTGGGAGGCTCAATTTGGCGACTTCGCAAACGGTGCACAGGTCATTCTCGACCAGTTCATTGCTTCCGGCGAAACGAAATGGCTTCGAACATCCGGCCTGACGCTCCTGCTGCCACACGGCTACGAGGGCGGTGGCCCTGAGCACTCGTCAGCCAGACCAGAGCGTATTCTCCAGCTCTGCGCAGAAAACAATCTGCGTGTCTGTAACATCACCAGCCCGGCAAACTATTTTCATGCCCTGCGCCGCCAGATTGCACGACGTTGCCGCAAGCCACTGGTCATCTTCACACCCAAGTCTCTGCTGAGACATAAGGAAGCGACCTCTCCCCTCACTGAAATGGGGCCACACACGCGCTTCCAGCCCGTTCTGGCAGATTCACAGCAGATTACACACGCCAGAAAGATCATCCTGTGCTCAGGCAAGGTTTTCTACGACCTAACCGCCGAGCGGGCCCGACAGAACCGCACAGACGTCGCCATCATCCGTCTGGAACAACTTTATCCCTTCCCGCACCACGCGCTGATCCAGCAACTGGAATTGTACCCGGACGCTGAACAGATCATCTGGTGTCAGGAAGAACCCCAGAACAACGGTGCCTGGATTTTTGTGGACCGACGCATCGAACGCGCTCTACAGGAATGTGGACACACAGTTCAGCGCCCGCAGTATGTAGGCCGCGAAAGCGCCGCTTCACCCGCAACAGGCCTACCGGGTGCGCACACCGCCCAACAGGAAAAACTGATTCGAGACGCACTGGCCTGACAACAGGCCAGTGCCGTGTCTTCAGGTTGGGCCGCCCTGATATCCAAAACTGCTACGACCCGATCCGGTATTTCCATACCCATCGCCCCGGAACTGCCGTGAGCCCTGACCACCATAATCAGGGCCACAGGCAGCAAGCGCCATAAGGGCAGCTAGCGCCAGACTGACTTTAAAGCGCATCATTTCATTCCTCTTTCCCGAACAACCATTCAGGAACATATCTGTTTTACGCCTCACGCCGTTCCGACATTGACCAGAAAAACCATATCCGTCGCCCGCGTCAGCGCCACATAGCAAAGCTGCTGCGTTTCAAGAGGATTTCCTCCTGACCTGCGCCGAATATCACCCAGATCAACAAAGACGTTCCTGAACGTACTGCCCTGAGACGTATGCACGGTCATGGCATAAATAGCCTGAAGGTTCAGCAGTGCACTCTGGAACGCAAACCGATGCTGCCATCGCTTACGCTCCTGCTTCGCTTCCTGAACCAGCCGACGCTCTACAGCCTGAAGTTGCCGCTCATCCTGAACCAGATGAGCCGTAATTTCTTCTCCAGC
Source organism: Gluconobacter thailandicus F149-1 = NBRC 100600 (assembly GCF_000964465.1). GTDB lineage: Bacteria > Pseudomonadota > Alphaproteobacteria > Acetobacterales > Acetobacteraceae > Gluconobacter > Gluconobacter thailandicus. The sequence continues at coordinate 14,460 of NZ_BANH01000007.1, read as the reverse complement.
CATCGTCAGCACAGTCAGCTCCCAGGATGGAATATCCGTAGACCAGACCGCCACAGACCCGCAGGCTTCAAACCGGTACGACAGGCGAGACGCCTGAATATCCATCACCAGCACTTCTTCATTCGTCGCAATCTGCTGACGATTTTTATCTTCATTCTGCCGACTGAACGGTGCCCGCGCGACGGCGCGCTCCCCTGGCATGAACGGCATTTCGATATGGTCTCCATATCGCCACCGCCGAACCATCTGATTAACCTGATGCACCCGATGATTCGTCCAGCAAAGATACCGGAAACTATCGTTATCCGCGTCAAAAGCATCGGACGTAAACGCCTTGCGCAGCCAGCTTTCCACATCCTTCGGGATGAACAGGCCGGATGAGTCGCGGCGTGCGTCCTGCACCCAACTCCAGTCCACAGAGCCACCCTGGCTCTGGCGAATGACAGTCGCTGCCGCAAGAATGGGGTTGCCTGCCGCCTGTCGAACAACCGTCTCAAGATGCGATCTGGACGGAACAGAGAAGGAGGGAGACGCCTCTTCCCCCACCGGCGGAAGCTGCGCCGGATCGCCTACAAACAGGACAAAACAGTATTTCAGAAGATCCCGGATCCATCCCATGAGTTCCCGTGAAATCATGGAACATTCATCCACAATCACCACACCATCAGGAATGGTCTGTGGCCGCTTGGCCCTCACAAGCGTTGTCTGCCCACCTTGTGTCGAAGGCTGCAAACCCAGATGACTCTGGATAGTCCGGCATTCAACATCCTTGTCCACCTTGGCCCGCAAAACAGCGGTCGCCTTATGGGTTGGAGCAGTAATGACCGTCACGACTTTCAACCGCAGGAAATGCCGCGCCACTTCCTGCATCAATGTCGTTTTTCCGCTACCTGCATAACCAGTCAGCAAATGCGTTGGGCGCCCCTCAGCGTGCGCCTTGATGATTTCGTCGAGTGCAGTTTTCTGGGAAAGAGTAAGCGTCACCATACCTCACTCCTTCCCACACTCTGACCAGGCGCACCACCAGAACAATGGCCAAGACAGGCAGAAACATCTCCTGAGCACACGGCTTAAGAGAAGCGCCAGCTATATTATTTTTTGCATTTTGGAAGAGTTGGTGAACCGGCTGGGACTCGAACCCAGGACCATTCGATTAAAAGTCGAATGCTCTACCAACTGAGCTACCGGTTCATCCGAGCGGATGGCTACCCCACAATCCCCATGGAGGTCAACCTCCAGAGACAGGAAAACAACACTGACGAATTTTATAGTTATGTTATAACATATATAAATTCTGTCGTTTCAAAGCCTGAAAACAACATATGCCCGCAGAAACCCAACTCCGCACCAACCGACAGCCATTCAACGACCGCACTGTCCGAAACGAAATCTGGAAGCGTTTTGAGGGGGACGAATGGGAAGCCTTCGATCAGCTTCCGGCCTCAATTCGCAAACGCCTGAATGAACACGTCTACGACGCATGGTCCGTCAACGCCCTGATGCTTTGGAAACACTACAAGCGCATTTACGGTCGTACCCCGCGCGCTGAACGAGCATTAATTAAATATCTGGATTACTGCGAGCGCCTTGAGCGTCAGGCTTTCTCCGAGCGCTACACCGCCCAGTGTGGGACGCCTTATCCACACGATGCCGCCAAAGCGACTGTCCTCCGGACGCCGGAAGACAGGTACCAGCCTGCCTGAGCGTCAGGAACGCACAGACAGGCTAGTAAACCTCAGGCCTCGACGTAGGCCTTAACAATGGTGTCCGGATCCTTGACCATGCCTGACGAACCAGCGCCACGCTTGATCTGATCCACGTATTCCATGCCCTCAATAACCTTGCCAGCAATCGTGTACTGACCGTTCAGGGACGGAACATCCTGGAACATGATGAAAAACTGGCTGTTTGCAGAGTGCGGGGCCATCGTTCGGGCCATTCCCAGCGTACCACGCTCAAACTTCGCCTTATCCGTGAACTCAGCCTTCAGGTCTGGATAGTTACTGCCGCTCGTGCCAGTGCCGGTCGGATCGCCACCCTGTGCCATGAAGCCTTCGATGACACGATGGAACTTCACACCATCATAAAAACCTTCGCTTGCCAGAAGCTTCAGACGCTCCACAGCCAGCGGCGCCAGATCAGGGCGCAGCTCAATGACGACCTTGCCGTTCTTGAGTTCGAAAACAAGCTTGTTGCCGTCGGGTACTGCGGTCTCAGACATCTTGGAACCTTCCAGAAATCAATGAAGGTTCCTATGTCGCCCTTCGACCCAGTTTCGACAAGACGAGACTTGCAACATCTTCACTGACAAAGGAGGAAATATCGCCATCAAGCCGGGCAATTTCTTTCACGATCCGGCTGGCCGTCGTGCGATGCCCTTCAGAAGACAGCAGAAAAACCGTTTCAATTTCAGGGGCTAGACGACGCAACGCACCAGAAAGCTGACTCTCAAAGTCGAAATCCCCCCCAGAGCGAAGACCACGCACAACCGTTCCTGCGCCAGCCTTGCGCACTGCATCGACCAGCAGAGTATCAAACCCCAGAACTTCAATCCGGTTAGCATGAGGCAGTTTGGAGACCTCCTGCCGCATCATCTCCAGACGCTCTTCAAGCGTCAGAAGCGGATGCTTGCCCTCATTGACCGCCACACCAACCAGCAGGCGATCAAAAAGAGCAGACGCACGGTCAATAATATCCAGATGACCAAACGTCACCGGATCAAACGTGCCGGGATAAAACCCGACACGCGGATCAGTCTGCCCCTCAGGCATCAGGGGCTACGTCACCCTCAGAAGCCTCACCGTCTGTCGAAGTGCCTTCAGCAGGCGCTGCACCTTCCGGTGTAGCCACGACATCCCCTTCGATCAGGTCTCCCTCTTCCCCGTCATCTTCCACAACCGGAAAGACGCAGATGACAGTTTCACTGTCATTCAGACGGAACAGCGTCACGCCACTGGCCTGACGCGCCATGACACGCACCTGAGACACCGGCAGACGGATCAGACGGCCCGTATCCGTCACGAGCATGACATCCGTGCCATCCAGCGTCGGAAGCGTTCCAACCACTTCCTTGCCGCGACGATTAGCCGAGAAGGTCATGTTCGTGATGCCCTGACCGCCACGGCCCGACACACGATAATCATAGGCAGAAGAACGACGGCCAAACCCGCCATCCGTCACGGTCAGAAGAATTTCTTCCTGCTGTTCCAGTTCCTCGAAACGCTCCTGCGTCAGATCGCCAGCGATCTCTACAGTGTCTTCATCACCGGACACCACCTCTTCTTCGGCACCCTCGGCCAACGCAACATTCTCAGCACGGCGCTTCGCATTGGCCATCCGCAGATACGCAGCCCGCTCTTCAACGCTGGCATCCACATGGTTGAGGATACACAGTGAGATCACTGCATCCCCGTCCCCCAGACGAATACCGCGCACACCCGAACTGCCACGGCCGGCAAACACACGTAGCGTGTCATCCGTGATCTGGAAACGAATGCAACGTGCGTTCTTCGTTGCCAGGAACACATCCTGACCTTCACGACACGTCGCCACCCCGATAAGGGAATCGCCCTCATCCAGCTTCATCGCAATCAGACCTGACGCCCGGATATTCCGGAAATCATTCAGACGGTTACGACGAACATTACCGCTGGCCGTCGCAAAAGTGAGGTGCAGATCTTCCCACAGCTCCTCATCCTGCGGCAGCGGCAGAACTGCCGTAATGGCGTCCGAGCCCAGTTCCGGCAACAGGTTCACCAATGCACGGCCCTTGGATGTCGGAGATGCTTCCGGCAAGTGCCAAACCTTGGTGCGATACGCCTTACCGCCCGAAGAGAAGAATAGGACCCACTGATGGGTATGAGCATTGAAGCTGCGGATAATGACGTCATCACCACGACGGCCGGAAGCCGTACGACCACGGCCACCGCGGTTCTGTGAGCGGAACATCTCAAGCGGCGTCCGCTTGATAAAGCCGTCACGCGTGATGGTGACAACCATCTGACCCGGCTCGATCAGGCTTTCATCGGACTGGTCGCCCAGAGCATCGGAAATTTCCGACATCCGTGGGGTCGCAATTTCTGCCCGCGCCGCCAGAAGTTCATCGCGCATGACTTCCATGCGACGGATATGGCTACCGATGATCTCAAGCAGCTCACCAATCTTGGCAGCAACTTCGCTCAACTCGCCTTGGATCTTCTCACGTTCCAAACCGGTCAGGCGCTGCAGACGCAGTTCCAGAATACCACGGGCCTGAGCTTCCGTAAGGCGAACCTTGCCATCAAAGATGATATTGCCTTCGTCCTGGATCAGCTCCAGCAGAGGCACAACCTCGCTGGCATCCCACTCGCGCGCCATGAGAAGTTCGCGCGCCGTCGCCGCATCCGGGGCAGAACGGATCAGTGCGATGACTTCATCAATATTGGCAACAGCCAGCACAAGGCCAACCAGCAGATGCCCACGATCACGAACCTTGTTCAGATCGAAGCGGGCACGACGCAGAATGACGTCTTCGCGGAAACGAATGAACGCCTGCAGAACGTCCATCAGCCCCATCGTGCGCGGCTTGCCCTCATCGAGCGCCAGCATGTTGACACTGAAGGACGTCTGAAGCTGCGTGAAGCGATAGAGCTGGTTCAGCACAACTTCCGGTGTCGCATCGCGCTTCAGCTCGATGACAACGCGCATCCCCGAACGGTCACTCTCATCGCGTATATCGGAAATACCTTCGATTTCCTTGGCGCGAACGAGATCGGCAATCTTCTCCTGAAGCGTTGCCTTGTTCACCTGATACGGGATTTCCGTGATGATGATCGCCTGACGATCCTTACGGATCTCCTCGATCTCAGCACGGGCACGAACCGGTACAGACCCACGCCCCGTTTCGAACGCCTTGCGGATACCACTGCGGCCCATGATAATGCCGCCGGTCGGGAAATCTGGACCAGGGATGATCTGCATCAGATCATCCAGCTCAATCGCCGGATTGGCAATCATCGCCAGCGTGGCATCAATGACTTCGCCAGGGTTATGCGTCGGGATGTTCGTAGCCATGCCGACCGCGATACCCGAAGCGCCATTCACCAGAAGATTCGGGAACGTCGCTGGCAGAACCTTAGGTTCATGCTCGCTTTCGTCGTAGTTTGGCTGAAAATCAACCGTATCCCGCTCAATATCATCCAGCAGGAACGATGCAGACTTGGCCAGACGGGCTTCGGTGTAACGCATGGCGGCCGGGCTATCGCCATCGACCGAACCGAAGTTACCCTGCCCATCAATCAGCTTGACGCGCATCGACCAATGCTGCGCCATACGGACCATGGCATCGTAAATCGAGCTGTCACCGTGCGGATGGTATTTACCCATCACATCACCGACCGCACGAGCAGACTTGCGGTATGGCTTGTCAGACGTAAAGCCACTCTCGCGCATCGCATACAGGATGCGACGATGGACAGGTTTCAGACCATCACGCACATCCGGCAGGGCGCGCGAGACGATCACCGACATCGCATAGGCCAGATAGGAGGAGCGCATCTCCTCCTCGATCGTCACCGGAAGACGATCGGAAGGTACAATATCAGTCGGCTCGTTCAGCTCGGTCAAGACAGGTCCACCACGCTAAAATACAGTCCGCACAGCATAGCCCATGCGCCGCCCACATGCCACACCTACCCCATTACGGCCTGCTTGCCGTGAAAACGGTCACGTCCAGCAGGAAACTGCCGTCTTCTTCCAACCCCAGCCTTTCCTTGACCACGGCCGGTGCACCACGCTGAAGCGAACGGATCCCTTCCACACGTTCTACCGGCGTCTGCGTTCGCGCCACCCAGCTTTCAAAATCCATCCTCAGACGACCGCGCGTCAGGCCCTCCACCGAAAATCCGGACCGCCCCAGCGCGCTCACCCACTCCCAAATGGAATAATCCCGCACATGCGAAATATCCCGCATGAGTTCCAGCGCCTGAATCCAGCTATCGGAAACAGCATCTTCAGGTGCCGTCACATCAACAAATACAGCCAGACCGCCGGGCTTCAGAACCCGTCTGGCCTCACGCAGGCCTGCTTCGAAGTCATCCCAGTGATGAGCCGTAAAACGACAGAGCACCGCATCAAAGGCAGCGTCTTCAAACGGCAGGTTTTCCGCTGAAGCCTGCCGAACCTCAATATTGCTCAGCTCACGCCTGGATGCCTCATCCTGAACAGCCGTCAACATGCCCGGCGTAATGTCGCAGGCGACAATCTGTCCGACATGAGGCGCCACAGCATAACTTACATGACCGCCCCCGCACCCGAGATCCAGAACACGCCCAAAACCCCGTCCCTTTACCGCCTGAACAATGGCTTCCAGATCAGAACCCTGACTGTGGACCGCACTCTCCACATACGCCGAGGCGCGTGCCTCGTAGTGCCCTGCAGCGAATTGACCAGCCTGTTTCGTCATTGAATGCTCTCCTTCTGAAACCAGCATTCCAACACCTCAAACTTGGTATAAGATCCTAATTTATCGTGGTATAAATTGTACTATGCCAACAGATCGCCGCCAGACCCTTGGTCAGTTTCTTCGCACACAACGGGAAAAGCTCTCGCCATCACAGGCAGGACTTCTCGTTGTTCCTCACCGCAGGCGCACACCCGGACTGCGACGTGAAGAAGCCGCCCAACTCTGCGGCATCAGCACAACCTGGTACACATGGCTGGAACAGGGCCGCGACGTCACCTGCTCTCCGTCTACTCTGTCCCGCATCGCCACAGCTCTGAAAATGTCCGCCACAGAAAGGCGCTATCTTTTCACGTTGGCTGAACTCCGCGACCCGCAGCAGATCGCTTCTTCATCTGCAACACCAGACGCATTGCTGAGTCTGCCGGGACAAATCAAAAGCCCCGCTTATCTGCTTGACCCGCTATGGAATGTTCTGAGTGCCAACGATCCTGCCCGAGCACTGTTCACAGGATGGATGCACAGCCCAGAGTCCAACCAGCTCCGATACGTTTTTCTGAACCCTGAAGCCAGAGTCTTTCTGACGGACTGGCCTGACCGCTCAAGACGACTGCTCGCAGAATTCCGGGCCGACACAGCCCATCTTGCCAGAACCCCAGCGTTTCAGACCCTGACCTCTGCTCTTCAAGCTGAAAGCCAAGAGTTTCTCCATTTCTGGCAAGACCAGCGTGTTCTGCCCAGAGAAGGCGGCCAACGCAGCTTCCAGCATCCAGTCCGTGGGGTGTTGAACTATGAACAGATAACACTCACCCCCGCAGAACACGGAGGGTATAAACTTGTTATCCTGACGCCGAACGCAGTTGAGCAGAACAGCCCCTCATGAGCCCGATATTCACCATCCATCCTGCTGATTTTTCCAACCCGCAGACACGCGACCTTCTTGCCCTTCATCTTGCCGGGATGCATGACAACACCCCAGCCGGTCACGTCTTCGCTCTCGATTTATCCGGCCTTATGGCACCTGAAATCGAAGTCTGGACCGTCCATCAACTGGATCGCATAGCCGGAATCGGCGCGCTCAAACGCCTGAACGATCAGGAAGGAGAGCTCAAATCCATGCGCACGCATCCTGACTTTCTGAGACAGGGTGTGGCCAGCGCCCTTCTGGATCACCTTATTCACAGAGCCCGTTCTGTGGGCATGAAGACACTCAGCCTTGAAACAGGACGCGGAGCTTCCTTCGAACCTGCTCTGGCACTCTATCAAACCCGGGGCTTCCAACCGGGCGAAGCCTTCGGTGACTATCAGGCTTCGGAATTCAGCCATTTCTTCCATCTGACCCTCTGAACGCCCACGCCGGACATAAAAAAACCGGACTGACATTGCCAGCCCGGTTCCAAACGCATCCTTCAGAACGGGATTTCGTCATCCAGATCGTTATCCGGCGGCGCATCCCAGCCACCGCCACGGTTGCCCCCACCAGACGACCCGCCCGACGAGCCACCTGAACGGCCGCCATCATTACCGCCGCCGAAGCCACCACCCCGGTTGCCGCCACCAAAGCCGCCGCCGTTGCTGCTTCCACCGCCATAAGACGAGCCGCTTCCGTCGAAGCCACCCTCATCGCCGCCGCCACTGCGGTTGCTATCCAGCAACACCAGCTCACCGCGGAAACGATCAATCGTCACTTCTGTCGTGTAGCGCTCCTGCCCGGACTGGTCGGTCCATTTGCGGGTCCGCAATTCGCCTTCCAGATAGACCTTACGGCCCTTACGCAGGAACCGTTCTGCCACATCGCCCAGACGATCGTTGAAGATCACGACACGATGCCATTCGGTACGCTCCTTGCGCTCACCGCTTTGACGATCGTTCCATGTTTCGGACGTCGCAACCGTCAGATTGACGATTTTCGAGCCTGATTGCGTATTCCGGACTTCCGGGTCTTTGCCCAGATTCCCGACCAGAATCACCTTGTTGACGCTGCCTGCCATTCCGTACCAACCAATTTTCTTGAATTGTTCTTTTCATATAGGCCGTGAAAACCCATCTATAAAGTGATCTAGCACCGTTCAGGCGCGTTGCGAACACAATTGCCTTTTCTGTACATCCCGGGGTTTTCGTGAGCTTTCCAGACAATCATTCGATCCGTGTCCGTGGCGCACGCGCCCACAACCTTAAGAATATCGATGTCACAATTCCCCGTGACTCGCTCACGATCATCACGGGCCTGTCCGGCTCGGGAAAGTCTTCGCTCGCCTTCGATACAATCTATGCAGAAGGCCAGCGCCGTTATGTAGAGAGTCTTTCGGCCTATGCCCGCCAGTTCCTGGAACTGATGGGTAAGCCAGATGTAGACTCTATCGAGGGCCTCTCCCCCGCCATCTCGATCGAGCAGAAAACCACCTCCAAAAACCCCCGCTCGACCGTCGGCACCATCACGGAAATTCACGACTACATGCGTCTGCTCTGGGCGCGCGTGGGCATTCCCTATTCTCCCGCCACCGGCCTTCCTATCGAAGCACAGACCGTCAGTCAGATGGTGGACCGGGTCATGGCGCTCCCGGAGGGCATGCGCCTGATGCTCCTCGCTCCAGTCGTCCGTGACCGGAAAGGCGACTGCAAGCGCGAACTCGCAGAACTGTCCCGCAAGGGCTTCACCCGCGTCAAAATCGACGGTGAGCTTTACGAAATCGCCGAAGCCCCGGAACTGAACCGCAAGACCCGCCACAACGTGGAAGTGGTTATAGACCGGATCGTCGTCAAACCCGACCTCGAATCCCGTCTGGCAGACAGCTTCGAAACCGCCCTCGAACTTTCCGATGGCCTCGCTTACGCCGAAGAAGTCAAACGCGCTGACGACAAGGCCACTCCGGCCCACATCGTTTTCTCGTCCCGCTTCGCCTGCCCAGTTTCAGGCTTTACGATTGAAGAGATCGAGCCGCGTCTCTTCTCCTTCAACGCGCCAATGGGTGCGTGTCCGACCTGTGACGGTATCGGCACGGAAACGCATTTCGATGCCAACCTGATCGTCCCGGATGACAGCCTGACGTTAGCCGAAGGCGCCATTGCCCCATGGAAAGGCGCCAGCACGGACTGGTACGACCAAACCCTTGCCGCACTGGCCCGTCATTGCGGCGACACCATGAATGCACCATGGGGCGACCTGAAAACTGAAACACGCGACCTGATCCTCAACGGCTCCAGGGAAGCGATTGCCATTCCCTACCGCGATGGCAGCAAAGTCCACACTGTGACCAAGCCTTTCGAAGGCGTGCTGAAAAACCTGCGTCGCCGCATGGCCCAGACCGACAGCATGTGGGTGCGAGAAGAACTGTCGCGCTACCAGTCCGAGAAACCCTGTCACGTCTGCCATGGCGCACGCCTGAAACCGGAAGCCCTCTGCGTGAAGGTCAATGACCTGAACATCGCCGAAGCTTCGGACATGCAGATCCGCAAGGCGCTTGACTGGTTCTCTGGCGTCGAAGCAACCCTGACGCCCCAACGGGCCGAAATCGCCCGCCGCATCCTGCGTGAAATCACAGACCGCCTGCACTTCCTCGACGATGTGGGACTGGATTACCTCACGCTCTCCCGAGGATCAGCTACGCTGTCCGGCGGTGAAAGCCAGCGCATCCGTCTCGCCTCCCAGATCGGCTCCGGCCTGACCGGAGTCCTGTATGTGCTGGACGAGCCTTCTATCGGCCTGCACCAACGCGATAACGAGCGCCTTCTCGGTACGCTGGAGCGCCTCAAGCGCCTCGGGAACACCGTTATCGTCGTGGAACATGACGAAGACGCCATCCGGGCTGCCGACTATCTGATCGACATGGGTCCCGGTGCCGGTACACGCGGCGGAAACGTCATCGCCATCGGCTCTCCGGCAGAAGTCGCCAAGAACAAGGACAGTCTGACAGGCGCCTATCTCTCCGGTCGGAAGTTCATCCCCGTACCCGAGAACCGTCGCACCTCTGACAAGACCCTCACACTCGTCGGGGCCAAGGGAAACAACCTCAAAGACCTGACTGTCGATTTTCCGCTGGGTACCTTCATTGCCGTAACAGGCGTATCAGGCGGCGGAAAATCTACACTAGTTGTGGATACGCTCTATAAGGCCCTGTCCCGCCAGCTCATGAAATCAAGCCAGTCTCCGTTGCCCTATGACCGACTGGAAGGCGTGGACAATCTCGACAAGATCATCGAGATCGATCAGTCCCCTATCGGGCGTACACCGCGCTCCAACCCCGCCACCTATACGGACCTGTTTGCCCCCATCCGGGACTGGTTCGCTGAACTGCCGGAATCCAAAGCACGCGGCTACAAACCAGGCCGCTTCTCCTTCAACGTGAAGGGGGGCCGATGCGAAGCCTGTCAGGGCGATGGCGTCCTAAAAATCGAGATGCACTTCCTGCCAGACGTGTTCGTTACCTGCGACACCTGCAAGGGCGCGCGCTACAACCGTGAAACGCTGGAAGTGAAGTTCCGCGGAAACTCCATCGCAGATGTCCTGGCCATGACCGTGGACGAAGCCCTGCCCTTCTTCCATGCCGTACCGAAAATCCGTGACCGTCTCGCCATTCTTCAGCAGGTCGGCCTAGGTTACGTCGCCCTTGGCCAACAGGCGACCACGCTTTCAGGCGGTGAAGCCCAGCGCGTCAAGCTATCGAAGGAACTGGCCAAACGCGCCACAGGCCGCACGCTCTATATTCTGGATGAACCAACCACTGGTCTGCACACGGAAGACGTTCGCAAGCTGCTTGAAGTACTCCATGCGCTGGTCGATCAGGGCAACACTGTTCTGGTCATCGAACACAATCTGGAAGTCATTAAAACGGCAGACTGGCTGATCGACATCGGGCCAGAAGGCGGAGACGGTGGCGGCAGTATCGTTGCCGCTGGAACACCGGAAGATATCGCGGCCTGCAAGGCCAGTCACACCGGGCGTTTCCTCGCTCCCCTTCTTAACGCGCCGGGCGTTCGTCAGCGGAGGGAAACAACCGTGATTGGCACACCCCAAAACCTCATCGACACCTTGCCGCCCCGAAAAGCCAAAACCAAACCGGCATCCGAGAAGCCAACCCGCGGTCGTCCTAAAAAGATGAAAACTCCCGCCTGACGTAAGGCATTTCCGGCTCTTTTCAAAAGGAGAGAGCCGGAAATGCCCTCGTAAGCACCACCAGTAGTCCAGCCACCAAAGCAACAAGCCCATTAAAGAGGCCATGACAGAGCGCCGTGGTCCAGAACGCACTCACACCTTCTGAAGCCTCTGCCCGCCGGTAGCAGAGATAAAAACAGGTTCCACCGACCACGCCCGTACAAAGCGCGGTCAGAAAACTTCGATGAAAATAATCTCCGCCGTAATGAACCCATACAAAGGGCGCGACGCACGCAATCCACGCTAAACCATGCGCAAAAGCTTTCCCACCAAACAGTTTGTCTACAATCCAAATGGGAATCCAGAAGTTCAGAAAGGTCTCGAGAACAGGCGCCAGCAAAATGCCTGCCAGAAACAGAGCGACTGGATTAAGATGAGAGTCATGATCTTCGGGCTGCCAACCCGCCCAGATGATCAGCCCATGCAAAGGAAAAGAAATGCCGAGATTGATCACGGCATAGCGTAGTGCAATCCTGCCGCTTACCGGAAAGGGCGCCTTCCTGACTCCCTGCACACCCCCGTCCTGCATCAAAGGACTTGATCCGGAACATGGTCTTCATAGACGGACCAGTGTTTCGTCAGTTCATGCACGACAACACTTCCCACACGCCACGCCGCTTCGTAAGCTGGCAGCCCATCGCCGGAATACTCTTCCGACACTGTCTCATACGCCTTCCGACCCTTTGGCGGCAGCGTGTAGTTGGAAGCGGTCCGTAGAACCATGAGCCGCTGGAAATCTGCTTTCTTCATCCGGTCCAGACGAACCATGGCCGATGCAATCGCGGAGTCTTCCATATTACTCATGGCAAACACGCCCTGGGCGTTCGTGAACATCTTCACCCAGTCCCGCGCATACTGGTTCAGGTAATGACCATGCCAGTAGAGATCAGACGCAAAACTATCTCCCTGAATGACGGATGGCGCTTTCAACGCAGCTGGATATTTGGCCCATCCCTTGGAATAAGCCCGCATCTCCGGCGTATCCATAAGCTTAACCGCCCGCGTCTGCTCCCACGCCCAATGCGAAAGCCCTGCATTCAGCGAAAAGACAATCGGGTATCCGGCATCTGCACCATGCTTCTGATCCGACCCCTCAAGCGTTCCGGGTCGCACCGCACTCGCCGCATAAACCCCATAAGGCCAGTCTTTCGGCACTTCACGCATATCAATGGACTGGGCAACATCATTCACAACATACCGCGCCCACGCCGCCGACCCGACAGACATGACCTGCGGATCAGCCCCGGCAATACCAGCCACCAGCCAATAAGCTTTTGTCAGATCAAATCGCGGGTCAGTCCCCAGTGCCATGATGGACGGCCCGGCATTCACCAGCGTCATCCCCGTCACAATCGCGATTTCGGTATGCTCCAGATTGGTCAGGATGTCGTGTACACCACCCGGAAACGACACATGCTCCGTCAGATGCTCCCGCTCGGCCCAGAGCTGAAGCTCCCCTGGCTGATCGCCGGTGTCCGCACCCTTCTCGAAGGTCGTCACAACCACAACCCGGACAGGCCAGGGCTTCTGTGCAAATGCCACGGCCGGAAGCGCCATCATCCCGGCGCATACCAGTCCAGCCCAACGGAACATCTTTACCATCACACCGCCTCAGTCGCTTTCATTACGACCTCAGAAAAATCAACAGAAGCGTAGACAGGTCAAGTCGTTCAGCCGTCCTCTTCGCAACTCTGACGGTTTGTCATCTTCGTAATGGCATCAGGAGCCCAGATGCTCTTTTCCACGCTTGCGCGCCAGCATTTCCTGATGCTCGCGTGAAGCATAGCGCTGGCGTTGCTCTTCCGTACGCTCATTATGACAATGCGGGCAGGACACGCCCTGTACGAACAACGGAGACGCCTTGTCCTTTTCGCTGACAGGACGACGGCAAGCATGACAGACATCGTAACTGCCAATTTCCAGACCATGCTTCACCGAGACACGCTGGTCGAACACGAAGCATTCGCCTTCCCAAAGGCTTTCTTCTTCAGGAACGGTCTCCAGATACTTCAGAATACCGCCCTTAAGATGATAAACCTCCTCCAGCCCTTCGCCTTTTACAAAAGACGTAGACTTCTCACAGCGAATACCGCCCGTGCAGAACATGGCAATCTTCGGCACCTTGCCCTTTGCCTCAAGCTCTTTGCGACGGTTGCGGAACCACTCGGGAAACTCACGGAATGACCGTGTCTTGGGATCTTCTGCTCCCTTGAACGTCCCGATCGCCACCTCGTAGTCATTACGGGTGTCAATAACGATTGTCTCCGGATCGGAGATCAACGCATTCCATTCAGCGGGATCAAGATACTGCCCCACGTCCTTGCGAGGATCGATATTAGGCTGCCCCATGGTGACGATCTCTTTCTTGAGCCGCACCTTCATGCGCCGGAATGGCAGTTCCGGCGCCCGGGATTCCTTGATCTCCAGTTCCTCACAACCCGGCAGAGCGCGGATATGCTCCAGCACGCGCTCCATGCTTTCGTCAGTGCCCGCAATGGTGCCGTTAATGCCTTCCGGAGCCAGCAGAAGGATACCCTTGATCCCTTCCTGTTCGCACACCTGCTGCAAAGGCTCCCGCAGAGCGGCAACATCTTCGAACGGCGTAAAATTATAAAGCGCGACGATACGGATCGGCGGAAGGACATCAGACACAGGGGCGACCATCCAGCTCTGCGACCGCAGGCAGACCCACGATCAGGTGATAACACGCCCCGCCAATATCAGGCTCCCGCCTTCAATTCCAGAAAACTCCTGATGGTCTCGCTCAGGCAGGCGCTTCCATAAGCGGCAATCCCTTATCGTGGATGAGGCGTTTGAGCGTGTGGATGACCTGGGTTCCGGTGATCAGGCGGGTGCATTCGAACTGCCT